>JAVXTS010000101.1:0-1545 GCA_036642535.1 Eubacterium sp. | reverse complement strand
ACTATATCGTACGACCTATGGATATGCTACGAGAAACACTGCAAGAATATGAGGATTGGATTTTGCAACAAGTGCGAAATGGCATTAATTGAAATACCCCCATTTGAGAGCTTGTCAATAATTTTGTGTAATTGCTTTTCATAAATTAAAGGTGATTGCTTAGGCGGTCACCGAATTCAATAATAAATCGGCTCATCTCATGGCTAAACGCCAGTTTCGAATCGGCACATTCCACAATGATATTCCATCTTAAACTTTACAATTAACATCATCAAATAATTTACGATTAATCCTGTGTTCATTTTTTAATTTTATCCCAGTTTTTAAAGCTATAAGTATTTTTGCATAACTGTTTTAACCCTTGCCCATTCCCACCAACTTGTACCCCATGGAAACGAGTACCCTTTTCCGCAGAAGATTTTACAATCTGTTCAATATGAGAAGAAGCTGTCCATTCACCATCACTAACGATCATCACATCGGCTTTTTTCCATTGTTCTTCTTCTAATCGTTTAACAGCATACTCAACGGTTTCAATATCATTCCCACCACCAAAAGAATAGCCCAAAAACTCTAGTAATTTTTGAATACCATCTTGAGTAAACTTTAAATCATGCTCAATTCTTTGTCCTTGTCCACCAAATGCATATAAGTAACATGCTCTCTTTTCTGCATGTGCGTTTTTGGCAGCTTGTAATGTTAATGCTTTCGCAATAATTTCTGGTGTGCCACTCATCGAACCAGAAGTGTCAATCACAATGAGCATCGGTCCACGATCAAACCGTGGGCGAGGTCTTTTTATTTCTTGCTGTTCAGTAATATCTCCCCATGTTTTTTCAATTTCTATACCTTGTACTTTATAACTCAATAAAGCCTGTTCATAGCGCTTAGCATGCCATAACATTTTTAACTTTGAGTGACCTAGAAATAATGCTTCCTGTGGAAGCATGCGGCTTATACTGCTACTACGCTCAATTCCAGACATTTCTTCAGGCACATAATCTACAACTTTTTCTTGAATTTCCTCTACAACACGAGAAATGCTTTCGAAGAAACTTTCAAGCTCTTCATCATTATTTATACTTTCTTGCAAACGCCCTAAGGCATCTACAATTTTTTTAAACTCATCAATACACTTTAACAGTTCTTGTAATCGTTCAATATGACGCCAATTTTGATGTTTAAGAATACCTTTAGTTATATCCACATCACGCCCAAGCATTTGACTTAAATCACCAAATACACTGTTTAGCTGTTTCCATGTATCTAATCTCTCATGCCATGCATTATGAATAACCAATTCACCTGAATATTTAAAGTCGAAATCTTGTTCTACTTCAAAAGACGCAAATGGTTGATTGCTTTGTTTCGCATTATCAATTTTATCCTGCAGCCATTTTTGCATTTTTCCTTGATATTCAGATTGAATCACTTGCCATTGCAATATGACATGTTTTAAGAACTCAATCGTCAGCTCATGCTGATCTTTTAAAAAAGGTGCAATTCCTGACTGCACAATTTGCTGCTGTACGACATCGGAAATAT
>JAVXTS010000100.1:0-1679 GCA_036642535.1 Eubacterium sp. | reverse complement strand
ATTTCGATTATTTGCGCGCCCAGTAGTTGAAGTGCTTCTCGCTGCTTGGCCTTGCTGTGCAATTTTTTTAGAATGCTCTAATTTCTTCAAATATTTTACAGTTATTGAATTATCAGTTGGTAAAATGGCATCGGGCCAATGGGTCTTTTTATACCCTTGTGAAATTTTTTCAATATACTGTTTTATAGGAATATTACTTGGGTGATAAAAATCAATCACTAGTTGTGTAGCACCGCCTGGTAGTAACAGTCCTGTCCCAAGTTTATTTTCTAAATCAACTTGCTCTGCAATTTTCCCCTCCCATCCTTTTAATCCACCCCAATCTTTCGGCACATTTATCCCCATAGACTTTAGCTCATTTACTGTAGGAATCCTCTGCAATTCAATATAAATTCCATTCTTTGACCATTCTGATTTAACAGCACAATCTAACCGCCACTCAGTGCCATTTTTAGGTAGTTTATCCCCCCAAAATAATCCAAAAGGTTTTGGATCAGATGAATCTAGTACTCGGTTAATATTTATTTTTTCTCCTGGTTTAAACGTCTTTGCTTTTATTGGTGCCTTTTCACTAAATGTACTAATAACCCAACTAAGATTTTTCCTTAAATCAGTATAGCCTTCTACTGGCTTAAAATGACTCAAAGGCGCAGGCGTGTGTCCCTTACTTGCAATCAGCTTAGAAGCAGTTGAACTTAAACGCGCTTCGGTTGTCATGACTTTGGTTTGAGTACCACCAATCTTTGCACCTGCTTCATTCATCTGCCGAATGACTTCAGAACGAACTTTATTTAAAGCTTGGTCTAGTTCTTTGATAGCAGCAGGAATCATCTTGTCCGCAAGACGTCCCAACTCATCCAATTTTGGCCCCATTGAATTGACATAAACACTGACACTTTCAGGTAACGCTTTACCCATTTTTTGGTTAATAAAAGTAAATCCCTCTTTCATACGAGAGATGCCATTCTTAAATTCAGCTAAAATTTTACCTTGATACTGAGCAAAATTAAGTTTTTGAATAAATGCAACTGAGTTTCCGTAGCCCATTTTTCTTAAAAAAGCGAGTATAGCAGCGGCAACCTCAGCAGCTTTTGTTGCATCTTTTATAACAATAATTAAGAGACGACCAACACCTTTTAAAATACCTCCAAAAATAGGGATAATAGGCAATAAACATAGAATAATTTTGACCCAATTGATTATATCTGAGGCTTGTTTCTTGTCATCCGCCATCTTCAACAATATTGCAACTAAGTCTCGTGCCGCCGTTATTTCTCCTGCAACAGGAAACATGCTTAATGCCGCATCGACAAAGATCTGTCCAATACTGGCCTTATCATTAAACTCCCCTTGTAAAGCACCACCAATCCATTTTCCACCACTCACCACACCATCTTTAACTTGTTTTGCACCATCTGCGATTTGATTACCCGCTTGCTTCGCTCTATTCCAAATATCAGTACCAATTTCAATAACAGCTATCTTCTTCTCGGCACTATTCATTTATTTTGTTCCTTTAGTGCTTGCTGATACGATGCTTCAAAATCATCCATTGCCCACTCTGATTTATATTCTGGATTCTCATCTGCCATAGCAACAACCCGATACGGTCGTTGGTCTTCACCAAAAATAACTCGACCATCGCCTTCAGGAGCATTGGTGATATCTGCAATCCCTTT
>JAVXTS010000099.1:0-1773 GCA_036642535.1 Eubacterium sp. | reverse complement strand
AGCATTCAACTTCATCAATTTTATAATTTCGCCCAACTTTTCATCGAATTACGTTACACTCGCAACTCATTCTCATTTTTAAATAGTGACCATGAATATCAAATCTTTACGTATTGTTGGTTTTCTCGAAGGTATTTCCTTTCTTCTTCTCCTCTTTGTTGCTATGCCAATGAAATATATTTGGGGTAATCCTATTTTAGTCAAATATGTCGGCATGGGACACGGCGTACTTTTTATTGCATTTCTTGCTGTTTTATTTGTGGTATGTGAAAAGCAGAAATGGTCAATTAAGATGTTTATCCTCGGTCTAATTGCATCCATTTTGCCGTTTGGGCCATTTGTTTTTGATCATAAATTGAAGAAATTTGCACAAAATTAAAATTCAATTTTGTCGCCTATAAAATGTTATTTTTGAATATGATCGTGAAACAAAGGGAGATTTTTATCTCCCTTTGTTTTAAGCGGAAAGATGCTGTAGAAATATGAAGCAATCATCTAAAAACTTAGAATTCACCTCGTTCCTTTCTACCCAGCATAATTTTTTTCAAAGTTACTCGTGGGAAAGTGAACCATAAAATAATCAATGTTAAGCATGACAATGCATAAGCCCAAAGATGGAAATGCTCATACAACACACGAACCAACTCAATTACAAAGAAAAAAGTAAACATCATCAATACTGAAACAGCTGCGGCAACTGTGCCTTTCGATATTTCAGAAGACATCAGTGCAAAACGATACAGTACAGAGAAACTAATCCCCTCACCAAAACTGACTAAAGTCATCCCAAGAATGACACAGTGTAGAAAGTATTCTCGCCAAATCACACCTAAAAACACGATGAGCGTACCCAATAACATCAGTGGTAGACCGATCAATACGGTTTTACCTAAGGCATAGCGATCAATCACTTTGATGAGCACGATATTACCGACAATCAACCCACCTAAAACCGGGAATTGTGCCAATCCATATTGCACGCTGCTCAGTCCTAATTCCTCTACAAGCATAACAGGCGATAATGCAATCCATAGCATTAAAGGCATGGCGAGCATCGGCAAACCGAAAGTCATCCCGATAAAGGTCTTATTCTTAAAGACTTGTTTATAGTCATCCCAGATATAACTTAAAGGTTGTTTGGGAATACTCACTTTGCGATCTGGCATTTTGGCTTTTAACCCAAACCAGCTGAGAAAAGCCAGAAATGCAATCCCAATAAAGCCCCAATGCCATGACACATGGTCGATGAGGAATGCACCGAATACAGGCCCTAATAAGGGCGCAAGTAAGGAAATATTCGCCATCAATGCCATGACTTTAATGGCATCACGTTCTTCAAAAGTTTCTTGAATCGCAGCATAACCAACAGCAGCAATTACAGATAAACCAAAACCTTGTAAAAATCTTAAAGCCAAAAAGCTTTCAATGGTGTGTGTGAATAGAATCAATAAACAGGTGATGACAAAGAATGCTACGCCTGTTAATAGAACTTTTTTACGACCGAATCGGTCAGACAATGGGCCCATGAGCCATGCAACACACGCCCCTCCTAGTAAATAGAAGGACATGGAAGATGGCGCCCAAACACTGCTTACACCAAAGTCTTTGGTAATCGCAAGCATGGCAGGTTGTACCAAGTCATTGCCGATATAGACTGAAAATTCGAACAGTACCAATGCCAATGGAAACATCAGCGTGGCACGACTAAGTGTCGTAGCCTGTTCTTTTTGCATTAAATTTTGCATTGTTTTCTACATATAATTTTTGGCTTAT
>JAVXTS010000098.1:0-1838 GCA_036642535.1 Eubacterium sp. | reverse complement strand
TTCAGTAAAGTCGGTGCGTACCGTGTATAACTTTAAGTTGGTCGATGGCGACTGGAAAAAAACTGCGACGAAAACCTCTTACCAGTGTGCGCGCGGTAAAAATACCAAAAACTTCCAAACAGCAAAATGCTCATAATAAATCTTTGATTTATGGTTGATTTTTATTCAGTTTAGTTATAAAAATATGTAAGCTTATATTTTTATTGAGAATAAAATGCTGGAAGAAATTCAAATTACAAGCAATGAATTGATTATTGGTTTGGTTGGGGCTGTAGGAAGCAGTCTTACACCCCTAACAAATATCACCAAAAGCTTACTAGAAGAAAAATTTAAATATGAAGTAGAAGTTATTAAAGTTTCAAAAAATATTTTGGCTAAACATTTTCCTGAAGGACATAGTTTTAATAACACCTTCGAACGAATTTCTCAATTCATGGATAAGGGAAATGAATTAAGATTTGAAGATCATGATTTTATTGCCTTACAAGTGACAAAGGAAATTCATCAACGAAGACAAGAATGGGCTAAAATCAACTCTGGAAAAAATACGAATCAAAGACGTGTGGCCTATATTGTTGATTCTTTAAAACATGAAGATGAAATTAAAGCATTACGTCAAATATATACAAATGGTTTTTTTCAACTTTCCTTATATGAATCAAAAACAGCGCGAATTAATTCCTTAGTTCATGAACATGGAATTAGTGAAGATAAAGCCACTCAACTAATTGAAAGAGATGAGGGTGAAAAAAATGCTTATGGACAGCATACAAGAGAGGCCTTTCATTTAGCAGATTACTTTTTAAAATTTGATTCGAATCACAACGAGTTAAAAGAAGCCTGTTTTAGATTCTTAAGTATAGTTTTCCAAAATCCTTATATAACACCAACATTCAATGAATTTGCAACATATATGTCTTTTACAGCTAGTGTTCGATCTGCTGATTTATCTAGACAAGTTGGTGCAGTTGTTGCTAAAGATAAAAATATTTTAGCAATAGGTTCGAATGATGTTCCTAAGTTTAAAGGTGGGACATATTGGCCTTATTTTGATGAAAGTACAGGACGAGTTGAAGATTTTGAAAACGGGAGAGATTTCAAAGTTGGTGAAGATGCTAATACAAAAGAAAAAAATAAAATTATTAATGAAGTCCTTGAAAGTATAACCGCAGTTATTGAGAAATCAGTAGATTCTGAACGTGTACAAAATATAACAACTGAAATCGAGAGTGCACTAAAAAATAGTAAAATTAAAGATATTACAGAATATGGTAGGGTGGTACATGCAGAGATGGATGCGCTATTAAGCTGTAGTCGAACCAATATTTCAACTTTAGGTGCAACTTTGTTTGTAACAACATTCCCTTGTCATAATTGTGCAAAGCATATACTTGCGGCTGGGATTGAAAAAGTTATTTTTGTTGAGCCTTACCCAAAAAGTAAAGCAATTGATATGCATAAAGAAGCAATAACACAAAAATGGGAGACGACTGAGCATGAAACAAAAAATAAATTGATTTTTGAGCCCTTTGTTGGGGTTGGGGCTAGAAGCTTTGTGAATTTATTTTCAATGTCTTTAGGCGTTGGGCAAAAATTAAAAAGAAAAGGTTCAGATGGTAAAATCTTAGTTTGGAATTCAGAAAGTGCTGTTTTAAGAATGCCATTACAAACACTTTCTTATAGAGATTTAGAATTAAAAATTATTGATAAATTAAAATGAAAACCCTTGCCTTTATTCACTCAGAAAGTACACGTACGGCTGTAGGCGACTTCGCCCCAGTCATCTCCGTGTTTTCACACTATGAACTGGGAAATTCGGTTTCACCTTTTCTATTGCT
>JAVXTS010000097.1:0-1913 GCA_036642535.1 Eubacterium sp. | reverse complement strand
CACATTTCTCTGTGCAAAAGAACATGGCGATGATGGGCATGGGCTTCCAGTCAGTTGTGACGGTTCCTGTGAATGAAAATGCACAAATGGATGTCGATGCGCTAGAAAAAACCATGGCACATCTTCAAGCTGAAGGCAAAATCGTCGCGTGTGTTGTTGCAACAGCAGGTACGACAGATGCTGGAGCAATTGATCCACTCAAGAAAATCCGTGAAATTACCACGAAGTATGGTTCATGGATGCATATTGATGCAGCTTGGGGCGGTGCGCTGATTCTTTCAAATGATCATCGTGCAATGCTCGATGGAATTGAATTATCAGACTCAATCACGCTTGATTTCCATAAACATTATTTCCAAAGCATTAGTTGTGGCGCTTTCTTATTGAAAGATGAAGCAAACTATCGCTTTATGCATTATGAAGCAGAATATTTAAATTCGGCTTATGATGAAGAGCATGGTGTACCTAACCTTGTGTCTAAATCATTGCAAACGACTCGTCGTTTTGATGCATTGAAATTGTGGATGACGGTTGAAGCATTGGGCGAAGAGCTTTATGGTTCAATGATTGATCATGGTGTGAAACTTACACGTGAAGTTGCTGACTATATTAAAGCAACAGCGGGTCTTGAATTGTTGGTTGAACCACAATTTGCATCCGTCCTGTTCCGTGTTGTGCCAGAAGCTTATCCTGCTGAGTTTATCGACAGCCTGAATCAAAACGTGGCAGATGAATTATTTGCTCGTGGTGAAGCGAATATTGGTGTAACTAAAGTTGGTGATGTTCAATCATTGAAAATGACCACTTTAAGCCCAGTTGCGACACTTGAAAACGTTCAAAACTTGCTTGCATTGGTGCTTGCAGAAGCTGATCGTATTAAAGATGCAATTGTAGCTGGGACTTATGTTACAGCGATTGATTAATTTAAAAGATTAATTGACTAAAAAGGCACATTCATGTGCCTTTTTCGTTTTTAGCATCGGTGATATTGAAAGAATGTGGCTTGTCGAATAAAAAATTGTTTTTACTCGTCTTGAATGCTTGAAAGAGACTCAAGAAACGTTGTGAATGAGTTTTGAGTCCATACTATTGTTTAAATAATGATAGAATTTAAAGTTATACAGTCTATGTCTTATCGTTTTTTGTCATAAAACTTTTATAAAGATGGATGAGAGAGACGAGCTATTTGAAATGAGTATCTATTTTTAAATATTTTTATAAAATCTATATCTTTCAATCTTTAACCTCTATTTTCTTACATCAAATATGTCTAAAAAGAGGGTGAGATTTATGTTTTTATGACGAAAAATTTTTTAAAAAATTAGAAATAAAAGGGATCATCATAAAAGCGTCATAAAGTTGTCACTTAATTGTCATATTATCTGCTCAAAATGCAATTAACTAAAGTACAACACTTAAATTAAAAAGAGTTGTAAATCAAATTGTACAAATGAGAGAAAACAGAATGCGCTTAAACCCACGCCATATCGCACTTGCATTAGCTGTATCTGGAGTAGCCGTAGCAACAACTGCAAATGCAGCTCGTGATACAATTCAAATTGCTGGTTCTTCAACTGTATTACCTTATGCAAGTATTGTTGCTGAAGAATTTGGTAATAATTTCCCACAATTTAAAGCACCAGTTGTTGGTTCAGGTGGTTCTTCTGGTGGTTTGAAGCAATTCTGTCAAGGTGTTGGTGATAATACAATCGATATTGCAAATTCTTCACGCAAAATTAAAGATTCAGAGCTTGCTGCATGTAAAAAAGCAGGCGCGAACCAAGTTCAAGAAATCAAAATTGGTTATGACGGTATTGTTTTTGCATCTAACTCAAGAAAAGCTGCTTATAATTTAGATCCAGCACATGTATTTACAGCATTGGCGGCTCAGCTTCCTTCAGGTGGTAAATTGG
>JAVXTS010000096.1:0-1979 GCA_036642535.1 Eubacterium sp. | reverse complement strand
TTTTAACAATGACCTACCATAGTTAATTACTATCTTTCTTGTTTTGGATTTTACACCGCCAAAGGTAACGTGTCAACTAAATTTTATATATACTTGATAATGGTAAATTTATATTGTATGATGGTTTCATAAGTTGATGGAGGTTTAAGATGGATATTAGAGAAAGAATCAGGCTAATCCGAAAAGACCAAGGTTTGAAACAAAAGGACTTTGGTGAAAAACTGGTTCAAGAAAGTATCCACAGCTTGAGCGGATACTTATGTACTATTTTAATTTAAGTGAGGAGAGACAAAAGGTTGTCGATAATTTTATTGACCTCATCATGAAAGAAGAAGACCCAAAGCAAATAAAAAAGCCGCTCCTGCCTTATAACAAGACAAAAACGGCCTCTATCATACCGGATTATGGTACAACGACTTCGCACCTTGATTATATCATATTCGGTAACTTATAACAAACCGAAGAACATGTACGCCGTTATTTTATAAAAAAATAAAAGCCCACAAAAGGGCTAAAACACTACTATAATGGTCGGAGTGAGAGGATTTGAACCTCCGGCCTCATGGTCCCGAACCATGCGCTCTACCAAGCTGAGCCACACCCCGATATATAAATTTAAAGAATTAAATTGCAAACCAACAACAGTTATTGTAATATAGTCATAGACATTTTGCAAGCAGAATTTTAAATTTTTTCTAAATTGAGGAGACAAAAGATGAAAATCATTGAAACAAATATTACCGGTCCTGAGAAATTGGTTGACATAACTGACATTGTTCGTGATTATATCCGAGAGGTTCGTCTTAAAGATGGTTTTATCCATCTTCAAGTTCCAGAGAAAACATCGGCGGTGACGATTTCTTCCAACGATTCGACCTATTTCTCAACCGAATTTCTAAATAAAATTAATCATATGTTACCCAAATACAACGGTATGCAGTTTACAGGTTATGCCACGTCAAATGTAAAGGCATCATTAATCGGAATGTCCCTTCAAGTAATGGTGGAAGGTGGCGAACTGATTCTCGGTTTACATCAGAGTATTTATTTCGCAGAATTTAACGGACCTGCTGAAGGTAGACGTTGTTTTATGACCCATATGGGCACGACTTTAGCTGAAGATGAGGAACCTTGTTTTCCGGCAGTTCTTAAAAACCTTTATGCGGAAGATTTAGAAAAAGAAAAGCTTGAAAAAGCTGAACAAGAGCGTCTCGTTGCCGAAATGCGTCAGGAATATGCCGAACGGGCAAAACGCCAAAAGGAAGAGGAATCCTTAAAATAATCAGAAAGTGAAAGAAAAAAATGCATAAATCAAAAAAACACAAACACCCCTATGAAGAGGGACCACGTACGATTAAAACAAGTTATCGCATCGGTGCACTGGTGCTGGTTGCCATTATTATTATCAGTATGATTGCTGTCTACGCCTTATAAACAATGTATATACGAATTATTGCGGTTGGAAAAATCAAAGAAAAATATTTGAGGATGGCCATCGATGAATATTCAAAGCGATTGCAAAGTTACTGCCGTCTTGATATCATTGAAGTAAAAGATGAAAAAATTGAAGAGCGATTCAGTGAAGCCGAAAAAAGCAAAGCTGTTACACTTGAAGGGGCACGTATTTTAAAATATATTCCTCCTAACAGTATTGTTTCAACCCTTGAAATCAAAGGTCAGCAACTGGATTCTCCCGATTTTTCAAATAAGATTGAACAGTATGGATGTCAGGGAAACAGCACGGTTGTTTTTATCATCGGTGGTTCCCTCGGGCTTGCGCCAGAGATACTTTCCCGTTCAAATTGGCCTCTATCTTTTTCTAAAATGACCTTTCCCCATCAATTATTTCGAGTCTTTTTACTCGAACAGATTTATCGGGCGTTTAAGATTATAAAAAATGAAACCTATCATAAGTAACCTTGGCTATTCATGTACATAAAAGGAGAACATTATGCAAAACACATCAATGACCGACTGTG
>JAVXTS010000095.1:0-2341 GCA_036642535.1 Eubacterium sp. | reverse complement strand
AATGGATCGGCTTGCCTGTATCGGTTGGAATTGGTCGAAGTAAGACCGAAGCCAAGATTGCCAACCATATGGCCAAGAAAGCCAAACGCTTTTCGGGTGTCTGCAATTTGGTATCCATGGACCCAAAACATAAGGATTACTTTTTTAGTTTGATCGATGTATCTGAGGTTTGGGGAGTCGGTCGACAGCACAGCAAGAAACTGCATGCCATGGGTGTGCATACCGTTCAGGATCTCACACGAACCGAGCCACGCAATATGAAAAGACTCTTTTCCATTGTTATGGCCAAGACGGTAGCCGAGCTGCAAGGCATTTCCTGCATTGAGATTGAACATGCCCCACCCGCTAAAAAGCAAATTATCTCTTCAAGGTCGTTTGGCCAACGTGTAACGGATAAAGAATCGTTGTCTGAGGCAATGAGTGATTACCTGCAGTCAGCAGTTAAACGCCTACGTGAGGACAAAAGCTTATGTGGATGTGTGATTGCTTTTGCTGAGTCCAATCCATTTGATAAAAACAAACCGTTTTATAAGAAATCAATCAGTGTGGGCTTTGCAGAACCAACAGACTCTGCTGCGGTCATGAACAAAGCAGTAATGAAGAAAATGAATGAACTGTTTCAAGAAGGTATTGAGTTTAAAAAGTGCGGTGTGATTTTAACGTGTATCGAGAATAAAGCGGCTTACATTCCTGACCTGCTGAGCGATGTTGAATCTATAGAACGAAATGAGAAGCTGCAGCTTGCAATGGAGGGCGTTAAGGAAAGGTTTGGGGATAAGAAGCTTGCGATAGGACCATGTAAATTGCCGAACCGTGGCTGGTCGATGAGTCGAGGAAGTTTGACGAGGGATTATTTTAGTTGGGAAGATTTATTAAAAATAAATTGATAACATATAGTTAAGTTTAGCGTAAAAAGTTTTCTATATGAATCATGATATTAAGAAGATATTAATTAATACTTTTGGTACAATCTCCTACTTAGTAGTTATTTTTTTTATCATAACATATATTTTATATGCCCAAAATGATGTAAAAGATTTATTTAAAGAATCATGGACAGCAAGTCTCTCATTTTTATCAGTACTTTCAACACTTGGTGCAGCATATATTGCTAGTAGTTTATATACTGACTGGAAAAAGCAAACTAAATATTCAGAGCAATTAAAAAATATATCTAGTATTGCTGTAAAATTCAATAAAATTCCAACCATTATAAGAGGTATTCGTTCAGATCGAAATAATGCTATTGTATTGAATGATCGATATAATTATATGATTGGGAAAAATAATAAAATTGATAAATCTTTAGAATTTAATATCCCTGATTTTAGTGTAATCACAGATATAATTAAGGAGCTTGAGGAAGCTTTAATTCTAATAAAGGTCTACTCTTTTTCGACAAATGATTATGAACTTGACGAAACCATCAATCAACTTAAGTACTCTTTAAATTTATGGATTGATAGTTTCTATAAGATTAAGAATGATTTCGAAACATCTAGCCTCTCAAACTTAAATATACAACAACCAATTGATTATATTCATATGTTTTGTGACGCTAATAGTGAATTCTACTATTTAAATAAAACAGATCTTGGTCTTAAATACTCAATATACAACCATAATGAGATTGATATTTTTCATAACCAAATGGCAGTTTTTCAAGCAGTTGGAGGCTTTTTAGAGAATTTAGAAAAGCTATAAGCCTCAAAGCCCTCAAGTGAGGGCTTTTTCAATTAACACATTGCAAACATACAGTGACATGCACCTTTGTCGAAATCGAATGCCCTGTGCAGCCTGAAAGCAGGATGCACATCACAAATAAATTAAATACCCTTTTCATAATCAATTAAAACTTTGGCTACAGCTTTTGCAGCAGTCCAATATTTCGCATTGAATTGGGCAAGTTCTTCATCATTAGAGATGAAACCTAGCTCCACAATCAAGCCTCCAGCATTCACAAAACCTAGTTTTCCTCGTGCTGACTTGGATTGATCAATCCAACCTTTATCGCCACGTAAACGGCTACCAAATACTCCTGCTACAGCCTGAGATAGCTTTTGTGCAAGTACCTTACTTTGTGGTAAAGCAATCGTTTCAATTCCATTGGCTTGTTTGGATGTTGCAGCATTCATATGAAACTCAACTGCAATGGATGCACCTTTGGCTAAGACAACTGCATTATTCAAAGGTAGATTGATTCCCCCTGTACCATCCGTTTTGATTGCTACACCAGCGGACAAAAGATAATGCGCTACAGCATTTCGAAAATTTCGAACTAAATCAGCTTCTTTATATTTGCCATTCACTGCACCAGGATCAGTATTGCTATGCCCTGCTG
>JAVXTS010000094.1:0-2453 GCA_036642535.1 Eubacterium sp. | reverse complement strand
GTTGCTGATCGAGATCCAAATCCTTCTTTATCGGTTAAACGTGTTTTTAAACCATTTAGTTTGACTTCAAAGTCTGTATCAATTTTATAACTTTTATATCGTTTTAGTGCACTATATCGACCATACGCAATTAAGCAATCATGACCTTGTTCTGCAAGGATATCGTATAGATCTGTTATAATTCTTCCGGTACTGCCATAACCACAAACGGAATTAATTTGCAGTACTTTCATACTTTATACCATGTCGTTCGATTCACAATCCCCGTATAACTCTGAATCACTTTCACAACCTTCACACTCACATTCATATCCGTATAATCCTCAGCCATCACGGTTTCTTCTTTATTTTCATACATTCCGACTGCCAGTTCTACCGCTTGTTCCACTTCATTTCCAGTAATCCCACCGATCACTATCGTCCCCTTATCCAGTACTTCCGGTCGTTCGGTAGATGTCCGAATCAGCACACCCGGAAAATCGAGCATCGCACTTTCTTCGGAAAGCGTTCCACTATCCGAAAGAACACAATAAGCATTTTTCTGTAATTGGTTATAATCAAAGAATCCAAAAGGTTTCATATTCGTGACTAACGGATGAAATTTAAATTGCCGTTTTTCAATACTATTTTTACTTCTAGGATGGGTCGAATAAATCACCGGCATGTGGTATTTTTCAGCGATATTGTTAATTGCCGTCATTAAACTCATAAAGTTTTCTTCGTTATCAATATTTTCTTCCCGATGGGCTGAAACGAGAAAATAATGTTTCGATTTTAAACCCAGTTCTTCTAAAACATGGGATGCTTCAATTTCTGTTTGATGATCTCTCAAAACTTCTCGCATGGGTGATCCGGTCACAAAAATCGTTTTGCCGTCCATGCCTTCATTTAAAAGATAGCGTCTGGAATGCTCGGTATATGGGAGATTAATATCTGAAATATGATCAACAATGGTACGATTAACCATTTCCGGTACATTCCAATCCCAACACCGATTGCCTGCTTCCATATGAAAGATGGGAATTTTAAGGCGTTTTGCACTGATTGCTGAAAGTGCCGAATTGGTATCTCCTAAAACTAAGAGGGCATCGGGTTTTTCTTGATTCAATATGTTGTAAGACTTGGCGATGATATTGCCCATGGTTTCACCAAGGTCTTTCCCAACGCTTTCTAAGTAATAATCCGGTGCTCTTAAACCTAAGTCATCAAAGAAGACTTGATTTAAAGTATAGTCCCAGTTTTGTCCGGTATGCACAAGAATATGGTTAAAATACTGATCGCATTTTTTAATGGTGGCGGATAGCCGTATAATTTCCGGGCGTGTGCCCATAATCGTCATGAGTTTGAGTTTTTCCATTGATTCGTTCCTTTTTGATAAATCATTTTTTTACATTAAATTGTCATGTGACCTTCATCGATGCTTCTGTCATTCCTTTATTGTGTGCGCTCTTTTTAAAACTTATACTGGAAAGTAATTTTGTCACCTCATTTTTAATTCTCTTTTACTGCATCATATTCGTTAAAAATCGAATATGATATTCGCTGGCGGCTGTGGTGAAAACAGCAGTGAAAAAACTGGAAATATTCTCTTTTATCAATTGTTTAATCTTTGATGTTTCTCTTTTTTGCACTTGATTTAGCAATTCTTCTGTTGCCTGATACTCATTGGATTGCTTCGGTAAATGGCATAATGTACTCTGAATGTCTTTTTCTAAGACGCTCCATTCAATATTAAGAGTGTTGCATCCATTAATGACCTGATTATTGTCCCCTATCGTCATCGGTGACTGTGTTATCTGAGCACCTGAGAAATTCATTTTAGCGCTCATTTTTCACCTCATTACTACTACCAAATGTAATGGGTGAATTATCAATTGTTGAATGACTAAAATCAACATTGATTTGTTGTTCATAATTATTGTTTGCACAATACATCAAAACATCTCTAATTTTATTGAGAAATTTTGCATCGTCTCCGTGGATTGAAAGAATATTGCCACTATTAAGAAAAATATTTAAATTTAATCCGGTATTATTATTTTTCGAGTACCAAATGAACCCGATTCCTACTCCAATCAATAAACAAACTAGACCTGCCATTGGAATTTTTATTATAAATCCAAGCATCCCTAAAGCGCCCATGACAATGGCACTCATCGGAAATCTATCTTTCGGAATTGGTGCAACTGTTACTTGCGAAATATTATTAATTGCCAAAAAAGTATTTTGAAAACTCAAACAATTTTTTTCAATCTTGAGCGATGGGGTGTTAATGCTTTCTTTTTGATTTGCATCCATTTCTTTACCTCTCTGATCGATGAATTTTAATTTTTTATTGAAAATTTAAAAACGAGGTGGCAAAAATACTTTCTAATGATTCTGATGCTTTTAACTTTACACTTCTAAAAAATAAGTATCGGGTTTATCCGGATCAAAGGCTTCGTTTGCCCACA
>JAVXTS010000093.1:0-2593 GCA_036642535.1 Eubacterium sp. | reverse complement strand
CCATTACCAGAGCCTTGGTTATCACAAACGCCATCGCCATCAGCATCAACCCAAGCTGTTTGTGGTGTGGTATTAACACCGTTAAAAGGATTGCGGTTAAAGTTTGGAGCAGCGAGTGCACCACCGGCGGTGATTACCATTAAACCAATGGTTACGAATGCGATTGTTTTCTTTTGAATTTTCATTTTTTAAATCTCCTTTGATCGTTTAGTATGTGCTTATTATAAAATTGTTTTGTGGCATTTTTGTGTCAAAATGCGAAATTTAAGGCGTTAAAAAAAGATTTTTATTGCCATGAAAATGACATATTCAGATGCTATAATAATAAAAGGAACACTTTATTTTAAAAAGAAAGGATCATTTAAAATGAAAAATATACGCATTCTTCTGGCAGAAGACGAAGATCAGTTAAGAAAGGTTATTTTAAAATATCTTGAAAAAGAAGGTTATGAAGGGCTTGGCGCAGCCAATGGCGAAGAAGCACTGGATCTTTTCATTGAAAAGCAGCCGGATTGTGTGATTTTAGATGTTAATATGCCAATAATGGATGGTTTTGAAGTCCTTGAGGAAATAAGGAAAAACGATAATACGCCGGTCATTATGTTAACGGCTAGACGAGAGGAGGATGACAAGATTACCGGGTTTGAAAGCGGAGCGGATGATTATGTGACAAAGCCATTCAGCCCGAGAGAACTAATGGTGCGTTTGAAAGCATTACTAAAACGAAGTGGGTTGCTTTCCATCGAAAAAGAGATTAAGATCAATGGAATTGTGATTGAACACAATAGCAAAACGGTTTTTGTAGATGGCGCAGAAACCATCTTAACGGCGAAAGAATACGCAGTGCTCATGTACCTGATTAATCATCAGAAAATGATTCTTGCAAGAGAGCAGATCGTTGACAGAATATGGGGATTCGATTTTGATGGTGATTATCGCGTGGTCGATACGACGATCAAACGGCTGAGAAAAAAATTGGGGGAAAGGGGAAGCTGTATACAGACCGTTCGCGGGATGGGCTATAAACTGGAAGAATGAAGGGGAGTTTGTTTTCAAAATTGATGCTTTACTTAACGTTGTTTTTTGTTTTACTCTGTGGTTTAACCTATCTTATTTTGAGCACCGGGTTTGAAAACTATTATCTTAAAAGTCGAGAGGATAATTTAAAAACAAACGTGAAAGAGATCGCCGAGATCTATACACGAGAGGGTGCCACAGAAGAGCTTACACCGTTGATTGAACGAAAAAAAGAAGAGGGTGTTGTCATTGAAATCATTCAGCCCGGAACCACATCTGCGACAGTTGAAAGTTTATCTTTTATCCAAACGCATTTACCGAAGAGCATTACCCTTGCCCAAGGTCAAGGCAAGCATGATGGATCGGGGAAAGGGCAAAATGGAAACGAAAACGGTCATAATGCGGATGGCGAAACCCATGGTAATGGACAAGGGCAGCAGCAGAAACTGGAAGATCAGATTAACGAGCATGCCAGTGGCGAGACGTTTACGGTGATTACCGGTAACAATGATCATGAAGTTGAGTGGATGACATACAAAGAAACCGTCACTGACGGTGCACAGATTGTAGGGAGGATTCCTTCTTATTCGATTCATGAAGTGATCCAAATGGTTCGGCACTATCTCATCTTTTTTCTGATCATTATTTTTATCATTTCATTGATTTTTGCGTACTTTTTTTCAAGAAGCATCTCGAAACCCTTAGTAAATCTGAAAAACATTTCCCGGGAAATGGGAAATCTGAATTTCTCAGAAAAATATAAAGGCAAACGTAAGGATGAGATCGGTGAATTGGGTGAAACACTAAATGGTATTTCTGCAGAACTGGAAAGTACTATCGGAAAACTTCAGGTTGAACTGAATAAAGAACGAACCTTAGAAAAAATGCGTAAGCGCTTTACGGCACAGGTTTCCCATGAAATCCAAACCCCTCTGGCGGTTATTAAAAGTTACGCCGAAGCCCTTGAAGATGGATTGATCGACGATGAAACCGAAAAAGTCGGCTATTATCAGACCGTTGCAAAAGAAGCCGATAAAGTGAGCACAATTGCCAGTGACTTGTTGGACTTAGCTCAAATTGAATCGAAAGCATACAGCCTTAAAAAGGAAAAAGAATCACCGGTCGCACTGATGGAAGCCGTGATTGAGCGATATGCGCAAACGCATCCCGAGAAAAATATAGTGTATCATAACGCCATTACATCAGAATTGACCGTAAATATTGATCGGAAGCGGATGGAACAAGTGCTTTATAATTTGCTGAACAACGCCATCAAACACGTTGAACCCGAAACCGGCAAAATAGAAGTCACCTCCAAGGTGATGAGTGAAAATTGGACGGTTGATGTCTATAATGAAGGGCAGTCGATTCCCGAAAATGACATTGACCAAATCTGGGAATATTTTTACAAAGCGAAGTCAGATAAACGAGGAACAGGTTTAGGACTCGCCATTGTAAAAGGAATTATTCTCGGACATGGGGGCAATGTTTTTGTCGAGAATGAAGAAAACGGCGTTCGTTTCAAAGTAACGGTTCCAATCTTATAAGAAAGAAAAAATATAAAAAGGGAAAATCG
>JAVXTS010000092.1:0-2801 GCA_036642535.1 Eubacterium sp. | reverse complement strand
TTTACATTTAAATAAAATGTTAATTGAAACGAACTCTTTGATGTGCTATGATAGTAACAAATCATAAAAATGATAAAAACAATCAAAAAATAGGAGGAAAAAAGATGGACTTTTTATTAAATTTCCCACCGGTGGGCATGGCATTAATTGCTGGCTTGTTTACCTGGGGTGTTACAGCGCTTGGCGCATCAATGGTATTCTTTTTCAAAGAAATTAACAAACGTGTTCTTAATGCAATGTTAGGATTTGCGGCAGGGGTTATGATTGCGGCTAGTTTCTGGTCACTTTTGGCACCGGCGATTGAGATGGCAAAAGATGGACCGATACCGGAGTATATTCCGGCAGTTATCGGTTTTTTGGGGGGAGGCGCTTTTTTGTGGATTGTAGATAAAGTATTACCTCACATTCACCAAGGAACGAACCATCAGGAGGGGATTAAAACCTCATGGCAACGCAGTGTGTTACTGGTTTTGGCCATTACATTTCACAATATCCCCGAAGGCTTGGCGGTTGGCGTTGCTTTTGGGGGCTTAGCATCGGGCAACGAATATATGACATTGGCGGGTGCGGTTTCACTTGCGTTGGGGATTGGACTTCAAAACTTTCCCGAAGGTGCGGCGGTATCCATTCCTTTAAGACGTGAAAATATGAGTCGGACAAAATCTTTTATGTATGGTCAGTTTTCGGGGCTGGTTGAACCGATTGCTGCAGTGATCGGCGCAGCGGCAGTAGCTTTTATTTCGCCACTTTTACCCTATGCACTCTCTTTTGCGGCAGGTGCAATGGTTTATGTTGTAGCTGAAGAGCTTATACCTGAATCTCAATTAGGACATGAAGGTGAAGGTGATGTAGCTACCATTGGTGTCATGGTTGGTTTTGCGGTGATGATGCTGATGGATGTTGCCCTTGGTTAAAAAGATGACACAGAAAGGATGGACAAAATGATTACAATCGGCCCGCATATTTCAATTGCAAAAGGCTTTAAAAAAGCCGGTGAAGCTGCCGTGTCCATCGGGGCAAATACCTTTCAGTTTTTTACCAGAAATCCTAGGGGCGGTCATGCAAAAGCCATTGATCCAAAAGATGCCGAAGGGCTTTTAGCTATTATGGAGGCTAATGATTTTGGATCACTTTTAGCACATGCACCTTACACTTTAAATATGGCATCGGCATCGGCAGATACCCGGGATTTTGCAGAACGGGCGTTTAAAGAAGATTTAGAACGATTGGAGAAACTCCCTTGCCATCTTTACAATTTTCATCCGGGAAGCCATGTGAACCAAGGATCAGAAAAAGGGATTGAACTCATTCTTGATATTCTTAATCGAAATATGGTGCCGAATCAGAAAACAACAGTACTTTTGGAGGCGATGTCAGGAAAAGGTAGCGAAATCGGCCGTGATTTTGAAGAATTAAAAATGATTATTGACGGTGTGACGGAAAAAGATAAAATAGGTGTATGTATTGATACCTGTCATATCTTTTCCGGAGGCTACGATATTGTGAATGATCTTGAAGGTGTTCTTGAAAAATTTGACAAAGTGGTTGGTCTTGGGTATCTTAAAGCGCTTCATCTTAATGATAGTTTGATGCCTTTTTCAAGCCATAAAGACCGCCATCAAAAAATAGGGTTTGGTACTATTGGTGTCGATACTTTTATGGCGATTGTGAAACATCCGGCACTGAAGGATAAACCATTTTTTCTTGAAACACCCCAAGATAAATTTGAGGATTATTCTAAAGAAATTATGCTTTTAAGAAATTGTTAAAAGTGCGGAAGACGCTTGACGATGGAGTCTGTTTTTATTATACTAGGTTAGGTAATGCAGAATGGTTCTAATATATTATAGAGAACTAACATTGTAATAGCTGTATAAAAGGAGCCATTGTGAGAGATTTCAAAAAAATGCAACATGAAAATGATAGTAATAAAAAGATAGCACTACGGGTGTCGATGATTTCAATTGTTGTGAATGTTGTGTTATCGGTGTTCAAATTTGCAGCCGGGATTCTAGCGAATTCTGGCGCAATGGTGTCAGACGCAGTTCATTCGGCATCCGATGTACTTAGCACTTTTGTGGTGATTATCGGGGTGAACATATCCGGTCAAAAGGCTGATCATAAACATCAATATGGGCACGATCGAATGGAATGTGTAGCAGCCATTATTTTAGCGGCTATTCTTTTCGTCACAGGCGCTGCCATTGGTTTTACGGGAATCGAAAAAATTATAGATTCATCGAAACAGTCATTGGAAATTCCCGGTGTTTTAGCTCTTATCGCAGCGTTTGTGTCTATTGTGGTTAAGGAATGGATGTATTGGTATACTCGGGCAGCCGCGATAAAGATTAATTCTGGAGCACTTAAGGCTGATGCCTGGCATCATCGTTCCGACGCAATGTCTTCTATTGGGAGCTTGATCGGGATTGCCGGTGCAAGGATGGGTTTTCCAATTTTAGATCCGATTGCGGCGGTTGTCATTGCGGCATTGGTCATTAAAGCTGCGTTTGATATCGGAAAAGACAGTATCGGTAAAATGCTAGACAGTGCAATTGATGAAAAAACAGAAGAAGGTATTCGTGATCTGATTATGAAACAACAGGGTGTAAAACGAATCGATGATCTTAAGACAAGAACATTTGCGTCAAAATTTTATATTGATCTTGAAATTGCAGTCGATGGTGAAATGAAACTGGTGGAAGCTCATGAAATAGCCGAAAATGTTCATGATACACTGGAAGAAACCTACCCGACCCTTAAACATTGTATGATTCATGTGAATCCTTATGAAAAAAATACCA
>JAVXTS010000091.1:0-2811 GCA_036642535.1 Eubacterium sp. | reverse complement strand
ATTCCCGTTATTTAAGTGAAATCAAAAATCCTGAGATTATACTACCGAAAATAGCAGAAAACAATCAACACGTATGGCATATTTTGCGATTCGGACTAAAAACAGAGACGAATTACAAAAATATTTAGACAATAAAGGGATCGGTACAGTGATTCATTATCCAACGGCAATTCATTTACAAGAAGCTTATGACGATTTAAAGTTTAAAAAAGGTGATTTTCCAATTGCAGAAATGATTGCCGATCAAGAATTAAGTTTGCCATTATATTACGGTATGTGTGAAGAGGCGATTGATACTGTTATTGATGGTTTGAATCAGTATAAAAGATAAAAGTTTTTATAGGGGGAGAATAAAATGAACTTACGTACATTAGAGAAAAAAGATGCTCCATTTATGCTTGAATGGATGCATGATCAATCAATTAATTGCAATTTTAGATTTGATGCCTCTTCCCAAACCATTGAGACAGCAGAAATATATATAGAAACAGCGAATCAAGATAAAAAAAATAAGCATTTTGCAGTTGTTGATGATAAGGATGATTATCAGGGAACAATTAGTCTTAAGAAAATTGATAAAGAAAATTTAAAAGCAGAGTATGCCGTTTGTTTTAGAGCCTGTGCACAAGGAAAAGGTTATGCGTCATTTGCAACACAGCAGATTTTGAAATATGGCTTTGATGATCTAGGATTGAATCGGATTTATTTAAATGTTTTATCGGAGAATACGCGCGCTATTTCTTTTTATAAAAAAATCGGATTCATTTACGAAGGACAAACAATGGAAGATCTTATTATTAAAGGGAAAAGACAAAATTTAGAATGGTATAGATTGTTAAAAAAAGAATATTTAAAAATGAATGCGCTCAAGTAAAGTGCTCGTTCATCATTACATCTGTGTAGCTTTTAGCCGCAGGATCTTGGCTGATTCGATCAGCTTCTTTCATTGCGACGATGGCTTCCGCATTAGGTGTTGGTTGGGAAATCGCAAAAGGCAAACCATGCTGTTTAAGCGCTTGTGTCAAAAAATACGGATAGCAGTGTGGGTATCAAACCCTAAAATGGTATCGACTACATAAAGAGCTTTCGCAGCGGGCCGGATTCCCCCTAAATTTCTTTAATCTCTTGTATAATCGTCTAAAACAGATTATAATGAACTTGAAAGCAAGAGGTGTGAATGAAAACCGAAACGGTTACGGATTTAAAGATTACAAATGATTTTATGTTTGCCCGGATCATGGAAGACGAAACAATTTGTAAAGCACTGCTTGAAACGATTCTACACATTCACATTCGAGAGATTCACTACTTAGAAATTCAAAAGACAATGGCCATCAATGTCGAAACCCATGGGATCCGGTTGGATATTTATGTGGAAGATGACAAGCAGGTATATAACATTGAAATTCAAACATCAGATAATAAAAACCTTGCCAAACGTTGCCGATATTATCAGAGTAATATTGACATGGATTTACTGAAAAAAGGGGAAGACTACTTTAATCTCAAAAAAAGTTTTGTGATTTTCATTTGTACATTTGACCCATTTGATTTAGGCTTGTATCAGTACACCTTTAAGAATTTTTGTCAGGAAAACAAAGAATTAGTGTTAGAGGATGGTACCGAAAAAATATTTTTAAATACCGAGGGTAAAAAAGGAAATATTGGGAATAATTTAATGCAACTACTCGATTATTTTGAAACTCAGAAACTTAATGATAATCCCCTGGTTGAAAAGATTGAAAAAGCGGTTCAAATGGCAAACAAAGATAAGAAATGGAGGCGTGATGTGATGACTCTGGAACTAAAGTTTAGGGATAAATACCATGAAGGCGAGCAAATGGGCAAGCAGGTGGGTTTACAAATGGGCAAGCAGGTGGGTTTACAAATGGGCGAACAAATTGGACTTAAAAAAGGAAGACAAGATGGAAATCGTGAAGGAAAAAGCGAAGCAAAGCGGGAATTTGCAAAGCGTTTGTTAGAGAAAAATCAGCCAATTTCTTTCATTGCAGAAGTAACATCTTTAGATGAAGACGAAATTAGAGAAATGATGGAAGAATGATTTAAAATTCAAATTATTTTAATACTCGACAACTTAATAAAAGTTCGATTATTGAAAAGATTTAAAAAACGGGCACCATTTTTTGTGGTGACCGTTTTTTAGATAAGCTACTTTTTATAATGCGGCTAAGCCTGCACGTGCAACGCTCATGTCTTCATCAACGCTTCCGCCGCTGACGCCAATGGCACCGACTAGTTTTCCATCAACAGTGATTGGAAAGCCACCGCCAAAAATAACCATGCGACCTTCACAGCAGTTTGCAAGCCCGTAAAGAGGTCCGCCCGGTTGAGACGCTGCACCAGCTTCTTCACTGCTCATTTTGAGAGATGCAGCAGTGTATGCTTTGTTTTGGGCGATGCTTACACTTGCTAGTAACGTGTCTTCCATGCGATGGACAAGCACTGTGTTGCCACCCATATCGCATACTGAAATAACCATAGGGACATCAATTTCTACGGCTTTCTTTTCAGCTGCTGCTGCCATTACTTTTGCCATTTCCAATAATTTTCCGGTTTTTGTCATTTTTTATCCTCCTAGATTCTAAAACCTGCATCAAACAAACTTTCCAACCACAATTACCAAGGATTATCATTATTATACACCAATTGATTGACGTTTACAATAATTCTGTAAAGAAAAATAACGATAACTAAAATTTGCAAATATAATCAAAAAAAGGACATGTTTTGCGTACGGTTATATCTATGGAAGAGTGAAATAAATTTTCAATTTATACTAAATAATGATTG
>JAVXTS010000090.1:0-3034 GCA_036642535.1 Eubacterium sp. | reverse complement strand
CGGAAAATCACCTTATTTTGACAGAAGCTAAAGAGTCTGATTATTTTTTCATAAAGTTAATGTTGGAGTAATTGCTGTGCTGTTTGTTCATCTGTAAAAAAAGCGGTTAAAAGATTATTTTTAAGGACCGCTTTTATAATCTTAATTTTATGCACTCCAAAAGCGACACCCAAGATCTCACGTGCA
Source organism: Eubacterium sp. (assembly GCA_036642535.1). GTDB lineage: Bacteria > Bacillota > Clostridia > Eubacteriales > Eubacteriaceae > Eubacterium. The sequence goes on along the minus strand of JAVXTS010000090.1, from coordinate 2,848 downwards.
TGCTTCTTCATCTCGAAAATATCACTTTTTACAATACATTGACAACTCTTTTCCTCAACTTTATTTCCTTCTTCATCCAAGAATTGTAAAGCTACATCTCCTACAGCTCCGGCATTTTGTAGGCTTACTATTTCTTCATTTTCTAAAATCCCATCATTAATGAGCATTGTATTCGATATTCCGCCCATCCCGATAATATGGATATCTGCGTGATTACCGGCCGATACTACTTCATTTGTTTGGGGATTTGAAAGAATGGCTTTATACTCTGCCTGACTATGACAAAATGCCGGAGAATGGATAAATGTCGCCTTTCCTCCAATTTTTTCAGCCAATTGTGCTACCCCGGAATTTGGCAAGTAATCTAACTGTGATCCAAAACTTCCCGCTAGTGGAACAATACGGGTTCTTGGTAAAGACAATGGAATAATTTGATTAATAACCGCTGCGACAGATTTTCCCCATCCGATTCCGATGACATCATCTGGTCGAGCTTTTGAAATAAAATAATGTGCTGCCGCTTTTGCAATAATCTTGTCCCGTGCTGCTCCGTTCGTTTCTCGGATTACCGACACTTTAGAAATACCATAAATATCACGAATCGCCGTTTCTAGAACTTCATTTCCAATAACTGAAGAATTAACCTCTATTTTTACAATTCCCATCTCTTCTGCCCGATTCAACAACTTTGAAACCCATGGTCTTGAAATATTAAGTTTTTGTGCAATCTCTTTTTGTGATAATTTACTCACATAATAAAGGTTTGCAATTAATTCCATTTTATCCATCATCGAAACATCGTCACGTTGTTCTTTCATATTTATAATCATTCCTTTCGACTACACCCAAGATGCAAAGACCTATTAGTACTTTCTTCTTGTTTTAAAAAATGCCACACTAAAAAAACATCGCATTTGCGCAGTTCTTTTAGTGTGGCATCCATTTCATTTATTTACCCTATTTGAAAAGATCTGCTTTAGCTCTTTTCAAAGCTTCCAGCATCTCGATAATTTTTCCTTTTCGACTTGGTGCATTTAAAATGCCACTGGTACCGCCACTACCATCAGCACCTTCCATAATAACACGGTATACATCATCACCGGTACTAACACCGGCTGCCTGTAAAATAAGAATATCGTCACTAACAGAACGTACTGCTGCATTCGTTTCTCGAATATAGGAATCATCACTGGTATTTCCGGTTCCTATCAAACTTGTTGGTTCACAAATCATTACATCCGGTCCCATTGTAGCAATAGCTTTTGTTTCTTCCGGGGTATCCGAAATAGCAATCGTCACCAGATCCAGTTCATTTGCCCGTCGTATAGCCTGATCAAGCGCACTTGTCGTCATTGGATGTTCTGCATGATTTAATACAACAGCCTGTGCACCGGCTGCTTTAATGCTTTCCGGTAAAATATGCCCCATACCTCTTCCCGGAACAATACCATCCATATGTTGAGCCGTTACTATAATATTTTTAGTGACATCAGCCACTTTCTGGATATCAACATGCTGAGCTGTAAAAATGATATCTAAATCATATTCTTTAGATAGTTCATCACATACTTTTGCTAATTCAACGGATTCTTCACCATAAATATAAGCCTTTGGATTGACAATTAAAAAAGGTGTTCTAATTTTTCGTTTCATAATTTTCTCCTATTCTTTCATTACAATTATTTTACATTTTCGGATACGAGGACGTATACGGTCATACTTTTTCTCCTTATGCTTGCTTCGTTTCAAAAACGCCGTAATAATGTTCTAATGTTTTTTGAAATCCAGCTTTAGATACTTTGATCACATCAAGATATTGTTCAGGTTTTTCAGCATTAAGCGCATTCATCGCCCCACCTAAGAAATCAGAAAAAATATTAATCTTAGTAATCCCATTAATTGCACATTTATTCAGATTATCATCTCCAGAAGATGATCCACCATGGAGAACCAAAGGTGTATCGACCATTTCCGCAATTTCTTTCAATCGATCAAAATTGATTTTTGGAATTCCTTTATACATCCCATGGGCAGTACCAATAGAAATTGCCAAAGAATCTACTCCGGTTGCTTCGATAAAATTTTTAGCATCTTCAACGGTTGTATAGGTAGAATCTGATTCATCATGCTTTTCATAATTTTCACCGGCGCCCACATGTCCGATTTCAGCTTCAACAACCACGCCCTTTGGATGGGCATAATCAATAATTTCCTTAGTTTTAGTAACATTCCCGTTAAAATCATCCATAGAAGCATCAATCATAACGGATGAAAATCCTAAATCAATGGCTTTTTTTATAACTTCCGGTGTTGTGCCATGATCTAAATGAAGCACAACAGGCACACTTGACGCTTCAGCATATTTTCTACCGACAAGAGCCGCATCTTCTAAGGTGATATTGTCACCAATATGCGCTTCTGCTAAAGCTAAAATGAGTGGCAATTTCATTTTTTCTGCTGTTTCAACATGCCACTTCAATGAATTAAGATCGACAAAATTAGCTGCCGGAATAGCAAAATGCCCTTTTTGGGCTTTTTTAAAAAGTTCTTTTGATGTAACTAACATTTTTTCCTCCAAGTGGATAAATTCCGGCACAGATAATACTTGCATTCCATGAAAGGAACATATGTGCCTTTTAATAAATTTATTTCTTAACTTATTTCTCATTATAGACTTTCTCACAAAAATGTCAAGGAAAAGTCACTTCATTTTTAGTACAAATGATAATTTTAAGATGCTCCTCAGTTATTTTTACATTTGTAAAATAATATTGAATTTCAGTGAATATTATTTTAAATTATTCAAAAAATCCGGAATCCACTCTTTTTCTTCGAGTCTGATTCCGGA
>JAVXTS010000089.1:0-3103 GCA_036642535.1 Eubacterium sp. | reverse complement strand
ACCGGAGATGTTAAAACGACCTTTCACATGGGTATGATAAGAACAATAACCTGGAGGTGAAAAATGGAAAAATTAAAATCAAAGAAACGGCTGCTTGTCATTCTTCTTGTTTGCTTAGCGGTGATCCTCACCCTAACGATCTCTTTTTTTGTGTATGTTTCCGATTACTATAGAGCCGATGCGGTGGCGCAGATGACACTTGAGATGGATGATCACATCGAAGCGATCGGTAATGACATTATTTTATCGCCCACCACCCCCTCTGATACCGGACTTGTTTTTTATCCCGGCGCTAAAGTAGAAGCCATCGCCTATTTGCCAATTTTAGAAAAGCTGAAACAAAATGGCGTGACCTGTGTTTTAGTGAAAATGCCCTTTAACATGGCCATTTTCGATGTCAATGCTGCGGATTCCATTTTCGAACAATTTCCTGAAATTAAAAAGTGGTACATCGGCGGGCACTCCATGGGCGGTGCCATGGCCAGTAGCTATGCGGCAAAACATCAAGACACTGTCGACGGACTCATTCTTCTTGGTGCCTATATTTACGGCGATTATCCCCCCGAAAAAGCCCTGACTATCTATGGCACTTTTAATTCAGACCTTGAAGAAAAGATGCCTTATACCGAAAACAGAATCGTGATTGATGGTGGAAATCATGCTCAATTTGGTAATTATGGCTCGCAAAAAGGCGATCCACCCGCCACCATCACCTCTGATGAGCAACAAAACATTGCTGTTTCTGCCATTCTTGACTTTATTTTTAATGAGGCGCATTGACTGTAAAATCGGTTTTTGCGGTACAGAGCTACCGCATGCTTGCATTTGATTACCTGTAGCATTGGCATTGCAGTACTGCCCCGCAGCAAAAAAAATGATGAACAACATAATTATTGACTTGCAATAGGGGAGGTTTGTTGACAAGTGATTGCGCTCGTGGTATAAAATAATAAAACATATATTTTGTACGAAATTAAGGGAGGCAATTGTATGGATTTAGAAAAAATTTATAGTGAGCGTTTGGAGAGAATGGAGAGGGCAATCCGAAATGAAGTGCCAGATAAAGTGCCAATTTTATCAATTATTGATAATTGGGCATTTCATTATGCTGGATACACGCTTGAAGAGATCTTTGCAGATGATGAAAAGCATATGAAATCGTTTGAAAAGATTGTGGAAGATTTTAAATGGGACGGTTTACATTACTCGATGACCACACGACCGATGAACTTTATCAATTTATTAGAGGGTGGTACGTACAAAGTTTCGGGAACACTTCAAGTAGAAAGTGGCAATGTTTTATGTATGGAAGCGGATGAATACCCACAGCTTATAGAAAATCCTTGGGCATTTTTACGTGATACGATCTACCCTAGAAAGTATAAGCTCATGAATGAAGCTTATTCGGAAAAGAAATACGAACGCTTTGAAGAAGCGGTTCAAGAATTGCTTGCGTATAATAAACTCAAGACTGTTTCGGCACAGCGTATGAGAGAAAAATATGGTATGCCGGTAGTTCGTCCCTCGGGATTTTTTCATCCTCTGGATATGATTTTAGATTTTTTAAGGGATTTTAGCGGAACAATTCGTGATATTAAGCGCCAACCAGAAATGGTAGCAGAAGCATGTGAAGCAATGCTTCCGATTTGTATTGAAAATATCGAAAATTTTTATCCGGAACACCAAAAAGGTTGTTGTATCTTTAACCCAATGCATACACCGGAGTTTCTGAATCGTAAGGATTTTGAGCGTGTTTATTGGCCATCCTATAAGAAAATCATAGATCACCTAGCATCAAAAGGATATATGATCATGTGTTATTTTGAAAGAAAATACGAGCATTTATTTGAGTTTTTACAAGAATTACCTAAGAATCATATTGTTGGGCTATTTGAGGAAGATGATTTGAGAAAAGTAAAAAGAGAATTGGGAAATACAATGGCAATTGCAGGTGGAATGCCCACATATATGTTGAATTACGGTAAAAAACAAGAGTGCTTAGACTATGCAAAAGGATTAATAGATGATTTAGCTCCGGGTGGTGGTTATATTTTCACGACGGATAAGATTCTCCATAGTAGTAATGATGCGAATCCGGAAAACTTAAAAGCAGTTAATGATTTTGTCAGTGAATATGGTATTTATAAGTAGAGGGGAAAAGAGAATGAATGAACAAAACAATCAATTATTAATAGAACGTTATGTCGATGAACATATGAAACCCGAAAATGAAAAAGAGAGAGAAAAGTGGATCAAATATTTTATTTTTATTCTTTTGAACTAGTAGAGGGTGAAGGGGGAATTAGAATGAAAGAAGAACCCATTAAAGAATGAGCTGAAGGGGGTAAAACAGTCGAAAAATAAGGTATTACGTTAGTTTATAAAAAGTTAAAAACAAGCATGAACATTTATTTCTGTTGCTTTAAAGAGAATGAATGGAAAGTGGATATGAAACTTATAAAAGAATTAGATAAAAACAGATGAAAAAAAGAGCGCTATCAGTTCAAGATAGTGCTCTTTTTACACGTTTATAAACTTTTCGTATATTGATTAACATGCTGCTTGATTGCTTCAAAAGACTGATCACTGATGCCATGCTCCATCTTGCAGGCATCGTGTTCTGCTGTTTTTGCATCGACGCCGAGAAAGATTAAAAATTTGGTTAAAAGGCGATGGCGTTCATAAATTTTTTCGGCAATTTTACGCCCCTCATCTGTTAAAAAAAGGGAACCGTTTGTAGCGCTCTTAACATAGTCAGCATCTTTAAGCAGATGAATGGCACGGCTAACACTCGGTTTACTAAAGCCCATGTATTCTGAAATATCAAGAGAGCGTACGGATGTACTTTTTTCGGATAATATCAATAGCGTTTCAAGATACATTTCACCGGATTCTTGCAAATGCATAAAATAACCTCCTCGTTTTTTATTTTTATAATGATACTTAACAATAAGATAACATGCGAGCATTATTTTTTCAAGTCACTTTCTTGAAAGAAGTTGATTACGATCATTCTTTAAAAATACTGATAAAATCGACATTTTTTTAAACGGTTTATGTGACTTTTTAGAGCATCGATACTGTACTTTTCTATGGGTATAAA
>JAVXTS010000088.1:0-3176 GCA_036642535.1 Eubacterium sp. | reverse complement strand
CGCTGATGAAGGGTGATAAGGGCGTCGAAGTAATACTATCAAACTCAATCAATTGATATAGCTTTTTTAATAATCTGAAGTATACTGATCCGTACAACTAATCAATTTCCAAAAACCTTAAAATAATCGCAAACATCTCGAAACTGATCCTGTGCCAGCAGGCAGGTATCCCTCAGATATCCTTTTTCTTTTTTGTATTCATTCAGCCCACGATAATAATACAGTTTATATTCATCAAAAATAACAAATGGAAGAACATTGTTTTTCAAACACTCTTTAAACAAAATAAGCCGCCCAACTCTACCATTACCATCCTGAAACGGGTGGATGGTTTCAAACTGCACGTGGAAGTCAATCAAATCATCTAAGTTTTTTTCGGGAATGGCATTGTATTTTTCGAGCAACACTTCCATCTCCGACTGTACTTTATCCGGCGGCGTTGTCTCTGTGATTCCTCCGATAACATTGGGATAGATTTTATAGTCACCGGTTGGAAAGCCTTCACGTTCATAAGCGGTGCCACGCTTTAACAGATAGTGGAGCTTTTTTATGATATCTTCTATCAAGGGCTCTTCGGCGAAATCAAGAATATAATCGAGGGCCTCAAAATGGTTGGTTGTCTCAACGATATCGTCAATTTTTACAGGGCTGTCCCCTTCTGGCAAAATGGTATTGGTCGAAAAAATGCTTCGTGTCTGCTCTTCTGAGAGCATACTTCCCTCAATTCGGTTGGAATTATAGGCCATTTTGATTTGCATATAATGATAGATGCCATCAGATAACTTAGCATTTTTTTCTTTCAGTAATCGATCCAATAAAATATCTGTTTTCACTTTATACTCCTATTGTTATAATCGGATAAAATTAATTTTCCGTTCCTTGGCAACTTCCATAATGAAAACCTGCCTTTCAAAAATTATATGTGCTACCTCTATTATAACACCTTTCAGTCTTTAAGTGCATTACGACCTTTATGGAAATAAAACAGGAAGTGAAACCCATAACCAAACCCCAATCCTCATCTGACCGCCTTGCCAAGGTGATCAAACCATCGAACGCAATAAAGAGGAGCGGAAGCGCTTACTTCAAAAATTGAAAGAAGAAGAAAGCAGTCCTACCGTTTCCGGTCTGGAAGAAAAAATTAAAAAGCGCCAGCAGATGCTGGCATTGGGCGTCAACAGTCCAGATTTAATCTTTAAAGATTATTTGTATCAATTCTTGACCACTGTCCATTTTCTGAAATTAAAGCCCCGCTCCAAAGAACGATACCTCTGTACCTTTAATAAAAAGCTTAAGGGACAGACAGGCCCCATCAAATGCAATGAAATCCGGCTCAATAAACTGCCAGTAGTTCTGGTCAATATTCTAAAAGAACACAAAATCAGGCAAAAGTGTGAATTGGCGGAATATGGCATGATTCAAACCGACGAATCCTTTGTCTTTTCTACCTGTATCGGGACACATCTGGATGCTTCCAACGTCTATAAAAAGCTGAAACAGGTCTACCTTGACCTTGGGATCACTGAAGAAGGCAGCGCATATAATAAAATTTTTCATGATCTGCGGCGTACTTATGTCAAGCCCACGACAAAATATTTTTTTAAGAAAAAAGGACTTTGGATAGGGCAATGCCTACCAAAAGCCCTTTGGCTTATTTTTATTATAAACATTAGAAGCAATTGAAAATAGCACCACATGCCGTAAGCGCAAAAAGCCGTAAATCTTTAATTAGGTGTTTACTGAATAAATAAGTATAGCCGTTAAAGAAATCAACCGTTAACAGCTACCGTTTAATCCCCTAACGAGGTTATTTTATTCTTAATTTTCTCTGTTAAAGTTTCTCCCACATTATCTTCTCACCGTCTTTAAATTCGCATTGTTATGTTTATAAATTAGACCGATTTTTTTTTGCTCAATTCTGGAGTTAATACCATAGATGTATCTCCATCAACTGAATCTTGAATCATGACAATTTTAAAAGTTTTAAATGAATCTTGTAATCATGCCTAACTCCCTATTTTCTAATTTCCATCCCATCTTTGAATGTAAACCAAAGATTCGCAAATGTTTAATTTTTGTAAACATAAGATTATTTTTTTCTTAAATTATAGTAGTCAATATTGTGAAAATCAATAAATTGGCCAATTGCACATCATTGCTATAATAATCGATTGGCGAATACTCTCAGATTTTCACTAATCAGTGTTACTAAGTCGCTTCACTCCCGATGAATTGACTAGCGATCGCATTTGCTCTTTTGCCACGCGATTCAGTTCTAGCAACCTATCATCACGATTCATCCCGCGCTTAATCATCTCAGCATTTAGGCTTTCCATGTTTGAGAGCACAATAAGCTGCTGCAAAGTTGCCAGATCGCGAACATTGCCGGCTACCCCAGGATTCTCATCGCGCCACTGTTTGGCTGTCTTACCAAACATAGCCACGTTTAGCACGTCTGCCTCGGTTGCATATGTGAAATTTTGATATTGTTTTGGCAACTCCGGCACAATCAAATGCTCCTTAATGGCATCCGTATGAATTCGATAGTTGATTTTCGCAATCTCTCGATTCATGTTCCAGTTAAGAGAAAGTCTGCTGTTTTCATCTGCCTTAAGCCTCTGGTAATCGGTAATCATATACAGCTTAAATTCCGCAGAAATCCATGAGGCGAATTCAAAGGCAATGTCTCGATGCGCAAATGTGCCTCCATTTCGGCCGGATTTGGAATACATCCCGATTGCCACTGTTGATTCAATCCAGCGTTTCGGCGATAAAGTGAAGGCATTGGAACCTGCCTTTGCTTTAAACCCCTCGAATTCGAGGGGTTTAAAATCAGAATTATGAAGTGTCTCCCACAATCCAAGAAATTCTATAACATCACGGCTACGCATCCAGTTTTGGACTGTTGCCGCCGGATCTTCACTTTTGTATCTTGCAATATCCGTAAGAGAAATATAGTCGTCGTAGCTACCATCAGATACGACAGCTAGTGTGCGTATATATCCTCCTGTCAATCAATAAACACTAACTTCATTATATCGACTATAATGAAGTTGGTAAAGAGATTCAGATGAATTAGTTTTCCTTTTTTGTCTGTGGTCTGTTTTATAGGCTCCATTTGATTTCAGTTCCGTCTTTCAGCTTAAGCACAATGTTTTGCCTGCTGTAAACCGTCA
>JAVXTS010000087.1:0-3414 GCA_036642535.1 Eubacterium sp. | reverse complement strand
AAAAAAACAGTTTAAACCATCTGAAAATGGTTTAAACTGGCGATTTTAAGAATGGTGGAGACGGTGGGAGTCGAACCCACGTCCGAAAATATATTCACAGAAGATTCTCCGAGCGCAGTCATTGATTATTGTTTCGCTCCTTAGTCATTCCAATGACAAAGTGATTAAAGAACTAGCCTCTTATGCGTTCGGGTCTCGAGGCCCTTTCCCAAACGGTTCCCTGCTTCAATGAACGCCGGAACTCCAAGTCACAGGTTAAATGGAGGGGCGTGCGGCAATTATTATGCCGCGGTAAGTCGTAATATGGTGGTTTAGTGCGTGATTACGCAGCTAAAGCCATACCGTAACTTCTGTTTTCTTTTGCGTTTATATTTAGTTGCCGCTTTTAACGATGCTCGGCACATCGGCTCGCTACTCAAGCTTCAACATCCCCGTCGAAACCTTTACGTCCCCGTAATAAAACAAAATTTAAAAATTGTGATGCAGACTTTTTTGGATACGTCTGTTAGCGTCCCGTTCTGCAATGGTATGGCGCTTATCATAGAGTTTTTTACCTTTAGCCAAAGCCAACTCTAATTTAACACGTCCATTTGAAAAATAAATACTGAGCGGTACTAAAGTATAACCTTCCCGCTGTTTCAGACCAATTAATTTACGGATCTGTTGTTTGTGCATCAATAATTTTCTTGATCGAAGCGGATCTTTATTATAAATATTACCATGTTCATAAGGTGTAATATTCATTTGATAAACAAATAATTCACCCTCAAAGATATCGGCGTAACTTTCTTTTAAACTGACTTTACCTTGCCGAAGTGATTTTACTTCAGTGCCGGCAAGAACTAAACCACATTCATAAGTTTCTTCAATGAAATATTCATGACGTGCTTTTTTATTCTTAGCAATGATTTTGACAGTATCAGCCATATGGTCACACCTTTCTCTTAGATAGTTTTTTATTATATCAAAAATCGAACTAAAAAGCAAGCAAATGGGTGTATATAATCATTATTGAAAATTTTACATACACCTATTATAGATAACTGTTCATTTTTTAGTGTTTAGTCACTAATTCAAAATCGATTTGATGTGCATTAAGATCGGTATTGACAAGTTTGACAACAACGGTTTGTCCCAGTTTATAAATTTTACCAAACCGTTCACCAACGTGTTGGTGCAACTCATCATCATAAAGATAATAGTCATCTTTTAAACTTTGGAGACGTACGAGTCCTTCAATAGTATTAGGAAGTTCAACAAAGAAACCAAAAGAAGTAACACCACTAATCTGTGCAGTATACGTTTCGCCAATATGTTTTGACATATATTCGGTCATTTTAATTTTATTAACTTCACGTTCAATTTTCTCAGCAACTCGTTCTTGTTCGGATGCATGTTCGGCAATCCCACCAAGATGTTTTTCAAGATCTTCAATATCGGAAGGTTGCAGGCGATGTTCAAGCAAAGCCGAAAGGGTACGATGTACCGTTAAATCAGGGTAGCGTCGGATTGGAGAAGTGAAATGGGTGTAATATTCAGCACCAAGTGCATAATGTGAAAGACAGTGGTCTTCATATACGGCTTGCTGCATTGTACGAAGCATGAGACGTGTAATAACTTCTTCTTCCGGAGAGTTTTCAATGTCTTTTTGCAAAATTTGAAAATCAAGTCCAGTTGGAGGGGTTTCAGATTGACCGAGGGAAAAACCAAAACGACCGATAAAGGTTCTAAAAGCAGCCAGTTTCATTTCGTCAGGCTTAGGATGATTTCTAAAAATAAAAGGAATACCACTTTTTTCAATATAAGCAGCAACCGTTTCGTTTGCGACAAGCATAAACTCTTCTATAATATGTTCAGAAACACCGCGCTCGATTGGTTCGATTTTTATGGGGACACCATCACTATTTAACGTAATTTCAGCTTCCGGAAAATCGAAATTGATCGCACCACGTTTTACACGTCTTTCATTATAAAGGATAGAGGCAAGGTTCTCCATTTTGGAAAGTATCGATTCAAAAGGTTCCAAATAAGCTGTTGCTTCATTATATAATCCATCAAGCAGTTGGTTAACAGAATGATAGGTCATACGCGCTTTGGAATGAATAACGGATTTAAAAATTTTATAATCAAGAACCTGTCCATGTGCACTTATTTCCATTACACAACTCAGTGTTAAACGATCAGCATCCGGTTTTAAACTGCAAATATCGTTTGATAATTTAAAAGGAAGCATGGGTACGACTTGATCAATAGCATAAATACTAGTGCTTCGAGCACAAGCTTCTTCATCAATGACATCGTGAAGATGGATATAGTGGCTGACATCCGCAATGTGAACGCCTAACACAAAGTTACCATGTTCATTAATGGATAAGGAAACTGCATCATCAAAATCTTTAGCGTGATCACCATCTATCGTAAAAATAATTTGATCTCGAAGATCTTTGCGAGTAGCTAAATCCTTAGAAGTAATGGTATTTTGAAGAGCTTCTGATGCAAAAATAACAGATTTTGAGAAAGTGTTTTCAATGCCATGTTCACGAAAGATAGAAAGAACATCAATACCCGGATCAGTGGCTTTACCAAGAACTTCAATAATTTTTCCTTCAGGTTTTTTATTTCCATCAGGCCAAACTGTGATTTTAACAACAACTTTGTCACCACTTTCTGCATTAAGCATATGGCGTTCGGGAATGAAAATATCTTTGCACAAACGATCATTGTCAGCGATGACGAAACCATAAGTTTTGTGGTGCTCGAAACGTCCAACAATTTGACTATGTCCTCGTTTAAGAATAGAAATAACTTCACCTTCGGGACGTTTACCTTTTTCTAAAGGTGACAGTAACTTAACGCCAACATGATCTTGATCTAATGCTCCATTTAAACATTGGGAAGCGATGAAAATATCTTGTTCAAACAACGCATCATCAGGAATGACAAATCCAAAACCTTTTAGATGACCTTGTAAAATCCCAGTAACATCGTAATTTTTACTTACTTTTAGTTTTGTAGATTTTTTAGAAGGATGAATATAAAATCCATCACGATCACATAGAATACGCTGCTTTTTTACCATTTCCGATAATAAATTACGTAACATTTTTAAATCTTTTTTATGATGAATATCTAAAATATGGATAAGATCTTTAAAACGCATTGGTTCATACCGCGGGCTTTCAACAATTGATCGAACCATTTTTTTTAAATCTTTAGTTTTCATAGTGCCTCATTTCTATAGTAAAGAAAGTTATTGTTCATTATATGCTCATTCTAACAGAGAAGAATCTCAAAAACAACGCAATAAAAAGGGTGAAACAAAGAAAATGAAATAAAAATTGAAAAAAGTTAAAAAAAGGGTGTCAATGATTTTTGAAAATGTCCCCAAAATACGTAAACATAAGCACCAAGAAA
>JAVXTS010000086.1:0-3490 GCA_036642535.1 Eubacterium sp. | reverse complement strand
ACGCACTTCTCTCCGGGGTCTGCGTCCATAATGTCACTCCTTTTCTAAATTTATAGATAGTTTACAAATAAAAAACCCCCATACTTCCATGAAGGTATTTTCTTTATTTAACCTAACATTACTATACGTGTTTAAGATAATAATGTCAATCTTTTTTATTTTTATTGTTGTAAAATATGGGTTAATACCCTTTCTGAATGGGCTACTTTTCTCAGTGCTTTTTCTAAGTTTTTTTGAAGGGTTCTTAATTTTATTTTTTTTATGTTTACTTTTAAATTTTATAGGGTAGATATTTAAACATAATCAAAAATATTTTATTTAGGAGGTGTTTTTAATGAGTAAACCAACCGCAACACAAAGCGTTGGACCTAAGAAAGTTTTATCGTTATTCGGCTTTTTCGCTATTACTGCTTCAATGGTTATGACTGTTTATGAATATCCAACTTTTGCTTCTTCTGGTTTTCAACTTGTATTTTTCTTGCTTTTGGGTGGTTTTTTATGGTTTATTCCCGTTGCTCTTTGTGCTGCCGAAATGGCAACCGTTGATGGATGGCAAGAGGGTGGTATTTTTGCCTGGGTCGGTAATACCCTCGGAGAACGTTGGGGTTTTGCGGCGATCTTTTTTCAATGGTTTCAAATCACTGTTGGTTTTGTCACCATGATCTATTTTATACTGGGTGCCTTTTCCTATGTTCTCGACTGGCCGGCTTTAAGTACAAACCCAGTGATCCAGTTTATCGGCGTGCTTGTTGTCTTTTGGGTGTTAACTTTCTCACAATTAGGGGGCACAAAATACACGGCGATCATTTCTAAAATCGGTCTAATTGTTGGTATTATTATTCCTGCTGTCATTCTTTTCGGATTGGCTATTGCTTATTTTGTAACGGGTGGTCCGCTAAACATTGATATGAGTTGGCATACTTTTATTCCTGATTTCAGTAAAATTAACACGCTCGTTATTTTCGCGTCCTTTATCCTTGCTTTTATGGGCGTTGAGGCGTCTGCTTCTCATGTTAATGAACTTCAAAATCCAAATAAAAATTATCCTTTAGCTATGATTTTACTCGTTATTCTTGCCATTGTTCTCAATACGATCGGTGGTATGGCGGTGGCTGCTTCTGTTCCCGCTGCTGATTTAAGTATGAATTCCGGTGTGGTTCAGGCGTTTGTCGCTTTGATGAATCATCTCAATCCTAATCTTGGCTGGCTTGTCAAAATAATTGCCGCCATGATTGCTCTGGGTGTGATGGGTGAAGTGAGTGCTTGGGTGGTTGGTCCCTCACGAGGTCTTTATACGACGGCGCAGAAGGGGATTTTGCCGAAGGTTTTTAAAAAAGTTAATCGGCATAATGTGCCGGTTCCGCTCATCATTGTTCAGGGGATTATTGTCACCATCTGGGCTGCTGTTTTAACATTTGGCGGTGGTGGTGCTAATATTTCATTCTTAACGGCTATTTCTTTGACGGTTGTTCTTTACTTAGTGGGCTATATTCTTTTCTTTATTGCCTATTTCGTTCTGATTTATAAACACAAAGATTTGAAACGCGCTTATCAAGTTCCCGGTGGTATTATTGGTAAAAGTATTTTTGCCGCACTGGGTTTGATGATGTCCATTGGAACATTTATTATTTCTTTCTTCCCACCGTCTCAGTTGGCGGCTATAAATGATGGCAAATACGAAACGGTTTTAATGCTTAGTTTTATCGTCACCGTTATTATTCCTTTTATCATTTACGCATTACATGATAAAAAAGATAAAAAAATCAAAGAACCTCAGCATATTACAATGGCTGATCGTCCGAAACATTTCAATTTTATCAGTTTAAGAGGTCGTGGTGAACATCACATCAATCCTGATCCTTGCGATTATATGGATCAAAAACCGACCCCTTCATCAAAAACAGATGATCACGTTTCAAAATAATTAACGTTTGTTATTTGTTATGCTGTTGTGAAAATGGCATAACACATTTAATTGATTAAACATTCAAAACATTTTAGGAGGTAATCAAAATGTTATATTCAAAAAAAGATCAAGAAGCACTAAAAGATCGTTATGTAACCCCTGTATTTGGTACAGAAGCCAGTGATGAACCTTTACCTAAATATAAATTGGGTAAAGATCCCATCCCACCCGAAGTCGCTTATCGTTTAATTAAAGATGACCTGCTCGACGAGGGCAGCGCACGCTTAAATCTTGCCACATTCTGCCAGACCTATATGGAACCTGAAGCGGTTAAAATCATGTCTGAAACCTTAGAAAAAAATGCTATTGATAAATCAGAATATCCTCAGACGACTGAACTTGAAAATCGTTGCGTGAATATTATTGCCGATTTATGGCATGCTCAGCCAAACGAAAACTTTTTAGGGACGTCGACGGTGGGTTCTTCCGAGGCCTGTATGCTCGGTGGTCTTGCGATGAAGTTCAGCTGGCGTACAAATGCGCTTAAGCAGGGGCTTAATATTAATGCCAAAAAACCAAATCTCGTTATTTCTTCTGCCTATCAGGTTTGTTGGGAAAAATTCTGTGTTTATTGGGATATTGAAATGCGTCTCGTTCCCCTCGATGAAGACCATATGAATCTTAATCTTGGTGTCGTCATGGATTATGTGGATGAATATACCATTGGGATTGTGGGTATTTTAGGTATTACCTATACCGGAAAATATGACGATATAAAATCGCTTGATGCTCTTGTTGAAACCTACAATCAAGAAAATCCTAAATTTCCGATTCATATTCATGTTGACGCTGCTTCCGGCGGTATGTTTGCGCCTTTTATTGATCCTGATTTAATTTGGGATTTCCAATTAAAGAATGTGGTTTCGATTAATACGTCCGGTCACAAATATGGCCTTGTTTATCCGGGTATTGGTTGGGTTTTATGGAAAGATGAACGCTATCTGCCCAAAGAATTGATCTTTAACGTGAGCTATCTTGGTGGTCATTTACCGACAATTGCCATTAACTTCTCTCGTTCTGCTAGTCAGATTATTGGTCAATATTATAATTTCTTGCGGTATGGTTTTGAGGGCTATCGAAAAATACAACAGCGTACAAAAGATGTTGCCCTCTATATTTCCGGTGAACTTGAAAAAACGGGCTTATTTGAAATCTATAACGATGGTTCGAACTTACCGATTGTTTGCTGGAAAATGAAAAAGGATGCGAACAAAGAATGGAATCTTTATGATCTTGCTGATCGTATTCGTATGAAAGGATGGCAGGTACCGGCTTATCCGCTACCGGCTAATTTACAGAATGATATCATTCAAAGAGTGGTGGTTCGTGCTGATTTAAGTGAACAGCTCGGTGTTTTGTTCATTGAAGATATTAACCGTGCGATTAAAGATTTAAACCGGGCGCATATTTTGTTTAATGGTGGTTCGGATGTCAATAAGGGTGTCTACGGTTTCACCCATTAATAAACCCATTACTTCTCCTCTCCTAACTTTTGAGCTTCGTTCCTCGCGAAGCTCTTTTTTT
>JAVXTS010000085.1:0-3511 GCA_036642535.1 Eubacterium sp. | reverse complement strand
TAACTCCACCGGTACGTTTTCTTCTATTAAAAATTCCGTCAGACTGTATTCCGGGTCGTTTGTCAGTATGATTTCTTCTCTCTGGCCATACCGTTTCGGGTGACGATGCCACGAAAGTAGCAGCGCCAAAATGAAAATTACCCAAAACCAGCGGCTTTTCTTGCTTTTTCGCCGCTGTATGGCTAGTGTTCCTCACTCATTTTATAATTCCTGCATCCCTTGCCAGTGCCTCTATGCTGCGATCATAGGTCGCCTCGGCCTCCTTTGAAAAGAAGCAGCCGGGAACGCCCTCGTTATGGTCACGGTGGTGGGCGACACAGTCACAACATTTACCATGGTTTGGGCAATCAAAAGTACAGGGACAAGGTCTGATATTTTCACATGAATTCATATTCTTTTTTCCTTTTTTATTTTTCTCTTCGGCAATTGTTAAATGCTACACCCCTTGATTTCTCAAGGTTTTTTAATATTCATCAGCTCTCACTGGCTGAAACGTCTCAAACGGGTCAGGACTTTTTTCAAGTTCATGCGGCTTCTTTTTTCTCATTGATGCGTGAAGCCATTGATCTTGAAGCGTTGATCCCTACGACATGGATTCGCTTTCCAATGACGTGGCAGATTGACCCAAAAATCCAATATATTTGAAAATAGCCACAAGCTGTACCACAGATGTCACTAAAGTAACAATACTGACTACCGTAGCCAATGCAGGAATTAATGTCACAAAATTCGCAACTATTGTAATAGCAGTACACACAATGTAGATTCGAATGACCTTATTCCCTTTATCTGCAAGCGTAGTGTCTCCTTTATTTTTCAAAAATGATACTGTCGCATCAATAACAAAGTAAACCACCAGGCAACTAATAATTGTAGGTAGAATCTCCATCAATTTAGGTAATGAACGTAAAAACGGGCAAAACAAGAATGAAATAGAAGCAACTATTCCGATTAAAACCAAAATTAAAGCTGTTTTATATCCAGAATGAATACTTTTCATTTTGACAAGTGCAACAATTTCAAGTATATTAGCAACCAGCACAAAAATGATGCTAATGAGTGCAATCAATCCACCTGCTCCCGCTGTAATAACCAGGCCTTTAGAAAGTGTGGTCTCCCCACCCGCAACTGCAAAAGTTCCGCTTGCGATTAAAACAATAATGCCAATCATAGTAAGAGCCATGGAAACAATTGATATAATGTTTGCCACGCGAAGTGTACGCAAACCTTTTATTAATTTTGTCATTTTTTAATACTCCTTTATCCTTATTCTTTAGTCCTCAATTAAACACTTAAACTTATTCATGTTCATAAATTTCAATTAAAACAATCGTCAATACTCCACCATTTTACTTTAAAGCATTCAAACATTACTTGAAAATTCATAAGACTCATGCTTTTTTAATAAAACCCTTCCCGTTTCCCCCTTATCTGTGATGACAAGACCACCATTTTTCTCTTTGCCAAACAATACTTAACCTTCATTTTTGCCAAAAGCTGAACTCCCACAAACTAAAGTTATTTTCCTCACCTCCTGTTTATGAGTTACTTTCATTCATTATAACCTTTTAAATATGAGCTACATCTGAGTTGTAAAATCAATTAATGCGCCAGAGCTTATCTTTTATTATCTCACGGCAGTTTTTTAAATCAAAAAACTGTATTTTTACATTAAGAAAAATTCACTGCATTTTTATTTCTCTTTTTTAAATATTTTCTTTTTTAATCTTAATTCCGTTTTTACCAATTCTCCAAGTGTCAGTTCTGCCCAGCTATAATTTGACATATACTCACCTTGAAAAGCATTAATTTGAGATACCTCACCTTGTAAAAAATGGTAATAATCGCAATCAACTTTTTCGGTATCAATCGCCATTTCTCCTCGGGACTTCACGATAATATCCGCAATATTCATATTTTTTAAATAACGCATCGTATCTGACATCACGCGGTAAACGTTGTTTTGCGACCGTTTATCATAGGGTCTATCTTCCCAAAGTAAAGTCGCTAATTCTCTTGCTGTTACCCGTGCACCTTTTCGATCAACAAGATAAGCCAAACATTCTCGACATTTTAAAATCCCCATATTTAGCGGTTTTCCATCAACATAGATTTCAAAATTTCCAAAGGTTTGTATTTTTACTCGTTTTTCTATGGCATTACAGACAGGATACCGAAGATTTTTTACTTCTTGTTCTATTCTTTCCTTGGTAGCGGGTTTCATCATATATCCGCTACTGTGAAGGGAATGGGCTTCCATGGCATATTTATTATATGCCGTTACAAAAATAATATTAACCTTGGGATTGATCTTCTTTAAATGCTTTGCCAGTGTGATCCCATCCATATCATTCATGTCAATATCCAAAAATGCAATTTCGCATGAATTCTCACGACAAAACGCCATAGCTTCTTCTCCAGATCTAAAGCCATAGGCCTGGGCTTCGGGTAATGCCTCATTAATGGAATGAATTAGAAGTTGCAATGCCAACCTTTCATCATCTACCGCTATAATATTCATTGTTTGGTTTCCCCCTTTGGTATTTTTATCATCGCTGTTGTGCCTCGACCTACTTTACTTTCAATCGAAAGTATTCCCACACACAGCTTTTCCTCAAACCGCTTCTGCTCAATACTGAGATAGCCTTCGGTGTGCTGCAGTTCTTTCTCCCTTAGTTTTACATCCTATTGATTTATATTATAACTTAATTTAAGTATATCGTGTATTTTTTTTATAGATGATTAATTTTACATCAAAAAGGAGGAGAATTCTTTGTTTTTAAGGCTATTTTTGGGGATTTGGACCATTTTTTCAATCTTTATTAACTTTTAAGGAAAATTGTGCAAAAACTCAAGTTTTTGTCTTATGATTGCAAAAACGTTATTTATCAAGTAAAATAGAATATATAAATAGAATATATAAATAAAATTTATTTTTTACCGATATAATGCACAGGGACATAAAATGTCTGTCAGAGTGCGTTCATAAAGCATCAATAATTAAAACAAGAAAGGACGGCTCTGCGCCGCGAGGGTGACTGCAATGGAGCTTGCGAACGGATGCCTTGAAATATTTGCGGCGCTGGTTATCTTGATACTGCTCGTCAGTATGCGAAGCGGAAACCAGGCGGATACCTTTGAAAAGCGGCTGACGGCAATGATTATCTGCCATATGGCGGTGTTGCTACTGGACGCCACGCGCTGGCTGTTATTCGGTCATATAAACCAACCGGTGCTACTGATTGTGCTGTCCGTCCTGCCCACTGCATTAGCGCTGCTTTGGAATGGTATTTTTGGCTGCTTTGCGGTTTCCTTTCTCGCAACGCGCGGACCGATATCACGCAGAACCAAAATAACACTTGTTTCACTCTTTATGCTGACAGTTTTAATATGGGTGGCTTTTATCCTGCTCAACAACGTGCAAAGTGCGGCAAATATGCAGATCAACCACGATACAATGCACTTTAGCTGGGCTTATTGGGCTGGGCATCTTGGCTGGGCTTCTGTCTGT
>JAVXTS010000084.1:0-3615 GCA_036642535.1 Eubacterium sp. | reverse complement strand
AAAGTCAGCGAAACTTCTGCTATTTGCCAACTACCCGGTGGCAAGCGTTTCCCAAGTTAGTGTGAGAGTTCAAATCCTCTGAATAAAAGAGGATTTAGCAGAGACGCTATTTTTTATTTTTTGATTAAAAGAGGTGGATGATGATTTCAAATGAACAGTTTTTAAAAAATTTATATCAGGAAATTGATGCACATCGGCATCTTATCGGTGTAGCATCCGGAAGCGGTTTGACAGCTAAGTACGCTATTAAAGGAGGCGCTGATTTTCTGCTTGCTTTAAATTCAGGCATATTTAGAGGTATGGGACGTGGTTCGCTTGGTGGGTTGCTTCCATTTGCTAATAGCAATGATATGGTTTATGATTTTGGAGTACGCGAACTCATTCCTCTCATTAAAGATTTTCCGGTTATTTTTGGAATCAATGCGACCGACCCCACACGGGATATATCGGACTATCTTGAGGTGATTCGTGGGTGTGGTTTTGTAGGGATCAATAATTATCCAACCATTGGTCTGATCGACGGACAATTTAGAGAAGCGCTTGAAGAAAATGGTAGCTGTTTTGAACAGGAAGTAGCGGTTTTTCGTATGGCGCATAAGCGAGGATTGATTACAGTAGCGTTCGTTTTTGATGAGCAACAGGCTGAGGCAATGCTTGATGCCGGTGCCGATATTATTTGTGCACACCTGGGGTTGACTGAGGGTGGGATATTGGGTGCCGCTAAAGTATTATCGCTAGTTGCAGGGAAAGATCGGATCAATCGCATTTTTAGAGTATGCGATCAAATTCGACCCGGTGTGATCAAGATGCTTTATGGCGGACCGGTAAAAACGCCTGTTGATGTGCAGTATATGTATCAGAATACGACCACTCACGGCTATATCGGTGGATCCGCTTTTGACCGTATTCCGGCAGAAACAGCTTTGATGAATATTACGAAAGCCTTTAAAACATCTGATACTTTAAATGAAGATAATCTGATGGTAAAAATGCTGGGTGGGATCACTAAGTACTATGACTATATTGGGTTTGTGAAAGAATATGTGAACGAAAATTATATGAACGAAATTTCTTTTTTAGATTTGGCGAAAATTTGTCATATTTCCCGAAGCCATTTGAGCGCACTCTTTAAAAAAGAAGTGGGATGTAGTTTTCCTGAATACCTTGTTAATTTTAGAATGCATCAAGCGAAAAAATTCCTTGAAGAAGAAAATATGCGCGTAACGGAAGTTGCGGAACTTGTGGGCTACAGTGATGTTGCTCATTTTAGCAAAATGTTTAAAAAATATATGGGTATTCCACCTAAAATGATCCGAAAAAAGACATAAACACAAATGTATTGGACATAAGTACATGGATTATGAAAAGGATTACGGGTATACTGTAATCAGTAAGGTCATAACAAGGAAAAAGGATATTTTAAAAGAATAAAAACCTTTCGAATGTGTATGATTAATAAAATACAGGAGGTGTGTAGATTGAAAACAATTGCAATTGCAGGAACCTTTGATTCAAAAGGTCATGAATTTGCCTATGTTAAAGATCTCATTGAAGGCCTTGGTTTAAAGACATTGACGATTAACACAGGTGTCTTTGAACCGGCGTTTGAACCGGATGTGACAAATGAAGAAGTAGCCGCAATGGTGGGAGGCGATATTAAAGAAATCGCCGCAAAAGGCGACCGGGCGTATGCAACGGAGATATTGTCAAAAGGGATGGAAATCATCGTGCCAAAACTTTACAAAGAAGGAAAATTTGACGGTATTCTTTCCTTTGGTGGTAGCGGTGGTACAGCCCTAGTTACACCAGCGATGCGGGCGTTGCCAATTGGTGTCCCTAAAGTGATGGTATCGACTATGGCATCGGGTAATACTGCGCAATATGTTGGAACCAGTGATATTGTGATGATGCCATCGGTGGTCGATGTGGCCGGATTAAATTCTATCTCAACGAAAATTTTTGCTAATGCAGCGTTTGCTATTGCGGGGATGGTGAAATTTGAAGATAAGCATGAGATTGAAAAGAAACCTCTGATTGCAGCAACGATGTTTGGGGTCACCACACCATGTTTAACTTTTGCTCAGGAATATTTGGAGGCCAGAGGTTATGAGGTACTCATTTTTCATGCAACGGGAACGGGTGGACAATCGATGGAAGCATTAGTCAATGGTGGATTTATTGAAGGTGTTCTGGATATGACAACCACAGAATGGGCAGATGAAATTGTCGGCGGTGAACTGGCGGCAGGTCCTCATCGTTTGGAGGCTGCCGGTAAAAGAGGAATCCCGCAAGTTGTATCGGTGGGTGCGGTGGATATGGTTAATTTTGGCCCGATCGATACCGTTCCGGTGACGTTCAAAAATCGTAATTTGTACAAACATAATCCGATGGTTACTTTGATGCGTACAACGATTGAAGAAAATAAAGCCATTGCCGAAAAAATTGCCGAAAAACTTAATATGGCCAATGGTAAAACAACATTGATGTTACCGCTGAAAGGGGTGTCAATGATTGATGCAGTGGGAGAACCTTTTTACGGAGAGGCGGAAGATAAAATGCTTTTCGAAACACTTCAAGCCAATATTGATAAAAAAGTCGTTGATATTGAAACATTTGATTTACACATCAATGATCAAAAATTTGCTGAAACAGCAGCACAAAAATTAATTGATTTAATGAAAAAATAATTGGAAGAAATGGAGATTAAACAATGAATACAATGACAAGAGCTGAAATCGTAGAAATGTATAAGAAACAGAGAGCGGAAGGCAAAATTTTACTTGGTGTTGGCGCAGGTACTGGGATTACGGCTAAAAGTAGTGAACAGGGTGGCGCTGATATGTTGATTATTTACAATTCGGGACGTTATCGGATGGCCGGACGTGGTTCTCTAGCAGGATTGCTTTCTTATGGCGATGCTAATCAGGTTGTGGTAGAAATGGCAGCAGAAGTATTACCGGTTGTTAAAGATACGCCTGTTCTGGCTGGCGTTTGTGGAACTGATCCTTTCAGAGTCATGGAGGTTTTCTTAAAACAGTTAAAAGATATGGGTTTTAGTGGCGTTCAGAATTTCCCGACAGTCGGATTGATTGATGGTGTCTTTAGACAAAACCTAGAAGAAACCGATATGGGATATGGTCTGGAAGTTGAGATGATTCGAAAAGCGCATGAACTAGACATGCTGACAACGCCTTATGTTTTTGATGAAGAACAGGCAAAGGCAATGGCGGAAGCCGGAGCGGATCTTTTAGTGGCACATATGGGACTAACAACAAAAGGAACGATTGGTGCCAAAACAGCATTGACTTTGGATGATTGTGTTCTAAAAGTAAAAGCAATTATGGATGCAGGGCGTTCGGTTAATCCGGATATTATGGTTATTTGCCATGGTGGTCCGATTGCAGAGCCGGCAGATGCTCAGTACGTGATTGAAAGAATTGAAGGTATTGATGGATTCTTCGGGGCATCCAGTATTGAACGTTTTGCTGCTGAAAAAGGAATTACCGCACAGACAGAAGCATTTAAAGCGATTAAAAAATAGAAGACGATTCATTAAAAAAGGGTTCTATAATATTTGGTGCTGGTACGCATAGCATACTAGCACCAGTTGACAGA
>JAVXTS010000083.1:0-3951 GCA_036642535.1 Eubacterium sp. | reverse complement strand
GGCTCATCCCTTACTTTCTGTTTTTTGTTAGGTATCATTTAGTCTTCTATATGTTCTTCGATATAAGTAACAATTTCATTTTTGCCAATACGATTAACACCACTGTGTTCAATATCAAATTCGGCATTGATTTCACGGCCGAGTTCTTTTGACATTACTTCTGCAACTCTTGGACGACAAAATGTTCCTTGACACCAGCCCATACCGGCACGAGTGCGACGTTTGATGCCATCGATTGTGGTAACGGGGATACCACGGCGCATAGCATCAAGAATGGTGGTTTCCGATACCTGTTCACATCGACAGATCATACGGTCTTGATCTCCTAATGGGAGATCAAGAAGAGGAAGGATTTCTTTCATCGGCTTCAGTTCTTTACGGTTGATGATAGGTTTGCGGTAAGGATCAAAATTAGGATCAGCTTCAAGTTTCAGGCCGGCATTAGCTAAGATATCACGCACCATTTGGGCGATCGCCGGTGACGAGGTAATCCCCGGGGATTGTATGCCGGAAACGTTGATGAAATGCGGAACAGTACTTTCTTCAATGATAAAATCATCGGTACTGCTAACGGCGCGAACACCCGTAAAACTACGAATAAATTGTTTGATATTAAGTTTATCGGTGGTCAGTGTGGCCTCTTTAAAAATACGCAACAACCGCTCGGCATGGGTATCACGATCGGCTTCGCCTTCGTTAACCGCATCCGGTCCAATCAGTAAATTGCCATGATAGGTTGGTGTTACCAGAATACCTTTACCCATTTTTGTGGGCATCTGGAACAACACCTGATTAATAGCAGAACCTGAACCTCGCACCATCAGTAAATATTCACCGGAGCGTGGCAAGATTTTAAAGTAATCGACACCTACCATGGCAGAAATACGGTCAGAATAAAGTCCTGCAGCATTGATGACATAATGTGTATTAAAAATATCTCCATTTTCGGATATAACATCAAAGTCATCGCCGTTACGATTGATGTCTTTCACGCCGGTTTCAAGAAAAAGTTTGACACCGTTTTTAACGGCATTTTCAGCCAATGCAATTGCCATTTCATAAGGGGAGCAAACGCCGGCACCCTTACAGTATAAAGCATATTTTACCTCAGGATTAACATGTGGCTCAATGGACATAATGGCATCGTGATCGAGAAGTTCAAGATCTTCCAGTCCGTTAAGAATCCCATTTGCCATTAAATCTTCAAGTCCTTTTTTCTGATCTTCTTCAAAAGCTAAAACAAGAGAACCGATAGGGTCAAAACCGAAATTAAGTTCTTCGTTGAGTTTAGCAAATTGAGTTCGACCTTTATAACATAAACGTCCTTTTACTTTAGCATGAGCCTCGGCATAACCGCCGTGAACGATGGCGGAATTTGCTTTAGTTGATCCCATAGATATGTCATTTTCTTTTTCAAGTAAAGCTATATTTAGCTGATAACGGCTTAACTCGCGGGCAATAGAGGTACCGATAATACCGGCGCCAATGATTACAATATCATACATTCTGTGTTACCTCCTGTTTTTTTACTCTTATAGTTACCTTTATTTTATAATGAAAATCAAAAAAGTAAATGCAAAATTTTGCTAAATTAGAATTCTTCCTGAGTTATAAAAATTCAAAAAAGCGTTCTTTTTTCATATAGATCTCCGGTGAGAGCATACTTTGATTATATGCAAAATATAATTTAGTGATCGCTGCTTCAAAAGAAATATTTTCAAGTGGAAGCCCACCGTTTTCGATCAGTTTTAAACACGTTGCGTAAAGTGCGCTTTCAGTATTTTTGTAGGAAATAAGGTAATGATCGGTTTCGGGATGATTGGCAATAAAATCAGCTAGTGAGAAGCCTTCGGAACTTGATGCGTTACCACTGCCACAATGGTATAATGCATGAAGAATTGCCGCCGGTGGATCGTTTTTAAGATCGATATAGCGATAATCAAGACCGGGATAAGCACGAAGTCCAAGGATGGTTCGTTTAAAATTAGGTGTATTACCCCATATTGTATCAAATGAACGATTTTTCAGAGCCTCGATCGAAGGGCTAAGTTTTGATTGTCCGTGGTTTAGGCAGTGACGATCGCTGATGACAAAAGGCTTTCCGCCAAAACTCTGAAAATCATCGTGAATCCAGTCTGCTTCCAAAAGCCTTGAACCCAGATGAATTTGTGTTTTACCGTCACTATTTTTATAAATCGCAAAAATACCGGGGATTTCGGCGTTTAGAATAAAATCAATCGCACCGCTAAAGTTGGAAAGTCCGTTGCTTTTAGGATGCCCGAGGGGATAGTTGGCGCAAACAAGTACAATAGGAATAGGAGAAGCATTGAAAAAGTAGCTCAGTGCCGCCGCCGTATAAGGAAGTGTATCCGAACCGTGTGTGATAATAATTCCCTTATATTGGCTGAAATCAACGTTTTTTAGCACATCAATAATTTCAGCCCAATGGGAGGGAACAGCGTTTTCACTGAGAATAGTAAAGGGGCGACTCACTTCGAAATTAACCAAATGTGAGGGTGATTTTTGATAAGTTTGGATAAGCACATCACCCTTAGTCGGATCAATATCAATACAGTGACCATCAATGGCACTGCCGATGGTACCACCGGTCTGGAGCAAAAAAATATTCTGAACAATCGGGTACATAAGTAGTCTCCTTGTATCTTTTCTTTTCATTGTAACATAGAGTGGTGTGCGCTTTCCAAATATTTTTAGCCATGGTATAATCAAAAGGTAAAAAATTTGAAGGAGCGCATGAAATGACCCTTAATTCAGCTGTTTTTACCTTACTTGTCTTTATTGCCCTGTATCTGAGCATTATTGAAATTTTTTCGGTTTTATTTATTATCACAGGAATGCCAGAAGCCCGGGCGCGCTTTCAAGTAATCTCCATGCTCACCAATAGTGGCTTCACCACAAAAGAAAGTGAGGCCATCGTTACCGTTAAAAAAAGGCGAATTCTAGCCCAACTCACCATGCTTTTTGGCTATACTTTTACGGTGATCGGTGTATCTATGATTCTCAATGTTATTTTGAAAATTCCGCAAAGTAGTACAAATGAAATGTTCATCGCATCTGCGTACCTTGTTATTTTTCTGATCATTCTCTTTACCTTTAAGCGATTACCGCTCTTTAAACGAAAATTTGACCGTCTTATTCAGAAAATTGGTACCCGATTGATGTTTAGCAAAAAAACAAATAAATTTCTAGTGCTTGATACCTACGGTGATGATCACGTTCTGGCTGAAATGCAAGTGTATGAATTGCCGGAAGATATGAAATGTAAAACGATGCAAGAATTACAACTGCCTACAAAATATGGCATCCAGATTTTAATGATCAATCATAATGGTACGACCAATACTCATATTACAAAAGAAGATAAGATTTTTGAAGGCGATCGTGTTATTCTTTTCGGTCGAGGAAAAGTGATCAGTGAAATTTTTAATCAACATATCCTTCTGTAAAAAGGGATTAAAACATTTAGATAAGGATTACATTGAAAAAAGAATAGAAAATGAGAAAAAAAGCTTGCAATCTCCTTGAAAGCTGTTATAATATACAAGGTAAGGCACTGAGGTGTCAGACAAAATGCGTGCCAATAGCTCAGCTGGATAGAGCGTTCGGCTACGAACCGAGAGGTCGGGGGTTCGAATCCCTCTTGGCACGCCATAACCTTGTATTTAAGCGGATTTCCATTGGAATCCGTTTTTTTATTTGGTTCTATAATATTTGGTGTTGGTAAGAAAATAAAAATAAATAAAAGATACGTGAGGCAGACTGAAAAAAATCAGGCTGCTTTTAATTTTAGGATGCCTTGTGTGATTAAAATACGATTTCTAAATCTGAAACACAGAAATCCTTAAAAAAATATTTTTAGCTTTTAAATTTAAAAGATTTGAGATATCATTAGTATGAGACAAAAAAATCACTCCTTTAATATTTATTTCG
>JAVXTS010000082.1:0-3999 GCA_036642535.1 Eubacterium sp. | reverse complement strand
AAAGTAACAAACGAAAACACATTTATATTTTATATGCGGAAGTGGCTCAGTGGTAGAGCATCGCCTTGCCAAGGCGAGGGTCGCGAGTTCAAATCTCGTCTTCCGCTCCATTAATTATGGTGCTATAGCCAAGTGGTAAGGCAAAGGTCTGCAACACCTCCATCCCCAGTTCAAATCTGGGTAGCACCTCCATTTTAAAAACAATATCGAAAGGCTCTAAAGTCGCTAATTATGCGGTTTTCGGGTCTTTCTTTTTATCTTTTTTTGTAAAGAAATTAAAAAAATACTTGACCCTTACCTAACGTCATAGTGTATGATTACAAGTGTTGTTCGAACATATGCATTTTTAAAATGAAGAAAAGAATCAAAAAGGAGGTCTTCTATCATTGAAAATTAATGAGGTTGCAAAACTAACCGGCATCACCGTCCGTACATTGCACTACTACGATGAAATTGGTCTGTTATCCCCAAGTGAAGTTACTAAAGCGGGATATCGTATATATAATGAGGATGTACTTGCCGTTTTACAACAAATCCTCTTTTTTAAAGAATTGGATTTTTCACTCTCAGATATCAAGGAAATTATGACAAACCCACATTACAATCAAAAGGAAGCGTTAACAAAACACAAAGAGTTACTGCTACAAAAGCGACAACGCCTTGACGGGTTGATTACGCTTGTAGAAAATACAATTAAAGGAGATACAAAAATGAGTTTTCAGGAATTTGATACAGCCGAAATTGAGATTAATAGAAATAAATATGCGAAGGAGGTTAAAGAGCGTTTTGGAAAAACCGATGCTTATAAAGAAAGCGAAGAAAAGACCGCTAATTATGATCAGCAACAATGGAAAATGGTTAATGAAGAAGGGGCAAAAATTCTAAAAAGCTTTGGTGAAAATCGCCAACTTGCACCGGAAAGTGAAAAGATACAACAACTCGTGGCAGAATGGCAAGCCTATATTACAAAGACGATGTATCACTGCACCGATGAAATCCTTTCATGTCTGGGGAAGATGTATGTTTGTGATGAACGATTTACTAAAAATATCGATCAGAACGGAAAAGGTACAGCCGTATTTATGGCAAAAGCAATTGATATTTACTGCACAAAGTAAAAGAAAAATAGTGGAGCGAAAATTTCTTTCGCCCCACTATTTTTGGATACAGATGATGTGTTACAGACTCAATATTTCAGCGAAATTATCTTTTAACTGCGGATAAAGTTTATCAAAAGCGGTATAGGTTGAATCGTATTTATTTCGAAGTGCTGGATTTGGATTATAATTTTCAGAACGCATTTTAATGATTTTATCGCAAGCATCCTGAACAGTTGGGTATAATCCGGTTCCGACAGAAGCAAGGATAGCAGCACCAAGAGCGGCGGCATTTTCAGAATTCATATCAGGTAAGCAAACCGGCATGTCGTAAATATCGGCCATCAGTTGGCGCCAGAAAGGACTTTTTGAACCACCACCACACATACGCATGATAGCTGGTTCAATCCCGGATTCACGGATCGCAGTGAGGACATCCCGGAGAGCATAGGTGATTCCTTCCATAACGGCCCGTGTAATATCCCCTTTGGTATGGGTTGCAGATAAACCAACAAATCCAGCACGACACTGGAGATCAAAATGAGGAGACTGCTCACCGGTAAGATAAGGCATATAAATAAGATTGTTGGCACCGGGTTTAGAGGACATAGCATCCCGATTAATGCGATCGTATTCCAGATCATCGGTATAAAACAAGTTGCGATACCATTTCAAAGAATTACCCGCAGAATTCACCGATCCCATAAAATGCCATGCATTTGGAACGGCCATACAGAATGTATAGACTCGAGCTTTTTTATCCATCATGGGTTCATCAGCATAAGCAAAAACAGTTCCGGAAGTTCCGATTGTGGTCATAGCGCGACCACTGGCAACAACACCGGTTCCTACAGCGCCAGCGGCATTATCGGACGCACCACCAACCACGACGGTTTTGGGGGATAATCCGGTGAGTGTGGCCACATCTCTTGTCAGAGTACCTGTCACATCGGGGGATTCGTACACTTTACCAAGAACCGATTCTTTGATTTCGAGAGCATCAAGAATATAAGGTGACCAACAACGTTTACGCACATCAAGAAGTTGCATTGCGGAAGCATCAGAAACTTCGGTGGCGTATTCTCCGGTTAAACGGTAACGCAAATAATCTTTTGGTAATAAAATATGAGCCGTTTTAGCATAAATTTCGGGTTCATTTTCTTTAACCCATTGAATTTTAGCAGCTGTAAGACCGGGACGTACAGGGTTGCAGTTGATTTCCATCATTTTTGCATCAGTAATGATTTTACGAACGGATTCACAGGATTCAGTCGTTCGGGCATCGTTCCATAAAATAGCACGGCGCAGAGGTTTGCCAGTAGCATCGAGCATAACTGCACCCATCATTTGACCGGACATACCGATCCCCTTAATGGCATCTGGATGCACACCGGATTCTGTAACGACATAACGTATTGTCGCAATTGCTGCACTATACCAGTCTTCAGGGTCTTGTTCGGACCATCCGTTGTGAGGTTGATATACCGGATATTCCTGTGCTCTTTGCGCAATTTCTTTACCATTTTGATCAAACAATACTGTTTTGATACTGCCGGTTCCTAAGTCGAGACCAATTAAATAATCCATCATAGTTTCTCCCTTTATTATTAAATATTTATAGTGACAATGCAAGGCATTGATCTATTTTTCCTAAAAGTTTGATTCGGTTGTCTGAAAAGTCTTCCATGGAATAGATACTTTTTCACCTTCGTTTAAAAGTTTGTCTACGTGCATAAGTAATGGAAAGTTGTTAATATTAATTTTACCAGATTTTGCCATCGCTTTAACCGCTCTTGCTGTACGTGTGGCAATGACCACTGCCTCAAGAGTCTCACCGGCCATTTTTTCATTAATTTCATCCATTGATAAGCCTTCACCAAGATATTGGCCAACTTTACGGCTACGTCCCCCTGCAACAGTTACTTCTAGATCGCCTGCTGCAAACATAATCATTCTTGGGGTACCTCCAATTATTTCGAGGAGATCGGCCATTTCTTTAACACTCTGCTGAAAAAGTGCCGATTTTGAGTTTACATGAGCGATACCGTCATCACCACATGTATTTTTAAGACCAATAGCAAGGGCTGTACCCAGTGCATATCCATTTTTTAAAGCAACGGCAGCTTCAAGTCCGACTACATCTGTTGTAAGACTGATATGGTAGTAATCGGTTGAGAAGATATCACGGATTTTAGCTAATGTTTCAAGATTATGACCGCAGTAACCGACAAAAGAATGGTCGTGATCTGCTAAATCTCTGGCTGTACAAGGACCGCCAATAGCATAAATTTCAAGTTTTGAACCTTTTGGCAAATGTTGTTCCCAATATTCCGGGTAGGTTTGTAAGGCACCGTATTCACCATCAAGCATTCCTTTTGTTACAGAAATCATAGGCGTATTATCGGGGATAATTGGAATAACTTTTTCAAGGAACCAGTCCACGCCAAAACTGGATACACCACAAACAACAAGATCGGATCCATCGAGTGCTTCTGTAATTTGGTCAATGGTATAATAATTTATGCCTTGATGTAACGTACGGAGTAAATTACTATGATAATGATCTTTTTTTAAACGTTCAATAATTTTATAATCAAGCGGAGAACCTACCAAACGGACATCATGTCCATTTTCATAAAGCGGAAAAGTTAAAGCCGAAGCCATTTGTCCGGCACCAACCAAGGTGATAATACTCATTTTGTACACTCCTTGTAAATGTTTTAATACCTGTATTTTAAGCCTAAAAATATAAAAATGTCAACAAAAAAAGAGCTATTTCTCTATAATTTTGGAAAAAAATTATTTATAATGGGAAAATTCCCATGTTTAGATGTGCGTGTATTTGTGTATTAAGAGTAGAAAAGGAGTTTTAAATATTGACAATCAATTGCGTTTTTCCTAT
>JAVXTS010000081.1:0-4068 GCA_036642535.1 Eubacterium sp. | reverse complement strand
TTTTAAACGGGGTGTAAAACTTATATTTATTTGAATTTGAAAGGGCTAATTGTTTCCTATAAAAGTTTGCTAAAAATTATTGTCGATAAAAAGGGTTAAATCAATAGAGTAAAGTGTATGTCGTTATGAAAGATTGAGCACTGGGTTAATGATCTATTTCGATATCACTTTTAAGAATATCGCCGGTTTTTATGTCAATCGCATAGCTATACTCTTTGTCGTTGAAGTGAAAGCTTACGTCATAAACCTTGTGGTTTTTCTCTGTATCTGGTTCCACTTTTAAAGCCCAAGTATCTTTTTCGGCAATGCCGGCCTGTTTGAGCGCAATCGCTTTTGCCTGATCGCCCGTGATTACAGAAGGTGCAGTTGATGTGGCAGATGGTGTGGTAGCATCGGAAGTGGATTTTGGCGCAGGTTTTGGTCCACAACCGGTCAGTAACATAATGGTCAAAATAAATGTAAATCCAATAAGGTATGGTTTTTTCATAGTATCCCTCCATAGATGTTTTTTATAAATATACCCTTATGATAATGAAAAGTAACAGTGGTGTTTAAAATACGCTGTTTTATAAGGCGCTCAACCCCTCCCCTATTTTGCATCAAACACCGGGCTATTATCGAGATCATAAGGTGTCGCTTGATAAACGTAATAATTGAGCCAGTTGAAAAACAGTAAATTGGCATGCCCCCTCCAACGAACGATGGGGTCTTTTTGGGGATCATTATCTTTATAATAATTTTTAGGAATTGTAATGTCTTTTCCAAGAGCAACATCACGTTCATATTCGTTTTTTAAGGTCTCCCCATCATATTCGCTGTGACCGGTGACAAAAATCTGTCGGCCATCCATAGCAGTCACAATATAAACGCCGGCGTCATCAGAGAGTGCCATGGTTGTCAGTTCTGAATGTTTTTTAATATCAGAAAGACGCACCTCGGAGTTCCTCGAATGAGGGACGTAAAAAGTATCGTCAAATCCACGAAATAAGGGGATGAAGGCTTCTTTTAAATGATGTTCAAAAACACCGAAAAGTTTCTTTTTTAGGGGGTATTTTGGAATCCCGTAATGGTAATAAAGACCGGCTTGAGCACCCCAGCAAATATGAAGGGTGGAGTAAACGTGGGTCTTGCTCCAATCCATCAGTGAGACGAGTTCCTCCCAGTAGTCCACTTCTTCAAAGGGGAGGGTCTCAATGGGGGCACCGGTGATGATGAGCCCATCGAAATAATCGTCACGAACGGCATCAAAAGTTTTATAAAAGGCGTTAAGATGTGACTGAGCCGTGTTTTTAGAGTCATGAATGCCGGATTGTAGCAGCGTAATATCGATTTGTAAGGGGGTATTTCCAAGGAGTCGCAAGAGCTGAGTTTCGGTAACAATTTTAGTGGGCATCAGGTTCATAATGGCAATCTTAAGGGGGCGGATATCTTGGGCAGAGGCTCGATTTTGATCCATCACAAAGATATTTTCTCCCTCAAGAATCTGAAACGCCGGTAAGCTATTTGGAATTTCAATAGGCATAAGAAGGCTCCTTTTTAATTAAACAAGGGTGTCGATAAATACCGTTCGCCAGTATCGGGCAGTAAAACAACGATGTTTTTGCCTTTGTTTTCAGGTCGTTTAGCCACTTCGATAGCGGCCCAAACAGCGGCGCCCGCAGAAATACCGACAAGAAGCCCTTCGGTTTTGGTAAGGAGTTTGGCGGTGTTATAGGAGGCAGCATCTTTGACGGGGATAATTTCATCAATGATGTCCAAATCTAAAATACTGGGGACAAAATTGGCACCAATCCCCTGTATGGCGTGGGGACCGGCAGATTTTCCGGCAAGTACCTGAGAGCTAAAAGGCTCAACAGCGATGATTTGTATCTTCGGATTTTTTGCTTTAAGTGCTTTGCCCACACCGGTGGTGGTGCCACCACTACCGACACCGGAAATAAAAATATCAACGTGTCCATCTAAATCATCCCAGATTTCTACTGCGGTTGTTTTTTCGTGGGCAATGGGGTTGGCAGGGTTATCGAACTGCCCCAGAATAATGGCGCCATCGATGGTTTTACACAGTTCTTTCGCTTTTTTAATCGAGCCTTCCATGGCGAGGTCCCCATCGGTGAGCACAATTTCGGCACCAAAAGCTTTTAAGAGATTACGCCGTTCAATACTCATGGTTTCAGGCATGGTTAAAATGAGTTTATAGCCCCTTAAAGTAGCGACCAGTGCCAAACCAATGCCGGTATTGCCACTGGTAGGTTCGATTAAGGTACCGCCGGGTTTGAGGAGTCCCTTATTTTCAGCATCTTCGATCATGGCGAGTGCCACACGATCTTTAACACTGCCACCGGGATTAAAAAATTCAAGTTTGCCGAAAAGGGAAGCGTCTAAATGTTCTCGTTGTATCAGATGATTCATTTTTAAAAGTGGCGTACGGCCAATTAGTTCGGTTAATTCTTCATAAATGCGCATGGTTTTCTCCTATTCTGTTTTATGCCGTGGCAATTTTAAGGGCATCTGAAAGCGCATCGATCAGGTCATCGGCGTTTTCAAGTCCGATGGAGACGCGAATCATATCTTCCGTAATACCGGCAGCGAGAAGCGCTTTGCCTGAAAGTTGCTGATGGGTGGTGGTGGCGGGATGAATGACTAAGGATTTAGCATCGGCAACATTGGCGAGATGACTGAAAATTTGAATATTATCGATAAATTTGCGGGCAGATTCAATACCACCGGAAATTCCGAAAGTAAAGATTGAACCAGAGCCACGAGGAAAATATTTTTTAGCCAGTGTGTGGTATTTATTGGTCTTTTGATCGGGATAGTTCACCCATGTAACAGATTGATTTGAAGCTAAAAAATCAACCACTTTTCGTGTATTTTCAACATGACGTTCGAGACGAAGCGATAGTGTTTCAAGACCTTGGAGTAGCAGAAAAGAGTTAAATGGACTGATACAAGCACCGATATCTCTTAACATCTGAACACGGGCTTTGGTGATGAAAGCCGCATTACCACAGTCTGTGGCGTAGACAATGCCATGATAACTCTCATCCGGTTCTGTAAATTCAGGAAATTTAGCACTTGCGGCCCAATCGAAAGTACCACCGTCAACAATGATACCACCGATGGTGGTGCCGTGACCGCCAATGAATTTTGTGGCAGAATAAACCACGATATCTGCGCCAAAATCAAGAGCTTTAAAGAGGTAAGGCGTAGCAAAAGTATTATCAATAATCAGTGGTATTTGATGGGCATGGGCAATTTTAGAAACGGCCTCAACATCGATAATATTAATGCTGGGATTTCCCAAAGATTCAAGGTAAATAGCCTTTGTGTTATCGGTGATCGCCGCTTCAAAATTATCGGGGTTATCGGGGTTAACAAAGGTTGTTTTTATCCCGTATTTTGGCAAAGTTGTGTTAAATAAATTGAAGGTACCACCGTATAAAGTAGACGCCGCAACAATTTCATCACCGGCAGATGCAATATTGAGAATACTGAGTGCAATGGCAGAAGAACCGGAAGAAACGGCAAGTGCACCCACACCACCTTCAAGAGCGGCCATTCTTTTTTCAAGCACATCCGAGGTAGGATTCATCATCCGTGTGTAAATATTGCCGGATTCCTTGAGTCCAAAGAGATTTTCAGCGTGTTCGCTACTATCAAAAACATAAGATGTGGTTTGATAAATCGGAACGGCCATGGCATGAGTTGCCTTGTCAGGAACCTGTCCGGCATGAAGTTGCAGAGTTTCAAATTTAAGTTCTTTATCCATTGTAAACGCTCCTTTAATTTTATAATGCATACAAAACGTATTGACTTGATATGAAATATACCATGATGATAGAATTTTGTCAAATTATTTTAGGGGTTGTTTTTAATGATTTTTTGATATAATAAATAAAAATAATTATAAATAATATTTTTAAAGATGGGAACTTGAAAAAGTTTCAGTTGTCAAGGAATACTTTACAACTGGTGCCGATGGCAAAAATTATAAAACAAAATTTTATAATCTCGATGTAATCATTTCTGTTGGTTATCGTGTGAAATCACAGCGTGGAAAAGGATTAT
>JAVXTS010000080.1:0-4126 GCA_036642535.1 Eubacterium sp. | reverse complement strand
AAAAAAATCACAATTAATAAAGTTATCGAAAGCAGTCTGTTTTTTTTGAATGGAATATTATTTATTTTCGATTAAAAGCAACAATGACCCCACCGTTATCGGCATAAACAGTACTTAAACCGCCGGCATCAAAGATCACGATATCTTTAAACCCGCAAGTTTCTTCTGCCATTGCTTTGAGCTTTTCAGCAGTTTCAAGGGCATGTACATGGGTGATAGCCAGAATCTTTTCACCGGCATCGGTCACTTCTTCAGCAATGAGTTCAACTAATCTGGCAAAAGCATGTTTACGGCCTCTTACTTTTTCTTTAAGGGCAATTTCACCATCGCCATTTTCACTCATAATCGGAATTACTTTCAATACTTTTCCAATTAAAGCAACGGTACTGCTGACCCGACCGTTTTTAGCAAGATTATCGAGAGAATTTAAAATGAACATGGTACGCATCGTATCAATACCGTTTGTAATACGGTCGACAATTTCAGAAGTCGGGAGATTTTCGTGGATGAAAGCTTTTAATCTCATGAAAATTAAATCTTCACCGGCAGCAGCACTTTTGCTATCAAAAACGTAAACTTTACAGTCAGGATATTGTTCTTTTGCCATCACAGCTGCATTGGTTGCACTATTATAGGAACCGCTAAGCTTGTCTGAGATCGTAATAATATAGTTCACACAATTTGGATCAATGGCGTTCAAATATTCCTGAGGTGAGGGGCAGGCAGTGGAAACCTTATGCTTACTCATCTTCATGCGATCGACGAGCATGGTTGTAGAAAGGTCTTGATCGATGAGTTCATCATCATCGATACGGAGTTTGAAGGGAATACGCTCAAAAAGAAAATCACCCTCAAAAATTCCTACTTTGAAATCGACGCAACTATCGACGATTATTTTGTTTTTCATAGATTCTCCTTAATACATTAAAATAACGATTCTTTTACATATAGTATAGTATTGAAGTAGTATAAATGCAATCATTGTTTCAAAATATTGTTACATAAAATAAGGCTGCAATCGATAAATTTGCCTAAACTAAAGGATTTATTAGGAATTATTATCGAAAAAAATGAATGACTTTATTTTTCAGTTATAAAAATACTTTTATTTAAGAAAACCTTCAATAATATGTGACTCTGCTTCTTTTTCGGTAAGACCAAGAGTCATGAGTTTAATAATCTGATCGCCGGCAATTTTACCGATGGCGGCTTCATGGATAAGTTGCGCATCCAAATGGTTTGCGGTGATTTCGGGAATTGCGGAAACGATGCCTTGATCCATAATAATGGCATCACATTCTGAATGTCCCGCACACTGATTGTTACCATTGATTTTTGATAGAAAAAGCTGCTTAGAATGATCTCTGGCAACGGAACGTGAACTAAGGGTACAACTAGAGCCTATGCCATTCATGTCCACTTCAAAAGCCGTTTCAGCATATTGATCACCATGGGTCATCAGTTTTTCTTTGATGATGAGTTGAGCACCATCGTTTAAGGTTGCCTTCGAGATACGTTTGGTGGAATCCACCCCTTTAATCTGGGTTGTATCCATTTCCATTAAGCTGTTTTCATCTAGTTCGATATACGTTTCAGGGTTAATGACACGTTTACCGGTACCTTCGCCGATGCCGATATGTTTTTCAATATAAAGGACCTTAGCACCCGGTTTCAGAAAAAAACGATGGATGCCGTTATGTTCAGAACCGTCACAAGTATCTGTGCTGACACCACAACCGGCAACGATGGTAACATCAGCATTTTCACCAATATAAAAATCGTTATAAACCAGATCGTGGACACCGCTACAAGTGACGAGTGCAGGAATATAAACTTTATCATTTTTGGCACCCGGTGCAACGATAATATCAATGCCGGAACCATCTTCTTTGCTGACAATTTGAATGGTGTCGGTGGAATTACGACCGGCACAGGCACTGTTTTCACGGATATTAAAAGCGCCTTGGGGTTCGCCGTCTAAATCGGCAACATCTTTTAGTAGTTCTTTTGTAATGTCATTCATAATTAGTCCTCCATAATTGGACAGAAATTAACTTTATCTGTGCCACTTAATAATCGTGGTAAAATGTCTGCTTTAGCACCTTGACCGATGACTTTTCCACCGGAAAGAACCAGAATGTCATCGGCGATGTTTAAAATACGTTCCTGATGTGAAATGATCATGATCGAACCGCCTTTTTCTGCATACATTTTCTGAAAAATAGTAATCAAATTTTTAAAACTCCATAAATCAATGCCGGCCTCAGGTTCATCAAAGATCGATAACTTTGTACCGCGGGCAAGAATTGAGGCAATTTCAATCCGCTTAATTTCACCGCCGGAAAGGCTGTCGTTTAATTCTCGATCAATGTAATCACGAGCACAAAGGCCAACTTCGGAAAGATATTTACACGCTTCAACTTGGTTAAGATCTTCACCGGCCGCCAAAGAAATTAAGTCGTGAACGGTGATTCCTTTAAAACGGATCGGTTGTTGAAAAGCAAAACTAATCCCAAGTTTCGCCCGGTCGGTGATGCTCATTTCGGTGATATCCTCACCTTCAAATAAAATCTGGCCACTTGTGGGGGTAACAATTCCTGATATAATTTTGGCGAGAGTTGATTTACCGCCACCGTTTGGTCCGGTAATGACAACAAATTTACCATTATCAACCGTCAGACTTACATCTTTGAGGATTTCTTTTTGATCCTCAACTTCAAATGAAATATTTCTTAATTCTAACATCGTTGCTCCTTTTAATAGATGGTGTGACTTAGCGAAAATTTTAGTTATTCCCGATTGGACAATTTTCATTCAAGGGGGTGTGGGTGAATTGTTTACGACCTTCAGCGTAATCGTCAACGATATTGCCAGAACCGATAAGTTTGTATTTATAACTCAGTAGACCATCCAAACCAACGGGTCCACGGGCATGAATTTTAGAGGTGCTGATCCCTACTTCTGCGCCAAAACCGAAACGGAAACCATCACTGAAACGGCTGGAACAATTCCAAAAAACACCGGCAGAATCAACCAATGTCGTAAAGGTTTCCGCCGCCGATTTATTTTCGGTAACAATGACATCTGTATGACCGGAACCGTAATGATTGATATGGTCAATGGCTTCATCGATGCAGTCAACTATTTTAATCGACAAAATATAATCAAGATATTCGGTTGACCAGTCTTCATCCGTTGCCACTTCGATATCAATGATCGCCCGGGTACGTTCATCTCCTTTAAGCTGTACATTTTTAGCAGACATGGCCTCTTTTAAAATGGGAAGTAATTCCTCGGATACAGACTGATGAATAAGAAGTGTTTCCGCCGCATTGCATGCCGCTACATATTGGGTTTTGGAATCGACAGCGATAGAAACTGCTTTCTGCAAATCGGCATCTTGATCAATATAAACATGACAGATTCCGTCAGAATGTCCCATGACCGGAATAGAGGAATGATCCATTATATACCGGACAAAACGGTTAGAACCTCGCGGAATAATTAAGTCAATGTACTGATCCAGAGCAAGCATGGCGGTTACCTCGTCACGGCTTTCTAGATTTTGAATCCAGTTATTGGGGATGCCCACAGCAGTGGTGGCATCTGATATAATTTGACAAAGAATACGGTTCGTTTCAAGAGCCTCACTACCACCTTTTAGAAGCACTGCATTACCGCTTTTTAAGCAAAGTGTAGATATTTGGACGAAAGCATCGGGACGTGATTCAAAAATAATACCGATCACACCGATGGGGCAAGTCACTTTATAAAGATCAAGTCCTTCATCTAATTCCGTTGCAAGTTTTGTCATTCCAAGAGGATCGTCCAATTGAATAAGGCTTTTGATTCCGTCGATGACATCGTCAATTTTATGATTGTCAAAAGTCAGTCGTTTTAAAAGTGGTGCGGCAAGGTTTTCAGAAACACTGCGTTTATAATCCGACTGATTGGCAGAGATAATAGCATCCCGATGAGTATCGAGGGCATCAGCCACTGCTTGAAGTGCCTTGTGACGGGTTACTGTATTCGTTGCGGATAATTGAATACCGGCTGTTTTTGCTTTTTTTCCACAGTCGGTCATTGATGTGTTTTGCATAATGTTCTCCTTTTATGTACATGAATA
>JAVXTS010000079.1:2991-4132 GCA_036642535.1 Eubacterium sp. | reverse complement strand
GCTTAAAGCTTAAAGAGCTAATGTGGTACCAATACCTTTTTCAAGTGCGATATCAAAAATGGCACGACCTACCGTTACATCACAGACGGACATTCCGATATTACTGCAAACAATTAATTCATCAGAAGACGTTCTGCCTTCTTTTAAGCCGGCTAAAATTTCACCGGTTTGGCAACTTACTTTAGGAAGACCCTTGTCTGCTGGGAAGTAACCCATTTGTGCAAACAATTCATGTTCATCAATACTGTCGACAATGTATTTATCGGCACGATACTGTGTTTTAAGATCAAAGAATGTATTCATATCACAAGGAACAATAGTCTGACCTTTAGAAATCCATTCATCTTTAACCACGCATAAAGGATCTTTAAGAATAATGGTCGCAGAACTCATGACTTCACATTTTTCAGCAATTTCCTGTGGAGTAGAAGCTTTGATAATTTCAACATCAAGTTCAGGTTGAAGAATTTTAATCAAGTTATCGGTAGCGGCTTCAACAACATCATAAACGTAGATTTTTTTCAAGTTTTTGAGTGTTCTTGTGATAAAACGTACATGTTCAATACCTTGTACGCCACAACCGAACATTCCAAAGTTTTCTGCATTTGGATGCAGTGCGGCAGCAGCAAGAACAGTAACTGCAGGAGTACGCATAGCAGTAATAAAAGTACAATCCATGATAGCAATCGGTACACCCGAGAGGACATCATTTAAAATGAAAAGACCTGTTGTTTGGGGTAAATTGTATTTTTTAGGATTTTGCGGATAACATTCAATCCATTTACAACCAACGGCCCGTTGTTCGGGTACGTAAGCAGGCATTGCGTGAAAAAATACTTCATCCCAAGGATGAACACCGATTTTAGCCGGCATTTCAAATTCTTTTTTCCCGTGTGCGATTAACGTTTTTTTCGTAATGTCTAAAACGTCATCTCTTGTAAGACCGATGTTTTCACATTCAGGTTTTGTTAAATAAATGATTTCTTTGCCAAGATTCAGTTTCTTTGAGATATTTTCTCTGTCTTGTTCAAAATAAGCATGATCAAAATTCATGGTTCCCTCCAAAAAGTAAATGAATTAAAAAGTTTATGTTGATTGAAAACAAATGCAATATCTGTGCCAAGTGTAAAAAGAATGCTTG
>JAVXTS010000079.1:1419-2891 GCA_036642535.1 Eubacterium sp. | reverse complement strand
ATCTGAATAATTGAGTAAAAAAGGAGAAAACGATGGATAACTTAAGTAATTACAAAAGCAGACAACAATTAGGGATTGAAGTTTTTAATGATGATCAATGTGCAATGATTCATCAGGCAATTTTAGAGGTTTTAAAAGAAGTGGGTGTGGATGTTTATAACGAAAAAGCACTTACAATCTTAAAAAAAGCCGGTGCGTTTGTTGATGGCAAACGGGTTCGCTTTCCAGCTGCTATGGTTGAAAAAGCACTTAAGAGTGCTCCGTCACAGGTAACCTTGTATTCACAGGATATGGAATCAAAAATGATTCTTGGTGGAAAACGTTTCTATTATGGTCCTGGACCAACCGTTATTAATACACTTGATCCTTACACCGGCGAAAGAAAAATTCCAAAATATGAAGATACCTGTAAAGCTGTAAAGGTTATGGATGCGCTTAAAAACATTGATTATTTGATGGACTTTGGGACCATTGAAGGTGTTGAAACAGATGTATTAGATATTTATTGTTTTAAAGCAATGCTTGAAAGTTCACCAAAACCAATTATTCACTGGGCTTACAATCGTGAAAATGTACAGGCAATGATTGACATGGGTGCCAAAGTTCGTGGAAATCTTGAAGAACTTGAAAAATACCCATTCTTCTCTGTTTACTCAGAACCAATCACACCACTGATCCATGAAAACGAAGGCTTAGATGTTATGATGACCATGGCTGAACATGGATTGCCGGCAGTT
The DNA here is from genome assembly GCA_036642535.1 of Eubacterium sp. Taxonomy (GTDB): domain Bacteria; phylum Bacillota; class Clostridia; order Eubacteriales; family Eubacteriaceae; genus Eubacterium. Next base: position 2,154 of record JAVXTS010000079.1, on the reverse strand, counting down.
TATACATCAGCTGCGCAAGCAGGCATGACCGCTCCGGTTACAATGGCAGGTACAATCGTTGTTGAATTGGCAGAATCTTTATCCGGTCTTGTTATCAATCAGTTGATCAAAGAAGGCGCGCCATATATCATGGGTGGTGTTTGTACTTGTGTTGATATGTCTACCATGCAGATTACATATGCTTCACCGGAATTCAACCTGTTACAGGGTGGACTCAGCAAAATGTCTCAGTTCTATAATCTACCGGTATTTACAACCGCCGGTTGTTCAGATTCAAAATGTCTTGACCAACAACATGGTATCGATCAAGCAACCAGTATCATGATGTCTGCACTGTACGGCGGAAACTTAATCCATGATATCGGGTATATGGAATCCGGTCTGTTAACATCAATGGAAGCATTGGTTATTGCAGATGAAATTATCGGACAGACAAAACAAATCATACGTGGTATTGAAGTAACAGACGAATCGCTTGCTGTTGATGTTATTAAACATGTTGGACCGGGTGGAAACTTCTTATCTGAACGTCAAACATTTGATAAATTTAAAACAGAATGGTGGATTCCAAAATTATTCAACCGTAAAGTATACACCAACTGGGAAGCTGATGGCAAACCGCAATTAAAAGATCTTGCAAACAAAAAAGTCAGAGAAATCCTTGAAAATCATCAACCAAAAACAATTTCCGCAGATGTTTCAAAAGATTGTGATGATATCTTAAAAGCTTTAATC
>JAVXTS010000079.1:0-1319 GCA_036642535.1 Eubacterium sp. | reverse complement strand
TTGGCATTTGTATTAAAATATTTCACATGGTTTATTACACCGGTAGCCTTTTTAATGGTTATTTTCTGTCTATGGGCCGGATTTAGTAAATATGGTAACATAAAATTGGGGGGACCTGACGCAAAACCAAAGATGAGTAAGGCTGTTTGGTTTGCTATTGCCTTAACCTCCGGGATTGCAGTAGGTATCAACTACTATGGCGTTTATGAACCCATTAGTTTTGTCTATAATCCACCGGCATTTCTTGGTGTAGAACCATTATCTTCGGGAGCAATTTTAAATGCCTTAAAATATACTTTTTTACATTGGTGTCTACATCCTTATGCTATTTACACGACAGCAGGTTTATGTATTGTCTTTTTAGTTTATAACTCAAAAAAACGTTACCGTGTCTGTACATCACTTTTTCCTCTTTTAGGTGAAAAAACATATGGTTGGATTGGTAACTTTGTGGATTCCGTTGCTATTTTCGCAATCATTGGTGGTATCGCAACTTCTTTAGGCTTTGCAACATTGCAAATTGCCCGTGGACTGGATACAATTATTGGTTTTGAAAGTAATATGTTAAACTGGTTAATTATCATTGCGTTGATGACTGTTTTTTATACAGCCTCCAGTATTTCAGGTCTTCATAAAGGGATTACCTATATCAGTAATTTAAATACAGTTTTATATTTCTTTGTACTAATTTTTTCTTTCATAGTAGTAGATCCTATTGGCGTTACTGAATTGACAATTACCGCCATCGGACAATATTTTAATGAATTTATCAATTTATCACTCTTTATGGATCCAATTGTAAGAACCGGCTGGATCGGTGCGAACAATGTTTTCTTTAATACGTGGTGGATGGTATTTGCACCGCTCATTGGTTTGTTCTTAGTTAAACTTGCCTATGGTCGTACCATCAGAGAATTTGTAACGGTTAACTTGCTTGCACCGGTTGTCTTTTCCTTTGTATGGTTTGGCGTCTTTGGTGGTGGTAGTATTATTCTTGAAAAATTCTTTGGCACCAATATTGGAGAGATCGTTGAACAAGTTGGATCTGACATGGCGTTGTATGCGTTCTTTAATCAATTGCCGTGGAGTCAGTTTATGAATGTTATTGCATTACTCATCGTTATTTTGTCATTTGTCACATTAGCAGAATCCATGACCATGTCTATTTCGGCCATGACACTCAATGAATTTGAAGATGAAACCGGTGAAGCCAGTCCTCCAAAAATTATCAGTATTTTCTGGGGTGCGATCATGGCATTAGCAGCGTATACACTTTTAATTTCAGGTGGAACAGATGCGTTACAGACTTCTGTTATTGT
>JAVXTS010000078.1:0-4575 GCA_036642535.1 Eubacterium sp. | reverse complement strand
TATCTCATCTATCGATGAGGCCAACAAATTTCTGAACTCCTACATAAAGAAATTTATAGGCATTTTGGACGAAAGCGCACTTATCCGCTTCATGGGTTTCTATCAGCACTTATTCTTCAGAAAATCTTTTCAATTCCATCGGATGCTTTACGCCTTACTTATCCACAACTCATCCTTTTTTGAATGCTTTTATTAAGTGACGCCTCAATCGGATCTTTTTTCAGCCTTCAGTGGATAACTTTGCATTTTTAGGAAATTTTGTATTTAACAATCACCTATATTTTAACATAAATACGTTATTTAAAAAAATTTATGAAACGAACGTGTAAAAATAAGATACACCATCGCAATGGTATATCCTTTTTTTATTATTTATTCAAATGTACTGTTTGCAATCATGCGTAAATAAGATTTTAGTGCCGTTACCTGGTGATCATCCAAATTTTTAAGCGCCTCAATATTAACCTCTTCAATAATTTTTCTAACCGGTTCTTCTAGTATCCTTCCTTTTTCCTTGATCATCACCTGAACTTCTCTGCGATCATCCGGATTAATAATTCGGTCAATTAAGTCTTTTTTCTGCATTCGATCTAATACACCGGAGATCGTTGATGTTTCGAGACATAAAGTATCAGCAATCTGTTTTGGTGTGTTGTGTTCCTTTCCCCAGAGACAATTGAGTACACCATACTGAGATGGTGTAATATCGTAAGGGGACAATCGCTGACTCAAATATTGAAACACATTATGCTGGGCTGTTGTCAATAAAAAATTAATACACTCATTTAATTCCATAATTTTCCTCTATTCTTGTTTATCCATTAAAACCAATTGTTGTTTCATTATATTTTATCTATCTCGGCTTGTCAATTATTACATTTTTTACGGCACAAAAACTCCCGAAATAGTCATACCTCCGAGAGTTTAGATGTTCTTAAACCTTAATGTTTTATCTAAAAAGTGAACCGCCAATTACCAGTTTCTGAATCTCATTAGTCCCTTCGTAAATTTGAGTAATTTTTGCATCTCGCATCATACGTTCAACATGATAATCTTTCATAAAACCATTTCCACCTAACATTTGAACCGCTTCAGTGCTCACATCCATGGCGGCATTTGTACACAATAATTTTGCTTTTGCTGCCGAAATTGTGTACGGTCTTCCTTCTGATTTATCAAGAGCTGCTTTGTAGAGCATATATTTTGCTTGTTCAATCTGACAATCGAGCTCAACCATTTTAAACGATAAATACTGATTTTTAAAGAGTGGTTTACCGAATTGTTCTCTTTGCATCAGGTATTTTCTGGCAATTTCAAATGCCCCTTCCGCCAATCCTAAACCCTGGGCAGCAACGCCAATTCTTCCACAATCCAATGTTTTCATAGCAATTTTAAAACCATCGCCTTCATTTGCCATCAAATTCTCTTCCGGTACGCAACAATTTTCAAAAATTAATTCTGATACTTGGGCGGAACGGATACCCATTTTATCTTCAATTTTACCGATGGAGAAACCCGGTGTGCCTTTTTTAACCAGAAAACACGATAATCCTTTTGCTTTCTTTTCCGGCTGCGTTAATGCATAAACCGCAAAGTAATCAGCCAGAGGACCATTAGTGTTAAAACATTTTGCACCATTTATAATATAATGATTGCCTTCTTTAACTGCTGTTGTAATGCATCCACCTGCATCTGAACCTGCATTTGGTTCAGTTAAGCCAAAGGCACCGAAAGTTTCTCCCGATAGAACAGCCGGTAAATAAGCTTTTTTCTGTTCATCCGACGCAGCATTCATGACACTGCCACCATATAAAGACGTGGATACTGAATAAGCAATGGCTACTGAACCATCGACTTTTGCAATCTCTTCAACCGCCAGAGCATAATCCAGATAATCGCCACCCTGTCCGCCAAATTCTTTAGGATATGGCAATCCAATCAAACCCATTTTTCCCATTTTCTGATAAGCTTCAACTGGGAATGTACTTGTTTCATCCCGTTCTCTTACTTCCGGTAACAATTCTTTTTCCGCAAACTCTTTTACGGATCGCTGTAACATTAAACGCTGTTCTGATAATTGAAAATCCATTTTTAAATCCTCCACGATTTTTTATTTTGTAAATTCTTTCTAGTGTCTATCGACCGCTTTTTAAACCCATGAGTTCATCGCGAAAAATTCGCCCATCCATGAGCGCTAACGCTTCATCCATTTTAGGTACAAAGTCCATCTGATCAAGAATATCTTTCTGCAAATCGATACCTGGTGCAATCTCAATAAGATATACGCCCTCTTTTTTCAACTCAAAAACAGCTCTTTCTGTGATATACATCACCGGTTGTCCCGTTTCAATAGCATATTGACCACTAAACGTAATTTGCTCAACCTCTTTGATGAATTTTTTTGATTTACCTTCTTGAATAATTTTAATTTGACCATCTTTAATCTCTGTTTTTAAACCTCCGGCAGTAAATGTACCGCAGTAAAAAACTTTTTTTGCATTTTGCGTAATATTAATAAATCCACCGCATCCGGCAATTCTTGGTCCAAACTTAGACACATTAATATTGCCGTTTTCATCTGCCTGTGCCAATCCCAAAAATGCAAGATCCACACCGCCGCCATCGTAAAAATCAAATTGATATGCCTGATCCAAAATGCATTCCGGATTCTGAGAAGCACCAAATTGTGATCCGCCTTGGGGAACACCACCAATAGGACCGGCCTCAACGGTTAGTGTCATATAATCGCCGATACCTTCTTCGTTGGCCACGCGTGAGATGAACTCGGGAATGCCAATCCCCAGGTTAACCACCGAATCTTCCGTCAATTCTAATGCTGCACGTCTGCCAATAATTTTCTTTGTACACATTGCGTCTGCTTTAATATCACTTTGTGGTACCTGAGTTTCACCCGTTAACGATGAATCGTAGGGATGTCCAAAACATTGTTCGTGATCGCCTTTTTCTGAAAGAACGACTGCATCCACGTAAATCCGCGGAATTTTAACAAGTCTTGGATCCAACGTACCACCTTTAACAATTTTTTCAACTTGTACAATCACTTTTCCGCCACTGTTCTTTGCAGCCTGAGCAATAGACGTACTTTCAAGACTTGCCACTTCTTTTTCCACCGTAATATTGCCATATTCATCGGCATAAGTACCTCTTAAAAAAGCAATATTAACCGGAAAAGCCTTATATAAAAGACGTTCTTGACCTGCAATCGTCACTAATTCTACAATATCTTCTTTTGTCATATCATTCAGTTTTCCGCCTTGGTTTCTCGGATCAACAAAAGTATTTAAGCCAACATGGGTAATGGTTCCTAAACGCTTTCCGGCAATATCTCTAAAGAGTTGTGAAATTGTTCCTTGGGGTAAATTGTAGCCTTCAATCTCATTGTTTATTACCATTGTTCCAAGATCCGGAACCATGTTCCAGTGCCCGCCAACCACACGTTTTACCATTCCTTTATGTGCGAAATGATCCGCTCCGCTACCATCCCTATTTCCCTGGGCCGCAGCATAATAAACTGTTAAATTTCTAGGATTTCCTTTTTCAAGAAAGCGCTTTTCAAGAGCCTTTGTCAATGTTTCAGGACAACAACTACCAACAAAACCGCCAGTCACAATATTTTCACCATCTTGAACGATATTTGCCGCTTCTTCTGGTGTTAAAACAGGAATATGTTTCATCTCATTAACCTCCTAAAAATCTTTCAAATTTGCTTTTCTTTTTTCGAGGAAAGCAGTCATGCCTTCTTTTTTATCTGCTGTTGAAAAAGCCAGTCCGAAAAGATCGGCTTCAAATTTACACCCTGATGCTAAATCAACATCCATACCGGTATTAATAGATGATTTTGCTAGGGATACGGCATAGCTTGCTTTAGTGATAATTTTCTCTGCCATCTTAATGCAAGTATCCATCAATTCATTTTGAGGAACTACTTTATTCGCTAAACCAATGCGATACGCTTCTTCGGCACTAATGGCGTCTGTTGTAAAAATCATTTCTTTTGCTCTACCTTTACCCACTAATCGTGGTAAACGTTGTGTTCCGCCAAAACCCGGTAAAATTCCTAAATTCACTTCAGGTTGACCAAATTTTGCATTATCCGATGCAATGCGTATATCACAAGACATACATAATTCGCAACCGCCACCCAAAGCATAACCGTTTACAGCAGCGATTGTAACCTGAGGTATATTTTCAAGTTTTGCAAATGCTTCATGGGCAAGAATACACATTTGACGACCTTCCATTGGTGTTCCATTAACCATTTCCGAAATATCTGCCCCAGCAACAAACGCTTTTTCACCTGAACCTGTTAAGATAACAACACGAATGTCTTTACGATTTTCAATCTCAGTCACTACTTTTTTTAACTCTGCCAAAGTTTCACTATTTAACGCATTCAAGGATTTTGATCGATTAATCGTAATTATACCGATTTCATTTTCTACCGTAAATAATAAATTGTTCATTTGAGAACCCCCTAAAAATTTATATTTTGTGTTAAGAATAACTAGCGCACAAAGTATCAGCTAAAATAAAATTGCCTTTCGGCATTATTAC
>JAVXTS010000077.1:0-4848 GCA_036642535.1 Eubacterium sp. | reverse complement strand
GAATAAGAACAATCGGCCGAACAAAGCCAATGGCAGAAAGACACTCTGCTGAGAAAAAATTACCAATGACCATGGTATCCACCACATAACAAATACTGTTAGACAGTTTTGAAAGAATAATGGTTAAGAGTAAGCCTAAAAAAACTTTTTTAGTAATCGAGTGGTTCTTCGTTATATAATTCATAGATAAAACTTCCTTTTAATCGTTTAAATTTAGTTCACTATTACTTGTGAAAGATAAGTTTAGAGAAAAGCGTCATTTAAAGCCATTTAAAAAAGAAGAAAATAACCATAAGTTTCACTGGATAGCCTTAAAAACAACGAGACATAAAGCATTTTTGACCTTAACGCTCGTTTAAGAAAATTAAGAATATTCATACATTATAGCACATAAAATTAAGAGGTGCAATCGCATTCAGGCTTGCTCAAAGCGATATGCGCATGTAAAACAGTTTTATAAAACAAATAAAAACCTTAGCCATCGCATAAACCATGACAAAATGGATGCAAGATATTATTAAAATTCTGAGAGCCTTTTAGTGCTTAGTATGTCTTGAAATCTAAAATTTTTAAATTTATGGCTGATTTTTGGTGATAGGATGCTATAATAAGATATAAATGCAGACAAGAAAAATAAAAGGAATCGATGAAATATGGTATTTTACCGGATTAGGAAAAGGAAAATTAGATGAAATTCAAGCAGAGAAAGAAATACTTGGAACACTATTTTATGCTTTTTAGCATTATACAGTTCGTCATTGTTTCTATCGTTATTGCGGTTTGTTATTATCAGATAACGGCCAAAAATATAAAAGAAAGTATGTATAGCGAAGCGCATGATACGGCAGTGATAATGGGAGCAATTATTGATGAGGAGGTTAATCTGGGCGACTATAGAAACGGCAAAGAAGATAACGATTATACCAAACTTTTAGCTCAGATTACAGAAATTTGTTATGAAACGAAGAGTCAGTATATCTATTATTCGGTGCCCATTGGGACAGAGCAAAGACCACTTGTAGAACATTTGATGGTGGCGGGAGATACGTTGCCACAAAAGGGGCAGCATTACGTCACAGATGGATCGGGGAAGAGCAAAGAAGCCTATACAAAAATACAACGCATTTATACAGGTGAATCAAAGGAAGAACTTCTGTATCTAAAAAATGAAAATGGTGATGTTATGACGGCTATGGTGCCGGTTTATCATGAGGGACAGATTGTGGCAGTTGGCAGTGTCGATATAGGGATGGCATTTATTATGGATCAAGTTATGATGAATACCGTTTATGTCGTAAGCGTTATGGCTGGCGTTTTTTTAGTGTTTGTGTTTATTTTTGCCATTCTCATACGTAAAATGTTATTAAAACCCATTAGGCTTCTTTCAAAGGATATGGATGATTTCATGAATATAGCTACCGACACTGCACCCGATTATACCCCCGTTGAGATAGAGTCCTACGGAGAGTTTAAAACGATGGTTAGCTCTTTTAATCTCATGAAAAAAGATATGGAAAGCTACACCGAGCACCTAAAAAATATAACGGCCGAAAATGAACGCATACAGGTCGAGCTTGATCTAGCCGCTAAAATTCAAAAGACGGCCCTACCGATTTCTCTGTCACACGCTGCTCTAAATGGGTGTTTTGGGCTGAGTGGTTTTATGAAGCCAGCAAAGGAAGTAGGTGGTGATTTCTACGATTACTTCATGATTGACAAGACCCAACTGGCTATAGTTATTGCCGATGTCTCGGGGAAAGGGATACCCGCTGCTCTGATGATGATGAAAACCAAAACCTTGATATCCGATTATGCCTTGAAAGAAGAAAGCTCGGCTGATATCTTTTATAAAGTCAACAAAGCACTGTGCCAAAACAATGAGGAATCGATGTTTGTTACTGCCTTTTTGGGGATATTTGATACCGCAAGTGGGCTTTTGAGATACACCAATGCTGGGCACAATCCGCCGATTGTTTATGAAAATGGGAGGTTTTTTCTTCTAAAAGATAACCATGATTTTGTCCTGGGCGGCATGGATACAGCGAAGTACCAGACTGGTACAATTGCTCTTAAAGAGGGCTCGCGACTGCTGCTTTATACCGATGGTGTGACCGAAGCTTTTAATACGAAAAATGAGCTCTTTGGAGAGGTACGCCTCATAGAAGCCTTAAAAAAAGCCGAAAGAAAAAGCCCAAAACATACCCATGATTTAATTTATGAAGAAGTCTGTAAATTTTCAGAAGGCACCCAGCAGTCTGATGATATTACTATGCTTATGATCAATTTTGGAACGTCTGAGAGAGGCGGTTTTACGGGAAATGAAACATTAGAAAATAAGATAGTCCTTAAAGCAGAACTGAGCCAGCTGGAAGCTGCACATTGTTTTTTTGAGGAAGTACTGGAAAAACTAGGCGCATCGGCATACATTAAAAACGAATGTGCTTTGGTTATTGAGGAAATATTTGTAAATGTCTGCTACTATGCCTATGAAAAAACAGGAGAAATCGAACTTTATTATAAAGTTGAACCCAAAAAAGAAGGGATTGTCATGCGTTTTACAGATAGTGGCAGACCATTTAATCCCCTTGAAAAAGAGGATCCCCCAAAAGTGACAGATGCTGAGCATCAGCAAATTGGAGGACTCGGAATCTACATGGTGAAAAATATAGTTGATAGCATGGAATATAGCTATCAAGATGAAAAGAATCGCTTAACCGTCAGAAAAAATTGGGTAAAAGATGAAAGCGGACGGTTATCATAATGGAATAAGAAAATGATAGCGTGCGTGTAAATTTAGAGTGATGTTTAAAAATACGGGTGCATTCATGAAATATCCGATATTTCATGAATGCACCCGTATATGGTGGTTGATTTTAGATGTTTTTTACACTATTGTGAGAAAAGAATCAAATTTCGTCATCTGGAAGATTTCCATGATGTCTTCACTCACATTGTGAAGCACCATCTTACCCTGATTATTCATGATTTTCTGGGTCGAAAGCAGTATACGTAAGCCGGAAGAGGAGATATAGTTCAACTCGGCAAAATCCATTATAAGGGAGGTTATACCTTCAAGAGAGTTCTTCAGCACGGTCTCTAACTGATTGCTAGTACTGGTGTCTAGGCGTCCAACTAGAGATATGGTTAGTTCAGTTGCGTTTAAATTTGTATTGATTATCATTGATAATCCTACCTTTCCGTGAAAAGTATCAACACGAAATAACAAAGTTGATGCGTTCACTATAAATCCTTGTTTTGTAAAATTAATTTAGAGTCGTTATACCTATAGAATATTAGATGATGACGTCTACAATAGGGTCTAAAAGCTTATGCGACCAAGACCGTTTATGATATTATACTACCCATATTATAGCAGAAGCGGGCTAAACATTCAAATAATAGAGAACCATTAAAAAAACAGACCCGACGTGAATTTACACAGTGTCGGTTCTGTTTTTTAGAGAGTATAAAACCCCTATAATCTTTTTTTAACACCGCACCATGCGGGAGAGTAGAGGCAGCTTTCGGGTACATCGTGGCACATTTGCTTGAAGTCTGAGAAAGAAACGGTAAAGGCTAATAGGGCTTCATCTAAATGAGGTCTTGAAAAAAAGTCGATATTGCCAATGACTGCTTTTGGATCCTCTTTTGCCAGTTCACCAAAGGGAAGGCGAAACAGTTGGGCGCACCCAGAACTAACGGGGACGATCACGTTATCATAGCTCTGCCGTCTGTAATAGAATAAATGAAGCAGCCCGCTTAATTGGTCGGGGGTCACCAGAAAGGTAATCAATTCTGGTTTTGTGTTTTCTTCAAATACTTCCAATTTTATGGCATTGCAGTCGCCCATCACATTTTGGGGCTGGGCAAGTAGCATTTTTTCTGCCAGTTCGGGAGAGCATTTTATACATTCTCCAGCAGGAAATCCTTCACCTCTGCCATGGGATATAAAGTGTCCAAAACCACCTGGAATATCGGGAATGCCATCATGAAAACCGCACCCAGTGGCAGCACCTTTGCACGCTAAATTTTGAGCAGTGAGGTATAATGTACCCTTTTCAAGAACGCTATCAAAAAGTTTATAAACACAGGGATATTTTTTATCCGTTGTGACGTCGTAAAACTTAATCCTTGAAATACCAAAAGCGGGATATTTTAAATTTAATTCGTTTTTTAAGCGTTGATAACTCAAAAAAATCACACTCCTTTTGTAAAATGAGTACTCTCGGAAAGTCCACACTCCCCCGAGGTTACTCGTTTTTTTCTTCTTTTTTTGTTTTTCACCATGATGATTGGCCTCTCGATTCATCTTGATGCACGGATTAAAAAGGATAAACTTGCTTTAGCTTAATGCTTTGTTTCATATGTTTTCAATTCTTTTGGGTATGATTCAATACAATCTTCCATTGGTGGAAAATGCGAACGAACGCTATCCACAAACTCATATAGATGCTTTATATCCTCTAAAAATTCTAGTGTAGTGCCAATATCTCTGTATCTAAAAGAATGAATTGCATTTCTCCTATCGAACCGTTTGACTATTTGTAATACATTTCAGATGATTTATTATAGCACATTTTTATGAATTTTTCAATTTTCTTTTTAATACGCTCCAGTCAAGTCTTGCCACAGCTGATTCAGCTTTGGGGATTGAACACCCAGACAGAGATTGATTCTAAAAAAAACTTCGCCCAACTGAGCGGGAAATGACAACCCCATTGTTTCTGCTTCGCTGCGTACAGCTTGGCTTATCTATCCGTGACTTAGATTTGCTCACGATTGGTATGGTGGGCGATATGTATGCAGAGAGCAGGAATGATGATTACAAGTACAGAGAGGTTGCTACGC
>JAVXTS010000076.1:0-5015 GCA_036642535.1 Eubacterium sp. | reverse complement strand
TAAAAAGCTTGTAAATGCGTAAATGATCAAAAAATAAAATAGAAAATTGCTTTCGAAAGGACGTATACATCATCGTGTACGTCCTTTTTTTAGTTCACTGTTTTTTAATTAGCCTTTAGTGTTCGGCGATGATTTTCGGTTTATTTCTGAATGCCGGCAAAAGATTGGCTACGGAACCTACCAAAATAAAGATGATCCCAACAACCATGTTAAATGGAATTAGTTCGCCTAAAATAATCATGGCGAAGATCGGGGATAAGACAGGTTTAAAAAAGAAGACGAGGGAAGCGGTACTGGCGGATGTTTCTTCCATCGCCATAAAATAAAAGGCAAAACCGCCACCGGTAACGGCGATGCAAATGTAAAGCATCACAGCAATATTACTGGCGGTATAACCGGTGAACACGGGGATATTAGAAAAAAGATCAAACCCGTGGGTGGTTAAAAATCCGGCTACCGGGGTAATATGACTGATGGCAACTAAAATGGCCATTTCAATTCCGGCGCAGATAAAACAACCGCAACTGACAACTAATCCGCCGTAACGGGTACAATTTTTCTTACCCAGAACGCTGTAAATCCCAAAAGCGATGGCCGCAAGCAAGGACATAACGACCCCAAACACACTCATTTTAGTGTGTAGTGGATTGATGATTACCACGAGACCGATGACTTCAAGGAGAATTGCGATAATCTGGTTTTTCTTAATGACCTCATGGAGGATCAGACCTGAAAACAATAGAATGAAAACAGGATTACTTGAGAAAAGAATGGCAACTTCGGATGCATTAGCATTTTCGACAGCGAGTTGATAAAAGTTCATACTGACCACCACGCCTAAAAATCCTAAAAACGCAAAATTTAAGAGGGCTGAAACATTGAGGTGTTCCCCTCTTTTTTGAATGGTTTTCCACGCAAAGGGAATCAGAAACAGTCCTCCAATAAAAAATCGTGTTAAATTGATCTGAACCGGATTAAATTGTCCGGCAACGGATTTTAGGGCAATTTCCATAGAACTGAATAAAATGGTGGCGCATAAAATATATAAATAACCTTTTTTCACACTCAAACTTCCTTTCCTTTAAAACGTTAATTGTATTTTAACGCACTTCCTTCTATAAGTAAAATGAAATATTGTTATGCTAACAATAACTTTATCTTATGGATAGCGTGTTGATGATTGATCATCATGTAAAAGTTCAGTCAAAAATGCCTGACCGGCTCTAGAAAGTGTCCCTTTTTTGTGTGTTATTAAACATATCTGACGTTTAGGGATGGTGATCGCTGTTTTAACTTCAAAAATATGACCTTCTTCTAACTGTTTTGCAACAAACTCTTTCACCACAATGCCAATGCCAAGGTTCCGCTTTGTATAAGGTTCAACCATTTCGACCGATCCTAATTCAAACGCAGGATCCAAAACGATCTTCTGTTCTAAAAAAAAGCGGTCTAAATGCAAACGGCTAGCGGTATTTTTTTCGGTACAGATAATGGGATAATTCATCATTTCTTTGATTGACAGCGTCTTTGTTTCCAGTGCTCTAAAGGTATTTCCGGCCACAAAAATATCTTGCACCTCAATGAGAGGATACACGGTTATATCGTCTTTGGCATCTACCGGGGATGAAACAATACCCAGTTCAATATGTTCGCCACGCAGTGCTTCTACCATCGCCGGCGTTGATCCACTTTGCATATTGATGCGAATTCCCGGGTATTCAATGTGAAATTTCTCAAGATAAGTGAGCATGAAAAAACGGGCGACCATATCACTTGCCCCTAAACGGAGTATACCGTCATCAAGGTTTAAAAGATCGTTTAGTCTTTTTTCGCCCAGAGCCACTTGTTCGAGTGCTTTTGCAACGTAGTTATAAAGCACTTTTCCTTCTGTTGTAAGTTCAATGCCTTTTTTACTTCTGACAAACAGAGCGCATCCCACTTCTTTCTCGAGTACTTTGACGGTTTTACTAACGGCCGGTTGTGATATAAACAAAGCTTTTGCGGCACTTGTAATACTGCCTTCTTTTGCGACGGTGTAAAAAATCTTATAATGTTCAAAATTAACAGTCATCAGTCCAACTAAACGGTCATTAACAGGAAGCGTTGCAAGAAGAGTGCGGATTGGATGGCTGCCGGATCAGCTCCACCATAAAAGTAATTGGCATCAACCAGTGCCGGTGCGCCTAAAACAGCAGGATTTACGCGTATAATATAGGCCATGGTTAAAAAAGTGGTGATTCCTGCTAATACTTCGATTTTGATCGTTGAATCTAATTCTTCAACGTGCCAAAATCGCTCAATAAAATTGTTTTTTTCCATTTAAATCTCCTCTTTCTTTCACTTTCCTTTTTAGCATTACCATCTTACCATATTCTTTTTTATTTGACTATTCCCAAATACTGATATTTCATTTTTGCTTTGCCTTTTCATTAAAAAAACAACTGTGTACTATTGCTACACAATTGTTTTTTTATTTTTTTCTTATTCTCAAGCCTTTGGGTAAATGATTTTTGATCATGCCTTGACTGGCTTTTCCAAAACCGAGTGGGTAGCGATCAAAGCAGACGAGTACCCATCCGGTTAAAGCCACACCGGTGATGGGTTCACCTTTGAGATAGGTGTTGGCTTCATCCACGTCTTTTACGGTATAGCATGTTTTAAAGTGTTCTTGCTTGAGCGTCATTGCCAATGTGTACGACGGTTCAAATCGATTTTTCTTCATGGTACCCAGATGAATCCCGGCTCTAGATACTTTTAAGCCCTCAATATCCGAAAGGTTTAGACCTTCTGGGAACCCATAGAGTTTATCGCCCCCAATATAAAGATTTTCAAATCTTAAATCTTTAAAATAAGCTGTCGCAAAATCTTCATAATCTTTGAGATCTTTTTTCAGTGCTTTTTGCAAACGTGATTTCCCTTTAAGTTTGATCGCTTCATTCTCTGAGGGACAGGCTCTTTCTTTTTGCAGTTTCGCAATAAAATGACCTTCTCCCCTTACATGAAAAGGCATGACTCGTTTGGTTTTAACCAAATCAGGGTGGTGGTTAACTGTCCACTCGGGTCGGCCATCATCCGTAATGCCTTCAAGCGCAATCGGTAATAATGTATAGCGCTTATTGCCCAGGAAATTTTCAATAATCTGTTCGTTTTCTTCAGGTGAAAAGGTACAGGTTGAATAGACCATGATTCCCCCGGGTTTAAGGAGTTTATCAACGGTCTCTAAGATTTTCATTTGACGTTCGGCACAGCGTGTGACCCTTTCGGGACTCCACGCAGCCAGTTCTCCACTGTCCTTTCGAAACATGCCTTCACCCGAACAAGGTGCATCTACCAGAATTCGGTCGAATCGTTCGTAGAAATGAGCGGTTAAGCGTTCCGGAAATTCATTAAGGATTACCGCATTGGTAATCCCCATGCGTTCAACATTGCGCGCGAGCATATCCACACGACTATTGATAAGTTCATTTGCGACCAGTAGGCCTTTGCCTTGTAGTTTACAGGCAATCTGTGTGGTTTTACCGCCGGGTGCCGCACAGAGATCAAGCACCCAGTCTCCCGGTTTAGGGGCAAGAGCCTCTACCGATGTCATCGCCGTTGGCTCTTGGACATAATACAGTCCTGCGTAATAGGCGGGGTTTTTACCGGGACGGATATTATTATCAATATAGAAACCGGTGGGACACCACCGGACAGGTTCGGGTTCAAAGGGGATTAATGCTTTCATTTCGTCGGATGTTGCTTTTAATGTATTGGCACGTATCCCCTTGCTAGTGGGATATTCATAAGCGTCTAATAATTTTTCAAATTCTTCAGAGCCTAAAAGATGCTGCATCTTTTCTCTAAATTTCTCAGGCAAATTCACAAATATCCCTCACTTTTTCTTTACTTTTTCGGTTTTGCAAAGATCATACGTCCGGCTGCGGTTTGTAAAATACTGGTAACAATAACAATAATGGTATCATTGATATATTTCCGTCCGTTTTCAACAACAATCATGGTTCCATCGTCCAAATAGGCTATGGCCTGTCCCGATTCTTTTCCAACTTTAACCAGTAGCGCTTTCATTTCTTCTCCCGGTAATACGATGGGTTTAACGGCGTTGGCTAATTCATTGATATTGAGAACTTCGGCGCCCTGAACGGTTGCTACTTTATTAAGATTGTAATCATTGGTTAAGATTTTGCATTTTGTTTCTTTTGCCATACGAACAAGTTTTGCGTCGACTTCTTGGATATCGTCATAATCTTCTTCTGATATCTGAACTTGAACATCTAAATCGTTTTGCATTTTGTTAATAATATCAAGTCCTCTACGACCTCTGTTCCGTTTAAGATCGTCTGACGAATCAGCAATGAGCTGTAATTCATTGAGTACAAAAACAGGAACGAGTAAGGTTCCTTCTATAAAACCGGATTTACAGATATCATAGATACGGCCATCAATAACAACGCTTGTATCAATTACTTTTGTGGATATCATCCCTTTTTTCTTCGCATTTTTTCGGCTCGATAAGGGTTCACGTTCACGCTTGTTTGACTGCACTGCGGTGATAATATCGTCACGTTTTCGCAGGGGAAGGGTGAATCCCAAATAGCCAAAAACAATATACACAATGGCGGTTAAAAGACTGCTAAGCCAAGGAAATGGAATTTGGTAAAATGCAAAGCTGATGAGCATCGCAATCAGCAAGCCGATTAATAAACCGCCTACACTGAGGGCAATATCTACCATACGCACATTTTCCATACTGGTTTCAATAAGTTGTGTGAGTTTTTTAACACCGACAACGATGAGTGGAAAAATAATAAAAAAGATAAGTCCAAATAAAAGAGTGAAAAAGATATAAGCACCCAGTTCAATTTCCGGCGTGATTTGAACCGGTAAAACTGATATAACCCACTCACTTGTTACCAATATGTTTGTTATCGCAATACCTGTCAGAAGCCCTAAAATAGCAAATGCTACTCTTAAAACTTTTCGAATCATTTTATAACACCTCCTTTCAAAAGAGTTTA
>JAVXTS010000075.1:0-5134 GCA_036642535.1 Eubacterium sp. | reverse complement strand
ATCATTTTACATGCGCTATAAATCGATTATAATTCTTTTATACCCTCAAAAAAACAGAAGACCCACCGAAATTCGGTCAATCTTCTGCTTTTTATTGTTCTATTTTTAACCTCTTGTTTTTTTACGCAACTTTCGTTTATCAATAAATGCCTTAATAATTTCAACCGTGCTATCTTCACCCAGAAGACCGCTATTAAGACAAAGATCATAGTTTTCTGCTTGTCCCCATCTTTTATCCGTATAATAACTGTAATAGCTACTCCGTTTTTTATCAATCTTTTTAACCGTTTCTTCAGCTTTTTTCATCGTAAGATCATAAAGCTTTGAAACTTGATTCACACGTTCATCAAAATCACGATGAATAAATACATCAATCGTATCATAAGCGTCTCTCAAAACATAGTTTGCACATCGACCAACAATAACACAAGATCCCTTATCCGCAAAATTGCGGATAATATCCGATTGTGCTAAGAAAAGACGGTCCGTTATTGGCAAATCAATGGTTGGCGAAAAATGACCTGTTCCAAATAAAGAGCTACTTGCAATCGAATAAAGTAATGAATTCGTCGGTGATTCTTCTAAATCTTTGACCATTTCTCGGTTAATGCCACTTTCTTTTGCGCCTTCATCAATTAATTCCTGATCGTAAAAAGGAATTTCCAACGCTTTGGCTAATTTCTGACCGATATTTCTTCCACCGCTACCAAATTGACGTGCAATTGTAATAATAGTACATTCATTCATTTTCTAATCACCCCTATTTCATCATTTATGACATTATAACTTAATAAAATTTATTTTACTTTAACGTGTTGCGCGATAATAAGCGTAGGTCATCGGTTCACCCTTTTGGAAATTTTCACCACCTACCACTTTACCAATAAACATATAGTGTGTATCCAGATCAATCGTTTTTTCAACCTCAAGTTCAATAAAGCATAAGGTACTTGGAATTCCCGGACAACCGGTTTTTTCGCCAGTAATGTAAGAAATATCTTTAAATTTATCAACTGTATGTCCACTCTGAAATCCAAAGTGTTGTACCAATTTATGATTTTCCTGATTGAGAACAGATACACCATAAATACCCGATTGATGGATCATTTCGGCTGTACGTGTTCCCTTACTGATAGTTACACAGCCCCTTAAAGGCGCATCTGTAATCTGGATAAAACTATTGGATGTCATTCCGTTCAGTTTCTCACCATCTTTTGATGAAATAATATAAAGACCATAGCTTAAATTAAACAGTAAACCTTGTAACCGATCCTTCTCCTCCGATGAAATACCATCGTTATCGGACGGTTCTTCAATAAGTTCAAATTTATCAGGACCGACACCACAGATCGGACATTTTTCAGGCGGTGTATCTCCCTCATAAATATAACCACACACTGTGCATTTCCATTTTTTTAAATTAGTTTCTTCAACTAATTCAAACTTATCCGGTCCAACACCACAAATCGGACATTTTTCAGGCGGTGTATCTCCTTCATGAATATAACCACATACTGTACATCTCCATTTTTTCAAAATAATCACCACTTTCTTCAATTTTTAACTATTGTTTATTTGGGGATAAACATGGCAGGTTGTCTATACAACTCCTACTTATTCAGATAAACTTATAAAGCTAAATACTTGTTTTTATTATACCTCTTTTTTATCTTTTTTTAAACCCAAAAAGTTAAAAACCCAAGGATTCCTATCATTATATTCGGAATCTTGGGTTTCTCTTCTATTCATAATAAATTTCATCAATCGGTTTACCCGCCGGAACAATTGGATAAACACCTTCTTCGTTTGAAATATTGCAATGAATCAGAACCGGTTCGTTCATATTTTTTATCGATTCCAATGCATTATCAAGTTCTTTCAGATTATTCACTTCAAAACCCGGGATACCACTTGCTGCTGCCAGTTTTAAATAATCCGTTGTCCCTTGATTTAGATCTGTTTGCGCATAGCGTTTTTCATTAAACAATTTTTGCCACTGACGTACCATTCCTAGGGCTTGATTATCAAATAAAAAAATTTTAATCGGTAAATTATACCGTTTTGCCGTAATCAATTCCTGACAATTCATTCTGAAACTGCCATCACCCGCAATCAAAATAACTTCTTTATCCGGTTTGGCAAGTTGCACTCCAATTGCTGCACCTAAACCAAAACCCATTGTCCCCAAACCACCGGAAGTTACATATTGTCCTGGAAATTTGAATTGCCAATATTGGCCTACCCACATCTGATGTTGACCAACTTCAGTAACAACATATGCATCGTCATAAATTTTATTAATATGCTCCAACATATTTTTAGGATTATAATCATCTTTAGGCGGTTTTGGCAAAGGCCATTCTGCAATCTGGCTATACCATTTCGGATATTTTTTTTCTTCAACCAATTTATATAGTGTTGGTAAAACATCTTTTATATTTGCTTGAATATGAACATTTGCCTGAATGTTTTTTTCAAATTCTGTCGGATCAACGTCAATATGAATAATCTTTTTGTCCCGCATAAATTCATTGATATTGCCCGTTACACGATCACTAAATCGTGCACCGATGGCAATCAATGTATCACAATTAATAACTGCTAGATTACATTCTTGAGAACCGTGCATTCCTACAAACCCTAACGATAAAGGATTATTTCTTGGAATACATCCCAAACCCATCAGTGAATTTGCCACAGGAATACCTGTTTTTTCCGCAAAAGCAACCAATTCCTCGCTAGCACCCGATTTAAGAACTCCGCCACCGGCATAAATAATCGGTCGTTTTGCATTATTAATAAATTCCGATGCCCGAACCAATGAGTCCCGTCGTGGCTGAGGATAGCGTGAAACATGATCATGATTTTTAATTGGTATATATTCCGTTTCTGTCATAAAAATATCTTTGGGAATATCAATAACAACAGGACCCGGACGACCGGAAGCCGCAATATTAAAAGATTCTCTAATCGTTGGCGCCAACATTGTGATATCTGTTACTAAAAAATTATGCTTTGTAATTTGCATTGTCACACTGGTAATATTTACTTCTTGAAAAGAATCCTTGCCTAAAAGTGATTGCGCCACCTGTCCGGTAAAAACAACTAAAGGCACCGAATCCAAATAAGCATTTGCAATACCGGTAATAGCATTTGTCGCACCCGGACCCGATGTTGTAATGGCAACCCCCACCGTTCCACTCGCCCGAGCGTATCCATCTGCCGCATGAACACCATTTTGCTCATGGCACGGTTCAATCTGTTCGATATCATGATCCATACGATAAAAAGCATCGAATAAAGGAATCACAACCCCTCCCGGAAACGAAAACACATGCTTGATTCCTTGTTCTTCAAGACATCGCACAACAATATCCGAACCAAGCAATTTTTCAACTTTATCCATCCTCATTCACTCCCATCCAAATTTCAAATTATTATTAAAATAAATTATTCTAAAATAGCCCCTTTATTTGCAGAAGACACTTGTTTTGCATAACGTGCCAAATAACCCGTTTTAATATCCGGTTCTTTCGGCACCCAATTTTCACGACGTTTTGTCATTTCATCATCGTTAACTTTTAACTCAATCGACCGATTAGGAATATCAATGGTAATCATATCCCCATCTTTCACAAAAGCAATTGGACCACCCGCAGCCGCTTCAGGTGAAACATGACCGACACAAGCACCACGTGTCGCACCACTAAAACGACCATCTGTAATCAACGCAACCGAGTTACCAAGCCCCATTCCCATAATCGCAGAAGTTGGATTAAGCATTTCCCGCATTCCAGGTCCACCTTTTGGTCCTTCATAACGAATAACAATTACATCACCTTCAGTAATCTCACCTCCGTTAATCGCTTTTTGAGCCGCTTCTTCACTCTCATAAACCTTTGCTGGGCCTTCATGTACCAGCATTTCTGGCAATACAGCCGATTGTTTAACCACGCAAGTATCTGGTGCTAGGCTGCCTTTAAGTACTGCAATACCACCCGTTTTACTGTAAGGATTATCCACTGGACGGATCACATCCGTATTAAGATTTTTAACCTCTTTAATGTTTTCAGCAATGGTTTTCCCTGTAGTCGTCACAATATCCGTTTTTAGCAAACCTAGTTTATTAATTTCCGCCATCACGGCATAAATTCCGCCTGCTGCATTTAAATCTTCCATATATGTCCGACCTGCCGGAGCCAAATGGCATAAATTAGGCGTTTTACTGCTAATTTCATTTGCTATTTCAAGGTTAAGATCAATTCCACATTCATGAGCAATCGCCGGTAAATGAAGCATCGAATTCGTACTGCAACCTAATGCCATATCCATGGTTAATGCGTTTCTAAACCCATCCTCAGTCATAATATCTTTAGGACGAATATCCTTTTTAAGCATTTCCATCACTTGCATTCCCGCATGTTTTGCCAAAACAATCCGTTCCGAATAAACCGCCGGAATTGTTCCGTTACCACGAAGTCCCATTCCAAGAACTTCTGTCAGACAATTCATGCTATTTGCTGTGTACATTCCCGAACAAGATCCACAAGTCGGACATGTTCCACACTCATATTCCTCAAGTTTGGACTCAGTCATTTTTCCTGCGTTATAACTTCCAACCGCCTCACTCATCGTAGAAAAACTGGTTTTCTGACCATCGACACGCCCTGCCAACATTGGACCGCCACTCACAAAAACCGTTGGAATATTAAGTCTTGCCGCCACCATCAAAAGACCCGGAACATTTTTATCGCAATTTGGAATCATCACAAGCCCGTCAAAAGCGTGAGCCATCACCATCGCCTCAGTCGAATCCGCAATCAGATCCCTTGTAACTAGCGAATATTTCATTCCTTGATGCCCCATCGCAATTCCATCACACACTGCAATTGCCGGAAATTCCAAGGGAGTGCCTCCAGCCAAACGAACCCCAGCTTTGACTGCCTCCGTAATCTTATCCAAATTAATATGACCCGGAACTACCTCATTATATGAATTAACTACCCCGATAAGCGGTCTCGACATTTCCTCTTCCGTTAAACCAAGTGCCCTCAACAATGCTCGTTTCGGCACATTTTGAGCCCCCGTTTTTATCGCATCACTTCTCATGTTTTCTCCTTCATAAACAAACTTT
>JAVXTS010000074.1:0-5149 GCA_036642535.1 Eubacterium sp. | reverse complement strand
TATTGTCTTTTTTTTCATAAACAATTTATTATTATACTACATTAGTATATAATAACAGTTAAAAGTACAGAATTCCATTACTATTTTATTTTTTTGAACTAAAAAATGATCATCGGAGGTAAAAATGCAAACGCTCGCCATTATTGCTGAATATAACCCTTTCCATAAAGGACACGCCTATCACATTCAACAGTCAAAAAAAATGATCCAACCGGACTGTGTTTTTGCTTTGATGAGTGGTAGTGTTGTCCAGCGCGGAAGCTTTGCTCTTGTCAACAAATGGCTTAGAACCGAAACCGCACTTTGCTCCGGTGTTGATCTTGTTTGTGAGTTACCTTATGCCTACGCTGCCCAAAGTGCCGAATACTTTGCCGACGGTGCACTCAAAATTTTAAACCATATTGGTTGCTGTGATGCGCTCTCCTTTGGATCTGAAAGTGGTGATCTCCCACTAATGCAAACTTGTGCCGAAATTTTAAATAACGAAACAAAGGCTTTTAAAACCGAACTAAAAATAGCTTTAAATTTTGGTTTTTCTTTTCCAAAAGCACGTCAACTTGCACTTTCAAAACTTTATGATGAAAAAACGGCCGCTTGTCTGCGTGAACCTAATAATATTTTGGGTATAGAATATTTGAAGGCTCTCCTGCGCAGTAAAAGTACCATCACCCCCATTACTATCCCACGCCATGGTAGTGGATACCATGATGAAAAGACCCAAAAAAAGAGTTTTGCCAGTGCCACTGCATTGAGACAGGCACTCAAAAATAAGGGCGCCGATTCTTTTCTAAATGAGCAACTTCCTTATCCACCCGAACTTTTATTAAACGAACTAAACAATCATAATATTCGATCAAATGAAAACTATACCCTCGCCATACGCAACGCATTAATGTTAAAAAATCCCGATACTTTAACCTGTTATCCCTATGTTAGTGAAGGCCTCGAATTTAAGCTAAAAAAAGCCTTAGAATACGAGGGTGACGTCCAAGCAATAATTAACCATTTAATTTCAAAGCGTATGCCTGAGAGCCGTATCCGCCGTATTTTAATGAATCTCATCCTAGATTTCAAAAAAGAGGATCTCAATCGCTTTAATGATCGCGAATTTATCCCCTATTTACGTGTTTTAGGCTTCAACAAAAAAGGACAATGCCTGCTAAAAAAAATTAAGGCCACCTCAGATATGCCCATCATCACAAATACCGGACCCAACCTCAACCGATTAACCCCCGATCAAAAAGCACTTTTCGATTTTGATGTCCGTGCGACTGATCTTTTCAATCTTTACAATGAAAAAAAATACTGCTATCACCGTGATTACACCGAAAATCCCATTATTTTAACCTAAGGAGCGTACTTATGGAATTATCATTTTTAAACACCATTAACAAAGAATCCGAATTAAATTTTTCTGAAAAGCCAACAGCGACACCTCCCTGCGGACCTGTCACCGGCATTCACAAAAAAGGTGTCACCACGTATAAAGGAATCCCTTATGCTAAACCACCCGTCGGCAACTTACGTTTTAAACCACCCGTTCCCATCGAACCTTGGCTTGAAAATCGTGACTGTTTTGAATTCGGTCCTAAAAGTCTACAATTTGGCGGAATCCTTGCCGATATACCACCGCTGTACAGCACCGAAGGTAAGAGTGAAGATTGTCTTTTTCTCAACGTTTGGACACCGTCCACCCACAAAGAAGACCTTTTTCCCGTTTATGTCTATATCCATGGTGGCGGTTTTGCAACCGGCTCCGGTGGTGAACTGATGTTTGACGGTACCAAAATAACAAACCGTGGCGTTGTTGTTGTCACACTCAATTATCGTCTCGGCGCACTCGGATTTCTAGCAACAAAAGCCATGATGGCAGAAAATAAAACCACTGGAAATAACGGATTACTCGATCAAATCCTCGCCCTTAAATGGGTTCAGGAAAATATTCTTGCCTTCGGTGGCGATCCGGATAATGTCACACTTGGCGGTGAATCTGCCGGAGCTTTTAGCGTAACCGCACTTCTTTTAAGCCCATTTGCAAAAGGCTTATTTAGACGTGCCGTCATTGAAAGCGGCGCCATCCTTTCAATCGGAGCCTTTTCAACACAAACAAAAGGCAATCTTGATAAAGCCATTGCTATGGGCGAAGAATTTTCCGGTATTTTCGGTATTGACGATACTCCCGAAGGTCTCGAAAAATTACGGGAAATACCAGCAGAAGCCATGGCCTATTTATCCATGATTAAAGCCGATCAATTACTCCCACTGCGTTTTTCATTCTGGCCCGTGTACGATGGCGTAGTTCTCCCTAAAGATCCATTAAAAGCCCTTCGAGAAGGTGATTTTAATCCCGTTGATCTACTCATCGGCTATAATACCAACGAATCCAGTCTGTTCATTAAAAATAACGCCAATATCGGTAGTTACCAATTGATGGCCTATGAAATTTTTGGTGCTAAAAATGTCCCCACTATTTATGAACATTTTCCAATTGAAGACGATGGAAAAGTTGAAAAACAAATTGAAGAAATTTTCAATTACACCGGTTTTACTTTAGGCATGCGTATTTTTGCAGATATTTACTCTGCAGCAGGATTACACGTCTATTTTTATAATTTTAATTACGATCCCGCTATTTTGAAAATTGTTGGCCTCGATACCGCTCATTCACTGGAGCTTCCCTTTGTTTTTGGCAATGCCATTAGCCAATTAAAAATGAGCCGCATCAGTATTTTATCCGATCAAATGCAAACTCACTGGACTAATTTTATGAAAACCGGTGATCCTAATCTCGGCCAAATTTATAAAAATATGATTGAGTGGCCCCTATACACAAAACCCGAACGCAATCTCATGGTTTTCGATCGTACTTTATCAAATTCACCCATGCCCCATACCGAAAATCTTGATTTAATACAATCTTTACTTTTTGGCGATAAACCTTATTATCTCTAAATCATTTCAATTAAAAAGGAGAAGTATAATGCATACAAATAATATGAAAAAACTAGCTGAACTCACTGTGAAAATTGGTGTTAATATCCAACCCAGACAAAACCTTATTATTAATTCACCCATCGAATGCAGTGAATTTGCCCGTGCTCTAGCAGAATCTGCCTATAAAGCCGGCGCCCGAGACGTCATGATAAATTACAACGATGAAAAATTCAGTAAAATACGTTATACCCACGCTACATTAGATGTTTTTAAAGAAGTCGCTCCTTGGTTCGTTGACAAACAAAATGACACCATTAAAAAAGGCTGCGCCGTCATTTCCGTCTATGCTGATGATCCCGATTTACTCAAAGATGTCGATCCCGAAAAAATCAAAACCGCTTCCGGTGCCATCCAAAAAGCTACCGAATCTTACCACATGGCAATGATGAATAATGAATGTCGCTGGTGTGTCGTTTCTGTCCCCACCATCGGTTGGGCTACCAAAGTTTTTCCAGGTGTTGAAGATGAAACCGCCGTCGATATGCTATGGGACGCTATTTTTAAAGCCACACGTGCCGATCAAGATGACCCTATTGAAGCTTGGTATACCTTTAATAAAAACTTTGAAGACAAAACAAATTTTTTAAATAAGAAACAATTTGTAAAATTTATTTATAAAAATAGTCTGGGGACACATTTAGAAGTGGGTATGCCAGAAAATCATATCTGGGCCGGTGGCAGTGAAAAAGCCTCTGATCAAATTGAATTTTTTCCGAATATTCCCACCGAAGAAATTTTTTCTGCCCCTCATAAAGATCAAGTCAACGGTACCCTCGTCAGCTCACATCCCCTCGTTTATAACGGACAATTAATCAATCACTTCTCCTTTGTTTTTAAGGATGGAAAAGTCGTTGATTATAACGCTGAAATCGGTCAGGATGCCCTGAAAAACCTTGTAGAAGCCAGTGAAGGATCCAATCAACTAGGTGAAATATCCTTTGTTCCCTATCATTCACCTATTTCAGATATGAATCTTTTATTTTATAACACCCTCTTTGATGAAAATGCCTCTTGCCATTTTGCATTAGGTGCTGCTTACCCAACTTGTGTTGAAAACGGATCAAAACTCTCTGTCGAAGCACTCAAAACCGCCGGACTTAATTACTCCACCACCCATGTTGATTTCATGGTCGGTACCAAAGATCTCAGCATTATCGGTATTGAAAAAGACGGCACCGAAATACCTATTTTTACAAATGGTGACTGGAGCATTTAATGCGTGAAAGCGTTCAAACTATTATTTTTAGAGTCGTTAATTATTACAATTCTCGACGCATTTACAACACGAATAATGGGTTTTCATCTCTTTGCTATCGTGTCCAATTTGGCAACTCTATCACAACATAAAAACGATCCTATCTGATTTTACTTGTACCTGTAAAAATGTATTCGCTAATTAAGGTATGATATACTATACTGATATTTTATACGAGGAGAAACCGCCTATGCCTTACCCCTATATGATTGGCCCCGATGATGATGGTGCTTACCGCATCGCTTTTAATAAAAGCCTAAAAATTTTTCAGCGCTTAACACCCCCTCTTATCGCTCACAATACCGGTTGCCCTTTTGATGCGCGCACACAACTTTTTACCATAACTTCTTTTGGTCAAACCTTTGACGTATCATGGCCTGATGGCACTGTTTGCTTTTCACAAACTACTCTTAAACCTGAGATCGGTTGGCGTCTTATTGTACTCAATTATTTTTCGGCCGCTACCGTTTTACCCTTATCCGGAAAATGGGTTTCTTATAAAGACCAACCTCAAGGCGCCATCTTTTATCCCAATATCCGGACACATGTCATTGAACCGATGGGACTTTTTTATGATACTTGTGATAAAAAAAACCTAAAAAGAGCACTCCCTCAGGTTGGTTTTTCATGCTTTGATGACAAAGCCGATCTTACAGCTGACGCTTTTTTTGCCCCACGTATTCCCGTCCGAATCCAATTTTGGGCAGGTGATGATGAATTTCCCGGTAGTTTTCAAATTCTTTTTGACCAAACAATCAGCGAACAGATGCATATCGAAGATAGTGCTCTACTCTGTGACCTTGTTGCTTTTTTACTCCGCACCCAATCTTCGAATCATTTTTAACGTTTTACTTTTTCTAAACGTGCTATTGTTCGTTACTCTCGCAAAAAATAAAGGAT
>JAVXTS010000073.1:0-5233 GCA_036642535.1 Eubacterium sp. | reverse complement strand
TAATAAGCTGATGTGGCTCAATTGGCAGAGCAGCTGATTTGTAATCAGCAGGTTTCCGGTTCAAGTCCGGACATCAGCTCCATTTTAATTTGGGGAAGTGCCCGAGTGGCTAAAGGGGGCGGACTGTAAATCCGTTGACAGCGTCTACGATGGTTCGAATCCATCTTTCCCCACCATATTTATTAAAACATAATCTGATTATTCAGGTTTTTTTATTTTTTTGAAAAAAAGAGAACTCCAATTAAAAGGAGTTCTCAAATAAAACGTAATCATAATACTATCTTCCACCACAAGATTGACTGTTTGGATGACGTGCCGCAAAACCTTCAATGTCTTCTTTTGGATTATAAACAGAAAGAATTAAAGTTCCTTCATTAAGATCCAATTTTGTATCTTTGTAATCATCCAATTTTTCGATTTCTAAAATAGCTTCTTTAACGTCATCAACGTTTCGGAATTCTTCTAACGAAAGTGTCGCAAGACCTCCGTCGGTGTAATCTGCCTTTTCTAATTTTTCAATAATTACTTTTGAAATTTCGTAAACCATAATAATACCTTTTATCCTTTCTTAAAAAAAATTGTAATCCTCTTTTTATATATTATACCCAAATGGAATAAAGATCAATAGAAATTGCAAAAAATATATTCGAGCTTATAATTGACAAAGAGGAAAAATACTGCGATACTAAGGGTATAGGATTTAAACATATGAAATGTATCATATGAAATGAAAAGTATTTGAGGAGAAATGAGAATGATAAATTTAAATATTGATGGTAAAAATGTTACCGTGCAGGAAGGAACAACACTATTAAATGCAGCAAAACAAATTGATATCGATATTCCCACACTGTGTTATTTTAAAGACTTTGCACCTGAAGGAAGCTGCAGAATGTGTCTTGTGGAAGTTGAAGGCGCAAAACAACTACAAACAGCCTGTTCAACACCGGCAAGCGAAGGGATGGTTGTTCATACCAATAATGATGCAGTCCGTAAAGCACGCCGTTTTGTCTTGAAAATGCTTTTTTCAGATCATACGTTTGATTGCTTTACCTGCTACAAATATGGCTCCTGTAAATTTGTGGAATATAATGGTAATTGTATCGAGTATGATGAAGTAAAAACATTTGGAGAAAAGTTGGTCAAAAATCGTCCAATTGATGACTCCAATCCATTTTATACCTATGATCCGAATAAATGTATTTTATGTAACCGTTGTATAAAGGTTTGTGAACATTTACAATGTAACCATGTGTTAGCAAAATGTGACCGTGGTTTTGAAACAAGCATTAATCCTGTCTTTAATATGAAACGTGGTGACATGAAAACGAATTGCGTGAGTTGCGGTAATTGTATTGCAGAGTGCCCAACAGGCGCATTGGCACCTAAAAAATTCATGCCTTTATCCTATACAGATACCGTTGAAACGATTTGCCCTTATTGCGGCGTCGGCTGTACGTTAAAACTAAAAATACATGATAATCGGATCACCGATGTAATGAGTGTCAACGGGAACGTCAATGATAATTTACTCTGTGTTAAAGGGCGTTTTGCTTATGATTTTGTGGGCAGCAAAGACCGTTTAACTACGCCTTTGATTCGTAAAAAGGGTATCCTTGAAAAAGCAACATGGGAAGAAGCGTACGCCTTAATTACTGAAAAATTAAAAGAAGCAGTTGACGAAGGACCTGAAGCAGTCGCCGGATTTTCATCCGCACGGTGTACAAATGAAGAAAATTATCTTTTCCAGAAATTCATTCGTGTCGTCGGCCAAACCAATAATGTAGATCACTGCGCCCGTCTTTGCCATGCTTCAACAGTCGCAGGTCTTGCCCGATCATTTGGTAGCGGTGCGATGACCAATAGTATCGATGAAGTCGCTAAAATGGATGTTATTTTTGTAACCGGATCAAACACAACCGAAACACATCCGATTATTGGTGCGAAAATCAAACAACGAGTTCAAAAAGGCGCATGCTTGATTGTCGCAGAACCCCGTAAAATCGAATTAGCAAAATATGCCGATGTTTATTTACAGATCAGACCCGGTACAAACGTAGCAATGCTTAATGGGATGATGAAAGCAATATTAGAATATGGTCTTGAGGATCGCGCATTCATTGAATCACGAACCGAAGGTTTTGAAGACTTAGAAAACTATTTAAGCACGATTACGGTCGAAGAATGTGCCGAAATTTGTGGCGTTGATCCAGCCGATATGCGAAAAGCCGCAAAATTGTATGCCGAAAAAGATAAAGGCGGTATTTTCTATTCGATGGGCGTCACACAGCATGCGACAGGAACCGACGGCGTGATGTCCGTTGCCAATTTGGCGATGATAACCGGTAAAGTTGGACGTGAAGGATGTGGCGTTAACCCACTACGTGGACAAAATAATGTTCAAGGCGCTTGTGATATGGGCGCACTTCCGGGCGATTTTACAGGGTATCAAAAAACAAACAATCCAGACGTTTTAAAGAAATTTGAAACCGCTTGGGGATCAAAATTACCCACCAATGCCGGTCGCACCATTACCGAAATTGTCAGTGATGTTGAAGATCAAACGGTAAAATTCTTATACATCATGGGCGAAAATCCACTCGTTTCTGATCCCGATACCAATCATGTTAAAAAAGCATTTAAAAAAGCAAACTTCATTGTTTTACAAGACATTTTCTTAACCGAAACATCCGAATATGCAGACGTTGTTTTACCGGCAACCGTCTATGCTGAAAAAGATGGGACCTTTACCAATACAGAACGACGGATTCAATTGTTGAGAAAAGCAGTAAAAGCACCGGGAGAAGCCCGAGAAGATTGGCGTATTATTTGTGAAATGGCACAATTAATGGGCGCTAAAGGTTTTGATTTTGAAAGCAGTTCAGAAATTATGGACGAAATTGCCGCAGTAACACCGAGTTATGCAGGCGTTTCACATGAACGTTTAGATCGAGGCGATCGTATTCAATGGCCATGTGCGGATAAAAATTCTGAAGGAACACGCTTCTTACATGAAGGAAAATTCACCAGAGGTAAAGGGGCATTTAATGTCGCACATTATATCGATCCAGAAGATTTACCGGATGAAACCTATCCGATGATTTTAATGACAGGTCGTATTTTACAGCATTATCATACACGGACAATGACAAAACGTACCGCCGGGATCGAGGAAATCCGAGGAGAAGCCTTTGTTGAAATTAATCCTCAAACAGCTAAAAGTAGTGGCTTAATTGAGGGAGAACTCCTTCAAGTCACATCACCAAGAGGATCAGTTCAGGCAAAAGCAGTCTTTAATAAAGGCATTCGTGAGAACACTTTGTTTATGCCTTTCCACTATGGCGATACAGGCGCAAACTGCTTAACCGGTGGTAAAGTTGATCCCATTGCTAAAATCCCACCGTTTAAAGTGTGTAAAGTATTTATTGAGCAGGCAAAATAGAACAAAACTCCCTTCATTTTATGATGAAGGGAGCTTTTGAGTTCCCGGGAGGGAAAGATGAATCAATTTAAAACAGCAGCGATTTTAGTTGGTGGCAAAAGTACCCGGATGGGATATGATAAGAAAAATTTAAAAATTGCAGGAAAGACTCTTTTACAGTCCGTTATTGATCAATTGCAAGAAATATTTGAAGAAATTATTGTCATCGGTTGTGCTTCAATCGATATTGACGATATCAAAGGTATATCTGGTGTTTATCCCGATGCGATTGATGCCCCCGCCTCTTTAACCGGGATTTATACAGCATTACTATACGGCCAATCCGATTATGTTTATGTTACAGCCTGCGATATGCCAAATTATAATTTAGATTATATAGGGTATATGATGGAACAACTGGAAAATGATAAGAATGATGGATGTGTGGCACGTTACAAAGAGTGGATTGAACCCTTTAATGCGTTTTACTCAAAAGAGCTCTTGACTTCAATGGAAAAATACATTAAAAATGGTCGAAAAAGTATTTTTAAATATTTAGAAAATCAGGAAATTACTTATATTGAAGAAATAGTGTCACGATTATTTAGTCCGAATTGGGAAATGTTTTGTAATCTGAATACGCCAAAAGACTTGAAAGAACATTTAAAAGGAATTTATTATGTCAATCAAAGAGGAAGAAATTTTAAAAATAACATCAAAAGGCTGTAAACTTGTTTTTGATCCAATCGTTGAAGAATATCCGGTGACGCTTTATTTAAATGAAAAAAGAATGATTTCTTTAATGTGTACACCCTCATCCCTAAAAGAACTAGCCGTTGGATTTTTTTATCTCAAGGGAATGATTACGGCGTTTGATCAAATTAGCGATATAAAAATCATTACAAAAGAGCATGGAAGTGACCTTTACATCGAAAGTAAACAGCCCCAAAAGCCGGTTGAAAAAGATTTGTTTGAGCTATCAGAAGAAAGTATTGTGCTCAATCATCAAATATCAGAAAAGAATCAACTCAATCAGAACATTGAGGAAGTATTAGTCGAATACGATATGACGCTACAACGTATTTTTGAAACGATGGGTACCTTTAGTAAAAAGTCTGAGTTATTTGTCAATACCGGTGGCGTTCATAGCATTGGGCTTTATAGAAAAACGGAACCCATTCTTTTTTATGATGATGTGAGCCGTTATAATACCTATAATAAACTTTTTGGCGGCATGATTATGAAAAAGATTGATCCCAAAGGAAAAATGCTTCTGACAACCGGAAGAATTCCAAGTGAAGTCATGACTTGGATTATAAAAAATAAGATTCGATGTGTATTATCAATTTCTGCACCCACCCATGGCAGCGTTCAACTCGCAAGAAAAAATGGCGTTACTTTAATGGGATTTGTACGGGAAAATCGCCTCAATATTTATGCTTAAATGAAGTATAAAGTAGCGATAAGATGCTTTTGTTTCGATTTAAAAAAGAAGAAAGCGATTTCTTAAAAAAAGGGTTAAAATATTCTTGACAGTGAGCATAGAGTTTGTTATTATAATTGAGCACGTTACATACAGATGCTTAGTTCGTCTGAGTGACGTTGCGTGCGGATGTGGCGGAACTGGCAGACGCGCTAGACTTAGGATCTAGTATCTTACGATGTGGGGGTTCGACTCCCTTCATCCGCACCACTTAAAAAAAGCTTGACAAAATAATGACAAACAGTTATAATATTATTTGTTCGTCGGTAAAAGCAACACATTTATATTTTATATGCGGAAGTGGCTCAGTGGTATAAGTAGAGAACCCA
>JAVXTS010000072.1:0-5552 GCA_036642535.1 Eubacterium sp. | reverse complement strand
AACACCATTTATCAAGAAGTATACTATTCACAGCAGAAAGGAGCGTCTGAAAATCATGGCAAAACAACCTAAAACACGTCAAAAACCTAAAAACGCCGGCAAAACATTGCTACGTATCCTTGGCTATATGGCCAGACGAAAAGTACTCCTGCTCCTCGTGATTTTCTTTGTTCTAATCAGCTCCGGTGCGGGTGTTGCTGGTACCTATTTTCTAAAACCCATCATCAACAAAGGGCTCATCCCTCTCATCGGTAAATCGTTAACCCCGGACGCCCTAGCTCCTTTTTTACAAATGTTATTCATTATGGTGATCATTTATCTGGTAGGAACCGTCAGCTGTTACGCCTATAATCGGATTATGATTGTCATTTCAAACAGTACGCTTAACACCGTCAGAACGGATCTTTTTAATAGCATGGAAGATATGCCTATCAAATTTTTCGATACCCATACCCACGGTGAACTCATGAGCCGTTACACCAATGATGTGGATACGTTTCGTGAAGCTATTTCCATGAGCCTGACACAAATGCTGACTGCCGCTATTACTGTTACCGGAACTTTTATTATGATGTTAATTCTCAGTCCCATACTCACTTTAATTGTTATTGGTATGCTTATTATCATGTACTTTGTTATCCGCATTGTCGGTAGTAAAAGCGCAAAAGGCTTTAAAGCGCAACAGAAAGCCTTAGGAAACGCCAATGGTTATATCGAAGAAATGATTGAGGGGCAAAAAGTGGTCAAAGTATTCTGCCATGAAAATCAAGCGAAAAGTAACTTTGATATGCTCAATAAAAATCTCCGTGACGCCTCCACTCAAGCGCATACTTTTGCCAATGTTTTAATGCCAATTATGGGAAATTTATCCTATGTTCAATACGCCTTCACCGCCACCTTTGGTGCCCTTTTAGTCATACAAGGTTCTATGGATTTAGGCTCGATTGCTTCTTTTCTACAATATACACGATCCTTTTCACAACCCATCACCCAGATTTCCCAACAGTTTAATGCCTTACTCACCGCTCTTGCCGGTGCCGAACGTATTTTTGAAATTATCGATGGCACACCTGAAGAAGACAACGGAACCGTTACTTTAGTAAACGTTCGAGAAAATACAGATAAAAGTTTCACTGAATGTACAGAGTGCACCAATACCTGGGCCTTTAAAAAGTCGAACTCCGATGGTTCTGAGACTTACAGAAAGGTCTCTGGTGATGTTCGTTTTAACAACGTTTCCTTTGGTTACAGTGATACTAAAATGGTGCTCCATGATATCACACTCTTTGCCAAACCCGGCCAAAAAATTGCCTTTGTCGGCTCCACCGGTGCCGGAAAAACCACCATCACTAATCTCATTAACCGTTTCTATGAAATACAGCAAGGCACCATCACCTACGATGGAATCAATATTAAGGAAATCCGTAAAGCTGATCTCAGACATTCCCTTGCAGTGGTGCTTCAAGATACACATCTCTTCACTGGCACTGTAGCGGACAATATCCGCTATGGACGTTTAAATGCTACGACTGAAGAAATCCATAACGCCGCTAAACTTGCCAATGCTGATTTCTTTATCCGCCATCTGCCCCATGGTTACGACACCATGCTGACCTCCGATGGCACCAATCTGAGCCAAGGTCAGCGTCAGCTACTGGCCATCGCCCGAGCCGCCGTCGCCAATCCGCCGGTACTCATCCTCGATGAAGCCACCAGTTCAATTGATACCCGCACAGAATCGCTCATCGAACAGGGTATGGATAAACTCATGATAGGCCGTACCGTTTTTGTCATTGCCCACCGTCTATCCACTGTTCGCAACGCTGACGCCATTATGGTTCTCGAAAACGGCCGAATTATTGAACGGGGAAACCATGAAGAATTGCTTGATCAGAGAGGCCAATACTATCAACTTTATACTGGACAATTTGAATTAGAGTAACTCCCTGAGTTGAAGCTGTTATGGCTATTTCTTTCAATAAGCCTTTTTTAGATAGATTCTTTTTCAAAAAATAAAAAACCGAATTTCTTGTTAAAGAATTTCGGTTATATTGCTTTCTATTTAGACTCTTTATGTTTTTATACTTGATCGCACACCTCTCATTGATAACCAGCTTCCAAACGTTACGTAAGGAGTTAGCTCTAATCAGATAATCCTCCGGCACATAAAAGATCTTACTTACTGCTGCTTCCTTCCGGACCTGACAGGGTTCATAAGTTTCTATTGCGAAGGGTCCAATCGTCAACACTACTTTCTTACGGCAGACTTCAAAAGACCGGCACCTCTTTAAGGAATTCAACCCTGCTGTAGCGGATTGCAGGTTACAGAGCACCGCTAACTCTCCATCTAGTGCGATCAACTATATTAACTGCATTGCTGCAATTAATAGCAAAATAAAATCTAACGTCATCATTCTCAAGAATTGATTACGTTAGATTATTATACAGAATATCATTGTCTCTGTCAAGATTTTCCTTAACAGCGACAATTCTCGATTTTCACATCATTAATCGGTTAAATATTTCTACTGTTACCGGTTTTCCATAATAGAACCCTTGGACGATATCACAGCCAAATTCTTTCAACATTTTAATATGTTCTTCTGTTTCAACACCTTCCGCAACTGTTTGAATATTTAGCGTTTTAGCAATATCAATGACACCCTTGATAACGGCATGTCCTCTTTCTAAATCAGTATAATCTGTAAAAAAAGTACGATCCAATTTGATAATATCAAGCGGTAAATCTTTCAATAACCCAAGTGAAGAATAACCTGATCCAAAATCATCCATAGAAAGTTTAAATCCATAGTGATGTAATTCATTCATCACTTCAATTAATAATTTTGTATTATCAAAAAAAATTCTTTCGGTCAGTTCAATTTCAATATATTGAGGTGGAATTTCATACTTATTAAGAACTTCTACAAGTTCATTGACAAAACGTTGATTATTTAGATGCAGTCTCGAAAAATTAACTGAAATATTAATCGGTGTTATTCCTGCATCAAGCCATTTTCGAATCGTCAAACAAGCTTGTTCCAGCATATAAAAATCAATTTTAACCATAAAACCATTATTTTCAAAAATTTTAATAAAAGCATCAGGACTAATTAATCCCTTTTCAGGCTCATTCCATCGAACTAAGGCTTCTGCACCCACAACTCTTTCTTCATTTAAACTATATTTTGGCTGCAAATACATTTCAAATTCACCATTTTTAAGTGCAGCTTTCATTTTTGTTTCAAACTCAATACTTTCCAATAATTTTTGTTTTATTTTTTCATTATAGTATAAAATTGAGTTTTCCGTTTTCCCCTTAATATCTTTCAAAGCATAACGTGCTTTATTCGTATAAATATCAAATTCCACATCATCATTTTCTTTTTCTGAAATAACATAAACTCCGGATAAAAGAATTAATGTATAATATTGACTTATTTTTTCTTTAAATTCATCCTCTATTATCGCATATATTGTTTTAATCCGTTCTAACGTTTTTCTGTGATTTTCATAATTTAGCAAGATATAAAATTGATCAGCAACATAACGTCCAAAAATTTCTTTGGGGTCTAAAACTTTTTTGATTGATTCTGACATAATACAAATAACTTCATCCCCTTTTTTAAATCCAAAGGTGTCATTAATAATTTTAAATTTATCAATATTAATCAGAACAAGTGCATATTTACTTTTTTTATTTTTTATTTTTTTAACCGCATCAATTCTAAACTTAACCAAGTTTCTTGCACCCGTTAATTTATCGGTTTCCAGTTCTGTTTCCCGCTCTTTCAAACGTTTAATCATTCGATTAAATGTCAATGAGAATTCACCTAAAAAATCAACCTGTTGTCCATAATCACCTTTTTCAATTTGTTTAACCTGCCAAGTTAAATGCAATAAGGATGCTTGAATCTCTTTTAAACCAAAACAAATATAATTATCTCGAGATAACATTTTTATATCTAAATGACCTTCTGCTAATTGCATTGAAAAATCTTTTGTTTCTTCCATCTTTTGAGATAAATTAATAAGTTTTTCTTCAAGGAGTGCTAAACAGGCATTTACATTTTCAATTTTATTTTTTTCAGGTTTTCCTAAAAGTATGTTGTCAAGTTGATTTACTAAAGTTTGAATGTCCTGATTTATCATAAAGCCCTCCCTTACTTAATTTTATTTTACGATTGCCTCAAAACGACAAACTCTTGCTCCCGTTCCCCAACAGTCAACCTCTGTTACCTGATAAGGTTTTTTTGTATATTCACTTAAAATTCCTTCGATAAATCCTTCATCATAATGGCACATCACTTTTCCAGTGACCTCTAACCCTGAGCAATCTAAGTCTTCTGCCACCGTCAATACTGCCTCTCCGGTATCTTCTTCAAACTTTTCAACTCTTAGAATTCCTACTTTATAATCTTTAAGTTTTTCTTGAAGCTGAGCCACAAATCCTGAAAAATCTAATGAACAATCCAGCACTTCACCGACAAAAATAATTCCGGCTTCTTTTCCACTTTCTCTAAAAATCTTAATTGCCTCGTTTTCACCATATTTTTCTTCCAACACATCTCGCATCTTATATTGAAATAATCGATACATACTGACAGGCATTTCTCTTCCAAGATTTTCTCGACCTTTATCAATGTTTCCTAAATTTGTAAATTTCATTTTATACCTTCTTCCATTGGTTTCTTTTAAATTTATTTTTATTTTAAACAATGGTGCACTTCATTTTTATTATACACTCTCTTTTATCAAACATCAATAAAAGGTCACTTTTTAATCTTAACGGTTTAAAAAAATCATACCACCGATACAGAGAATAACTCCAATCACTTGGTTCACCGTAAGTACTTCTTTATATAGAAAAACCCCTACAAAAATAAGTACCATCGCTAGTCCGATGTTCGCAATCAATGAACCCATGCTAATATTAAAACCTACACGATAAACCTGTATATAACCAAATTCAAGCGCCACAATTGAGATGCCCAGAACTATACTGGCCCAGTTAATTTTTTGAACATCCGCCATCAAATGATGGGAGCCATTTGTTATAAAATACAAAATCAATGATACGATCGATGCCGAAATATAAGTAATTGTTAAAGCTGCAAAAGGCGGTACATTATCCGGTATTTCCTTTGCACAAATATTATAAAATGTATTTGCCGCAATCACGATCAAAATCGGCCATAAAGTATTCAAAGATGCATCCCGCCTTTTCATTTTTTATATCTTTAATTCCTTTTCAATTTGATTAAATAATTTACTTTTAGTATAGCATATTTGATGTTAACTCGCAATTTAAAACGTATTGATCCCTTTTATCTCGGGTCTAAAAAAAGGCCGGTAGCTGAGCCGGAAGTTTGGCCGTTAAATCATCCCAAAATACCTTTCAGGCTACATAGAGCCTGTATTTTTTGTCAATTTTTTTATGGCGCATATAGCTATTTATGGCTACACGTGGTATAATAAGGTATCGGAGGTGTTTGCCATGAAGCTAACAGTGAGTAAATCAAAAAATTCTGCATCCTTTTATGTCCAGAAAA
>JAVXTS010000071.1:0-5596 GCA_036642535.1 Eubacterium sp. | reverse complement strand
CATTGACAATCGGCTAATAACGTGATAAAATTTAGAAATTGAAATCACAAACGAAAGACAATGACCGGAAAGAAGTAAAAATGTAGAAACCTGAAAGAGAGCTGTCGGGTGGTGTGAGACAGCGAGGCAATATATTTTGAATACATTCTGCGAGTGGTGTACCGAAAGGATTTTATCCAAGTAGGCTACAACGGGTGCGCCCGTTAAAGCGTAAGGAGTATAAGCGTCTATTAGGCGCCGTACTTTAAGAGCGTGTCAGCTGCGAAGTGACACGAAAATGAGGTGGTACCGCGGATTATATCCGCCCTCTGTTCGGAGGGCGGTTTTTTTATTGTCAAAAAACAGTTCTGAGGACATTTTTGATTTGTGCTTTTGCAAGCGGTAAAACCGCAAAAAATGAAAGGAACGTGTTTCAAATGACAGAAAAAATTGTTTTATTGGTGATCTTTTTTGCAATGATGGTCGCAGTTGGGTTTTATTGCAGAAAACACACATCAGATGTTAATGGGTTTGTATTGGGAGGCCGCTCGGTAGGTCCTTGGTTAACGGCATTTTCTTATGGTACTTCTTATTTTTCAGCCGTTATCTTTGTAGGTTACGCCGGTCAATTTGGTTGGAAATACGGTATCGCATCCACATGGATCGGGTTGGGAAATGCTTTTTTAGGATCTCTTTTAGCGTGGGTTGTTTTAGGGAGACGAACCCGAATTATGACTCAGTATCTTGATACGGCAACCATGCCGGAATTTTTCGGAAAACGCTTTAATAGTAACAAATTGAAAATAGGGGCATCGATTATTACCTTTGTATTTTTGATTCCATATACCGCATCCTTATACAATGGCTTGTCGCGCTTGTTTGGCATGGCTTTTAATATTGACTATACCGTTTGTATTGTGGTTATGGCCATTTTAACCGGGGTTTATGTAATTGCAGGCGGATACATGGCAACTGCTGTTAATGATTTTATTCAGGGCATTATTATGATTGGTGGTATCATTGCCGTTATTGCCGCAATATTGCAAAGTCATGGCGGTTTTATGGCATCGTTAAATGCGTTATCTATGGTTAACGATGCGGCAGTATCAACCCAACAGGGTGTCTTTGCATCCTTCTTTGGGCCGAATCCTCTGGAACTTT
Organism: Eubacterium sp.; assembly: GCA_036642535.1. Lineage (GTDB taxonomy): Bacteria > Bacillota > Clostridia > Eubacteriales > Eubacteriaceae > Eubacterium. The sequence continues at coordinate 4,456 of JAVXTS010000071.1, read as the reverse complement.
TAGGCGTTGTAATTTTGACATCATTGGGCACATGGGGGCTTCCTCAAATGGTGGGTAAATTTTACGCCATTAAGGATGAACATTCCATTAATCAAGGGATGGTCATTTCTACTATTTTTGCGGTTATTGTTGCCGGAGGTTCGTATTTCTTAGGTGGATTTGGACGTCTCTATGCTGATAAAATTAATATTGCAGCCGATGGATACGATGCGGTTATTCCTAAAATGCTCGAAAATTTACCGTCATTATTGATCGGAATTGTGGTTATTTTAGTGTTGTCCGCATCAATGTCGACCTTATCTTCTCTGGTAATGGCATCCAGTTCTACTTTAGCACTTGATTTAATTAAAGATAATATTATGAAAGATATGGATGATAAAAAACAAGTTTTTGTGATTCGTTGTTTGATCGTTGTTTTTATTCTGATTTCCGTTATAATTGCGGTGGTTCAGTATAAAAGTTCCGTTACGTTTATTGCCCAGCTGATGGGTATTTCATGGGGAGCACTGGCTGGAGCCTTTCTAGCACCATTTCTGTATGGCTTGTACTGGAAACGGACAACATGTGCAGCCGTTTGGACGACCTTTATTTTTAGCACGGTTTTGATGGCCAGCAATATGCTCTTTAGAAGTGCTTTTCCACCATTTTTACAGTCACCAATTAACGCAGGAGCTGTAGCGATGTTAGCGGGACTTATTATGGTACCGGTGATCAGTATTTTAACGAAAGCACCGGATAAAAAGATGGTAGATGATGCTTTTGCATCTTATGATAAAACCGTTACAGTACCGCTAAAAGAAGATTTAGGGGAATAAAAAAAAGTTGTATTTTGAAAAATTCTATGTTAAACTGTAAACGGTAAATAAAAACAACTAATTAAATAAAATGTTTTGATTAAAGGAAAGCGGTAAAAATCCGCTGCAGCCCCCGCTACTGTAATTGCAGATATAATTCTCATAAACCACTGTCAGTTTTAGTCTGATGGGAAGGAAGAATGAAGAGAGAAGCATAAGCCAGAATACTTACGATACGATCAAAACAATAGTATCGCTTCGGAGGGAAGTAGAAGAAAATAGCAATAATTATACGGTCTATTTTAAAACCGACCTTTTTGAGGTCGGTTTTATTGTTTTTTGTATAAATGCATTCTAGAGGAGGATGAAAATGAAAAAGAGAATTTTGAAAAGCGTACTAAGTTTTTTAATGTGTAGTATTTTGTTGCTCACGACGGTTGGATGTGGTCAGAAAAGCCAGAAAGACAATAGTACAGTCGGCGCAACCACCGGAGACACAACCTATCCGGTGACGATTACCGATGATGTTGGTCATAAGGTAAGCATTGAAAAAGAACCGACAAAAATTGTATCACTTTCACCGGCAAATACAGAAATATTATTTTCATTAGGCGTCGGAGACAAAGTTGTTGGACGTACCGATTATTGTAATTATCCAAAAGAAGCAGGGTCGATTCCAACTATTGGGGATTATAATAATCCTAATTTAGAAAAGATTATTTCATTAGCACCGGAGATTGTATTAGCGGGAGATTTAATCAGTGAAGATGTCTGTAAACAAATTGAAGCAACAGGAGCAAAGGTGTTGGTGTATACACCGATGTCAGTTGATGCCATTGAAACGACAATGATCAATACAGGAAAAATAGTCAATGCCAACGATAAAGCAAAAACAGAAACCGAAGCAATGACGAAAAAGTATGAAGAAATTAAAGGTAAAGCATCTCAAGTTAATGTTCAAAAATCAATTTTTATCGATATCGGACAATATTACAGCGCCGGTGATGATTCGCTTTTGGGAAATATGTTAAAAGATATCAATGCAAAAAATATTGCCTCTGATGCAGGAACAGCTTGGCCACAACTGAGTGTCGAACAGATTATTGCTAAAAATCCGGATGTTTATGTGTCATTTTTCACAAAACCTGACGAGATTAAAAAAGTACCGGGATTTGATCAAGTGAATGCCATTAAAAATAATGGGATTGTTTATTACGAAATGTTATCACCCGACAGTGATTTGATCCAGCGCCCTGGGCCACGCATTGTTGACGGATTAGCACTTTTGGCAGCGGCCGTTTATCCTGAACAATTTAAATAAAAGGTAATTTCAAAAAGTGAAGGAGAGAGGTCTATGAAAAAAATATTGAGAAAATACACGATGCCATTGTCCATTGTCGGATGTCTTTTACTGATTTATTTTTCTACAATCAGTGGCATCACCTCTATTCCGTTTAATGATGCCAACCGTATTTTACTTCACGAAATATTACGTATTCCGGTGAATATGGACGGAATAGCACCGGGAAATATCGCCATTATTTGGAATGTTCGTTTGCCGAGGGTTATTCTTGGTTTTCTGACTGGGGGAGCATTGGCTGTTTGTGGTGCCTCTTATCAAGGGATTTTTAAAAACCCAATGGCGGATCCTTTTATTCTTGGTGTTTCTTCCGGTGCGGCATTGGGCGCAGCCATCGGTATTGTTTGTCATTTATCCGGAAGTTTATTGGGACTTAACGGAACAGCACTGTTGGCCTTTTTAGGTGCATTTTTAACGATTATTTTAGTCTACAACATCTCCAGAGTTGGACGAAAAGTTCCTGTTGCCTCACTCCTTTTAAGTGGAATTGCCGTGGGACAATCCCTTAGTGCATTTATGTCACTGATTATGATTTTTAACGTTCAAAATATGAATCAGATAATGTTTTGGACAATGGGTAGCCTCAATGGAAAAGGATGGAATCAGGTTTTCATTGTGCTCCCATATATCATTATTGGGATGATTATTTTATTTACTTCGTTAAGAGAATTGGATATTATGCTTCTTGGTGAAGATGCAGCTACACAGCTCGGTGTCAATACAGAATTTCTTAAAAAGAAAGTGCTGATTGCATCATCAATTATTACAGCTGCCGTTGTGTCAGTTACTGGTATTATCGGGTTTGTAGGTCTTGTCGTGCCCCATGTTGTCCGTATGTTAACCGGTCCGAAACATCGTGTACTTGTTCCTTTTTCGCTAGTATTCGGAGGCACTTTTCTAATCATTTGTGATACCTTGTCACGGTCGATTTCATCCCAAGAAATTCCGGTTGGGATCATTACCGCCGCTTTTGGTGGACCGTTTTTTATTTATCTCCTGCGTAAATCTAAAAAGGGAGGGGCCTAAAAAATGGATAATTCTATGATTTTAAAATTTGAATCGGTTTGTACGGGGTATCCGGGTAAACCCATTATTAAAGGCTTTTCGGCAGATATTTATAAAGGTGATTTTGTGGGACTTATCGGTTCCAATGGTACTGGAAAATCAACCTTGCTGAAATGTTTGTCCGGCCTTATTCCGATTACCGGCGGTAAAATTATGATTGAAGGAAAGGATAATAAGGCACTCAAACAGAAGGAACGCGCAAAATTGATTGCGGTTGTGCCCCAGTCTTTCAATATTGATTACGATTTTGCGGTTGAAGATATTGTTTTGATGGGCCGAAATCCATATCTGAGTTATCGGGATAAAGAAAGCAACAAGGATTATGAAATTGTTGAACGTGCCATGAACATGACAAAAACATTGCAGTTTAAAGGCCGCTTGTTTAATGAATTAAGTGGTGGTGAAAAACAGCGGGTTGTTATCGCCAGAGCGATTGCCCAAGAACCGGATATTATTCTGTTGGATGAGCCGACATCTGCTCTTGATGTGCATCATCAAATCCAGATTATGGAGCTGATCAAGCAATTGAATGAAGAGGATAATATGACGGTTGTTGCCGTGCTTCACGATCTTAATTTAGCTGCACGTTTTTGCAAACGCCTAATCATGATCCAAGGTGGTTGTGCTGTAGCGGACGGTCTTCCGGAAGAAATAATTGTCAAAGAAAATTTAAGAAAACTATATAAAATGAAAATGTTTATCCGAAATAATCGAATTTTCGAAAAACCGGAAGTCATTCCGATTCGAGTGTTAAAACCTTATGAAACAGAGCATCCACTCCATATTCACGTTATTTGTGGTGGAAATGGAGCACTAAAAGTCATTGAAGAACTGGATGATATGGGGCATAAAGTAACCGCAGGAGTCATTAACGAAGGTAGTGATGACTGGCTCGTGTGTCGATCATTGGGATTAGAGATAGTCGTTGAAAAACCCTTTACGTCAATTTCTATGGAAAAGCAGAAAGAAAATTTGGCATTGATGAAAGATGCCGATATTCTTCTGATTTCCGATGTCCCTTTTGGAACCGGTAATGTCAATAATCTGGTTGGAATAGAAAATTTTGGTGGTGATATTTATTTGCATACCAATTGTTTAAATAATGATTTTACAGAAGGTAAGTTAAAGGAATGTCTGGATAAAATACGCATCGGTAAAAATCTGATTGAGATTGGTGATCATGATGAATTTTTAAAAATAGTGATGCAAAATTATGGATAATAATGAAGTTTGAAAA
>JAVXTS010000070.1:0-6179 GCA_036642535.1 Eubacterium sp. | reverse complement strand
GGATATTCATTATTATTCTTCATTCTCAAGGGGCGAAAATTGTGAAACACCCTCGTATAAACTGTGATAACCACATTCCGGACAAACATGATCCGAAACTTCAAAATGATCTAGATCTTGATAAATCAATATTGCGCCACAAGTACAACGATATTCCGGTGTATAAATTTGTCCGTCATCCCATCGGATTGTATAAACAAAACGTTTATGAAAGGCACCGCAAACTGGACAAATGTACAACCCTTTTTGATAATCGCTCTCAAAGCATCCACCTTCATCATTGACCATATGACGTGCAGATTCGAGCATTTCCGAAGATTCCATTAATTTTGGAATAACAGCATATTCTGAATCAAAATCCGGTGCTCCCGAATGAATTAAGCCGACCCCTAAATAAAAATCTTTTTCATAATGACATTTTCGGCATCGTATATTGATTGTATTTTTCATAAAATCACACTTTCATTTTAAATTGAAACAAACCGTCACTCAAAAGAATGACGGCACAAAATGATTTACCTTTAAATTACCGAGTTCTTGCTTAAGGCATATTATTATAAAAAACTTCTAGAATTTCTGCTGAAGAAGCCGCTCCCGGATCTAAATGACCAATGGCTCTTTCACCTAAACGCATGGCTCGCCCTTTGGTAGCAACAATATTACGCGTTGATTCCAGGCCTGCTTTTCCTGCTTCAACGGCTTTTGCCATTGCCTCTTTTGGTGCGGCACCGCCTTTGTAAGCCGTACGTAAGGCTTCTTCTGCCGGAATAAGTGTATCTAACATCGTTTTTTCACCAGTGGTTGATTTACCTCGTTTCTGGATAATTTTAATGCCTGTATCCATCATTTCGATAAATTCTTCAAAAGTTGCACCTTCATCTTCGCTTTTTGCCTTAATCGGAAGGCCAAATTTCATAAAAAAGCTTCCATATAATGGACCGGAAGAACCGCCAACTTTATCAAGCAAAGCAGTTCCTACTTTTTTATAAAAATTATTAATGTTTTCATTCTGCCATTCATCGAGATGTTTATTCACTTCTCTGAAACCAATGGACAGATTCATACCATGATCTCCATCACCAATGGCAGAATCTAATTCGGTAAAGTAATCTTTGCGATCCTCCGCCAATTGAATTAAATCTTTGATGACATTTGTAAAATAGGTTTTATCTAAAATGTAGTCACTCATATTTTCTCCTTTTCAGAAACTTCAATAAAGTCTCGAATACAAAGGATCCGAGACTTTACAAGTTTATTTGATATTTTTATTTACACCTGCGTGAAATAAGGTGTATTACATGGATAATCTAATAATTCTTTCATTTCATCATCTACTTTACATAAAGTAACTGACATTCCAGCCATATCCATAGAGCAAGCAAACGGACCCACTAAAGCTTTATACACTTTAATACCTTTTTCTTCTAGAATCTGAGCAACTCTTCTGTAACAGATATGAAGATCGAGGAGTGGTGTAGCACCTAAACTATTCACTAAAACATAAACTTCATCGCCTGAAACGTAAGGGATATCTTTTAAAATTGGATCCATAATTTCATCGATAACTTTATCTGCTGCTTCAATTTTACCTCTTCTGACGCCCGGTTCACCATGGATACCCATGCCGATTTCCATATCGCCATCTTCCATATCAAAGATTGGACCACCTTTTGACGGTAATGTTGCGGATGACATGGCAACACCCATTGTACGTGTATTATCATTGCATTTTGTTGCAGCTGCAACAACTTCATCTAAATCAGCGCCCATTGCAGCTTTTGCGGCAGCTGCTTTGAATACAAGAAAATCGCCTGCAATTCCACGACGATCGGCAATATTATCCGAGGAAACAACATCGTCAGTGACAAGAACCGTTTCAACACGAATATCATCTTCTTCATCTGCTTTTTCGGCACCCATATCAAAATTCATAACATCTCCGGCATAGTTTCCGTAGAGATAAATACAACCTTTTCCATTGTCAACAGCTTTTGCAGAAGCATAACATGGGTCCGGTGATGGTGATGTATTAATATTACCCACAACAACGGCATCTGCAAAACCTTCACCCACATAACCGATGAATAATGGTTCGTGACCGGAGCCACCACCGATAATAACACCTACTTTATCCTTGGTGCCTGCGCCTTTGGCAACAACAACACGGCCTTGGGCTTCTTCTAAATCACACATTTCCACATAGTCTGCATGTGCTTTTACATAACCTTCCAACATTTCTTCTACTACATCATAAGGATCATTGATTAAACGTTTCATTGTCATGATAAATTTCCTCCTGGAATTTTTATTTTTTATTTGAACGGTGTATTCCCGTCATTAACATTTAGGCATTTCTTTAGCTTCTTTTGATACCCGTATAATTGCATCTACATCATCTGTAATTGTTGCTTGAACAACACCGGCAAAGGCACCTTCCACAAGTGGACAATCGACAACCTGAACTTTTTCAGCCAGATCTTCATCAATCATATCAATTGCCGCTTCCGTACTGATGACTGAACTTCCCATATCAACATATAATAAAATATTATTACAATCTTCCATTGATTCAATAGCGGACATAATTTTTAACGCATTTGTTCCAATTCGTCCTTCATCAGCACCACCCGCTGCCATGATCTTCACACTGCCGTCATTCATTTCACTAACAATATCGACCAAACCTTCAGCAAGCTTCGCACTGTGAGAAACGATTACAATACCTGTACTAGTCATTTAAATCCTCCTTAGCAGAACTTATTATTTTAAATACACTTTGATTTCTTGAGCATTGAAATTATATAATGCAAGTTCTGTGCCAGATTCGCATTGTGTGATGCGTTTATGTTAACCCAAATTTCTTAGCTTTGGCTGAAACTGTTTTATGATCAAGTCCTAAGGCCTCTCCTGCTTTTCTGAATGTTTTATATTTAGCCAATGCTATCGTAATCAGTTGACGTTCCATTTCTTCGTAAGTGGGTATTTTATCCCCATTTTTCGCATTGAAATTGATCTGTTTGGGTTCATTTTCCCCATTTATATTGATATAAGGAGGTAAATCCTCTGGTCCAATCCATTCATCACCGGTCAATGTTACGCCTCGTTCAATAATATTTTCAAGTTCCCGCACATTCCCAGGAAATTCATAAGTCTCAAGGCATTCAAGTGCAGTTTTCGTAATTCGCTTTAACGATAATTGATATCGCATACATATTTTATCAACAAATGCTTCAACTAGCAAGGGTATATCCCCTTTTCTCTGGCGCAATGGCGGTAAAACAACCGAGATAACGTTTAAGCGATAATAAAGATCTTTTCTAAATTCTTTATTTTCCATTAATTTCTCAAGAGATGCATTCGTTGCCGCAATAATACGGACATTTATTTGAATCGGATGTAATCCACCAACCCGTTCAATTTCCTGCTCTTGAAGTACGCGTAATAACTTTGCCTGCATTTTCATATCCATATCACCGATTTCGTCTAGAAAAATCGTTCCGCCATCTGCCAATTCAAATTTTCCCGGTTTTGCTTTTACTGCACCGGTAAAGGCTCCTTTTTCATAACCAAACAATTCACTTTCTAAAAGATCCGATGGTATCGCTGCACAATTAACGCCAATGAATGCTTTATCTTTTCTTTTTCCGGCATAATGAATGGCCTTAGCGACAAGTTCTTTTCCTGTTCCACTTTCCCCGCGAATCAGCACGGATGCATCCGTTTTAGAAGCTTTTGAAGCTAATGATAATGCTTCCAGTAAAACACCGCTTTGACCGATAATCGTTTGAAATGAAGCATTAATATCTTGTCTTTTTTCGAGTTCTTCCTGTAGATAGATGGTTTGTGCGGATAGTTCTTCTACTTTAGATGCCAACTTCGTTATTTCTGTTAATTCCCTCGCCACAACAGCATTTCCATTTACAACGCCATCTACCGAAATTGGCCGAATATCAAGCATGAATTCACGACCGTCGGCATTGGTTAAAATTGTTTTTTCATCTCGGTCAAAAAATGTTGTGGGTGTTTTTTCCCCGCTAAAAATGGTACTGATATTTTGCTCGGTTAATTCCGAAACTTTTCGATGCAACATGCCGGCAAAAGCTTTATTCACATACGTAATCCGATTATTTTTATCAATTAAACTGATCCCATCATATACGGCTTCCAAAATACTGACTAATTTTCCTTCGAGCTCTTTCACACTATTAAGTTCCCAAGATAAAGCTTCTATCATTGAAATATCTTGAAAAACAGCTACTGCCCCTACGATACTTCCTTCTACCACTACCGGACTTTTGTCAATAACCACCATTCGGTCATACAATTTCTCTTTCATGCCCAGCTTTTCTTTTCCGGTTTTAATGATTTCTTCAATAGCAAACCCAGGTATCAAGGTTTCAACCTTTCGGCCAATGGCTTCTTCTGCATCGATACCGGTCATTCTCTGTGCCGAACGGTTAAAAATAGTAATGCGTCCTTCCGCATCAATCACAATAAGACCATTGTCAATGCTTTCAAATATTTTCTCACTGGTCAATGTGTTTTTCTGAATAATATTATCCACTGCATCCTGTGCATCTTTATCCAAATCACCTGACTGACTGATAAATTCAGACATCTCGGTTACCGCTTGTCTACTGGTTGTTCCATCGCCGAAAATTTCGATCGATTCCCCTTTTTTAAGTTTCATCCCCACAAGGGGTAACACCGAATTACAGGGAACGATTAGTGCTTTATTCTCCCGTTTAATATAAAGGCGACAGCCATACCGTTCTTCAAGTTCTGTTGTTTTCTGAACAATGGTTGCCGCAACACGTGTATGAATACCTTTTTCATAACCAATAGTGATGTGTTTTTGTGTCCGCATTTTAAACACCTCATTTCCCTAACTCTTTATTACTATAACTCGAATATTTCTTTTTGAACAGATTATATTTTGCCTCTTTCGGGTAAAGTCAAAATTTCTTTAACTTTATACCCTTAATAAAAATAATAAACTCTATTGAAATTAATTTCCGCTATGCAAATAATTAAAAATATGTCATAATAGACTTATAAAACATTAAAATCTTAGGAGGATTTACTCATGAAAATTGCAATTGATTGTGATGATGCTGCTTTTGACTTTAAAGACGCGATCTACGAACATTTAAAAACAGAAGGTTATGATATCACCGACCTGAAATATTCCGCAACCCACGCCTGTGATTATCCTGATATTGCTTTTAATTTAGCTGAAAAAATCAGTGATGGTACTTATGACAGAGGTTTTATTATCTGCGGAACCGGCCTTGGTGTTGCCATGATGGCGAACAAAGTTCCCGGCGTTTTTGCCGGTACCTGTTCAGATACTTTTGCTGCTGAACGACTAGCAAAATCAAACGATGCGAATGTCCTCACCATGGGTGCACGCTGCATCGGTGTTGAACTCGGTAAAATGATTGCGGACGCTTGGATGAAAAGCGAATTTACTGGCGGTGGTTCAACTAAAAAAGTGGAACGTATGCATGAATTAGAAAAAAAATATATGAAATAATTGATTTGATTGATATCATCCCCGATTATTATGAAAATATTCGTCAATTCATCGGGGAAATTTCACCCAAAAGGAGATTTTTAAAATGATCTATCATTCCAAAGAAGTAGAAGAATCCGGTATTTTAACCATTGCACAGAATATGTGCGTTGCTGCACGTACCGCCCCCAAAACACGTGGAATCGATTTTCTGGATACGTGTATTATTACCGGGGATGAAAAAGAACTGCTGGCAGTAAAGATGGAAAATCTTGCCGATACGTTAGAAATGGCCTTTTTTGTCCGTGATGCCGATTGTGTCCGTAAAAGTCAGGCTGTTGTACTGGTGGGAAGCCGTTACACCCAAAGAGGCCTCAACGAAGGCTGTCAATACTGTAACTTTACTAATTGTAAAGATTGTGCTGATCATAATGGTGTCTGTGTTTATGATCCGATCGATTTAGGTATCGCTCTCAGCTCAGCTGTTTCAATTGCCGGGGCCGCTTATGCCGATAGTCGTATTATGTTTTCCGTTGGTAAAGCTGCACTTGACCTTAATTTTTTAGATGATTCTATAAAAATCATTATGGGTATTCCCATTTCAGCCACCGGAAAATCACCTTATTTTGACAGAAGCTAAAGAGTCTGATTATTTTTTCATAAA
>JAVXTS010000069.1:0-7349 GCA_036642535.1 Eubacterium sp. | reverse complement strand
ATTTGATTAAATCTTTTTATTTTTTCATGTCATAAAGTATGAAACTTTACGACATGCGCAAATATGTATAATGTCTGCTACCGGCTGAGCCGGTAGTTATGATTATGCTCCTATAAGGGGTCTTTACCTGCAACGTCTTAAGACGACGTATCGAAGCACGTTCTTCTCTGTCTGCCCTAAAGAGCTTCCTTACGCCTTCTTACTTTTTCTTTGTTTTCTTTTTTTCTCCTGTGAATGGATCAATGTATTCCTGAATTGATATTTGATCTTCTGCGATATCTTCCTAAAGCTAAGTTTTGATATATTCCTCAATTTTCTTCGCATTTTTTCCTACAGTGTCTACATAATATTCTCAACACCAGAAGTGGCGGTTTCCATATTTATATTTTAAATTTCCATGCCTGTCGAAGATCATCAAAGCGCTTTTTCCTTTGAGATATCCCACAATATTTGAAACTTTGTATTTTGGCGGGATGCTGACCAGCATATGGATATGATCTTTTCAGCATTCCGCTTCATGAATTACAATTCCTTTTCTTTCACACAGCATCCTAAGTATCTTTCCAATGTCGTTTCTCAACTGTCCATAAATGATTTGTCTGCGATACTTTGGCGCAAACACTATGTGGTATGTGCTAAACTATTATTGTCCTTCATTGGACTACCTCCTTGTTGTATAGTGTGGTTGGCAAACCTACCCTATTTTAACATGGAGGTTTTATTCTTTGATACCTTTTACTTGAAGCTAAAGCACCAATTTAAACAAAGCCGGATTTCTCCGACTTTGTCTTCACTCTGACCGACACTTTCCAGTATCAATTTCTTTTTTGCAAGCTTTTTATTTTTTTCGAATAATTTCAATCTTATAACCATCCGGATCAGTGATAAAATAGTAACTTTTTACGCCTTTATCAAGACCGCTAAGTGGTGTAACCACATAACCTTTAGCTTCATGTTCAGCATGACTGGATTCAAGATCTTCCACTGAAATAGCCAAATGTCCATAACCATTACCTAGTTCATACGGTTTTTCTGGATCATAATTATATGTCAATTCAAGCGTAAAATCCGTTTGTCCGTCACTTAGATAAACAAGGGTGAATTTTCCTTCTGGTTTATCTTTTCTTTTTACTTCTTTTAACGATAGAGCATCCTCATAAAACGCCAGTGATTTATTCAAATCCATCACACGAATCATTTCATGTGCCATACGATATTTTCCCATTATTATTCCTCCTGGTATGATGTAGCCATAGCTCAAAAAGCTATACTCATCATTAATAGTCTATATCTCAACTGGATAAGGGCGTTCTTCCCTCGTGTGTCGTTCCAGTATTGATACGTATATAAGTTACTTCTTTTCTTGTATAGTTATTCATTCCTAGACTTTTTTATTAAAACCTCTTGACAACTACTAGCTGATCTATATTTAATTTTTTATTTCTTTATAGAAATCATACGTCTTCAAATTACGTTCTAAATGATACGTAATATAGTGATCCATAATATCCATAATACGCGTAATGATCACCTCATCAAAAGGCTGATCTTTAATATTTTTGACAGGTGTTACCAAAAGATAAATCATTTGTTTTATTAATTCATTATTAACCCGATAGGTGTAGCCTTCAACCTGTGAACAATGCTTACATAAAGCGCCGTTATTTTCGATACTAAAATGCGTCAATTCTTCTGTTTTTCCACAAATAACGCATCGAGTAAGTATCGGACAAATACCATATACTTCGGAAAGTTTTAATTGCAACGCTACCACAAGGGCATCATTACTTTTACTTTTTCCCTCAGAAATATAATAAAGAATGTGTATGATTAATTTTAAAACCGCTTTATTTCCTTGATAATCATCATAAAAAGCATCAATTAACTCTAAAACATAAGAAGCAAGCGATAATTTCACTAGATTATTGCGTAAAGGATAAAACGATTCAATCAAATCTGCCTGATTAATATTCGCAAAATTCTTTCCCGGATAATACACAAACTCACTGTACGCAAAATGCTGTGTTGCTGCCACCAAGGGGCTTCGGTTTCGTCTTACTCCTTTTGCAATCGCTTTTATCTTTCCTTCATTCTCTGTAAAAAGTGTGATAATTTTATCTTGCTCCTGAAAAGGACGTTCTCGAATAACGAGACCTTTCGTCTTTACAAGTGCCATAGCTATTCAAAATATCCCAAGTCTTTTAAATCAAAAGGTTTTTCACGCCAATCTGCTCGTACTTTTACCCAGAGTTGTAAATTAACCGGTGTTTTTAAGAAAAATTCAATATCTTTTCTTGCAAAACTACCAATTTTTTTAAGCATTGCCCCTTGTTTTCCGATGAGAATTCCTTTATGACTTTTCTTTTCACAAAAAATAGTTGCTTCAATATCAATGATATTTTTCCCTTTACGCGGTTTCATCGTATTAACCTCTACAGCAACCCCATGAGGCACTTCATCTTTTAACAAATGAAGCAGTTTTTCTCGGATCAATTCCTGAATAATAAAACGTTCGGATTGATCCACAATCATGTCTGGCGGAAAAAACATTGGTCCCGGTTGAAGATGACTTTTGATGGTTTTTAAAAGAATATCAACACCATCACCTGTCCATGCTGAAATCGGAATAACACTGTCCACAAAATTATATTTCTGAAAAGCCGAAATTGTTGCTAAAAGTTCCTCCTTAGGAACCGTATCAATCTTATTAATCACTAGAATAATCGGTGTTTTAATCAGTTCTAATTTATCGAAAATATATTGATCGCCCGGGCCAACTCGGGTATCCGTTTCAACCAGAAAAAGAATCACATCCACATCGGACAAGGTGTTTTCTGCCGATTTCTGCATGAAATCCCCCAATTTATTTTTAGGACGATGCATTCCGGGGGTATCAATAAAAATCATCTGGCTATCGTCATCCGTATGAATCAGACGAATAGCATTTCGCGTCGTTTGAGGTTTATTTGAGGTGATAACCAATTTTTCACCCATTATATTGTTGAGTAATGTTGATTTTCCCACATTTGGACGTCCGATAATACTGATAAAACCCGATTTAAATCCTTTTTTTTCTTCCATAATTCTCCTTTTAATATAAAATAGTGGTGATTAATATCCATATTTTGGGTAAGAATATAATAAGTCCAACCACAATGGAAACTAATGCCATGAGTAAAACAGCTCCCGCTGCTGTGTCTTTCGATATTTTTGCAAGATAATGAAACTCCTCGGTATACAAATCAACAAGTGTCTCTACTGCGGTATTGACGACTTCTAAAATAAGTACAAATCCAATAACAATCACCAAGGCCAGCCATTCACTTTCTGATATGTGAAAGAAAAATCCTCCGGCTATCGCAATCAGCCCGACAACAGAATGAACTTTCATATTTGGCTGAGTTTTTAGTACATACTTTATACCCGTGAAGGCATACTTAAAACTACGCATCAATCGCCTAAACATTTTCATCCCCCTTTTTGTCTGTTATTCGTCACCCATAATCATTTTTTCTCTGGAACGCATCAAAACTTTTTCATCTACTTCCATGTGATCATAGCCAAACAGATGAAAAGCACTGTGAACGGCAAGATAACAAATTTCTCGTTCAAATGTATTTCCATACTCTTCCGCTTGTTTGATGGCTTGCTTCGTAGAAATAACAATATCACCCAATAGTACCGGAATTCCGGTATCATAGGTTAGCATATCACGATCTTCCGGAAATTCAAGCATTGGAAAAGATAAAACATCCGTTTCAGCATCAACATTTCGAAACTCAAGATTGAGCCTGTGAATCTCTTCCGGAGTAACGAATGAAAAACTAATTTCACATTCTGTCAATGCATTTTCAAGAATCATTACTCTTTCAAGATAAGCTTGTATTTCATCATATAAGGTTTCTGATACATCCATATCACTACGATTTTCATATTCAATAGTTAACATTTTTTATCTTCCTGACCATCGGTTTCCGATTTTTCTTTTTTCTCTGTCTTATGTTCATATTTATCGTAGGCTTCAATAATGCGCTGAACCATACGATGTCGCACAACATCATCTTTTGAAAACTGTATAAAAGCCAGTCCCGGAATATTTTTAAGAATTTTAGGTGCCTCTACCAGTCCCGAATTTTTGCCAAAGGATAAGTCAATTTGAGTGATATCACCGGTAACAATAATTTTTGATCCCAGACCAAATCGTGTCAGAAACATTTTCATTTGTTCTGGTGTCGTATTTTGGGCTTCATCCAGAATAATATAGGCGTTTTCTAAGGTACGACCCCGCATATAGGCTAAAGGAGCCACTTCAATTAATCCCTTTTCCATATTTTTTTCAAAAGCTTCCGCCCCCATAATTTCATAAAGTGCATCATAAAGAGGCCGTAAATAAGGATCGACTTTATCTTGAAGATCACCGGGCAAAAATCCAAGTTTTTCACCTGCTTCCACTGCCGGACGTGTGAGGATCAAACGATCCACCTCATTATTTTTAAATGCTGTAATCGCCATAGCCATTGCGAGATAAGTCTTTCCCGTACCTGCCGGTCCTATACCAAAAACAATATCATTCTTTTGAATAGCATCAATATATTTTTTTTGACCAAGCGTTTTACTTTTAATCGGTTTTCCACGCATCGTATAACAAATAATAGCATCACTCAGATGACTAAATTCTTTTTCAAGCCCTTTCGCCTCAAGAGATAAAATATATTCGGTTGTATCCTTATTAATCAGCCCTTGTCTGCCAATTGTTTTAATCATTTCTTCGATGACACGAACTGATGCCTCAATCATTTTTTTCTGACCACTTATTTTAAGCACACCATCTCTTACGAAAATCTCAACATTAAGACGATTTTCAACCAATTTAATATTTTCATCATAATTTCCAAATACTTTCGATAGAATCTCCGGTGTCTCGATTAATAAGTCCTTTGTGATTTTTTCCAAACGATCCTCCATTTTATTTTTCATTCATTTTTAATTGATCATAATCCGGTGTATATAAAGTTTCCAGCATTCCATATCCTTCCGGGCAGTTAACCACTGTAATACTTCCAAGTTTTATATTAAAATGCCATTTTGATTCTAAAGGTAATTCTAGTAAATTAACAAGCAAACTGTGTACTGTTCCACCATGTGCCACAATTAAAACTGTTTTATCGGTATGTTCTTCTGCATGATCTTTTAAAAAATTCTTCAGCCGATCATGATAAATACTATAATTTTCACCCTCCGGCAAAAACACATGATTATAATCTGCCATCCATGCATTCCAAACTTCAGGTGACTTGATTTCTGCTTCCGCCGCCGTTAATCCATCAAAAATTCCAAAATTAAATTCTTTTAGCACATCATCTGTTTTAAAAGGAACACCAATGCGACCTGCTGTATCTTTTCCAATATAATATGCCCGTTTGATAGGGCTTGCATAGACTTCATCAATTGGCGTCTTTTTATGAATGGCTACAAGCTCACGGATTAAAAGTGCTTTCATTTTTTTACCATATTCAGTATAATCTGATTCGGTATGTCCATTGAGGCGTCCTTCAACATTACCAAAAGTCTCGACATGTCTTACCAATATATATTTCATTTTCCACCTTTGAGTTTAAATTATTCTTCTTATCTTTCTTATTATAAACGATTTTTCAAAAAAAGAAAACTCTCCCTTGTTAATATACGCTCTTTTTATTATAATAGTACTTAAGTTTTAAGAAAGGAATTCTTATGGAAAAAACAAAAAAACTCAGCTTCTTAGCGGATCTCGGTCTTGTATTAGTTGCCATTGTATGGGGCACCGGTTTTGTTGCTTCTAAAAATGCCATTTCCGAAACCACACCCATGATGGTAATGTCCATCCGTTTTACAGTTGCTTTTATTGTCTCACTTATTATTTTTAGAAAACATTTGAAAAATATTTCAAAAGAAACTTTGAAAGTAGGGTGTATTATCGGCTTTTTTCTTTTTACAGCCTTTGCCGCCCAAACCATCGGCCTTCAATTTATGTTGGCAGGTAAACAAGCTTTTATAACCGCCACCAATGTAGTCATGGTTCCTTTTATTTATTGGGCGGTTAAAAAACATCGTCCGGATCGTTACAATTTTGTCGCTGCGTTTATTATGCTCTTGGGTATCGCACTTTTAACAACCGATTTTAGCAGTGGTTTAAATTTTGGTACCGGTGATATTCTCACGTTAATTTGCGCATTTTTATTTGCCTGTCACATTGTATCTATCGATATTTTTTCAAAAAATCACGATCCCATCACTTTAACTGTTATTCAACTGGGTTTTACCGCTATTCTTTCCCTTTTTTATGTTGTTTTTACCGGTGACATTACCGTTAACATTTCTTCTGTTGGATGGATTAATTGTATTTATCTTGGCTTGTTCAGTACTTTTTTAGCATTTCTTATTCAAACTATCGCACAGAAATATACAAGTTCAACACATGCTGCTATTATTATGAGTCTTGAATCTGTTTTTGGCAGTATTTTTTCAATTCTTATATTAGATGAACTTTTTACTCCCATTATGCTTTTGGGCTGTGTTATTATCTTTGCCGGTGTTATTACCGCAGAAACAAAATGGTCTTTTCTTAAGAAAAAAGCGACTAATTTAATTGAATAACACATAAATAAACCGCCGTATTCACATTTTATCGTGAATACGGCGGTTTGTTTTTTAAAATTAACGTCCTTTAAATTTTAATAATAAGAGCCGACCAGTGTAAAAATAAGAGCCATCACTGAACCAAAGAAAAAAAATGAAAGAACGATGCCTATTGCCATAATAATAAGTTGAGCACGTGCATAATTTTTCTTGTTGGGATCAATATCATTTCCAGCGCTCCAGTAGATTAGCATAACCAAATTGACAACCGGAATACAAACCAACAGTAGTGTGACTAACCAATCACCTAAAGATAATACTTTTGCTTTTTCTTGTGATTGCTGTGCTTGAACATTATCCGTTTTTCTTTCTTTCCACTCGGTTCCGTCAGCTGCTTTTTCCTCAATCACCTCTGTGGTTGCAATATCTGTAATCGCTTCTTCCGATTCGCCACAGGTCGTTTTATCAAACATCGCTGCAATTACAGCATCCGCATCATCTTTTCTGGGTTCATCCACTGTATTCGGTTTTAAAACAGCTCCGCAGTTTTCACACACAGTATCATCGTCTGCAATTCCAACATAACAATTAGGACAATATTTAGCCATAAGATCACTCCTTATCTATTATTTTTTAGGCATTTGTTAAATGCCCTCAACCCACCTAATTTAGTGGATTTCTTGCTTTTTATATATAAATTTTCTCTCCGCTCGTGGTAAAATAGTAAGTAG
>JAVXTS010000068.1:0-7415 GCA_036642535.1 Eubacterium sp. | reverse complement strand
TAGCGTAGTAGATAATCTACCACGCTATCAAGTCTAACTTATTGGGGTCACTACAGTTTGTATCTACTTTTTTATTTAAAATTAAGGTAAGTTGGTTACAATAAATGACATTGGAATGATACCAAGAAGGACAATGGGAGAACTAAATTATGCTAAATGAAAGAATAACAGAAAAGACGCCAATGGTGGATATATTAAAAAGAGTCGATCGGGATGTTTTTGTTGGAAACGATGTCAATGATCCACATGAAGTCGCACAAGAATTAATTAAAGAATTATTTGATATGCAGAATACATACAACGCCGCTATTAAAGAAGTGCGTACTAAGCTAGAAATTCTTAATGATGAATTTCAGTCAACACATGAACGCAACCCAATTCATAATATTGCATCACGGATTAAATCATCAAAAAGTATCGTTGAAAAATTAAATCGCAAAGGGTATGATTTGAGTGTGGAGTCAGCGAGGGATAATTTAGATGATATTGCCGGTATTCGGATTATCTGTCCTTATATTGAAGATATTTATACAGTTAAAAATCTCTTAAGAGCACAAGATGATATTGAGTTGATACGTATTACGGATTATATCAAAAAGCCGAAACAAAACGGTTATCGAAGTTTACATCTGATTTTACGCGTACCGGTATTTTTTTCCGATCATAAAGATATGGTTAAAGTGGAAGTACAGATTCGTACTATTGCAATGGACTTCTGGGCGAGTCTCGAACATCAACTGCGCTATAAAACTGTGGATGCTGAAAATATTCCAGAATCGGTCGCTAGAGAATTGAAAGAATGTGCCGATACCATTGCACAAACAGATATGCGAATGCAAGATATTCATAATCAGGTCATTCGGTAATAAAAAAAAGCTGTTTAACAGCTTTTTTTTATATGTAATTATGAATAAATGTTGTGTAAAAACCAATAGCACGGCTTAAGTTTTCAAAGGAGATACGTTCATTAATATTATGCATTGTACCACGTTCATCGGTTGATACCTGAACGGGAGTAAAGCGGTAAATATGACGTGACATTGATTCATATTTTAGAGCGTCGGTAGCACATGGAGTAATGGAAGGGGTTATCTCAACGCTTGGAAAAATAACAGAAATACAGGCTTCGAGGTGTCGATAAGCCGCACTATCTGTACTAGATAAAAGACTTGGTTTATTATCCATCAGTATTTCAAAATCTAAAAGAGCTATTTTTGAGTTGATACGGGAAATGTGACGAATAATATCATCCACTGTATCACCATGGAGCAATCTGCAGTTTAAAATAGCGGAACAATTTAATGGAACAACATTAGAAACGTCACTGCCTTTAATCATTGTGGGTGTAATAGTACTGCGAATCATCGCATTTGTCATCGGCGCTTTTGAAAGCTCTTTATAAAGAACTGGTTTCATTAAGTTAATATGATCGTAAAAGGGTCGTTTTTTGCCATGAATATCCGATGAGACTTTTTTTAAAAATTCTTTGATCGGATCAATTAAACGCGGTGGCATTGGGTTTTCTTCAATGGCAGTAAGGGTTTTAGACATCAGGTGAATAGCATTTGGTCCATTCGGTAAAGCAGCATGACCACTTTTTTGTGTTGTTGTAATACGGAGATTAACCTGACCTTTTTCACCAACGCCAACTAAAGCAAGCGGTCTGCTAAATGGGGGAAATATACTGTCAATGCACATACTACCTTCATCTAATATACATTCGAATTCAAGATTTTGGACCTTAAAAAAAGAAGCAATACGGTTAGCACCTAAATTTCCGCCAACCTCTTCATCAAAGCCAAAGGCCAGATAAACATCTCTTTCCGGTTGCTGATTTTTCGAGAGGAAAAGTTCTAATGTTTCAAATAAAGCAATAATTTGAAATTTATCATCTAATGCACCGCGCCCCCAAATATAGCCATCCGAAATAGTACCGCTAAAAGGGGAATAATTCCATTTTGATTCCGTATCCATATCCACGGGTGCAACATCATAATGTCCTAAAAACAACAAGGGTTTAGCATCTCTGTTTTTACCCTTCATGCGATAAACAAGACCATAATTATTAACACGAGTGTGCTCTAATTGAGAATGACATCGTGGATAAGCCCTTTCCAAAAAGAGAATAAAATCATCAAATGGTTGATAATTGATCGCTTTTCCGGAAATACTTGAGATTGTTTTAATTTGAATTGCCTCAGAAAGTTTTTGAATAGCACTTTCTAAAGAAGGTGATTGATACATAATGAACACATCCTTTTATATCAATAAAATAAATTGGTTATGACAAATTGTAATTTTAAATAATACTATTGTACGCTTGAAAATACCATTAGTCTAGAGAAATTTTTTGCTAAAAGCTTAGGATAAAACAACATTGATCCCCCTATCTTTATAGAGTTTTATCATTTCAGGTAAAGCGTTATCATCGGTAATTAAAGTATCTCCGGGTTTTAAACGGCCAACACAGACAAAATCATCTTTTCCTAATTTGCTAGAATCAGCCATGACGACAATATGATGAGAAATTGAATTGAGCGCTTTGTAAAGACCGATTTCAACAAGACTGCCATGATAGAGATAACCATCGGCACTGATACTGGTAACACCAATATAAGCTGTTTCAAATTTAAACTCACGAATCATGTTTTCAGCAAAACTACCGGTAGTGGCAAGGGTATTACTTCTGAGCTCACCGCCGATAATGATAATAGAGATATTGGTGCGTTTACTAAGTTCTAAAGCAACATTAAGACCATCGGTGACGACAAGAAGCCGTCTAGAATTATCAAGTTGTTTGGCTAGGGTAAATAGGGTCGTCCCTGAACTTAAAAATATTTTTTGACCATCAGAAATCATAGATGCAGCTTTTTTTGCGATCCGATCTTTATGTTCGATATTGGTATTTAAACGCATATAAAGAGGCTTTTCCAGTAAGATATCGGTATTATTGAGAACAGCACCTCCATGGGTTCGTGTGATTTTCCCCTCGGCTTCAAGCTTATCGAGATCACGTCGAATGGTCATTTTTGTAACGTTGAAAAGATGGCAGAGTTGTGAAACTTCAACACTCCCGTGTTGCTCTAAAAGTAATTGTATTTGTTCTTCTCGTTGTTCCTTTAACATGTTTTTAGTACTCCTTTGTGTGCGTATAGGTATAGAATAAACTATTTTGAACTTTTATGCAAGGGATGATTAAGTAAATAGATTGACTTTAGAAGTAAAATGTGCTATTATGCAAACATAAAGCATCTAATACGAACATTATTAAAAACTTTTGATGAGAATTGAGGAGGAAAATTTAAAATGGCAAAATATGTAATCGGTATCGATTTTGGAACACTTTCAGGTAGAGCCGTTGTTGTTAATGTAAAAACAGGGGAAGAAATCGGATCAGCTTTTTATAATTATTCACATGGAGTAATGGATCGTGAATTACCCGGCGGGATTAAGTTACCTATTGACTATGCATTGCAGCATCCGCAAGATTATTTGGATGTTTTTAAAAATGCCATTCCGGAAGTTTTATCACGCACAAAAATTGATCCGGCAGATGTCATTGGTGTAGGGATTGACTTCACCGCCTGTACAGTATTACCGGTAAAAGCAGACGGAACGCCGATGTGTTTTTTAGATAATTATAAAAATGATCCAATGGCATATGTGATGATGTGGAAACATCATGGTGCTCAAAGCTATGCAAATCGCCTGACAGAAATTGCAGAAGAACGTGGTGAAACATTTATGGCACGTTACGGTGGAAAAGCATCATCCGAATCGATGACACCGCGTTTATGGCAAATTTGTGTCGAAGATCATCAATTATACGAAGATATGGATTATTATATTGAAGCAGGCGACTGGGTAGTTTGGCAATTAATCGGAAAACAGACACGAAATTCTTGTGCCGCCGGTTATAAAGCACTCTATCATAAAGTTGACGGTTATCCTTCAAAAGCATTTTATAAAGCACTTGATCCTCAATTTGAAAATGTTGTCGATGAAAAATTGAATTGTCCGATCACACCCATTGGAAGCCGAGCAGGTGAAATCGATGAAAAAGGAGCAGCACTGACCGGATTAAAAGTGGGCACTGCTGTGGCTATCGCTAATGTTGATGCGCATGCGGGCGTTCCCGGTGCGATGAAAGAAGCAGGACCCGATCAAATGTTAATGATTATGGGAACATCAACCTGTCATATGTTGATATCGAAAGAAGAAAAAATTGTTCCCGGTGTATTTGGTGTTGTCGATGATGGTATTTTACCGGGCTACTTTGGATATGAAGGCGGACAAAGTTGTGTGGGCGATCATTTTGCATGGTTTATTGATCATTGTGTTCCCCAGGAATATGTAGAAGAAGCCACAAAACGTGGGATGAATCTGCATCAATTACTCACTGAAAAAGCTCAGAAAATGAAGGTTGGAGAAAGTGGCCTTGTGGCACTCGACTGGTGGAATGGTAACCGTTCGGTTCTTCTTGATAATGATTTAACCGGTATGATGATTGGGATGACGCTTCAAACAAAACCGGAAGAAATGTACCGAGCATTGGTTGAAGCAACAGCCTATGGAACCCGAGAAATCATTGAAAACTTTGAAAAATGTGGTTTAGCCGTTAAAAATCTATATGCAACCGGTGGTATTGCGATGAAAAATCCAATGATGATGCAGATCTACGCCGATGTTACAAGACGAACCATCCGTATTGCAGGTTCTGAATATGGTCCGGCACTTGGTGCAGCGGTGATGGCATCTGTTGCAGCTGGTGCGTCTGAAAGTGGCTATGATTCTGTTTTTGAAGCCGCTAAAGTGATGGCCAATGAAAAAGATATTTTATATGTGCCAAATGAAGAAAATGCAAAAGTATACGATCAATTATTTGCAGAATATGCAACCTTACACGATTATTTTGGACGTGGCGAAAATGATGTCATGAAACGTTTGAAAAACATTCGCTCCGAAGCAAAAGCATAGTTAAGGTTAGGGACACAAAAAGCCAGTCTGGTGAAAAATTCAGGCTGGCTTTTGTGATTAAAGCGTTTAAAAAAGATAAAAAATGCGCAAATTTAAGAGATTTATAATTGACGGGATGTTATAAATGTGCTATTATAAAAACATAATCAAACAAAAAGAACATTATTGACATAAAAACGACATGAAAATTAAGGAGGGTGTATGCTAAATGATTTGAAACAAAAAGTTTATGATGCTAATCAATTATTGCCGGCCTATAAATTAATTACGTTTACCTGGGGAAATGTATCCGGTATTGATAGAGAGAAAGGCATTGTTGCGATTAAACCATCCGGCGTTGAATACGATGTATTACAACCGGAGGATATAGTATTAGTGTCTCTTTTAGAGGGTACGGTCATCGAAGGAAAGATGAATCCCTCCTCCGATACAGCAACGCACTTGGAATTATACCGTCATTTTCCAAACATTGGCGGTGTGGTGCATACGCATTCGCAATGGGCAACGATCTGGTCTCAAGCCGGAAAAGAGATCAATGCTTACGGAACAACCCATGCCGATTATTTTAATGACAAGATTCCCTGTACCAGAACAATGACCGATGCGGAAATAAAGGATAATTATGAACAAAATACCGGAAAAGTAATTATCGAAACCTTTAAGGATATTAAACCGGAAGATATGCCGGCAGTACTTGTTAAAAGCCATGGCCCTTTTACCTGGGGAAAAGACCCTTTGGAAGCCGTGCATCATGCCGTTATTCTTGAACAATTAGCAATGATGGCTTTTTATACAGAGCAACTCGCAGGCGGGGCAGTTCCGATGCAAGAGACATTACACAACAAACATTTTAACCGTAAACATGGTGAAAATGCTTATTACGGACAAAAGTAGTGAAAAATAAAGGAGTAATACAAAATGGGATTTAAAGAATTATCAATTAATGCATTGATCAATCATGAATTTGATTGTAGTTGTGGCAAAAAACATATCGCTAGTATTGAGAATATTGCGATTGGTAAAAAGGCCGTTGAAAAAGTACCGGAATTTCTAGCGACTCAGAAATTAAAAAATGGGGAAATCTTAAAAAAAACAGATAAAGTGTTTGTCGTGGCAGATGTGAACACTTGGACAATAGCCGGCAAGCGTGTCTTTGAAATGATTGAAAATGCCGGTTATCCGACGGCCTCTTACGTTTTCCCGCATAAAAGCATGCACGCAGAAGATAAATATGCCGAAGAAATGACAGCAAATTTACCGGCAGATACCAAAATTATCATCGCAGTTGGTTCCGGTTCGCTCAATGATTTAACCCGTTACGTGGCATTTAACGCTGGAATGCCTTACTATATTGTAGCTACGGCACCGTCGATGGATGGCTATGCCTCAAACGTATCACCACTAGTCCACAATAATTTAAAAATCACCTATCCGGCAGAATGTGCCAATGCGATTATCGGTGATACCGATATTTTAGCCACAGCACCGGATGTAATGATTGCCGCAGGCTTGGGGGATATTCTAGGTAAATATTTAGCAATCAATGACTGGAAAATGTCACAACTTATTAATGATGAATATTACTGTCCAGAAGTTGGTGAATTAGTGCTTTACTCGGTTAAAAAATGTGTTGATACCGTACCGGGTCTTGTTGAACGTGATTCCGATGCCCTTCAATATTTAATGGAATCATTGGTGTTAATCGGTATTGCCATGAGTTACATCGGTTTCTCAAGACCGGCCTCCGCATCGGAACATCATATTTCACATTTTCTGGAAATGAAATCCATTTTTAAAGGAGAATATGGCGAACTCCACGGCACTTGTGTGGGCATGGCAACCTGTATGATCAGTGACATGTATGCTAAATTTTTAACCTTACCGATGGATTATAACAAAGCCCGTCAACATGCAGAATCCTTCGATTATAATACCTGGGAAAATGAAATTAAACGTACCTTTGGTTTAGGGTCAGAGGAAGTGATTAAATTATACGAACAAGTTCATCAAAACGATCCTGAAATTGTGGGAAAACGTATTGATAGTATCCAAAATAATGAAGCTAAAATAATTGCATTAATAAATGAAGTAGTGGCAGATACACAGAAAGCACCAACACTACTGAAAGCACTTTGCGGTTTAACCAGTCCGGCAGAATTCAATGTTACCGGAGAAGAATTTAAAGATATTTTGATGAATGCAAAAGAATTGCGTAACCGTTATGCCGCCCTGCAATTTTTCTATGATATGGGCGTTTTAGAAGAATTGGCAGATGCTGTTATTGATCAATATATGGCATAAAAATTAAGATAATTAAAAATTAAATGCACAAGAAATACAAAAAGATACCGTGAAAAAGGTATCTTTTTTGATGGAAATTTATGGTTGCAGTAAAATAAGAAACGTTCGCAGATTAGATAAGTCTGCGAACGTTTTTT
>JAVXTS010000067.1:0-7438 GCA_036642535.1 Eubacterium sp. | reverse complement strand
ATGAAAAATAACTGCCTCAAACTAAATTTGAATGATATAATAGAATATATGATGAAGTCAATGAAAAAGAATTTTTACAGTCAAGCAGGGGATCATTTGCTTAAATTTGCAGTAATTATCGTTCGATTTCAAGGGAAGTGGCAACAATCTAAAATGGCTCTTCGTGTCTCGTGTTTCAAAGTGAAACACACTAAAAGAGAAGGACGTGTTCTGTTTTAGGACACGAGAGATTTTAAATTGTAAAAATACACGAAAATGGCATGAATATGTGTTTCTTAATACTCAAAAAAAGATGGTATGAATCTTGCGTTGTATATACAGTACCCAGATAATGGGAATACCCGGTATCTTATATACCAGAAGGAGTACACGCATGAGTAAACCTAAAGTTGCGGTTGTTAAAGTTGAACAACCTGAAGGAAATGCCCAGTTTTTAGCCGGAAAGTATTCGAGAAATGAAGAAGATGTTCAAAAAATCAAAGCCGCTGTCGGAAAAGCGATTGAATTATCAATTGGGTCTCTTGATGCCATTATCAAAGAAGGTCAAACTGTTTTGATTAAGCCAAATCTGGCATTTCAGGCACCACCGGAAAGTTTTGCGGTTGTAGATCCACGGACGATAGAAGCCGTTGTTGCTTATATCAAGGAAAATTCAAAGGCTTCTAAAGTAATGGTCGGTGATAATCCTTCATTAGGGATGCATGTTGGTCGGGCTAAACCGGCTTTTGCTGAATCTGGAATGGAAGAAGCCGCTAAACTTGGTGGTGCAGATGAAGTTATTTATTTTGATGAAAAAGAAGTGGTTCCAATTGATATTCCCGGTGCTAAAGTTTTTAAGAAAGCAACCGTGTTTAAACCATTTTTAGAGGCAGATGTCGTTATTAATCTACCAAAGATGAAAGTACATCTGGCCGGTACAGTTACCCTTGGTATTAAAAATTGGAACGGAATTATTCCAAACTGTCATCCAAGTAATCAACAGCAAGGCTGCCATCGTGTTGAATTGGGACAGAAAATGGCAGATTGTCTAAGAATCAGAAAAGCAGACTTGACGATTGTCGATTCAGTTATTGGTATGGAAGGTCAGGGACCGCATGCTGGTACACCAGTTGAAATGAACCTCATTGTCGCAGGTGCCGAAACACCATCGGTTGATGCGGTAGCATGTTCGATTATGGGATTTGATCCTATGGAAATCCCGGCAATTCGTTGTGCTGGAACGGACGGACTTGGCGAAATTAATTTAGATAAAATTGATGTTGTGGGCGAACCGATCGCATCGGTTATGAAACACTTCAAACGCCCGAATGGAAATCCGATTGGTATGTATAACGGATTAACCTGTGCAATGCAGCAGACCTGTGACGGCTGTTATGTAAATGTTCGTGGTGGTCTTGATTCCTTTGCAATCAGTGGAATTAACATGGATAAATTCTTAGAAAAGAACGGTGAAGTTGTTGTTATTGCCGGTGGCGTTCCGGATTTTGATCCTGAAATTTGTCGTGATAAAACAGTCTTTATTTGTGGTGATTGCTGGGAAATTTTTGAATCGGCAGATCGGGTAAAAGAAGGTGCTAAATTAGCTAAAAAAGTTATTTATTACCCGGGCTGTGCACCGGTTTATATTTTCTCTAAACTGAATACAGATCTGCAAAAATTAGCAGCCGGACAAGAAATCGATTGATATTTGAAAGGACTGCTGTTTTGAAGAGCGTTTTTCGCTCTTCAAAATAATTCTATGGCAGATCATCACAAATATTTAAAGTGATAAAAAGGAGGATCTGCACGTGAATTTATATTCGGATTTTAAACAGCTTGAAAAGGCGTGGTCATTGTTTGTTGATAAAAATATAATCAGCGATAAAATCAGAGAATCGATTGCGGATTCATGGAAACGGTGTCGTGAACTTAATCTTAATTCACGAGAACTTAACCGAACGCCATCGGTCAGTGAAGCAGAATTTCGAAAGCGTTTGAAACAAAATCAGAATCTTTTAAATGAAAGTATTCCGTTCATGATGGAGATACAGGAATTTGTCAATGACTCAGGTTTTTCAACAACGCTAACGGATAAAGATGGTGTGATACTAGAGCTTATTTGTGATCGAAAAATATTAAAAGAAGCATTCACTAAAAATTTGGTAAGAGGGAGTATCTGGAATGAAAGGAAGGCAGGGACGAATGCCACAGGACTAGCGCTTATAAAAAAACAACCGATACAGGTTATTGGTAGCGAGCATTATTTTAAATGTTATCATGATTTGACCTGTTCCGCATCACCTATTTTTGATGAAAACAATCAACTCATTGCGATTATGGACATGTCTGGACCTAAAGAACTGAGTTTTCCACATACATTGGGAATGGTAGTAGCGGCAACAAAAGCAATTTCAAGACAATTATATATAGCCGCATCTGACAAGCGGATAAATGTTAGCAATCATTATTTAAAAACATTGGTTGAGTCGATGGATAATGGTGTAGTGGCGGTAGATATTAATGGCAAAATTATCGGTATTAATTCGAATGGTGCAAAAATCCTTCAGACAACGACCTTTGATTCTTATGGAAAAAATATTTTAGATATTATGGAAGGGGAGACGATTCTTTATAACAGAAAGAATGCGGACACTCTGACTGATGAAAAACATGTGATTACAAAAAGTAATAAAATCAACTGTTTGGTCAATCGCAAATTAATTTTATATGATAACGGTGAAATTGCCGGTGCGGTGGCAACCCTTAAGGATATGAAAAAAATTAATGTTTCGAAGAAGAAAGAAACATGTAAAGGAACACACTATACATTTGATGATATTATCGGTGAAAGTTCAAAATTGTTACGTGCTGTTCATCTTGCTAAGGTTGCGGCAAGCAGTGATCTGACGGTACTGCTTCAAGGGGATAGTGGAACAGGTAAAGAAATGTTTGCTCAGGCGATTCATAATGCACATCAATCGGACAAACCATTTATTGCCATTAATTGTTCAGCAATTCCGGAGCCACTCATTGAAAGTGTTTTATTCGGTTATGAAGAGGGTTCTTTTACCGGTGCCAGTCGTCAGGGTAAAAAAGGACAATTTGAAAGAGCTGGGGATGGTACTGTTTTTCTAGATGAAATTGGAGATATGCCTTTAAATATTCAGATTGTATTGTTGCGAGTGCTTCAGGAACGTTATATTCAAAGAATTGGTGGTTTTCAGGATATTCCCATTAATGCACGGATTATAGTAGCGACGAATAAGAATTTACGGGAAGAGGTTGAAGCAGGTCGCTTTCGGCAGGATCTTTACTATCGGCTAAAAGTTTTAGAAATTGAGATACCGCCACTGCGTGAACGTCCTGGTGATCTTGCGATTCTCTCACAGTATTTTATCAATAAGATAGGACAAAAATATTTAAAAAATATCGAGCCACTAATGCCATCAACCTTGTCGTTATTAGAGACCTATAAATGGCCTGGAAATGTGCGTCAGTTCTATCATGCTATTGAGCAGGCAATTTATTTTACGGAAACAAATCGTATTGACAATTATTTTATTTCGGATTATTTACCGAATCAAGATGTAAAAATTAAAAGTTCTATACCAATAGAAAGTGAAGATGCTATTGATTTAAAAGAAGCAGAACGCACGACCATTAAAAAGGCATTAACGTTGTTTCCCGAAAAAAAGAAAGCAGCGGTCTTTTTAGGCATTTCAAGAAGTACACTGTATCGTAAAATAAGTCAGTACCATTTAGATGAGGAATAAAATGGCATCAGAAATAAATTGGATTGATTTAGGTCGGATTGATTATGAAGAAGCGTTTAATATTCAGGAAAAAATTCATTCACAATGTGTCGCTGGAACAGAAAAAGATACCTTGTTGTATCAGGAAAATCCGCCAACGATTACTCTTGGAAGAGGAACACATCCGGAAAATTTATTAGTATCATCTTGTCTACTGAAAAAACAGGGTTTTGTCATAACAGAAGTTAGTCGTGGTGGGGATATTTCTTATCATGGACCGGGACAACTTGTGGTGTCACCCATTGTGCATTTTGAAAATTATGTATCCAACGCCATTCAATTCGTACGTACTTTAGAACAAGTGGTTATTGATGTTCTGGATATTTATGCGATTAGTGGAAAACGGATTAAAGGATTAAGTGGTGTCTGGGTTCAAAATCCTAAAACAAAAGAAGATGAAAAAATTTCAGCACTGGGTATTGCCATTATTCACGGAGTTTCCTGTCATGGCATTTCAATTAATATCCATCCTGATTTGGAACACTTTAAAAAAATCATTCCTTGTGGTATTGAGGATAAAGGCGTAACATCAATGGCTTGTTTTGGGGTGAGTCCTTCAGTGAAAGAAGTAAGAAACAACGTTACAAAAGCATTTGACGAACTGTTTGGAACGCTTTCAATCGAAAAAACGGTTAAAAAATAAAAACAAAAAAGGAGATAAAATGAAAGTAAATATTGTAGTTCCTAAATTTGCAGAGGGCGCAGAGGAAATCAATTTGAGACAATGGCTTGTCACAGCGGGCGATGTAGTTACTAAAGGAAGTAATATTGCTGAAATTGCAACTGATAAAATATCGGCTTATATTGAAGCACCGGCAGATGGTAAAATAACCAATCGCCTTGCCGAAGAAAGTGATCGTGTAAAAGTGGGTCAAATCATCGGAGAAATGGAGACCTAAAATGGCAGGATTACACAATGATAAAGTGATTATTATTACCGGATCAGCACGGGGAATCGGTTTTGCAATGGCGAAAGAACTTAGTGCAGAAGGTGCTCATGTCGTCATTGCAGATATTGATCTTGGGGCAGCAAAAGAGGCAGTCAAAAAATTGCCAACCTCTGGGTTGGCAGTAGCGTGTGATGTTACTGATGAAGAAGCAACACTCGCTATGGTAAAAATTGTTGTCGAGAAATACGGTAAGATTGATGGATTAATCAATAATGCCGGTATTTTCCCAGTTAAAACCTTTAGCGCAATGACACTGAAGGATTGGAAAGCAGTCATTGATATCGACTTAAACGGAACGTTCATTGTAACTCATGCGGTTTATAAAGTGATGGAAAAACAGAAACATGGTAAAATTATTAACGTAGCATCGATTGCCGGACGTGTTGGTGGTTTTGGATTCACCCATTATTCGGCAGCAAAGGGCGGTGTGGTTAGTTTCACCAAGGCATTGGCAAGAGAAGCCGCAAAACTCAATATTCAAGTTAATGCCATTGCACCAGGTGTGATCATCACGGATACCGCTAAAAACAATTTTCCGAAATACGCTTTAGATGAACATATTCGTAGTACACCATCCGGACGACTAGGAACCGAAGCCGATCTTGTCGGTGCGATTTCATTTCTTTGTTCGGATAAAAGTGACTATATTATAGGACAGATTATTGCAATTGATGGCGGCTATACAATGATTTAGCAGAAGGGAGTGACGATGAATATTCAGGATTCTTTTTTGCAACTTCGTGACAGCAAAACACTTTTAACCTGTATAGAAAGCGATGGCAGTGTATCGAAAACAGCTTATGGCACATTTGTGAAACAAGCATATCATGTGCTTGGTGGATTTCAGAGCAATTCAATAAAACTGGGGACACCAGTCGTATTACAATTTAAAAAAATTAAAAATTTACTGATCGCTTATTGGGCCTGTATATTGGGGGGAATGGTGCCGGTGATTGTGCCTTTAGCACAGGACCCTCAGTCAGAAGCGTATCTTGATGCAGTACTTGAGCTTTTAGGAGATTACCGAATTGTGTCAGACTTAGAAGGGATTACAGCACAGACAAGATATAAAACGATGATGATACGAACGCTTGAAGCTTCGGAACCGGGGTGTATTATACCTGGAAAAGATCAGACACCCGGTATGATTCAATTTACTTCGGGGACAACCAGTAAACCCAAAGGTGCGGTGTTAACCCTTAAAAACTTATATGAGGGGGGAATCGCCAGTAGTATTATTGTAAGAAAAGGGATAACGGAGCGCTATTTGAATTGGCTTCCGTTATCCCATTGTTTTGGTTTTGTAGGGTATCACTTGGTACCTATGGTCAATGATTTTCCTCAAATGCAGATTAATACAGGATGCTTTATCAGAGAACCGAAACTCTGGCTCGAGCAAATTGATGCGTTTCAGGCAACTGTTTCAGGGTTGCCTCTTTTTGGCATAGAAGCATTGCTGAAATGCAATTTTGAAGAGTCATTTGATCTTTCCTCAATGTATGTCTGCTTTTGCGGCGGAGAAGATATCAATGCCACAACTTTGACACAATTGGAAACACGTTTGGCGCCATATCATTGGAAACCCAATACACTAAGCCCGGCATATGGACTTAGTGAAACGACGATGGGAGTAGCTTATACACCGGTTGAAGAACCACTTCGTGTTGAAAAAATACAGAGTGGACAGATTCGCATTGGTCAAAAATTGCTTTTCGGTGATTCGGATGAAAAGTGTACGATCAATCGTGTATCCGTTGGAGTACTGGATGCGTGTAATCAGGTTGTAATTAAAGATTTAGAGGGAAGAATATTGGAAGACAAGCATCTTGGCGGTATATATATCCGTGGGTCAAACGTCATGCAAGGTTATTACCACGATGAAACAACTGGAATTGATGAAAATGGTTGGTTTGATACCGGCGATCTTGGCTTTTTTCATCATGGGTGGCTAACTGTTTTTGGACGTTACAAGAATATTGTGATTATCAATGGTAAAAATTATTTGGTGACCGATCTTGAAGAAACCGGAAGAGATACCCTCGATGGTTCGGGTGATATTTTAGTTATACAAGGAAAACTTCCAGATGAAACGACGAACAAACTCGTTCTATTTGGTGTTGATGTATCTGAAAATACACTTGAAAAAGCCGCTAAAGCCATTGCAGACGATTGGAAATTACCCATACAATACGGGGTGATTATTCCAAAAATACCTCAAACACCATCGGGTAAAATAGATCGTTTAGCGTTAAATATGGCACTTGAGAAAGGTGCTTATCAGCAGCAAAAAATTATATTTAATCAAAAAGTAGACGGTCAGTTAAGTGGTCGGTACTATGAAATGGCTGTGTTGTGGGCGAAAGTTTTAGATATCTCGGTCAACACTATTACGATGGACAGTCATTTTATTTTTGATTGTGGCGGAGATTCTTTGACAATGATGGATTTACTCTGGCAGATAGAAAAGAAAACGGGCATCGCTTTTTCAGCAAGAAATTTTACAGAAAAGCTGACCCTTAAAAAAATGACAAATGAAATACAAAAAGGCATATAATCGTAAAAAATATGGACATTGTGTAAATGAAAAAATGAAACCCCGATGAAAGGTTTTATCCCTTATTAGGTTAGCGGTCATACGGCAGAGCTAAAAGAGGTAGAGGAAATAATGATTATTTAGCATTGCTATAAAATAAAACA
>JAVXTS010000066.1:0-7577 GCA_036642535.1 Eubacterium sp. | reverse complement strand
TTTGCATTAAAAAATGGTGCTGGTATGCGTACCAACACCAAATATTATAGAACCACTGTTTCGTATTACATTTAAAATGATGTAATAACCAGTGTTTTTGAGCTGTCTCTTTTAATTAAACTAGCTTTTTGATTTTGTGCTTAATTTTTAGCTTAAGCCATCTGTTTTGCTACTTCTTCAGCAAAATTTTCTTCTTTCTTTTCAAGACCTTCACCCATTTGGAAACGTGCAAAACGTCTAATTTTTACGTTTTCTCCAATGGCCATGATTTGTTCTTTTACCAGATCATTAATGGTAATATCCGGATTCTTAACAAAAGGTTGTTCTAACAGACATATTTCTTTATAGAATTTAGAAATTCTTCCTTCGACCATTTTATCAACGATCTTTTCCGGTTTTCCTTCATTCAATGCCTGATGTTTCAGAA
Source organism: Eubacterium sp. (assembly GCA_036642535.1). GTDB lineage: Bacteria > Bacillota > Clostridia > Eubacteriales > Eubacteriaceae > Eubacterium. The sequence goes on along the minus strand of JAVXTS010000066.1, from coordinate 7,150 downwards.
TTTCTTTTTCATGTTCAACTTCTGCTTCCGGTACTTCTTCTTTTGTAACATACGTTGGAGCTGAAGCCGCAATGTGCATCGCAACGTCTTTTACAAATGCTTTAAAACCATCTGTTTTTGCAACAAAATCTGTTTCACAGTTTACTTCTACTAAAACGCCGATTTTTCCACCCATATGGATGTAAGATTCAACGATTCCTTCAGCAGCAACACGGCCTGATTTTTTAGTGGTAGCAGCCAAGCCTTGTTCTCTTAAATACTCGATAGCTTTTTGAATATCGCCATCAGTTGCAACAAGTGCTTTTTTGCAGTCCATCATGCCTGCACCGCTTTTTTCTCTTAATTCTTTTACTAATTTAGCGTCCACGAATGAATCCTCCTCAAAATATATGATCAAGCTGACTATTCAGCTACTACTTCAACAGTTTCAACTTCAGCGACAACATCGCCTGCAGCATCTTCAACTACTACGTCTTCAACGATAACTTCTTCAGCGACAACTTCTTCTGCAAGTTGTTCTCCCTGTCTTCCTTCGATAATTGAATCTGCTAAAACGCCTAAAATTAAAGCAACGGCACGAATGGCATCATCATTACCCGGAATAACGTAGTCAATTTCATCAGGATCACAGTTTGTATCAACGATACTAATAATTGGAATCCCTAATTTATGTGCTTCCGCAATGGCAATTCTTTCTTTTTTGCTATCAATAACAACCATAGCACCAGGCATATCTTTCATATCTTCGATACCGCCTAAGAATTTCTGTAATTTTTCACGTTGTCTTTTTAATTTAATAACTTCTTTTTTGGGCAATAATTCAAATGTACCATCTTCTTCCATCAATTTCAGTTCTTTTAAACGATCAATACGTTTGCTGATGGTTGAAAAGTTTGTTAATGTTCCACCTAACCAACGGTGATTAACACAGAAGCTTCCGCTTCTTTTTGCTTCTTTTTCAATACTGGTTTGTGCTTGTTTTTTAGTACCTACAAACAAAACATCATAACCGTCTGCTGCTACTTCTTTTACAAAATTACAAGCAACATCAATTTTTTTCACAGTTTGTTGTAAATCGATAATGTAGATACCGTTTCTTTCTGTGAAAATGTAAGGTGCCATTTTAGGATTCCATCTTCTTGTCTGATGACCAAAATGTACCCCTGCTTCAAGTAATTGTTTCATTGTTACTGCGCCCATAATAATTCCTCCTAGGTTTTTTCCTCCGTTTTTCTCACCGGTTCACCAGCTTACTCTGTAAAGAGCACCAGCTGTCCCTCGAAAAACGTGTGTAATAACATACTGCCCTATAATAACATAATTATAGGGCAGTAGCAAGACTTTTTTAATTTTTCTTATAATAAAAATTTAGAATAATTATAATCCACTTCTGAAGGTTTGAAAACCGACTCAACATAAGCTTTATTCACTAAAAATGTTTCAGCTTCATAATCACTGGCATAGAAAGATATTTCTTCTAATAATTTTTCAAGAACCGTATGTAACCTTCTCGCGCCGATATTTTCATCTTCTTCATTCTGTGTAAACGCAATTTTTGCAATGGTTTCGATAGCTTCATCTTCAAAGACAAGCTCAACATTTTCTGTTTTAAGTAGTTGTTGATATTGTTTAATGACAGAATTTTCGGGCTGAGTTAAAATACGATTAAATTCTTCTTCGGTTAAACTGTCAAGTTCAACCGTAATTGGAAAACGTCCTTGTAACTCAGGAATCATATCTGATATTTTAGAAACATGAAATGCTCCTGCACCAATAAATAAGATATAATCCGTTTTAACCGGGCCATATTTTGTGGTAATGGTACTACCCTCTACAATCGGCAAAATATCTCGCTGAACGCCCTCACGGGATACATCTGGTCCATTTCCGTTCCCGTTGCCCACAATTTTATCGATCTCGTCAATAAAGATAATACCGTTTTGTTCAGCTTCACGTAAACCAATTTCTTGAACTTCATCCATATCAATCATTTTTTGTGCTTCTTGATTTGTGAAAAGTCGACGGGCGTCCGACACTTTAACTCGTCTTTTCTTCTTCTTTGCCGGGAGTATATCTCCCAGAATATCCCCCATATTAATACTCATATCGCTATTCATACCAGCCATAAGACCAATACTTTTAGCACCATCATCTTCTACTTCAATTTCAATGATTTCATCTTCTAATTTTCCATCTGCCAATTCTTGTTTGAATGCTTCGCGCTTAACTTGGATATTTTTTTCTTTTTCAATTTTTTCGGCTTCTTTTTCCGGATTAACCGTTTCTTTCGGTTCTGTTGCTTTATTATTTTTCAAAAACATATCAAAAGGAGATTTCAATGTTTCCTTTTTCTTTTTACTCGGTACTAAAATTTCCAAAATCAATTCATTTGCACGTTCTTCCGCTTGAGCATAAACTGATTTCATTTTTTCTTGCTGAACTTTTCGGATTGATGTTGTAACCAAATCTCTGACCATTGATTCAACATCACGACCAACGTAACCCACTTCTGTAAATTTTGTTGCTTCAACTTTAATAAAAGGCGCTGAAACCAATTTCGAAATACGACGAGCAATTTCTGTTTTACCAACACCGGTAGGTCCCATCATAATAATATTTTTCGGTGTAAACTCATCACGCATCTCTTCTGCAAGAAGTGTTCTTCTATATCGATTTCTCAAAGCAACCGCTACCGCTTTTTTGGCGTTTTTTTGACCGATAATATAGCGATCCAGTTCTTCAACAATTTTTTTAGGGGTTAAATCTTTCATCTCCATCATCATCACCTCGACTATACTTCTTCTACACGAATATTATCATTCGTATAGACACAAATTTCAGATGCTATTTTAATTGATTCATACGCAATCTCTTTAGCACTTAAACCCGAATGTCGTTTTAATGCGCGCGCTGCCGATAATGCATAATTTCCACCTGAGCCAATCGCTGCAATATCATCATCTGGTTCAATGACTTCCCCACTGCCCGAAAGGACAAGTGTTTCTTTTTTATCCATGACAATTAAAAGTGCTTCCAATTTTCTGAGTGCTTTATCTGAACGCCAGTCCTTTGCTAATTCAACAGCCGCCCGTTTAAGATTGCCATTATATTGTTCAATTCTCTGCTCAAAACGTTCACATAATGTAAACGCATCCGCTACTGATCCTGCAAAACCAACCAATACTTGATCATTATAAATTTTTCGCACTTTCTTTGCGGTTGCTTTCATGATCGTCGTTTCACCCATTGTTACTTGACCGTCACCAGCAATGGCAACTTCTCCGTTATGTCTGACACCTACTATTGTTGTTGCATGAAACATTATCTATTCCTCGATTCTCAATTTTTTTTAAGTCTATCAATCAATACTTAAATTTATCTAATCAAATCTTAATTTTTTTAAGCTTTGATTCTCCAGTCCAGTAATTTTTCAATTCTCCGCCGATTTTTCAAAATGACATTTTTCACAATAGATTTTTTTCCGTTTTCCAAGTCCCTTTTGAAACATTGTCTGTCCACATTCTGGACACTTTTCGGCAACCGGCAGATCCCAACTCATATATTCACATGTGGGATAATTGGCACAAGAATAAAAAGTCCTGCCCTTTTTAGACGTTCGTTTAACCAGATCGCCACCACATTCCGGACAAATACCACCGGTTTTTTCAAAATAGGGTTTGGTGTTCTTACACTCCGGAAATCCAGGACAAGCTAAAAATCGTCCATATTTCCCTTTTTTGATCACCATTCGCTTACCGCAAAGTTCACAAATTTCATCCGATTCAGGATCGGCAATCGTCACCGATTCAGCCACTTCCTGAGCATGATCCAATTCTTTTTTAAATCCGCCATAGAAGTTTTCAAGAAGAGATGACCAATCGGTTTCACCCTCAGCTACCTTATCCAGCCGTTCTTCCATTTCGGCCGTAAAGGTTAAGTTTACCACATCTGCAAAATATTCTTTCATCAGACGGGTAACGGTAATCCCTAATTCCGTGGGAATGAAATGCTTTTCGACCACTTCAACGTAATCCCGGCTTTTAATCGTTGCAATCGTTGGAGCATATGTACTTGGACGACCAATTCCTTTTTCTTCCAAAATTTTAACCAGCGATGCCTCTGTATAACGTGCCGGAGGTTTAGTGAATTTCTGTTCCTTATTAATTTTAACTAGGTTTAGTTTTTCTCCAATTTCAAACTCAGGCAACCTTTTTGCATCGTCTTTTTCCGCCGAAGCTGCCGGTTTATAAACTGCTGTAAAACCTTTAAACTTCATAATTTCGCCTTTTGTTTTAAACAAAAGGTTGTTACAGACAACATCAACATCGGTCACATAATACTCGGCATCCGACATTTGGCTGGCAATCATACGATCCCAAATCAGCTTATATAATTTATACTGATCTTTTTCAAGTGAATCTCTTATTTCTTCCGGAATATTGAAAACAGACGATGGCCTTATTCCTTCATGGGCATCTTGAACATTCTTCTTTTTAACTGTTTTTTTAGTACTCCCCTGATAATCTGATCCAAAATTCGACTCAATATATTGTTTGGCCTCTTCAATCGCTTCATCTGCCAATCTTGTAGAATCTGTACGAATATAAGAAATAAGCCCGACAAGACCTTTTCTTTCAACTTCAACGCCTTCATAAAGTTGTTGCGCAATACGCATGGTACGCTGAGTAGTAAAACCTAAAACTTTATACGCTTCCTGTTGAAGTGTACTCGTTGTAAAAGCCAATGGTGGCTTTTGCTGTCGAACCCTCTTTTTAACATCTGCAACAGCAATTGGGTTTTGTAACACGACTTGTTCTAATCGAGAAGCATCCGCTTCATCTTTAATGGTCTTTTTTTTACCATCCTCCGAATAAAAGCGTGACAAAAACACCATTTTATCCTGATTCTTTTTTAATTGCAGATCTAGACCCCAGTATTCTTCTGGAACAAAAGCCGCTATTTCTTCCTCTCGATCCACAATAATACGGGTAACAACCGATTGAACGCGACCACCGCTTAACCCCTTTTTAACTTTTTTCCATAAAAATGGACTAAGGGAATACCCAACCAAACGGTCTAGAATACGTCTTGCCTGCTGAGAATTGACCAAATCCATATCTACTTCACGTTTATTATCAATGGCGGCGTTCACCGCACGTTTTGTGATTTCATGAAATTCTATCCGACATTTTGTATCCAACTCGATCCCTAAAAAGTTGGCCATATGCCATGAAATTGCCTCGCCCTCGCGATCAGGGTCAGTTGCTAATAAAACGGTATCTGCTTTTCCGGCTTCTTTTTTTAATTTTTTAAGCAGTTCACCCTTTCCTCTGATTTTTATATAATCAGGTGCAAAGTGATGATCAACATCAATCCCAATTCGGCTTTTCGGCAAGTCAATTACATGCCCCATCGTCGCTTGGACTTCATAGCCCTTGGGTAAATATTTTTTAATCGTCTTTGCTTTAGCAGGTGACTCGACAATGACTAAGGTTTTTGCCATTGTATACCTCCTCGTATTTTTATATGATCTTTAAAGAATAATCTTTTTCAGCTAAAAAGTCAAATATGAAGATTAATAAGCTCCATCAACAAATCCTCATCTACTCTATTATAAAATATAAATTTGACCAAAGTCCACCTTAATAAGGTCATTCAATTCCATCATTGATAAGATTGCATTCAGTTCTCTAATTTCTTTATTCGAAACCAAAAGAAGATTATCAATGGTATTATGCCCTCCAGCTATTAAATTTAATATTTTTCTTTCTTCAGGATCGGTCACCCCGCTTATTGCTGCTTCCAAGCTTAATTTATTCTGAAAATCCAACTTTTTTTCAGGAAGATTATCAATATAATCTTCTAAAATATCCTTCGGTTCGGTCACCACTTTAGCGCCATCCTTTATAAGCTGATTACTTCCGACACTTTGAAAAATGCTAACATCACCGGGAATTGCATAAACATTTTTTCCCTGTTCAAGAGCAAAATTTGCCGTAATCAAAGCACCACTTTTATTTCTTGCTTCCACCACTAAAAGGCCATCAGATAATCCGCTAATTAGCCGATTACGCTGTGGAAAATGATATTTCAGTGGCTTTTCATCCATAAAAAACTCAGTGATAATCAAGCCTTTTTTGACGATTTCTTTATAAAGACTTTGATGATTTTTAGGATAACAGACATTAATACCCGTTCCCATAACAGCAATGGTTGAACCTATTTTATCAAGACTTGCTCGATGACTTTCACTGTCAATTCCATCTGCAAGCCCACTGACAACAGTTACTCCACATTTTGCAAGTGTACCTGCAAAAATTTTGGCCTGACGTCTTCCTGTCGGTGATGCTTTTCGTGATCCTACAATTCCGACATGTAAGTCCCTATTTAAAAGACTGGTATCACCTTTAGTAAAAAAACCAACCGGTGGATCATAAATATTTTTTAAACATTCAGGATAGAGTGAATTCTCAAGCGTTATTAAATCGATCTGATGTTTTGCCATAAAATTCTGTGCTTTATCTGCAAGATACAGATGCTGCTGACTACGAATATATTGACAATCCTTTTCTCTCAGTGCTTTAGACGCTAATAATTCTTTTTTGTTTGCATTATAAAGATGTTCAGGCTTTTCAAAATAATTTAGTAATTTAAACTTGCGCTTGATACTTAATTCATTCAGTGACATTAACCAAATCCAAAACAATTGATCATTCATCAATATAATCTCCTATTTTATCTCAACATAATTATTGTCATCATACCATCAAATTGCTTTTTCTTCCATTAAAATTAATTTTTTACATCTTTCCTTTTGCATTTTAAGATAGAGTATATTTTAATTTAATAGAAACAATATTATATTATAAATATTATGGTGGAGGTTATTAAAAGGAAAAACAAATATTTCCGATATACTTGTTGATAAAATGGACAAAGATTTTTTCATAAAAACTGATGATTTTAATCGTTCGAATCAAGTCGTCAAAAGTGTGATCTCAATGGCTAAGAATCTTAATATTAAAGTGGTTGCTGAAGGAGTTGAAACCCAAGAACAAATTGATTTTCTCATTTCTATTGACTGCGATATTGTTCAAGGTTTTTATTTTGCAAAACCTATGCCGATTTCTGATTATGTTCAATTAATTTG
>JAVXTS010000065.1:0-8023 GCA_036642535.1 Eubacterium sp. | reverse complement strand
GGAGAGCACCTGCCTTACAAGCAGGGGGTCATAGGTTCGAGCCCTATAGCGACCACCATTTTTTTACCCAAAATTATATGAGAGCTAAAATTTAATGGAAAATAAAGTTATACAATACATTAATGATAACGGACTATTGACGGCCGGTGATCGCATTCTAATCGGAGTATCCGGTGGAGCTGATTCACTGGCCTTATTGCATTTTTTGGAAGCACATAAAGATTTTTTTAACATAAAAATAGCAGCAGCCCATTTGCATCATGGGTTAAGGGGTGCGGATGCGGATGCGGATAGTGATTTTGTGAAATCTTATTGTGCCGTTCATAAAATTCGATTTTTTTCAAAAACGGTCAAAGTTAAAGAATTAGCGGATAAAAAAGATTTAACAGTAGAAGAGGCGGGTCGTGAAGCACGTTATACTTTTTTTAAAGAACTTCAAAGCTACGGGGCGTATAATAAAATCGCTTTAGGTCATCATCTCAATGATCAGGCAGAGACGGTGCTAATGAGGCTTATACGGGGCACTGGTGTTAAAGGTGCTGCGGGTATTTATCCTAAAAGTGGAGATTTTTCGGAAGTCATTCGTCCTTTTTTAAATATATCCAAAAATATGATTATTGATTATTGCCATAAAAATGGTTTGCAATATCGAACAGATATGACTAATTTTGAAGATAATATGACGCGAAATAGAATTCGGTTAAAAATAATGCCGATGATGCGGGAGATTAATCCTAAAGTTGAAGAGCATTTGTTTGAATTTGGACAGATTGCTAGTGAGTATGAGACTTTTCTTAAAGTATATTTAGAAAAGATTATACCGATTGTAATTTGTTTGAAAAGTGATCGTGTAACCTTTAATCTGAAAGAGTGGTTTAAGGAATCGTCGCTTATTCAAAAAGAATTATTGCGTCAGGGCATTTTTCTTATTAAGCGTTCTTTAAAGGAAATAGAGTACAATCATATTTCACATGTGTACCAATTGCTTTTATCGGGAAACACAATATGGGAATATCACTTACCGCACAACCTAGTGGCAGTGCGCCGTTATGATTTATTTTGGATTGAAAATCATCTGTCGATGGAACACAGTGAGAACTGTTTTTTTAATACTTATGAAATTATAGCCAATAAGAATTATTATTTTAGTAAAGAAAAAATTATGCTTAAAACTAAAATTATGCCAATTGAGGCAGTAAAAAATATAAAAGAATCAAAAAATCATAGTGAAAAATTTTTTGATTATGGTAGAATAAGAGGAAAGATTTATTTAAGGCCTCGTCAGACCGGCGATTTTATTAAACTTGTCGGAATGAATGGGACAAAAAAAATAAAAAATTATTTTATTGATCGCAAAATTGATCGTGATCTAAGAGACAGCATTCCACTTTTAGCGATTGGTCAAGAAGTAATTTGGATCTTAGGTTATGCAATTAACCGTCATTACAGAGTTGATACGTCAACTGAATTGGTGTTAATGATAGAATATAAAAAATTAGGAGAATGTATTGGAGCGTGATTTAGAAAAAGTTTTAATTGAACGTGAAGTTATTGCGAAACGGGTAACAGAAATGGGAAAGCGTCTATCCGTTGATTATGAGGGAAAAAATCCCATTGTTATTTGTATTTTGAAAGGAAGTATTATTTTCTTTGCTGATTTAATACGAGAAATAAAGGTTCCGATTGAAATTGATTTCGTAAAAGCATCAAGTTATGGTCGTAAAACGGAAAGTACCGGTATGGTAGTACTTGAACACGAATTATCAATCGACGTTAAGGATAAACATATCCTTTTAGTGGAAGATATTGTGGATTCGGGTAATACTTTGAAGTGTTTATTTGATGCTTTTAAAGAAAAAGGAGCTGCGGATATTAAAATCTGTACGCTTCTTGATAAACCTGAACGTCGTGTGGTAGAGGTTAAAGTTGATTACACCGGATTTGATATTCCGGATGAATTTGTAGTCGGTTATGGGCTTGATTATGCTCAGAAATACCGAAATATCCCATATATTGGTATTTTAAAAGAAGAATGTTATTGTTGAAAAATGGCAGAATTAATAATGTGAAAGGAGTGATACTATTTGAATAAATATTTAAAAATGATTGGATTTTATTTAGCAATCCTGCTGATTATTATTGTAGCAGTAACTTTTTTAAATCCTATGAAATCAGATGTTAAAACGCTAAGTTATAGTGAATTATTAAGCAATTTAGAACAGAAACAAGTTCAAGAGATTGAAATTAATCAGTCATCAGCTAAGGGGAAATTAAAAAGCGGAGAAAGTTTTGAAGCGATTGTTCCCCAGTATTTGATTGAAGAACAAGTTGCTTTAAGTCATGCAGATAATGCAGATTTAAAAATTAACATTGCTAAACCCCAAGATACTTGGTGGATATCCTTAATTCCGACTGTAGTAATCATTGTTTTAATGGTTGTATTTTTTATGATGTTTTCGCAACAGTCTGGTGGAGGTGGCGGCAAAGTAATGTCTTTTGGCAAAAGTAAGGCTAAATTACATACTGATAGTGATAAAAAAGTTACATTTAAAAATGTGGCAGGTGCGGATGAAGAAAAAGAGGAATTAGCAGAAATTGTTGATTTTCTTAAAGCACCGGAACGTTATAATAAATTAGGTGCGCGTATTCCAAAAGGAGTTCTTTTAATCGGGCCTCCGGGAACCGGTAAAACACTTCTTGCACGGGCTGTTGCTGGTGAGGCAGGTGTTCCGTTTTATATTATTTCAGGTTCTGACTTTGTTGAAATGTTTGTTGGTGTTGGTGCGTCCAGAGTTAGAGATTTATTTGAAACGGCTAAAAAAAGTGCACCGTGTATTATCTTTATTGATGAAATTGACGCAGTAGGTCGTCACAGAGGCGCAGGTCTTGGAGGCGGTCATGATGAACGTGAACAGACGTTAAATCAGTTATTGGTTGAAATGGATGGTTTTGGTGTTAATGAAGGTATTATTGTCATTGCGGCAACCAATAGACCGGATATTCTTGACCCGGCACTCCTTCGCCCAGGTCGTTTTGACAGACAGGTACTTGTTGGAATACCAGATGTTAAGGGACGTCGTGAAATTTTAGAAGTTCATAAGAAAGATAAACCACTGGATTCCTCTGTTAATTTAGAAGTTATTGCTAAAGGAACACCGGGATTTACCGGTGCGGATCTTGAAAATCTTATGAATGAAGCCGCTCTTTTAACAGCTCGTAAAAATTCAAAAGTTATCACAATGGTAGAATTGGAAGAAGCGATTAAACGTGTTATTGCCGGACCGGAAAAGAAAAGCAAAGTGATTGTGGAATCGGATCAGAAGATTACGGCCTATCACGAAGCAGGTCATGCGATTGTTATGGAATATCTTCATAATGGTGAGGAAGTACATGAAATTTCAATCATTCCAAGAGGAATGGCTGCCGGTTATACTATTTCGCTTCCGAGTGATGATAGCCAACATATGAGTAAAGGCAAACTTGTCGATCGTATTGCTGGCTTGCTTGGTGGTCGTGCGGCTGAGAAAGTAGCTCTTGATGATATTTGTACAGGTGCATCGAATGATATTGAACGTGCAACGGATATTGCGCGTAAAATGGTAACCGAATGGGGTATGAGTGATCATTTGGGACCAATGACATTTGGACATGATGATGGCGGCGAAGTATTTTTAGGCCGTGATTTGGGTCGTTCGCGGAATTATAGTGAAGAAGTAGCTGCGGTTATTGACAAAGAAATCCGTAATATTGTAGAAACTGCATTTGAAAGAGCTTGTGGTATCTTAACTGAAAAGAAAGACAAACTGATTCAAATTTCTGAGCATTTATTAAATGTGAATACAATTACCGGAGAAGAATTCAGAGAATTGTATTCAAGTCTCCCGTTGGATGATGCATCAGTTAATGAAAGTTCTATTGATTCACCAGTAAATCCGGTTACAGAAGTTTAAAATAAATTTAAGCAAAAAAGAGCCGTTAGCGATAACGGCTCTTTTCACTAATGAAAGTAAAAAGTGAAAAGAGGACAAAAGATGCAAGAGCTTAAAGTTGGTATGGAATTAAAAAAAGATTATATGGTCACACGAAATGAAACTGCAAAAGTTGTAGGAAGCGGAGGACTTGAAGTATTGGCAACGCCTACTTTAGCTGCCTGGGTCGAAAATGCAGCATTTGAAATGGCGGAACTTTGTCTTCCGGATGAAGAAACAACCGTGGGAGTGAACATTAATTTAGATCATATTGCAGCGACACCGGTTGGCATGAAAATCCGTATAAAAGTTGTTTTGACTAAAATTGAAGGGCATTGTCTTGATTTTAAGATTGAGGCATGGGATACGGTTCAGAAAATTGGTGAAGGTACACATCGGCGTTTTGAAGTCCAAAAAATGAAATTTATGGGCAAAGTTCAAAAAAAGAAAAATCCTAAGTAGATAAGGTAAGACAACATATGATTTTAGTGATTGATGTAGGAAATACAAATACGGAAATTGGCGTTTTTAAAAACGATGAATTCCTCTGCTCTTGGCGTTTTGTCTCAAAAACACCAAGAACCTCTGATGAATACGCAGTATTGATGCAAGGCTTTTTTGATAACGAACATCTCAATTATCATGAAGTTGAAAGTGCAATTATTGCTTCGGTCGTGCCTAATATTATGTATTCACTGAATAATGGTATAAAGAAACTGTTTAATCTTGAACCACTGATTGTTGGTCCTGGGATTAAAACGGGGATGTCCATTTTGACAAGTGATCCCGCCGAGGTTGGAGCAGATCGTATTATTGATGCTGTGGCAGCCTATAATCTTTATGGCGGACCGGTGGTCGTTCTTGATTTTGGAACGGCAACCACTTATGATTATGTCGATAAAGACGGTGCCTTTACAGCAAAGGTTACATCGCCGGGGATTCAAATCTCGGCAGAAGCTTTGTTTAGAAACGCGGCGCAACTACCAAGTATTGCCATTGAAAAGCCGGCTTCAATTCTGGGACGAGATACAGTGACCAGTATGCAGGCAGGACTTGTTTTTGGTTATATTGGTCAAGTTGAGTATATTGTGGCCAAAATGATTGAAGAAATTGGTAGCGAAGATGTTAAAGTTGTTGCTACCGGTGGTTATGGCAGAATGTTCCATGAGGAAACCCGTGCGATTGATATTTTTGATCCTCAGCTTTCTTTGAAAGGATTGAAGATTATTCACGATAAGAATATTAAATCATCCAGAGGACGATAAATGTTTAAAATAGGTAATCTTGAAGTTAAGAATAAAATATTTCTCGCGCCAATGGCAGGTTATACAAACCTGCCATTTCGTTTGATCGCAAAAGAATTTGGCGCTGGAGTTGTTTTCAGTGAGATGATCAGTGGCAAAGGACTTTACTATAAAGATCATAAAACAGCAGAGCTGATGGTGACGTGTGATGCGGAAGAACCTTCGGGAATTCAACTTTTTGGATCGGAACCTGAAATTTTAGGAATGGTGGTTGAAAATTATATCAATCCAACCCCTTTTGCGTTTCTGGATTTTAATGCGGGGTGTCCGGCACCAAAGATTGTGAAAAATGGTGAAGGATCGGCATTGATGAAAACGCCAAAACGTTTAGGAGAAGTGGTACGAGCACTCAAAAAAGCCAGTGATAAACCGGTGATTATAAAAACCCGTATTGGTTGGGATGAGGATCATATCAATATTCGAGAAATAGCAGAAATTCTGGAAGAAGCGGGTGCGGATGCCCATACGATTCACGGACGGACGCGCGAGGCTTTTTATTCAGGTAAAGCAAACTGGGATATCATTGCTGAGGTGAAGAAAAATAGTCATATTCCCATTATTTTAAATGGAGATGTGAGTAGTGCGGATCGGGCAGTAGAAGCCTTTGAGCGAACCGGATGTGATGCGGTGATGGTTGGGAGAGCCGCAGTGGGGAATCCTTTTATTTTTAGAGCGATAGAACATCGTCTTAGAACCGGAAAAAATTTACCGGAACCATCAGCAGAAGAACGTATTAAAACGGCTATGGAGCATGTTGAACGTGTCCGCTTTTTAAAAAAAGAGGAGGCGGCGATCAAAGAGATGCGTAAGCATCTTGCGGCGTATACCAAAGGGCTTAAAAATGCGACACAACTGCGAAATGCTGTTTTTAAAGTGGTGAATCGTGAAGATGTGCTTAACCTTCTAAAAGATTATATGCAGGAGAATTATTGTTGAAAGAGATGATGAATGCACAGCATTTAAAAAAAATTAATCTTGGTCAGAAAATGCTTTGTATTGTGGATAATCATCAATATGTGTTGCCACTGTGGGGTGCACTTGCGCTAAAAAGAAATGCAGCTTTTCAGTTAGTGAGCATTGATTATCATCCGGATACAAACCCTTCTTTTTGGCTCAATGCTTATCAAAAAGCAATGGCGATTGATCCCTCTCGTGAAGAAGCACTGGTCAATCTTTTTCAAAGGCGAATACTGGATCAGATTGATCCGAAGAATTTAGAATCATTGGCAGTACAAATGTCATTAATGCGAAATGATGAGCACATTAACACAGCAATGGAATTTGGGTATTTAAGCGATTATCATATGATCAATTGCATGGAAAAACATTGCTATTCTAAAGGTCATCATTATTTAGTAGAACCGCTAAATTTTGGAAAACTAACAGATCGATCCTTGAGTCAATCCGGTTTTGATTTAGAGTTAATCCGAAAAAAAGGGGGTTATTTACCATTTATTTTGGATATTGACTTAGATTATTTTATGAAACCTTCGGATTTTGAGGTTATTCCAGAAGAAATGATGATTTTTAAGACCCTTGTACAAAAATCATCAATGATTACCTGCGCACGATCGGTTACATATTTTAACCATTTAAAACGGGATACATTTGATATCGAAAGTTGTGAAAAAAAACTGATTCAATTATTAGAAACGATTATCAGTGATTCTTAATTATTTCAGATAGATTAAAATAATGATGTGTAAAATAAAGAAAAAAGAATGAAGGAGTGATATGAGTGATGAATAAATTTTACAAAGAAGACTGGTTTAAAAAACTATTTATTGTTCTTTGTGTTCTAGTTCTTTTGGTAGGATTTGGTATGCGAAATCTTTTGGTTCTTTTATTACCGTTCATTTGTATGGGTGTTTTTTTAGTTTTGAAAATGCCCAAAAAAGATGAAGATGATGTCTTAAAATGTATGTTTTTAGCTTTAATCTTCGCCCCGTTTTTAGCTGCTTTTATTGTGGTGGCATTGAGTAATCCGCAAAATATGTGGTTTGATACCTATACTAATGGTCAATGGGTCACTGTTTTTACAGGCGTTTTGATTTATACGGGTACAATGACGCTTAGTTTTATTGCTTTTTGGCAGAATAAGAAATTAAGAGAAGTCAGTATAAAAGATGATATAAAAAAGAATATTATGACGTTATCTTTTGTCACGATTTATCCCAAAGATGGCAAAAAGGTTGAGCATCTGCCTCTGCCGGCAGAGCAGGAACATCATAAACAATGGGTTATTCCGATTAATACCAAAACGGATTGGATAAAGATTCCTTGTCATTTGAAAAATGAAAGTGATCTGCCGGTTGTTGCGGTGGGTCTTGAAGCGTTGAATGATGACATTAAAGGGACCAAGAGGATAGATCATGCTCTCCTTATTCCATCACATAATACAGTGGGGGTTGTCCTTTATATTCCGGCAATTAATGCGAAAATAGTGGATATTAAGTGTGAGTTTACCAATGTTCTTGGTAAAAAGACCCAAGGCGTATTGCATTTTAGCCAATCAGGGGAAAGTTATAAAGGTATTTACAATTTAAGCATTATTCAATAAATAGGCATTCCGATGAAATTCGGGATGCTTTTTTAGTAAAAAATTAAAAAATAGACAAAAAAAGGATTGACAGGATTTTAATATGGGTGTATAGTATAGCCAACAAGTAATTAGCACGCTAGATATTTGCAAGAAGGTAATAATGCCGAAAGGCAATTTTATTTTAGCTGATACTTTGTGCGCTAGTTATT
>JAVXTS010000064.1:0-8159 GCA_036642535.1 Eubacterium sp. | reverse complement strand
CTCTTTCTCATCAATAAAAAAGCAGAGGCAGCCACTCTACAGCACGCTCTACTTAATTTTATTGGTTCTATTGACATAAAAAAGAGCCACGAACAAAACCCCGTCCATAGCCCGTATCCTCTTTTCAACTTCCCCGTACTATTTTTATCGTTAAAATTGATTATATACGTTGGAAATTACTTTGTCAAATTTCCAAGCGTTTTATTAATCATGATGCATTGAGTACAAATTTTTCAAGCGCATAAGCCACGCCATGATCATCATTATTCTTGGTGACATAGTCTGAAATTTCTTTGACACGATCAATTCCGTTTTTCATTGCTACTGCAAAACCTGCGTATTTGAGCATTTCACAATCATTATTGCTGTCACCCATCGCCATAATATCTTGGTGAGAAACCTTTAACACTTGACAAAGATGATCAAGCCCATCTTTTTTATTAGCGGTCGGATTATTGATCTCTAAATTATTTTCAACGGCAGAGGTAATCGTCATTTTCGTTTGTTCTTTAAGGGCAAGTTCCAAACGAAGTCTATCCTCTATATTTTTGAAAAAAACATTAAATTTTTCTACCGAATGGCTATGCAAGTAATCGAAATAACCATTCTTTTCAGCGATAGCAACCCGGGTACTTCTAAAAAACGGCCAATACTCCCGAGGAACATTATACTCTTCCATATGATCCATGCATTGTTTCATCACCACCGAACGTCCTTCGATGTAGGCTTCAATCATAAGGTCAAAAGGATTTAAAACAGCCAACACCTGATTAAGATCCTCACCCGAAAGCGAATTTGCATAAAGTGTTTTCTGTGTTTTTAATTCAGTTACCTGGGCTCCATTTGATGTAATAGCATAGGTAATACCTGCAATGTTTGTGATATCTTTCGGTAATTCATGAAAAGCACGACCGGTTGTTGGTACTATAATGACGCCTTGATCCACAGCTTTTTTAATTGTTTTACGAGTGTGATCAGCAACGGTAAGATCACTTCTGAGCGTTGTTCCGTCTAAATCTAATGCTACCAATTTTATTCCCATTGATTTTCTGCCCCCTTGTACGTTCATTTATTTTGCTTCATTTTAACTATATGGTTTCATTCTAACACTTTTCATGAAAAATGAAAGGCTTACAAGCTTAAAAAGCATCTGAAAACCGTTGCTGATTTTATGATGTCCTTTGCAACTTAATAAATAAAAATTTATACTCTATAAAATAGGACTATATAAAATGAGAGGAAAGGTTTCGAATGAAAAACCTTTCCTCTACAAATTTCATTATTTCATTTTCTGTATGCGCATGGTTTTTTCGCCATTCGGGAAAACAACATCCAACATTTTTTTATTATCGGTAAAATTCATTTCTGTCAGAGCTGCTAAATTATCATTATTGATGCCCCAGCCAATGGTGTAAATATCTTTTTCAGGATCAACTTTTTCGGCACTGCCAAAGTTTGTGGTCACATGACCCGGCATGCTAAATTCTTTATACTCTTTCAATTTCTTATTGGCTTCATCCAGTTTTAATTTAACCACTCGTGTTTTTCCGGTGGCATTGCCATTATCAAATACAATAAGGGTTCCATCTTCCGCCAGACTGATATCACTTTGAGCTGAGAATTTTTGTGCATCGCTCATACCAAACTGATCGCCTTTACCTGAAAGTACCCACATGATCTCACCTGTTTTCCGGTCAATCTTAAGGATCGTATTGGCATTTTTAAAAGAAACAATCAAATTATCATCAGATGGATCAAGTATCATATCATTAATATGAAGATAATCTTGTACCTTTGTCGTGCTGTTTGCAAAATCATTTCCCTTTTCGCTGAGCACATAAAGTTCGGGATGATCGGTTGATTTCCATTCGAAAACGACTTGATTATCCTTCACTTCCTGAATCACCGCAGCCGCCACTTTACTCCCTAAAGGATCCGGTTTCAATTCTGCCGGAATATTATTCACAGATTCTAGTTTATAAGCCTGCGAAATCGAATGATGATCGTCTAAAAGAATAAAACCATTTCCGTCAATAGGATCACCCATCACTTTTTTATCATGATTCTTTTCATCTTTGTTTAACAGTGACACACGGGCACCATCACGTCTTACTTCTTTATATTTTTCATCCAAAATGACCCGGGTTCCCGGTAAATAACCGTCAATACCCATTGTTTCAATATCAGGATCAACAATATGATAACTATAACGAATAGCATCATTCTCTAAAATATGCTTTTTAAAATCGGTAAAAATTTTACCATCTGCCTGCTCCTGTGTCAGCGCTACATACCAGGTGATTTCACCATATTGATTAAGTTTATACATCAGCGCCTTTTCCGTATCTGTCACATAATATTCACCTTCACCATTACCGCTTCCGGTTGCAATCATTTCAGGCAATTGTGCCGATTTTGTTCTGAAATAAAGTGTACGGGTATCTTTACCATTGGTAATAACAACCGTCAGTAATTCATTGCTACTGATTTTTTTTACGCTGATTTTTGCTTTTTTACCGGTCTGTAATTTTGTTTCATTCACTTCGATAGATGAACCTGCGTCGTTCATCAATATAAATTCATTAGGTGTTTCAGTTGTCAAACTTGGAATATCAAATGTCTGTCCATCTTCATCTAACGGAATTTCAACCGCATAACCATTAATACTGAGATGCAACATTCTATCTTGTAATAATGTAATATCTCTACCCGAATATGCCAATGCCGCACTTACCATAATAACCAGAACGAGCGCAACACCTGCCGCAATCGCCAATATTTTTCCCGATTTTTCCATATTATACCTCCTGATACACTTTTATACCTTTTTTATTTATCGAGTAATTTTTTACATTTTCTAATTTTACGCTAATCCGACTCACCGCAAAGTTCACGCATTTTTGCGTGTACATCACTCAGATCCGTCTCATTTACCAGAGCAACAATTGTATCGCTAGGATAAATTAATGTGGCGCCATTAGGAATTAATTCTTTTTCACCCCGTCGTATAGAGACCAGTAAACATCCTTCCGGCCAATCAATATCCGATATCGGACAATTTTCAATATGCGCACCATGATGTACAACCGTAGCGATCAATGTTTTATCTTTACTGTCGACAATGGGTTCTTCGCCTCTTTTTAAAAGAATTCGATCTAACAATACTTCATATATCGGTTGTGATTTAAGCATATCCGCTGTAATCTCAGCTGCAACAGCTACTACTGTTAATGGTAATAAATGGATTAAGGAACCTGTCATTTCGGTAATGAGTACAATCCCAGTAATCGGTGCCCGAACAATTGCCGTAAAATAACCCGCCATCGCAATAATGATAAAATTATTGATATACTGCGGATCAATTCCGAAATTGCCGACAACAACCTGACCATAAATACCGCCAATATAAGCACCCAACACCAATAACGGAAAAAAGATTCCACCGGGTGCACCGGAACCAAAACTAACCATCGAAAAGATAAATTTAACCAAAAGCAAACCGACCATAAGTCCTAAGCCTAGTTTTCCTCCGGCTAAAGGCTCGATCATCGCATGACCTCCGCCAAGAACCTGAGGTAATGTAAACCCCAATATACCTGCCATCAAAAAAGGAATAATTGGACGAAATTCTACCTTTAAATACTTCATTTTTGCATAAAGATCTTGGGTTTTCACAAGAACATAATTATAAAATGCCCCGGCTGCGCCAAGAATGATCCCCAGTAAAATGATAAATCCGTAATACTTTAGCGGAATTGACGCATTCACTTTAAAATTAAAAACCGATCCCAATCCAAAAACATATTTTGATACGAAATCCGCAGTAATTGACGCAGTCATCGCTGAAAAAAGAACTGTGGATGAAAAATTTTTATGCACTTCTTCAAGGGCAAACATTACACCCGCAAGAGGTGCGTTAAACGCCGCTGCTAATCCGGCACTTGCGCCACAAGTCATCAGATAGCGTTCTTCGATATTGAGACGTTTAAAAATTCGCGAAAATCCTTTTCCACCCATTGCGCCAAGCTGAACTGAAGGGCCTTCCCGTCCTAGGGACAACCCACCGATGATACAAAGAATACCGCCGATAATCTTCCCTATAATGACTTTGATCCATGAGGCTTCAAAATAGCCTTGAAGTTCACCTTCAACCTGAGGAATCCCACTGCCTGAAATCATTGGCTCCCACTTTACAAGACGCCCCACGATCAGTGCCATAATGAATAAAGCGCCAAACCAAGCTACAATGGCCCAGTGGTGCGCTTCAGCATAGGATAATACAAATTTCATATTCTGCTCGGAAAAATTTAAAGCTAACCTGTAAATAACGGCAATTGAACCTGCTACAATACCAACCAAAATGCCCTCAAAAGCCAATAGGTATTTCATATTGTATCGATGTATGATTAAGTTTTCTGTATTATTTTTAGCTGATTTCACAAATGTTCCACCTTTAAATTTCCTTAGAAATCTATAGGTAGTTTATCATAGTTTTACAAAATATACAAATAAAAACCATCCTTTATCATGACAGCTTAAAAACATCTCATGGATTTAAATAGAACTACCCGAAAAAAATCACCCTAATAATCTACTTTAAAACTCTACTTTAAAACAAAAAAAAGGCAAAAGCCTTTTTTGGTTTATTTTAAGAAACAATCTGTTCCTCCATCGGTTCGGTCATCATTGACGGATCGAGAATCATATCTAATTCTTCTCGGGTTAACAAACCTCTTTGAAGGGCAATCTGAGCAACACTCAAACCGTTTAAAATAGATTCTTTCGCAATATCAGCCGCTTCCTTGTATCCGATATAAGGACAAAGTGCCGTCACTGTCACAATACTGTGGGTTAGCAGTTCTTCACAACGGTCTTCATTGGCTGTAATGCCGGTAATACAATTATCAATCAATGTTGAAATAGCATAGGTCATCGTCTGAATAGATTCAAATAAATTGTAAAAAAGGACTGGTTCAAACGCATTCAATTCAAGTTGTCCCGCTTCTGCCGCCATAGTGATGGTCAAATCGTTACCGATCACATGAAAAGCAACCTGAGAAACCACTTCCGGAATAACAGGATTAATTTTTCCGGGCATGATGGACGATCCATTCTGTTTAGCCGGAAGATTAATTTCCGCAAAACCGGTTTTAGGTCCACTAGAAAGTAATCTAAAATCATTCGCCATTTTAGATAAAGTTACACTGGTAGCTTTAAGTGCACCGGACACACTGACAAACGCATCCAGATTCTGCGTAGCATCAATCAGATCTTCTGCTAAAATCATATCAAAACCCGTCGTTTTTTTCAAATTAACGGCAATCTGTTTCAGATATTCCGGATTAGCATTGATTGCTGTACCAATGGCGGTTCCTCCCATATTAACAATATAAAGTTCCGATTGAATGCGCTTCACCCGTTTGGTATCACGCTTAATCGCCGAACAATACGCTTTAAAAGACTGCCCCAAACGCATGGGGACTGCATCTTGAAGCTGTGTTCTGCCCACTTTTATAATATCATCAAATTTAATGGCTTTTTCTTGAAGTGCTTCACCAAGACGTTCCAATTGAAACAACAACTTTTGCGTTAATTTCAATGCCGTAATCTTTCCCGCCGTAGGATACACATCGTTAGTAGATTGTGACATATTAACATGATCATTGGGATGAATAATACTGTAATCTCCTTTGACGCCACCAAGCTTTTCAATTGCGACGTTGGCCACAACCTCGTTAGCATTCATATTTGAGGACGTTCCCGCACCGCCTTGAATCGGATCGACAATAAACTGATCATGATACTTTCCGGCAATAATGTCGTTGCACGCAGCGATGATGGCCTCCGCTCTTATTTTATCTAAATCTCCGGTTTCA
The DNA here is from genome assembly GCA_036642535.1 of Eubacterium sp. Taxonomy (GTDB): domain Bacteria; phylum Bacillota; class Clostridia; order Eubacteriales; family Eubacteriaceae; genus Eubacterium. The sequence continues at coordinate 2,283 of JAVXTS010000064.1, read as the reverse complement.
CAATTTGTAATCGCCGAAGCTTTTTTAACCTGCACAAGGCTGACAATGAAATCACTCTCAAGTTGTCTGCCGGTAATATGAAAATTTTCTTTTGCTCTTAGAGATTGTACCCCATAATAAGCATCTATCGGAACAGATAAAGTGCCAATAGAATCATATTCATTTCTTTCTTTCATGTTGTCCCCTTTATGTAAAGTGTATTTATGTTATGGACACATCATAACGCCTTCTTCTCCAAAAATCAACACTTTTTTTAATCGTTTTTCAAATAAATCCAGTCTTTAAGACACTTCAATCCTTTACATTGTAAAAGAAACAAGTGTCTTTATATTGGAGACACCCTTTGGATTTTCGTGCTATCCTTTTTCCCTTCCTTTGTGTATAATAAGAGTATTCTATAAAGATCGAGGTGCCTCTTTGAATTCAGATGCTAAAACACAAATCTTAAAAGATTACTTTGGTTACGACCATTTTCGAGAAGGTCAGGAACAACTCATCGACAGTATTCTCTGTGGACATGACGTGGTAGGCGTTATGCCGACCGGCGCAGGAAAATCGGTTTGTTTTCAAATTCCGGCATTGTTACTGGACGGTCTGACCCTCGTTATATCACCGCTGATTTCACTTATGAAAGATCAAGTTAGCAGTCTCATTCAATCTGATATTCCTGCGGCTTTTATCAACAGTTCACTGGATGCCACCGCTTATCGGCAAGTGATCGATAACGCCCGAAAGGGAGCCTATAAAATAATCTACATTGCTCCAGAACGTTTGGAAACCGACAGTTTTACGGCCCTTGCCAATGCCGTTAATATCAGCATGGTTACCATTGATGAAGCCCATTGTATTTCTCAATGGGGTCAAGACTTTCGCCCTAGTTATTTAAAAATCATAGATTTTATCGATCATCTCCCTTATCGCCCGGTTATTTCGGCTTTTACAGCCACCGCCACCGAGTACGTTCGGCTTGATATTATAAAACTCCTCCGCTTGAAAGATCCCGATGTGCTCATCACTGGATTTGATCGACAAAATCTTTATTTTGAAGTTCAGAAACCTGCCGATAAAACCGAGACACTGCTTAGATTTGTAAACGATCGTGCGGATAAAAGCGGAATCATCTACTGTAGCACCCGTAAAATGGTAGAAGAAGTGTGTGCCGTTCTTTGTGCAAGAGGTTATCCCGCAACTTATTATCATGCCGGACTTTCTGACAATCAACGTAAAAAGCATCAAGAGGCTTTTATTTTTGACGAAAAACCCATCATGGTCGCCACCAATGCTTTTGGTATGGGGATCGATAAATCCAATGTCAATTTTGTGGTACATTATAATATGCCAAAAGACATTGAAAGTTATTATCAAGAAGCCGGCCGAGCCGGACGTGATGGTGAACCGGCCGATTGTTTACTGCTTTATAGCGGTCAAGATGTACGGCTTCATCAGTATTTTATCGAAAATAGTGATGATTGCACAAATGAAGCGCTTAAAGTAATGGCTCGGAAACGTCTTAAGGAAATGACCTTTTACTGCCACACCACCGGCTGTCTGCGGGCTTATATTTTGGCGTACTTTGATGAAGATGCGCCACGTTTTTGTGACCATTGCGGTAACTGCCTCAAAAATTTCGAAACCGTCGATATTACCGTTGATGCTCAGAAAATTTTATCTTGTATCAAACGTACAAATGAGCGTTTCGGTCAAAAAGTCGTTATCGATACACTGAGAGGCAGCAAAAATAAACGCATCCTACAACTCGGTTTTGATAAACTTTCAACCTATAATATTATGGCGGATTCCAGTGAAAACCGAATCCGTGATATCATTCACGAACTCACTCTAAGAGGATGTATCCACATTACCGATGATGAATACCCCATCATGCAACTAACCGAAAAAGCTGCCGGTATTTTGTTCCACGGTGAACACCTAGAAATGCAACTGGTCAAAGAATCTGAACCCAAGCCTAAAAAAGTTAAACCGTCGGCGAAAAATACCCCTATTACTGAAAATCCCGAATTATTTGAACGCCTCCGTACGCTACGGACTAAAATTGCCACTGAACAGCACGTTCCTGCTTATATTGTTTTTTCCAACGCTACCCTTGCAGATATGAGTGCCAAAGCCCCCACCACCACAGAAGCCTTTCTCGATGTATCCGGTGTCGGTAATGCTAAACTCGAAAAATACGGCGATGCTTTCCTTGGTGAAATCAACTCTTTTTTAAAAAGCGACCCTGCGTAACCATTCATCATTTTTTCACATTACAAAAAAAACGGAGCC
>JAVXTS010000063.1:0-8303 GCA_036642535.1 Eubacterium sp. | reverse complement strand
AAAAGAGTTTAGCTAATATTATAGCATGAATTGCCTTAAGGTTATGTTAAAACGCACCATTAAAAAAAGTTGCCTAAAATATGGCAACCTTTTTTTATATTTAGATTAATCTTCTATAATGGTTGGAACCGTACTTTCTATAATCGCCAATGCTTCTTCTTTGTTTTTTCCTTTTACCAGTACCATTTCACTGATCAAAAAATTACGCGCGGAAGTTAGCATTTTTTTTTCTCCGGTTGATAGCCCTTTTTTACGATCTAAAAGGGTTAAATTACGAACAACTCGTGCAACATCGAAGATATCACCGCTTTTCAACTGTTCCATATTTTCCTGATAACGCTTATTCCAATTGCCGTTCATCGGATCCATAGGCTCTGTCAAACTTTCAAGCATTTGGTCAATGACATCGGGTGTTACAATATTACGTACGCCACTTTCATCCGCTCGATCGACAGGGATTAATATTTCCATACCTTCTGAAACAATTTCCATAAGATAGTACATTTGTGTTACATCAAAAATCTCTTTTTCTTCAATTGTTTTTACGACACCTGCACCGTGCATCGGATATACAATCTTATCGCCGATTTCGTACATTTTATACACCTCAATCTACTTGATAGTTTCATTATAACATAAAAAGTAGACAATTGTAATATTTTATAAGAATATAATTCATTTGTCAATCCTTTTTTGAAAATATTATATTGGGTCTATTTCAATTCCTGTAAATTAACTTTAAAAGATACATTGCTTTTGATATTGCTTATACACGCATGGTTAATCCGATCCGTTTACGTTCGAGATCGACGGATAATACTTTGACGGTTACCACATCGCCGATGGCTAACACATCGGTTGGATGGCTTATATAGCGATCACTGATTTGTGAAATATGAACGAGTCCGTCTTGATGCACACCGATATCGACAAAGGCGCCAAAATCAATCACGTTTCGAACAGTTCCGACCAGTTCCATATCTGGTTTCAAATCTTCGATGGAAAGCACGTCAGATTTTAAATGCGGTTTCGGTGCTGATTCACGTGGATCAAGACCCGGTTTTTTAAGTTCTTTTACAATGTCTCTTAAGGTTGGCGCTCCAATTTCCAAAATTTCCGCAGTCTCTTTAATATCGAGCGTATTAAACTTTCCGACGGTATCCGCCAGCTTATCTCCTTCTAGATCGGCGGTGGTTAACCCCATAAGAGACAGTAGTTTAAGTGCCGCTTGATACGATTCGGGATGAACTCCGGTGTTATCTAAAATATTATCGCCGTCATCAATGCGCAAAAATCCGGCGCATTGTTCGAATGCTTTAGCTCCCAACCCTTTTACTTTCATAATCTGTTTACGATTTTTAAATTTTCCATTGGCTTCCCGATAGTCGATGATGTTTTTAGCAATGGTTTTATTAACGCCTGCCACATGTTTAAGCAGCGAAACGGATGCACGGTTAATATTTGCTCCAACATTATTAACCGCATCCTCTACGGTGTCATCTAAGACCTTTTCAAGCTCTTTCTGATTAACATCGTGCTGATACTGACCCACACCAATATGCTTTGGATCAATTTTCACTAATTCAGATAGCGGATCTTGGAGGCGTCCGGCAATCGAAATAGCCCCTCTGATGGATACATTGATATCCGGATATTCTTCTGCGCCTAATTCAGATGCCGAATAAACTGATGCGCCAGCTTCGTTAACTACAATATACTGCACTTTTCGATCTGACTTTTTAAGGGTCTCTGCCACAAATTGATCTGATTCCCTAGAGGCGGTACCGTTACCGATTGAAATGATATCGACATTGTATTTTTTAATTAAATCTAAGATTACTTTCTCTGCTTCTGCTACTTTATTGTTTGGTTTTGTAGGATAAATTGTGGCTGTATCCAAGAGTTTTCCCATTGGGTCTAATACTGCAATTTTACAGCCGGTTCGATATGCCGGATCAAATCCAAGGGTTGTTTTTTCTTTGAATGGTGGTTGGAGTAACAGTTTTTTTAGATTTAAGGCAAACATTTTAATGGCGGATTCTTCTGCCTTTTCTTTAAGCTCTGTGCGAATTTCCCGTTCGATAGAAGGGAAAATCAACCGTTTATAACTGTCTTCAACGGCTTTGACGAGATAAATACTCGCTTCTTTTTTCAAAACTGATTTTTTCAGATAATCTAAAATTTCTTCGGTGGGATCGACTACTTTGACGGTTAATATTTTGCGTTTTTCGCCACGGTTAAGGGCGAGCACACGGTGATTGGCTATCTTTTTAATGGGTTCGGCGTAATCATAGTAATTTTCAAATTCTGTCTGTTCATCTTTCATGCCTTTGGCTGCCGCAGATTGAATACTCCCACGCTCCATCATCATCCGACGAATTTTTTTACGGTGCTCCGCATTGTCCGAAATCATTTCAGCAATAATATCCATCGCACCTTGAATCGCTTGATCAATTGTTTCTACACTTTTTTCAAGGTCGATAAAATTTTGTGCTTTTTCTTGAATTTCGCTTTCTGATATCTTTTGTTCGACGATCAACATTGCCAATGGTTCTAATCCTTTTTCTTTGGCAATAGAGGCTCTTGTTTTTTTCTTCTGCTTATAAGGCAAATATAAATCTTCTGCTTCTTGAAGAGTGACTGCTTTTATGATGGCTGTTTTTAATACCGGTGTTAATTTCCCTTGCTCTTCAATATTATTGACAATTTCCTCTTTACGTTTTTCTAATTTACGCAAATAAGTTAATCTTGCATCCAGATCACGTAATAAAACGTCGCTCAAATCGCCGGTTACTTCTTTACGATAACGGGCAATAAAAGGAATCGTATTGCCGCCATCAATCAATTCAACAGTATCTTTCACCTGTTTGGGATGTATCTTAAATTCTTCTGCTAATTTTTCTATTAAATAATCCACTTGACTATAAACTCCTTTTTGCTCTCTGTTTTGTCTCATTATTTTATCATTTAAAGGTCTAATTGAAAATGCCAAATCCTAAATTACTGTATCTTTTCTACAAATTGCTTTAAGTTCTTTTTAAGATGTCGTGCCCTTTATTTGTCAAACATAGAATACCATGATAGAATATTTTATATCTTTAAAAATTAAAGGAGACTCCATGGGAATAAAATTTATAGTTGATTCGATGTGTGACATCAGTCAAGAGATTCTAAGTCGCTACGAATTTGAGATACTCCCGATTCCGGTTACCCTTGGTGACAAAACCTTTTACGATGGCATTGATATCACCCCCGAAATGATTGTAAGCTACGTTAAAAATAATCCAAATAACTTTCCGAAAACATCTCAAGTTCAGGCTATTGTTTATCAGGAATACTTTGAAAAGCATCTAAAAAATGGTGATGATATTATTTATCTTGCCTTATCTTCCGGTCTTTCCGGCACTTACCAAACTGCTTGTCTGATTGCTTCTGATGTTTGCTCACATTATCCTCACCAAAAAATCACTGTGATCGATTCTAAATGTGCTACCACCGGTATGATGATGATTCTTCATCAGGGACTTAAACTGAACAAACTTCATAAATCGCATGATGAAATTGCGGAAACTATGCGGTTTTTAGCTGATCATATCCAAATCTTTTTTATGGTAGGTGATATACATTGGCTTGCCCGAGGTGGACGCATCAGTAAAAATGTTGCTCTCATCGGTGAAATGCTCAAAATTGTTCCTATTTTGTATTTTAAAGATGGTGAAATTTTGGCTTTTGATAAAGTCCGCGGACAAAAAAAGGCGCTCAAAAAAATGCTAGCTTCCATCGAAGAACGTATTGGCTCAAATAAAAATCAAATTATCGGAATGGTTAATAGTACTGTACCGGAACTTCAAGAAAAGATTAAAAAGCACATGACTAAAGAATATGGTTACAAATACTATATTACTCCGGAAGCCGGTGCCGGCAGTGCTCTTACCGTTCATATCGGTACCGATTGTCTCGGCATTATGTTCTTTGATGCTCTGCCCGATAATTATGTACAGGTTTATCCTTAAGGTAAAAAAACAGATTCAAAAAACTCCTAAGCCCATTAAACTTAGGAGTTTTTTTGATTATGCCGTTTTTCTTATCCTACTCAACGCTCTTGAGGGATTCTACCATACTGACACGTTTGATGACTGGGGTCATGAAGATATTGACAATTAGTGTAAAGGCCATGGTAAAGACACATGCCCACAGAAAACTGTCAGGGTCGATTCCTCTGCCAAACATAACGATATCTGTTTCAACGGTTGTGATGATAAAATTATTGAGAACCACTCCTAATCCCAAACCGAGGATCATGCCAATGATGGATAGAATAATGTTTTCTCTGAAAATATAATTATTCACTTCTCGATCGCTAAAACCGAGGACACGGATCGTTGCAATTTCACGCACCCTTTCGGATACATTGATATTCGTTAAATTATAAAGAACCACAAATGCCAGTGCACCGGCGGCAACTAGCATGACGAGTACCACAATATTTAAGCTACTGAGACTGTCTGCTGATGATCTAACAATGCTTCCGGTGAAGGTCGTCGAGACCACATCGCTGTTATTTAGATATTCCGATGCAAAGCTATTCTCTGCTTCGCTTCCGGTATCTTGCAAATTAAAGGTTGCTAAATTGTATTTAGCCGGTGCTCCTGTTGCTTTTTCATAAGCTTTTGAATCGATATAAACGTAATTTTCAAAATAGTTTTCTGTAATATCGGCTACTTTAATATCAAACGATTTGTCATCCGAATACATTCGAATGGTATCACCTACTTTGATGTCCATATCTTTTGCTAATTTTTCTGTTAAAATTGCACCGTCATCATTTAATTTAAGGGCTTCATCCGGTGTTTTTCGATGTTTCAATTTAACGAAATCACCTAGTTTTTCCGATGTTTCAGGAACATAAAGATAGGCTTCTTTATTTATATTACCGCCTTTTTTTTCAACATCCATCTTTAACTGTCGTGTGAGCAAAAAGTGAGTAATCCGAGGATCATTTTTTAAAATTTGTTTGAAATTTTCCTTTTCTGCTGATGAACCTTCATTTTTAAAGGCCATCATTCCATCGTATACTGATATTTCATCAAATTGTTTGGGGATAATCGAAAAAATCGAATCTTGTAATCCAAACCCTGCTAAAATCAACGCTGTGCAACCGGAAATTCCAATAACGGTCATTAAAAATCGTGCTTTATATCTAAAAATATTTCGTGCGGTTACTTTTGAAATAAAACTCATATGATTCCATAGAATCGGTATTTTTTCAAGCATGATTCGTTTACCAATTTTTGGTGCTTTGGGGCGCATCAGTTCTGAAGGCTGCTCTCTTAATTCCATCAAACAAATGATCAGCGCTGCACCTACTGTACAGCTAAGTGCAACTAAACAACTGATAATAATAGCAGGCCATGGTACCGCTATTGATAGTACTGGTAACCGGTACAGCAAACTGTATGCTCCGGCAATCATCGGCGGTAGGGTGTTAATGCCAATTGTCGCGCCAAGAATACATCCTATTAACGCGGCTGATAGCGCATAGAATACAAACTTAAAAGCTATGGCGCTATTACTGTAGCCCAATGCTTTTAACGTTCCAATCTCCATACGTTCTTCCTCAACCATACGGGTCATCGTCGTAAAAGAAACTAACGCCGCTACCATCAAGAAAAACACCGGAAAAACTGCGGCTACATTGTCAATTCGATTGGCATCTTCTCCATAACTAATATAACCCGGGTTATCGTCTCGGTTGAAAATATACCATTTTCCGAAATCAATCTCATTAATTTCTTTTTCACTGTCTGCAATTTTTTGCTTTGCTTCTGCCAGTTTTCTTTCGCCATCCGCACGCTGGATTTCAAGTTCCGCACGACCGTTTTCAAGTTCTTTTCGTCCTTGATCTAATTTTTCTTGTCCCGCTTCGAGTTCTGCCCGCCCTTGTGCTTTACCTTCTTCAAACGTTGCCCAACCTTCGGCAAGTTGTGCTTTTCCTTGTCTGATTTGATCAGCCGAAGCTGTAAGTATTCCTTGGGATTGATCAAGCTGAGCTTTTGCGCCTATTAACTGCTGTTCCGTTGCTGCTAATTGTAATTTTGAGGCATCAATTTTTTGTTTTCCTTCATTATAGGCTTTTTCTGTACTTGCAAGTTTTTCACGAAGTATTGGTAATTGAGGATTTTGAGGATCCATTTTTTCAAGCATTGCTATGTTTTGTTTTAATTGTTCAATGCCTTTAAGTGCTTCATTTAAACCTTGTTCACCTTTTGCTATTTCAGCTTCCGCTCCAGGTTTCTGTGCGTCAAATGCTGCTTGTCCTGCCTGATAAGTGCTTAGACCATCGTTGTATTGTTGCTGACCGTCTGCTAGTTTTGCCTCTCCGTTGGCCAGTTCTTTTTCCTTTTCATTTAATAATGATGTGGTTTCCGCAACCATCGAATCATAGCGTTGTCTGCCCGCTTCAAGATCTTCTTCGCCTGATTTTAGCTCCACTTCACCATCTGCCAATTTAGCTTCTGCTTTGGCAATTTCACTTTTAAAAGTATCCTCCGCATCCAGATATTCTCGTTTTCCTTTATTTAATTCTAACATTGCTTTGTCAACAATTTCTTTGTGGTTCACTTCTAATCGTTCGTGTCCAACTTTTTCTAATGTGCTCTTAAGGACTTCAACGGATTGATCATAGTCTGATGTATACGCTTTTAAACCATCTGCACTTCCTTTAGAATAAATAAAGACATCGGAATAACGTTCCATTTTAAAAACACTGGGGTTCACCATCGCATAATAATTTACGCTTCCGTTTCCAATAGAAGATGATCCACGCTCGATGGATACATACTGTGGCACACGAATATACCCCACAATTTTAAAAGAATCATTCTTAAGTGTTTCCGATAGTTTTTTATCGCCGATTTCCGGTGATAATTTGATGGTGCTACCAATTGTAAATGTGTTTTTACCGGCACGGGAACCGGTCATATCCGGCATTTCAATCACACATTCCTGATCATTTTGGGGCATTCTGCCTTCCATTAAAAGGGGTTGATTCAACCCATCTTTCGGTGGTGCTGCCAACATTTTAAAAACAGGGCGTGCTTCTCCCTTTTCTACGATAACATCTGTTGAATACGTAGGCATAACTTCTGCTACACCTTCTACTTTTTTAAGCTCATTAACATCACTATCCTGAAATCCATAAGTAGATATAAGATGAATATCCATTAATTTTTGTGATTTAAAATATTTATTTGCTGTATATTTCATGCTTGGACTTGTACTTTTGACGCCACTAAAAAAACAAATCCCCAATGTTATTATCGCTACAATTGATATAAAACGACTGATTGATTTTTTTATTTCTCTTAATGTGTCTTTTTTTAAAACTTTCATATTATTCCAACCCTTTTATGCTAAAGTTTATAGTAAAACATCGTTTTTAATATTTCTATTTTACCACAAAAATCTAAAAAGTTTAACTTTATTTTTTAATACCGACTTGACTGTTATTATTTTTCAATATATAATAAATTAAACATATTAACTTGCTATGATTTGGAGGTATCATCATGCGAATATCAGCTAAAGGACGTTATGGTCTTGCCGCCATGATTGTTATCGCACAAGGCGATTTTGACGGAAACTATGTTCCCGTTATCGTTATTTCCGAAAAATTGGGGCTTTCAAAAATATATCTTGAACAAGTTTTCTCTCTTCTGAAACGTGCCGGACTTGTCAGTTCTGTTAAAGGTGCACAAGGTGGTTATCGTTTGGCAAAATCTCCTGATACAATGAGTGCCTACGAGATTCTTGCCTCACTCGAACAAATTCTATTCGAATCTACTGAAAGTAGTGTTGAAGAACAAGCCCCCTTTATCGAACAGGTTATGCAAACTTTTGTTTTCGACGTTCTTGACGCAACGGTTAAAGAAAAAATGGAACAAATTACACTCTCCCAGCTCGTCGCCGAGGCTAATAAATTTAAAGATAAAAGTAATTTTATGTTCTTTATATGATTTTGAATAACAAAAAGCAGCTGTCTGATGAATAATATCATCGACAACTGCTTTTGTTATAATAAAGGAAAGAAAATGAAAAAAATCTATGTCAACCACCACAATCGGTGAAGTTATTGTTTTTTATCTGCTTTGCTAACTTGTTATTATTATATTTCTTTTTTGTGATGGTTTTTTGACGTTACCGTGAAAACACTTTCTATTTAAGGCGTTGTTAAGAGTTTAAGCGAGAGAAATGCCACTTGATTTAAAATTCCAATCCACACTCCCGCGAAGGGAGTGACGACA
>JAVXTS010000062.1:0-8333 GCA_036642535.1 Eubacterium sp. | reverse complement strand
TGGTCAAGGCTTTGTTGATGCCGATAGCGATGGCGTTTGTGATAACCGAGGCTCCGGTAATGGTCACGGCAGAAGATAACACTTGTTTTCTCCATTATTTAAAAAGCTGAATTTCGATATTGAAATTCAGCTTTTTAAATGACGTTCAAGAGAAACGTTTCTCCTCTTTTTCTTATAAAAACTGCTGAACTGTTAAATAGAGCAATTCCGGATCAATCGGCTTAGCAAGATGTGCATTCATTCCGGCTTTTTTAGATTTAGTCACATCATCATCAAAAGCATTGGCCGACATTGCAATAATCGGAACAGTTTTAGCATACACGCTATCCAAGTTTCTAATCTTCTCCGCAGATTGCAAACCATCCATCACCGGCATTCTAATATCCATTAAAACAATATCATACGTGTAATCCGGTGCGTTAGCAAACATTTTAAGACCCATTTCTCCATTTTCAGCAACATCCACACTTGCATTTTTAAATTCCAATAATTTTTTTGCGACCATAACATTAAGTGGGTGATCTTCCACCAATAAAAAACGCTTTCCCCTAAAATTATATTGTTTATGAACTTCAGCAACATGATCCACTACATCTGTTTCTTCAGAATTCGGTAAAATACCAAGTGGCACATTAAACTTAAACGTGGTTCCTTTTCCAACTTCACTTTTTACTGAAATATTGCCACCCATAAGCTCAACAATTTTTTTTGAGATTGCCAATCCCAGACCACTTCCACCGTAGCCTGTCGTATTTTCACGATACTCCTGTGCGAATGGTTTAAAAAGATCCGGCAAAAACATTTCACTGATTCCTATACCTGTATCACTAATTTGAAAACAGAGATTTATCTTTTTTTCATCAATCTCTTTTTCCGTAATATCAAGAGAAACGGTTCCTCCTTTCGGCGTGAATTTAACCGCATTAGAAAGAATATTGATTAAAACTTGCTGAAGTCTTATTCCATCGCCCAAATAGCTGTTCCTATGACACTCAAATTTACTTGTATGGTAGGTTATTCCTTTTTCTGCCACTTGAGTTCCTATAATTGTTTCAATCGCATCCAAAAAATGCTGACAAAAAATCTTCTCATTTTTAAGGGTCACATTTCCGCTTTCAATTTTTGACATATCCAAAATATCATTGATTAACACTAACAAATAATTGGAAGCATAGAGCGATTTTTCAATGCTGTCTGTCGCAAGCGCTTTATTATCCAAACTTTGTAATGCAATTTGTGACATTCCGATGATGGCGTTCATTGGGGTTCTTATTTCATGACTAATACGAGAAAGAAATTCTGATTTTGCAGCATTGGCATGCTCTGCCATTTTTACGGCCGCAATAAGCTCTTTATTTTTTTTCTCTTGTTCTTCCATTGCTGCAGTAATATCCGTTCGTGTCATCAAAAAACTTTCCTCTTCACGATCAATATAGCTAAAATGTAGTTGCTTTTTAGAAAGCTCACCTTTTGAATTCAACATTCCATAAAAAATATTATACGTTCCATAAGTATCCAATTGAGTAAGAATATTTTTAATCGTAAGTTCTTTCTCAATTCGACCAATATCTTCCTCTCTGACGTAGCGATGCAAATGCTTTTGAGCATATTTTTCAAAATTATTGCTTTCGTAGGTATGGATATTCTCAAAATCTTTTTCACTATATCTCACAGCCGTATTCTTTTTGGCATCAACCACTACTAAAAATTCATAATATGTTTTCACGATGGCGTTCATTATATTTTGCATGATTTTTTCATTCGTAATATCCGTTGAATATAAAAAAGCAACAATATCTTGATCCTCCGGTCTTTTCATCATATGAACGGTCATCACTATCCAATATCGTTTTCCTTCAATTCGTCTTTCAAGCTTCATGGATAACGTTGTTTTTTCATTTTCAAAATTTCTTAATAACGCATCCCGATTAAAAATTGTCGCATACTGTTCTTGCATCTCTTTTGTGACAAGCTCGGTACTTATACAATCAAAATATTCCTGAGCCGTTTTTGCGGCTCGCATATTCATCATCACTTTTTGGAAATTACTTTTATAATCCAAAATAATATTTTTTGTCAAATTTACATTAATCGATGCCATCGTTGCCTTTTGCATTGCTTTTCGATAAGACACCTCATCATGATACCGTTTTTCTGCTTCTTTTTCTTTTGTCACATCACGTCCAACACAATAGGCTTTAACCGGTTTTCCATCATCGTCAAATATATTAGTATAAATTACCCGCTCACACCAGAAATCAGCATCACTTTTCTCCCGTATCCATATATCTTCCGTTACTTCCGCTACACCTTCTTTTAATTTTCGCATCATTTCAAAAAATATAACGGCACTATCTTCACGGATATGTTTCTTTTCAATCACCGAATTTAGATAATTTGGGATAATTCTATCTTTAGAATTAATTCTAGAAGATACTGAAAACATTTTCATTTCATCTGCGTAATAGTCATATTCCCAAATATCGATATTAGCCACTCTAATGGCAGCCGCATAACGAAACTCACTTTCACTCAATGCTTGCTCTGCTTTGATCTGCTCGTGAACATCTGTAAAAACGGCATATAAAATAGGTTCACCACCCTGGGATGCCATCAATTCTCCTGAAATACGCGTCCAACGGTAGCTACCATCTTTTTGCAAAATACGATGCGTATAATCAAATTTTCGCTTTTCATCATAAGCAGCTTGAACGGTATCTATTAAACCCTGTCTATCCTCCGGGTGGAGCACATCAAGAGTGGAGTGACGGGTTGCTTCATCGTATTCCTCTTTTGTCATTCCATAAAGTTCATATAAACGATCACTGATAAAGATCGGCGTAAACGTCTTGTCCCAGTGATACATACCAACACCGCCAGGAATAGAATTGATTAAAGTTTCATGTTTTTTTGCATTTGCAAAAATCGTTTCTTCCATGCGTTTTTGGATTGTAATATCGATATAATAAGCAAAAATAAGCTCATTGCCATCATCATACAATATATGCTCTGAATACTGATTAACCCAAATAAGACTACCATCTTTTTTAACTGCACGATAGGCAACTTCATAAGGGGTCGAATCTCCATTTCGATTAGCTGCCAATTCTTTAAGCCATTTTATATCTTCAAAATACACATAACTCCACGCCGATTGCCATTGTTTCTGAAGTGACTCATCCGAATAATCAAAACCAAGCATATGATTAAACTTTTCATTTGCAAAAACAATATTATAGTCCGGATATTTGGTAACCATGATTAATCCAATCGGAAGTGTCAATTTCATTAAATCAGTTTTTATTTCTGCAAATTTTTTCATCTCTCTACTCCTCCTTCAACAAAAATTGCTGCATCGTTTGATATAATAATACTGGCTCAATCGGCTTTGTTAGATGTGCATTCATTCCAACAGCTTTCGTTTTTTCAATATCTTCCTCAAATGCATTTGCGGTCATTGCAATAATTGGAATCGTTTTTGCATCTAACTTATTCATCTGGCGAATAGATTTTGCGGCAGTTAAACCATCCATGACAGGCATCCTTATATCCATTAAAATGATATCGTAATAACCTTCCGGCTTTTGCACAAAATTTTCGATAGCTTGAAGTCCATTTACAGCAATCTCTACTTCCATATTTTTCCCGTTCAACATTTTTTTTGCGACTTCAATATTAAGGGGATGATCTTCTACAAGCAGCACACGTTTTCCGGTAAAATCATAACCTTTGGATATTTCTCTTTTTATCAAATGCTCCTCTTTAGCATAAATTTTCTCAAGGGTAGCGCAAAGTGAAGATTTGAATAAAGGCTTTGAAATCAGCAAATTAACACCCGCCTGTTTTGCTTCTGCTTCAATCATCCCCCAGTCATATGCAGTCATAATGATAATTGTTACTTCCGGTCCAACTATTTTTCGAATTTCCCGGGTGGTTTCAATGCCATTCATATCAGGCATCTTCCAATCCACAAGAATAATATCGTAGTATTGTTTCTTTTCCCATTTTTCCCGAACAACTTCTATTGCTTTGTCACCGGAAACCACATATTCCGCCTGAATTTTCATATCTAATAGCACTTGTTTTGTATGTTGACAAACGATAAGATTATCATCTACAATCAATGCACTAAGATTGTCAAAATAAATCATTGATTTTAAATTTATCCCCTGTTTGCTTTCCCCCGGAATGCCGAGTTTAATCTCTACCACAAATTCACTTCCAACACCTTCTATACTATTAACCGCAATTTTTCCATCCATTAAATCAATTAAATTTTTACAGATAGCCAGACCTAGCCCTGTCCCACCATAGGGTGCGGTTATACCGGCATGAGCCTGTTCAAAAGGATCGAAAAGATGGGGCAAAAAATCATTGCAAATACCGATTCCTGTATCATTAATTGTAAAAGTCATCGCTACTTGATCTTGACTTATTTTTTTCTGATGAATAATCAGTTGAACTTTTCCACCTTTCGGTGTGAATTTAATGGCATTAGAAATAATGTTGACAAGCACTTGCTCTAGTTTCATTGCATCTCCGATGTATTCATCCTCAATAAAGCTAGTGATGATTGTATCATATGCCACACCCTTTTCTTGGGCTTGTACATGACAAATACTGTTGATGCCATTGATAAACTCTTCGAATGGAATTTTTTCATTGCGCACTAACACTTTTCCGCTTTCAATTCTAGACATATCTAAAATATCATTAATAAGCGCAAGCAAAAAACGTGCTGAAATTTTAACTTTAGACAAATATTCTGACACTTGCTCTGTATCGTTTACACATTCTGAGGCTAAACTGGACATACCAATGATTGTATTCATCGGTGTTCTAATTTCATGACTCATACGCGAAAGAAATTCAGACTTTGCATTGTTTGCTTGCTGAGCAGCCATCAGTGCATTTTTTAATGCTTCGTTTTTTTGCTGTTCTTCATTATAAATATCCGTTATGTCGCTTCGAGTGACAATAATTTTTCGTCTGCGTTTATCAAGATATGAAAACTGCATTTTTTTTCGGCCAATGTGTCCATCTTCCTCCTTAACACGGCAATAGGTTATATACGTGTCTTGCTTTTCTAATTCTTTAAATAAATTTTGATAGGACATATCATGAATATTTTGCTCAATATCTTCCTCCACTAATGCTTTTCGTGCATATTCCGCAACCTCATTTTCATAGCTACTGGAATAAAAAGAAGGAAGACGTGTGTTGCTCTCTGCTCTTGCATAGATCCTATAAGTATCCGTAACAGCGTCCAGCAAGCCCAAAAACTCATAGTCCATATCTACTACTGCATCTACAAGAGCACGCGCCGTTTTTTTCTGATCAATATCTGCCGCATAAATATAAGCTTCAATATCACCATTTTCCGGATTTTGAAACATATCTAATTCAATTTGGATCCAAAGAATTTTATTATTTTTAAAATCAACATAGGATTCGTGCACAAAACTTGTTTTTCCTTCTTGGAAACTTTTAAGTAAACTTTTTCGATTGAAAATCTTTTTATATATTTCTAAATCATCTTTTTCAAGATGGGTCGCATATTCTCTTTCAAAAAATTCATCAACCGTCCCGTTGCCTTGGAACGTTAAAATTGTCAAAATATCGCTTTGACCATCTTCACAAATATTTTGCGTCAAGTTCATCTTGAATGAGCCAATAACATCCTTATTATGCACTTTCCGCCACTTGATTTCTTCATTATAACGTTCTGCTAATCGAATCCGTTCTGTAATGTCAACAGCCGTACCAATAGCCCTAAACGGCTTTCCACTCTTGTCAAAAATAGTTGTATAGGTGATTTCATACCATTGATAATTTTTATGGCTATTATTTCTCCAACGTCCCACACTTTTCGCCATTTTCTCTCCGGAAAAGAGTTTGTTAAACATTTCAAAAAGGTTCGGTACATCATCCGGATGCAATAGACTATTATTTTTGGCAAATACTTCCGGTACGTTATAAATAGCGCCAATCGTATCAAAACCATTGATACCCATAGCATTGATACCTATAGCATTGTTCAAATCGTAAATCGCTCGGCTTTCAAAATCGAAATTCCAAAGGATAATCCCACATTGCTTGGCTGCTTGGGCATAGGTTTCCTCTATCTGTTTTATATCGATTCTCTTTTTATCGTCATGCGCTTCCATAATCGATTGCCTCCTCCAATTTCAATTTATATTTTCACTTTTTACTGTATCTTTCATTATTTCTAAACTATATTGTTAATTAATCTTCATCTACTATTTTATTTTATTCTATCTTTCACTTTTAACTGATATTATTTCTTATTATAATTATAATGTATTTATCCTAAATTAACAACTAATGACCTTTAATTTCAATAAGAAATATATTTATCTTTTTATAAAATCTATAGCTTTTACAAATTAAAAAAGCAGTAACTCCGTAAGGAATCACCGCTTTTTACGTCATATTATTTCATTATGCCTCTTTCACGTAGTCTTTTTACCACTGTTGGATACTGCTTAAGATCTGTATGTGGCAAAAAACGTGCAGCAAACATTCGATTTAAAAAATCCGTTGCTGAACCAAACTCAAGATAAAAAATATTTTTTTCAAAATCTATTACTTGATCAAATAAATCTCTGTTTAACAACAATGCTCGTGCCCCATTCAAAGAGCTGTTTCCCAAAACGGTAACCTGATCCCTTGAAATATCGGGGTATAGACCAATATTAATCGCCGATTCCAACCGGATATGTTCACAAAATCCACCGGCAATGTACAAATGATCAACTGCTTCCATTTCAATACCTGCCGCTTCTAAAAGATAAGTCACCATGGTATTCGCTGCAGCCTTCGTATCCAAATACTGACAGATATCATTCTGGGTAAACAACAAGGGACCAACGTTTGCACTTGCTTCCACATCTGCATATACCAATGCGTAGTCTTTATCTATTTTTATAATTTTATCCGTAGCATCCTCAACAAAATTACCTCCAAAATCAATCCAACCATTTAGCAACATTTCCGACATCAGATCCACAATTCCCGATCCGCAAATACCTTTCGGCTTTTCACCACCAATAACACTATACCGCACCTCACCCTCCACAATATCAACATGATCGATGGCTCCGGGTTCCGCTCGCATCCCACTTTGGCTCACACCGCCCTCTAATGCGGGTCCAGCCGCTCCGGCTCCGGCAATCATAAAGTCTGAACTGCCCAGCACCATCTCGCCATTGGTTCCAATATCAATGAACAGCGAAATGGCCTCGCTCTCACGCATCTGTGTTGTCAAAAGACCGCTCAGGATATCTCCACCTAAATAATTAGCCACCGACGGTATACAATAAATCACCCCATTTATAGGAATATTCAAATCTACCGCCGCTATAAAATCCATACCATTAAAGAACGGAATAAAAGGTGCTTCAAAAATAGGCCAAGGATCGATTCCAAGTAATAAATGTGTCATTGTCGTATTCCCTGCTACAACCATCATAGAAAAATTTTCAGAAGCAATGCCCGTCTCCGATTCCATGACCTTAAGCAGATCACAAAAAGTATCAACAATACTTTGCTGAAGTTCTTCTAAATGATCCGGACGTCCTTTTGTGTAAAAAATACGGCTTAGTATCTCAGTTCCAAAAGCAATCTGCCCATTAACCACACTTTTCTTAGCCAGTGATTTGCCCGTGTTCAGATCTACCGCCTCCATAACCACTGTGGTACTGCCCAAATCAACCGCTAAGCCATAATGTTGATTGGTGGTATTTCCCTGTTCAATCCGTATAATTTCTGAACGATCTCGCTTGTCAACCACCGTTACTGTAAAATGCCACTTTGATTCTCGACAATCAGTATAAAACTTTTTGTAGTTTTGATAGCTAATTTCTACAGGACGATCAATTCTATCTGAAACCACCGCCAATAATTGCTCCCGATCAGCAAGATGTTCACTAATAGATATTTCTGCTTCAATGTATATTTTTTGTGTTATTGGATTCATTTTATAAACCTCCATTTTATTGGTTAGGTTTATTATACCCTAATTGGGGATTAAGATATATAATAGTTGTTACAAAATCATATTTTTGTACAATTATTTTATGTCATAAAGCATTCGATGCTCACTTTTATTTTAAATTTCAATCACAAACTCCCCTTATATCCGCAGACTTATGCCTTTGTCAAATTTTTTGTTCTTAAAAAAAATTAAAGGCAACCTGATTTTTCAGTCTGCCTTACGTATCTTTTATTTATTTTAATTTTTCTTACCCACACTCATTAACTCCACCGGTACGTTTTCTTCTATTAAAAATTCCGTCAGACTGTATTCCGGG
>JAVXTS010000061.1:0-8393 GCA_036642535.1 Eubacterium sp. | reverse complement strand
TTACCAGCTTCCGCCGCCACCACCGCCACCGCCACCGCCGGAGAATCCGCCGCCACCGGAGAATCCACTGCCACCAAAACCACCTGAACCGGAGTCTGGTGGAACGGTAATATTGGATGAGATGGTGTTCATACTGTGCATTAAAGCACTGGTAAAATAGATGCTGTTAAAAGTACTGTAAGAATGATAACTATTGAACCAAGTTGGGGGTTCAATGGCTAATTTTTCAAAATTCTTTGCCCACTTATCGGTCACACCTAAAACGTAGGCGTAGGGTAAGATGTTGAAAAAGTAATGGGGATTTTCATCCACAAGGGTTTGGATACGATCGTACTCTGCGGTTTGAATAAAATTTTTAAATCCTAAAATTTCGCCAAGCCATGTATTCCCTTTTGGAGTCCGCTGTGTGGCATAAGCTGATAAAAGACCAATAATAAGGGTAGGAGCAATGGCAATAAGTGCGTGCAAGACAGAGCGAAAGATTAAAACATCAACGACAAAGACAAGGGCACACACCAATACAGAGAAGATAAGACTTAAGATTAATCGCATAATAAATGACGTTTTAAGCATACTGTTTTTGCCCTGAAGGGTATGAAAAAATAAAAACAAAACGAGGTTTGGTAAAAGTGCCATCAGTGTACTTACGATTAAGAGATTGATCGGATCAAAATAACCCAATTCTTTAAAACTACAAGCGGCGCCAAAAAAGAACAGTGGCAGAAACATTAGAAAGCCAATGATACCATTAGTGATCTTGGAACTTTTGGTAAACAACTGATTTTCGGGAATCGCAAAATAACCATCGACTTCTGCCTTGGAAGCCTGGAGATGATCGTAAAAATCTTGACCTAAATCTTTCATATTGGATGTTTTTTGATCATTTGGGAAAAGTCCGGACATAATCGTTTGTTCAAAATCATGAGCGGTATTAGGGAGATCTTTAATTTTTTTAAAGATAAACACCTTTTTACTTTTTTCTTCAATGGAAAGATAGCCTTGATCAGCCAAATAAATAATCATGGCGAGAATATCTTTATTCTCGGTATGCCCATCAATAATAGTACCGATTTGTGCCGGTGTAAATTGGTTGGGCGGGTAAAACATAACGGGCTCAACCGGTTTTTGATCACGACTGAAACGAAACCATAGAAATAAGGCAAGTGCTAAAGCACAAAAAGTAATGATGTAAAAAGGAAGTAAAAGATTATTACCTGTGCGCATACCAATAAAATAACCGGCAGGGAGACGTAGATTTAAAGTAACACCTTCATTTGGTGCAAGTGCTCGATTGATACTGCCATGAATGGTATTTCCTTCAACTGTATAAGTAACGGCGCTTGTATCAACACTGCCATAGGCACCGGTAATAAACTCAATTTTTGAGGCATCAAAAGCCTTGGGCATGTTGATGGTAAAACTAGCATTTTCAATAGCTGTGGACCAGTTGCTCGGAAGAATATTGTAATAAACATCATCAAACTGGTCAATATTATCGTTACCGGGATCCCAAGTATAGGATAAATTATAACTTTGATTACCATCGACATAATCATTTTTATCGCCTATTCTAATGATTTTCGATCCATTTTCACTGGAAACATCAAAATTGTAATGAGGGACATCAATGTTAGAAATGACGGCTTTATAATCCATGGCACTTTTTTCGCCGTCAATTTGGCGATAGAAAGTACCGGAATAGGGGATATATCGAAAAAGCCCGTGTTGTGGTTGGGTAAAAGTGACATCAAATTTTTCGTTGATGTCATAAGCATGATTCTCGTTAACGGTCATGGTGACATCATAAGTATTGGTCGTGTATTGTTCTGCGGCAAATACCGATCCCGAAAAGAGAACCGTGAGTAAGAGAAGGGTCAGTGTGAGTGTAAAACATTTTTTTTTCATTGGTCAGTCTCCTTTTGGTGAATAAAAAAGGGGAAATTGAGGATTTCTCAGAATTTTGATAAATTCCTCATATTACGCTCAATTTCCCTGTGCTTTTTAAAATTGTACTTTGACATTTTCTCTTTCTTCGTCAGATGAAACTTCAAAGAAAGGTTTTTTAGTGAAATGAAACATGCCGGCAACAATACTGCTCGGGAACATTTCAATCTTATTATTAAGATTTTTAACCGTTGCATTGTAGTATTTACGGGCATTAGCAATATCTTCTTCAATTGTTTGAAGCTGTTTTTGGAGATCCATAAAGTTCGTGTTCGCTTTTAGATCAGGGTAAGCTTCGGCAACCGCAAAAAGACTTTTTAAGGTACCGGATAAAATATTTTCATTCTGAAGTTTTTCATCAATGCTTGTGGCATTCATGGCATTACTTCTGGCAGCGGTAACCTGTGCAAATGTTTCAGATTCGTGTTTAGCGTAACCTTTAACCGTTTCAACAAGATTTGGAATCAGATCATAACGTTTTTTAAGATAGACGTCCATTGTTGAAAAACTTTCTTCAACTTGATTTTTGAGTTTGATTAAACCGTTGTAAGTCCCCATTAGCCATAAGCCGAGGATGACCACAATGGCAATAATGATAATCCATACGATCATATTTAAACCTCCTGTGTTTGTAATTAAGATTATTATAGCACGATCACCTTAAAGTTAAAAGCCTATCTTGCGTTTAAAGTTTAAATAAGTCTGTGCTTAAATATTTTTCGCCCCGATCAGGAAAAATAACCACGATCAGTCCTGAATCGATTTTTTTAGCAACTTCGGTGGCAGCATACATGGCGGCACCACTGCTCATGCCCACAAAAATTCCTTCTTTTTTAACAATTTGACGGGCAAAATCAAAAGCAATTTCAGATTCAACCATGATGTGTAAATCGATCTTATCCGGATCATAAATAGCAGGAACAATGGCTTCTTCCATATTTTTAAGCCCTTGAATATAATGTCCTTTAACGGGATGTGCTTCAACAATTTGCACATCGGAATTGTGATTTTTAAGTCCCATACCGATCCCCATAATCGTACCGGAGGTACCGAGGGATGAAACCATATGGGTTACTTTACCTTCGGTCTGTTCCCATATTTCTTCGGCAGTAGTAGTATAATGAGCCAATTTATTATACGCATTACTGAACTGGTTAGGATTAAAATATTTTTGTGGATTTTTGGCAACAAGTTCTCGTACTTTTCGTATAGCGCCATCAGTTCCTTCATCGGGTGAGGTGAGGGTAACTTGTGCACCAAAAGCTTGAATCATTTTCCGGCGTTCAATGGAAACCGCCTCACTCATGACAATTTCGACAGCGTAACCTTTGACGGCACCGATCATCGCAAGACCAATGCCGGTATTACCGGAGGTAGGCTCAATGATTGTTTTATCCTTTGTGAGGGCACCATCCTTCTCAGCTTGTTCAATCATTTTAAGTGCGATGCGATCTTTAATACTTCCAGTGGGGTTAAATCCTTCAATTTTAGCTACAATTTCCACTTTAGGATTAGGGCAAAGATGGTTGATGCGAACCATCGGTGTGTGGCCGATAGTTTGTAAAATAGTATCGTTCATATGCGTCCTTTCACATTCATTAAAAATAGTATTTCTTAAATTATAGTACAAATTGCTCTATAAATGAACGTATTAAAATTAAAAAATGAAAGTTGAAAACCTTTTACATCTAAAAAACATTACTATTATACGGACATTTGTATTATAATAGAGGACAATTAAACTAAAAGATTAGCTTTTGAGTGGGATTGAATTTATCCCAATGGGATTCCAAAGGAGGGTTTTATGAAATATCAGTGTATTTTGTTTGATCTTGATGGTACGTTGTTGAATTCTAAAGAAGGTGTATGGCGTTCTTTAGAATATGCCCTTGAAAAATTAGGGTATCCAAATCCTAAAATAGAGGATATTGAACCTTTGATCGGTCCGCCAATCGAACAGGTTTTTGTGGAGCATTTTGACTTTAGCATTTCTGATGGATGGCGCGGTTATGATTTTTATCAGGAAGAATATGTGGAAAATGGCCGTATGTATAAAGATCCTTTTTTTGACGGAGCGGAAGAAACGATAAAAGAATTATACAAATTGGGTTGTACGGTTGGAATTTGTACCAATAAGGGTGAGAATAATGCATGTAAAATTATTGAACATTCCAATCTTGATATTGAAATTAACCATGTTTATGGACCAAATGAAAGTGGTACACGCACCAATAAGGTTGAGATCATCAATGATTTTTTAAAGGATTTTGGTTACGATACCCCTGAAAAAAAAGCTTGCGTTTTAATGGTTGGTGATCGTTATTATGATATTGAAGGGGCACATACAGCTGGAATTGATGCTGCAGGTGTTTCTTTTGGCAATGGTAGTAAAACAGAACTTTTAAATGCAGGTGCCATTGCAGTTGTTGATAAAATGGAAGATTTAATTGAAATTGTGAAAGGATAGAGGAGCATGAGTACAGAAAAAATGCATATGCACAGTACAGCGGTCATTAACGGTGATTTAAAATTCACTAATGTTGGGCAGATATTGAAATCAAGAACTTTTGGACAGTTGATGTCTATTTTTGTAAAAGAGTTATCAGTTCGAAAGTCTCGGAAAATTAAGGCACTAAAACCCTTTATGAAAGAATCGGGCACTTTTGATAGTCGACGTTTTCAAGATTTTTTAATTTTATTAAATATGAAGCCGTTAAGTGAGGTGCTAGAATCTGACTATTTTGATATTCATTATTCGATAGAAGAATATAAAGAATTAATGCTTGATTTTTTAGAAGGATTTTATAACTATTGGCGTAATATTCAACGTTTTATGGTTAAAAACGAACAATATAGTTCAGACGACGCAACGAAAAGATCAAAAGCACACTCTTTGGTTTCAAATAATGAAGCGTTGAAAAAAATGGTATTGGAATTGTACCGAAATGTTTCATATAATGTAACGGGAAAAAGTTTAAGTATTTATCGTCAGTTACCATCGGGAGCACAGGTGGCTTTTTTGGTCGATCATTTTGATTTTCCACAAAGTATACGAAGTAAAAATGATTCGCTTTATAGGGTTCCATACGTTTGGGAAGCTATTTTTGAGCCACCGGTTATTTTTTATACACAATCAAGCAAACGAAACGGCGTCTTTCCAATTAAAAAAAATAAACGTATTCTTGAACGTTTTTATATGGATTGTGAATCATGGTTTGCTATTCCGGTAAAAGCCGGTCGTTTACTGGTTATGGTCTATTGTCATAAAGATTTTTTAGAACTTGGAGCCGGATTATTTAATCTTTTTGAACTGGCAAAACCAGAAGAATTTTTAGAACGTAAACCGGATGGTGTGGTTTTCTTTGGACTTGATAAAAGTCTTTTTGAAGAAGATGAAAAGCTTGGTTTTATCGTTAAAGAAGAAGGCGTTTATTACGGAATGCTTCCGAATGATTCAGCCATTGATTACTTTGGTTATATGAAAAAAATGATTTTAACGATTCATAATATTATCCAAATTAAAAATGGATGTCTTCCAATTCATGGCGCCTTTGCCAAGGTGAGTGTCGGTGGTGAAAAAAATGTTAATATTATGTTAGTGGGAGATAGCGGTGCCGGTAAATCGGAAACATTAGAGGCGATTAATAAGCTTCCTAAAAATTTAGAGTGCGATGTAGACATTCTTATTGATGATATGGGATCACTTCATTTTGATAAAAATGATGAACTTATGGCAATTGGAACAGAAATTGGTGCTTTTGTTCGCTTAGATGATCTACAGCCAGGTTATGCTTACAGTACCATGGACCGTTCGATTTTTATGAATCCTAATATTGTCAATGCACGTGTGATTGTTCCTCAGATGTCTTATGAAGAAATATCACGTTCAACCCCGGTGGATTATATTTTTTATATTAACAATTATGAAGAAATCGGTGGAGATGTTAAACCTATTGAAATGTTTGAAAATCTGGATAAAGCACTTTCTGTTTTTTCCGAAGGAAAAAGAATGGCAAAGGGAACCACAGGTGAAGTAGGAATGACATCTACTTATTTTGCAAATCCATTTGGAGCTGTTCAGCTTAAAACAGAACATGAAGAGATTGCAGCTGATTATTTTAGCCGTATGAAAAAACAAGGAATTAAGATTGGTGCAATCCGCACACAACTTGGCATTCCGGGTTATGAACAGGACGGTCCTTTTATTGCAGCGGAAGCACTGGTTGCATTTATTAAGGATTTAAAATAATTTGAAAATATTCTGAATTAGAATTGAATTAGAAATAAAATAAATTGAATTTTTTTGTAAATAGAGGTATAATATAACTATCTTAAATTTTGATTTTTCAAGGAGGAAAAAGCCCAATGGGAAGACTAAAAGGTACTGAAACTTTATCAAACTTAATGAAAGCATTCGCAGGCGAAAGTCAGGCACGCAATCGTTATACGTTTTTTGCATCAAAAGCTAAAAAGGAAGGTTTCGTTCAAATTCAGGAAATTTTCTTAGAAACAGCAGGTAACGAAAAAGAACATGCTGAAGTTTTTTATAAATACATGGCTGCAGAACTAGAAGGTGGAGAAGCACTTGTCTTAAATGTTAATGCAGACTATCCTGTTGCTTTGGGAGATACACGTAGTAATCTTTTAAATGCAGCAGCCGGCGAAAAAGAAGAATGGTGTGATTTATATCCAGCATTTGCAACCGTTGCTAAAAAAGAAGGATTTGATGATATTGCAGAATCATTAACACAGATCTGTATTGCTGAAAAAGCACATGAAATTCGTTATAAAAAATTAGCAGATAATATCGAACAGGGCAAAGTATTTAAACATTTTGGCGATGTCAGATGGAAATGCGGCAACTGTGGTTATATTTATGAAGGTAACGAAGCACCTCAAGTATGCCCAGCTTGTAAACATGCCAAAGATTATTTTGAATTATTTGTAGAAACTTACTAAAAAAAACGTTAAAAAGATTAAAACCGATTCAAAATGGATGAATCGGTTTTTTTGTATGTAAAATTTGAAAGAGTGCTAGAAAGTACAGGTTATTCATATTGCGAAAATTCGGAATCCATTATACAATTAAAATAAAGAGTGTGAGGAGTGGAGAAGATGGAGAAAACAATTAGTCAGAAAGTAATTGGTTTGCTGGCAGGACTTTGGGTTCTTACCGTCGGTATATTTTTGATTATAAAACCTAAAACGTCTTTTATAGATCTTGTTATTTTAATTGCGGTAGTACTGGTTTTAATCGCAGCGATGAATCTTATATCACTTTTGTTTAAGCGTAAATTAAAAGGACAGGGTGAAGTGCTTGAAGCATTTGTAAACCTTGGTTTTGCCATAGTGTTATTTATGTTTAGATTTCCTCTGGCTAAGTATATTCCTGATTTTTTTGCACTCTGGATTTTGCTTAACTCCATCATTCGATTAATGTCCGCGGTGACTTATTTAAAAGATGGCGTCCCAAATTATGGCGCTTATTTTATAAATGGATTTTTAACACTCGTTTTTGGTCTTTTTTTACTCTTAAACAATCGGATAAATATTTTGGGTTTTAGTCTGATTGCCGGTATCTATTTGATATGGTATGGTGTCACGATGCTTTTTGACGCATTGAATGAAGAAAAAACCCAGCAGAAAATGTCGGCCGGTGCAAAAAAAATGCAACGTAAACTCAGAATAGCGATTCCACCCATTATCGGAGGATTACTACCGAGGCGACTGCTAAAAGAATATGATGCTAAAGTAGCATCAGAAGATGCCAATACATATATTCAGGAACAAAATGTGGTTATTCAAGAAAAAAAAGGCGTTGTTCCTTACAATGTCGAGATTTTAGTTCACCTTTCTAAAAAATTTATGGAATCCTTTGGTCACGTTGATTTAATTCTGGGGAATCAGGCTATTTCTTACGGTAATTTTGACAGTCATAGTTTTCGTTTATTTGGAATCATCAGTGATGGTCTTTTGTTTAAATGCAATAAAGATCGTTATTTGCAGCAGTCTGTCTATCATGATAATCAAGTACTTATTGGATTTAAGGTAAAATTTAATGACGATGAATTGAAGCAGATTGAGAAAAATTTTGAGAAATTGCAAGAAAATATGACGGAGTGGTATTGTGATACCCAATTGATGGAACAAGGATTTCTTGAAAAAGGTATTTATGAAGATACTGCGGATATCATTTATAAAACGAGTGATGCTCTTTTTTATAAATTTAAAAAAGGAACATTAAAAACTTATTTTGCCCTCGATACAAACTGTGTTAAGGTGGCAGATTCTATTTTTGAAAATACTTTTTTCGATAAACCCGCTATTCCCGGTATTGTAACACCCGGGGCATACTATCAATTTCTTGAAAATGAACTGTTAAAAGTCGGAACAAAAGTCTACGAAAAACACATTTATTCAAAAGAAACACTCCCTTATAATAAAGAATT
>JAVXTS010000060.1:7590-8680 GCA_036642535.1 Eubacterium sp. | reverse complement strand
CTCTCTATCCTTTAATTTTAATTTTTATTGATCTTATTTCTATTCATTAATATGTTCTAAACCCTGATTAAAAATAGTACGAACGTGATCATCTGCCAACGAATAATAAATTGTTTTACCATCACGTCTGTTTTTAAGCAGTTTCGCCTGTTTTAGCACACGCAGTTGGTGCGAAATAGCCGATTGACTCATATTGAGCAATTCCGCAATATCACAAACGCACATTTCAGACTCAAAAAGGACACATAAAATTCTAACACGTGTTGAATCTCCAAAAACTTTAAAAAGTTCTGCCAAATCGTAAAGCATCTCCTCATCCGGCATTTTTCCCCGTACTTCTTTTATAATATTTTTATGATCATGAGCTATATCACATCGTTCAATTCCATTTTTATCAATCATTTCTATATCCTCTCATATGTTTATGTGTTCATATATAATTATAGTTATTTTTAAGAATATGTCAAGTGGAAAATATCGTTAAATCAAGACTATACAACTCTTTTATTAATTCTTTAAGGTACCTGATAAAACACCTTGACAAATTAGTAAGGTGCCCTTATAATAAAAGTCACAAGGTACCTGTCTAAATTGTACGTTACGCCACATCTAACCGTGGCAGAATGGAGATTATTATGAAAGAAAATAAATTTGATGTATTCGAACAATTTGCAAGAATGGAATGGCTTTTAAAACGTTACAACCAACAAAATCATAAAAATAATGGTCCCATGAGCGATCCCCATCGGGGACAAGGACGTATTTTGACTATGCTTAAATTACAGCCTGAAATTAGTCAGAAAGAGCTTTCGTTTCTACTGGACATTCGCCCTCAATCCCTTGGCGAGCTGTTATCAAAACTTGAACGTGGCGGATATATTACCCGTACTCCCTCTGAAACGGATCATCGAGTTATGGATATTCATTTAACTGAAAAAGGCTTGGAAGCTGCCAATCCGCAGTCCGATCTTGATAAAATGCTTGACTGCTTAACCGCAGAAGAACAGCTTAACCTAAACGATTATCTTAACCGTCTGATTACCACTTTTGAATCAGAATTAAAACCAGAGGAAAAGCCTGATGAAGAACC
>JAVXTS010000060.1:0-7490 GCA_036642535.1 Eubacterium sp. | reverse complement strand
CCTGATGAAGAACCGGACATTTTTGATCCGCTTAAACTGGGTGAAACGATCCGCAAAGTTTTCAATTCTGATTTTGATCTTACTTCTTTTATCAATGACAAATGTCATTTTGATGCTGATTTTGATCTTCGCGATTTTATGAATCAATTTTGGCCCGGTGCTCAAGATGAACATGACACTGAAACGCAAAATGACACTGACGAAAATACACCCACTGAGGATGATCCTATTGTTGAGGATATCCCTTTTTCTGAAGACGAACCCACTTGTGACAATGCTAAAAATGATGTTCATGTCGAAAATGATGTGGAAAATCGAGATGCTAATAAAAATAGCACCTCCGAAAAAAAAGAATTTGAAGATTAAAGAAAAACTAAAAAAGAGAGAGGTCTGTGCTTATCACCTCTCTCTTTTTTTATAGCCTGTTTTTTAAAGGGTATCAAACATTTTACAAATTTCATCCGCTACCTTATCGGCGTATTCAAACTCTTCTGGTGTTAAATTTTTGATGGATAAAGCGTGTTCGTTTAATGCTATTTGACTGCCCATCAATGTTTCTATATCAATCGCACCTGCCACTGCGTTACTGTATTTTTCAATCGCACGTTTAGCGCAACATTTCGAGCAACCATCAACGGAAATTGTTGGATGATTTTGTGCAAAAGTCCGTTCTTGCTCACCGCCGGCAATAAAAAGGGGTAGACAGAGGGTGCTTACTTGACCCGGTCGAAGCGTTTCCATCATTTTTCGAACGGCTAAGCGTGAGAGTGTTCCGCCTAAGCATTCTTCACCGCTACAAGCAATAATTCCTATGTTTTTTTCGCTCATTCTTCTACACCTCTTCCTGAATCGCAACAATATCATTTGCCATCATTTTTGCCAGTTCATCAACAAATTGAAATCCTTCTTCTGTCAGGTATCTCCCGGTTCCATGCTCTTCGCCACGGTGTTTTTTCATGAAGTCAATGACACGATACTTGTTTTTAATATGACCTCCGGCTGCTTCTACACTTTTCTGGGCACAGCATTTTGCACACCCGTCCAAGGTGATACAAGGCGCATCTTTAATCTTTTCTACTACTTCATCGTCACCAGTCACAATATGTGCAAGACAAAGCCGTTCTGTTTGATCCGGCATCATTTCACCGGTCACTTGAAGCACTGATTCTCGGGCAATTAAACCCATTACTTTTCCGATACCGCTACACGGAATCACTTTTACTTTACGCATCACTTTCCTCTACTTTCTCTTTCATTTTATCAAAATAACGTTCGCCCGAAATCAGCAGTTCTGCATCTTCTTCAAAATGGGTTAATTGTAACTCTGCAATCCATCCTTTTTCATAGGGACTTTCATTAATTTGTTCCGGTTCGTCTGTTAGCGTCTCATTAATCGCACTGACAATTCCGCTAACCGGTGATACCAGTTCAAAAATTGATTTTCCCGATTCAACCGATCCAACATCGTCAAATTGATCAATTTCACTGCCAATTTCAGGAAAATCCACAAAGAGAATGTCGGATAAATTTTGCTGAACATAATCGGTCACGCCAATCCGTGCTACCTCTTTATCAATTAGCACCCAACAATCATTTTCATTGAATAAATACGGTGTGCTCGGTACTTTAAAAATAAATTTACCTTTTGTAAACTGATTATAGTGGATATTTTTCGGTAAATGAAACGATGATTTTTTACTTTCTTCCGGTTGATTTTCAAAATCTTCCCCTATTTTTTGAACAAAGAATTTCAGGTCATCATCCATTTCAAGATAATCGTTTAAACACCATCCTGCTTTTTTTGCTTCTTCGCTGACATTAATCTGTTTCGTGATCTTTAAATTCTGTTCCGCCGCAAGTTTGCTTGCACAGCGTGTATTGCAGCCGTCAATAACGAGCAATGCCTTTTCATTCAACACTTTTTCGTAACGTTTTTGTGCCGCATGAAGCACCACCGGGCAGATTAACTCATGGTTTCCGTTCTCCAAAATTTCAACTGCAATTTCTTTGGTTAAGACACCTGCAAATTTATCCAGACCGTTACATGGCAAAATACAAAAATCTTTTTCCATTTGTTTACCCTTCTTTTCGCATGGCTTTAATCTTTTTGATCGTTTCCGGTTTATTCGGAAAAGTGATTGCCTCTAGCCCACAAGTTTTAGCACAGGCACGGCAAAAAACAACGCAGTGATTTGGATTTTCAACCACCAATCGCTGTTCACCTTTTTCCCGTTTTTCAAAAACTCGATGCGGGCAAAAATCAAAACAATCCATACAATCGTTGCACTTAACCGCATCAATCCTTGGTGACCAGTCAATTCGATTGCGTTCAACCCCCATAAATGTTGTATCACTCATCCTTAAACCTCCAATCCCATTTCTTCCAGCGCCTTTTCAACTTTTGCAAATGCTTGCTCATTGGTCATATCTCGAATGTCTAACAGCACTGCATCTTTTTCAATTGATAAGCCCGCCTCTTTAAACGCATCTTTAAATAATTTTCGTTGCATATTTGGTGCACATGCCCCAATAATTACTTTACGGTGGATTTTTAAAAAATCCGCAAAGAAACGATCGCCGTCTTCTTCACACATTTGCGGATGAATCAGCGCATATTCCACCGGCAATTCTATACGCACTTGATTGATAAAATCCCAAATATCCATTGCTTGAAATCCCGGACATTTTCCGGTACAAACACACATTAAAAAAGCAGGAAGATCATTCGTCATTGTTGATACCTCTTTAAATAAGAATTTAATTATATATTTATGATATGTGTTTGAAAAGATTTTGTCAAGATATTTTTTTCTTGTTCTTTAAAAAGTTTTAGGCTATAATCATTAAATAATCATTCACTTATACCATTATAGAAAGAGGTTACTATGGATACCGAAATATTTTCCGTTAAAATATTAAAAGCAATGGGACATCCCATACGCTTAAAAATCGTAAATTTTTTATTAGATAAACCACACTGTGTTTGTGAACTCAAGGAAAACCTTGATTTTAGTCAGCCAAATTTATCTCAACATCTTAAAATTCTTAAAGAAGCTGGTATTATCGACAGCGAAAAAATTGGTGTGCAAACGCATTATCATGTCTGTTTAAAAAATACAAAAAAACTTATTGATGCCACGACAGCCATGAGTGAAGAATACATTGCCCAGTTTAAATAATGGCCATTAAAAAAGCCGTCCCAAGAGACGGCTAAAAAAACAACTTTAAAATTAATCCATAATTTCCATTGGTCTGCTACAGCAATAAGGAATTAACTCACCTGCTTTAACGGACTGAATTTTATTACAGGTTAAGCAATAAACTTTACAATCAAAAGGGGCATATAATTCAGGTGCAGCATTCGCTTCAACTTCACTCAAACCACCGATATGAAAACGGGCAATATTGCTTTCTGTTGGGATATAAACGCCAATCGGTGACATTTTTTTATCATCGCCGAGGCAATTTCCCATTTTGATCCATAACGCTTCAAGTTCAGATGTTTCGATAGCGTTTTCAGGAATGAATTCAACTACTGCTTTATCCATATTAATTTTCATAATTTTAAATCTCCTTCAAATTTGTTTCGGTCGATCGCCGATAATGGCTTTATTATAGCACGGTATGCAGATCGTGTCCATTACTAAATCGAAATGATTCAAAATTATTCAAATGGGGTTTTTCTTTTACTTTGCAACAAAAATTTCTGGTTCTTTACGCACCGGCAACAAGCCTGTTTCTAATTTTGTTACAAACGCACCGAACATCGGACTGCTTATTTTTCTGGCATCTACCGGACAAATTCTAACGCAAGCGAGACAATCAATACATTTACCGGTATCTGTTTGACGCGGATCCTCTTCCGAAATGGCACCAACCGGACAGACTTTTACACAGTCATTACAATTTGTACAGTTTTCGTCACCATCCGGGAAGAATGGCATTTTCTTTAGTTCTCGATAGGGTTTGTTTCCCTGTACCGATAAATTTCCAATGACCTCTTTTTCAATAATCGTTTTTACTTGACCGATAAAGCTTTCAATGGCGTTAATGTCTTTTGCATCCGGACGTCCTGCAGCAATTTTATCTGAAAAACTATGAGGCGCAAGCCAAGCACCTGCGGCAATACCGACAAAACCATTTTCTTCACAAATATCTTTCTCTTCCAGTAAGGCATCATCGTATTCACGATTTCCATAACTGACATTAAAGATTGCCGGTGTATTTTTTCCCTTTAATTGATCAAAAATACCGCCTTCGATCTGCGGAAGTCTCCCAGCATAAACGGGTGCACCAAAAATAACTAGATCTGATTCATCAAAATGCACTTCTTTCTTCCGGTTCTCCGGTAGCGTTAAATCAATTTCAGAAACGTTTTCTGACAGGCCTCTGGCAATTCGCATCACATAATCCTTGGTTCCTTTCGTTGGACTGAAATAGACTGCCGTTACTTTTTTGATTTTCATTGCATTTTCTCCTTTTGCTTTTATTCTCTCTTATTATTATAGTAATTTTACTGTTTTTTATCAAGTATTTTGAGAGAAATGTACTCCATATTCAATTTACCTTTTTTTAATGATGGTTAATTTCCCCTTGACAAAGTAAATTTAAGCTGTTAGAATATGAAACTGCACGGAGTTAGTATTTGCTAACTCTTTCTTTTGGACTCGCAGTTAGCTTATTCTAACTGGAATGGAAGGAGAAACAGATGATCCCTTTAACAATGGCTTTGATTGGTGAAAAAAATGTGATTCATAAGATCACCGGTAAGGATGAGGTGCGCCAACATCTCACAGAACTTGGTTTTGTTGTGGGTAGCTCTGTGACGATTATTTCTGAAATCGGTGGCAATATGATTTTATCGGTTAAAGAAAGTCGCATTGCTTTAGATAAAACCATGGCAAACAGAATTATGATCTAGGAGGATTGAATGATGAAAACTTTGAGAGATGTAAAAATTGGTGATACGGTTGACATTCAAAAACTTCACGGCACAGGTGCTGTGAAGCGTCGAATTATGGATATGGGGATCACAAAAGGTGCTCGTGTTCACGTGCGTAAAGTTGCTCCTTTAGGTGATCCCATTGAGTTAACGGTCCGTGGATATGAACTTTCTATTCGCAAATCAGATGCTGAGATGATCGAAATTCAATCCATTTGATAATCGAAAAGCTGTTTTTTTTAGACAAAAAGTTAGCTATATCTAACCATTAGATTCAGAAAGGTGATGAACGAATGAACATAAAAATAGCCCTTGCGGGCAATCCTAACAGCGGTAAAACAACACTCTTTAACGCCTTAACCGGCAGTGCCCAATATGTAGGGAACTGGCCCGGCGTTACAGTCGAAAAAAAAGAAGGTAAACTAAAGGGTTATAATACGGTTATTATCCAAGATTTACCTGGAATTTACTCTCTTTCACCCTATACACTTGAAGAAGTCGTGACACGCCAATATCTCGTTGACGAAAAACCGGATGCCATTATCAATATCGTGGACGGCACAAATATTGAACGTAATTTATACCTAACCACTCAACTTAAAGAGCTTGGTTTCCCCCTTGTTATTGCGGTAAATATGATTGATATTGTTCGTAAAAACGGGGATGTCATTAACCTAAAAAAACTCGGTACCGCACTGGGTTGTGAAGTGGTCGAAACCTCCGCCCTCAAAGGTATCGGCTCTGTCGAAGTGGCCAAAAAAGCGATTGCTTTGGCAAAAAATAAAACCCTTATCAAAATACCACCGGTCTTTAATGGTTCGGTAGAACATGCCCTTGCTCACATTGAAGAATCAATTGAAAATAAAGTACCTGAAAATAATTTACGTTGGTTTGCTATCAAATTGTTTGAACGGGACGAAAAAGTACGTGCCTCCTTAAAACTGGATCAAATTTTAAGCGCCCATCTTGAAGACCACATTACAGCTTGTGAAAAAGAACTGGATGATGATGCAGAAAGTATCATCACCAATCAACGTTACACTTATATTAGCAAAATTGTAGATACCTGTATTAAAAAGAAGCCCCGTTCAGGTGGCACTTCTTCAGACAAAATCGACCGTATTGTCACCAATCGCTTTCTTGCGCTACCCATCTTTGCAGCGATCATGTTTCTTGTTTACTACCTCTCCATCACAACTGTTGGAACCCTTTTGACCGATTTTACAAATGACACTTTGTTTGGTGAGTGGATTTTACCCACCATTAGCACCTTGATGGAAAGTGCAACGGTTGCCCCTTGGCTCATCGGTCTTGTGGTGGATGGTATCATCAGCGGTGTTGGCGCTGTTCTTGGCTTTGTACCCCAAATGCTAATCCTTTTTCTCATGCTGTCAATTCTTGAAGATTGTGGTTACATGGCACGTGTTGCTTTTATTATGGATCGTATTTTCCGTAAATTTGGGCTTTCAGGTAAAAGTTTCATTCCGATGCTCATCGGCTCCGGTTGTTCTGTGCCCGGCATTATGGCAAGTCGTACCATCGAGCAGGATCGTGATCGTAAAATGACCATTATAACCACCTCTTTTATTCCCTGTGGTGCGAAAATGCCCATTATTGCACTAATCGCAGGTGCACTTTTTGGCGGTGCGTGGTGGATGGCTCCGATCGCCTATTTTGTCGGTGTAGCCGCCGTTATTATTTCCGGTGTCATACTTAAAAAAACGAAAGCTTTTGCCGGAAATCCGGCGCCCTTTGTCATGGAACTTCCGGCCTACCATATTCCAACGTTTACCAATATATGGCGCAGTACATGGGAACGTGGCTTTTCATTCATTAAGCGTGCCGGTACGGTCATCTTATTCTCTTCTGTTGTGCTGTGGTTTCTTCAGGCTTTTGGCACGGTGGATGGCGTTTTCCAAATGGTTGAGGATAACAACCTAAGTTTACTCGCCACAATCGGACGATGGATCGCCCCCGTTTTTGCCCCTCTTGGCTTTGGTACTTGGCAAGCCTCTGTTGGTACTTTTACCGGACTTATTGCTAAAGAAAACGTTGTGGGTACCTTTGGTGTTCTCTATGGCTTTTCTGATATTGCCGAGGATGGTATGGAATACTGGGGGCTGATGGCAAAAGACTTTACGGCACTTTCTGCTTTTTCTTTTATGCTGTTCAATCTGCTCTGTGCGCCTTGTTTTGCGGCAATGGGTGCCATCAAACGTGAAATGAATAATCCAAAATGGACATTGTTTGCCATTAGCTATCTTTGCGTTTTTGCTTACAGTATTTCATTAATTGTCTATCAACTTGGACTCCTTTTAACCGGTGGTGGATTTACCTTGTTGACAGGCCTTGCTTTTATCCTGCTTGCCGGATTCATTTATCTGATGGTGCGTAAAAATCCTTATGAACTTTCAAACGAACCCGCAAAATTATGGGCACTGAATGACTGACTCTAAAAAGTGATCGATACCCTCCATTCGATCATCTTATTTTACTAAATGGCGCTTGGTTTCTGCCTGACAATCTAAAAAAGTCGGATTACTATGAC
>JAVXTS010000059.1:0-8855 GCA_036642535.1 Eubacterium sp. | reverse complement strand
GATTCTCATTCTCGTAAAGAAAGCCGAACGTAAGATTCACCATGTGCTTCAGCTTTTCAAAGCTGTCCAAATCATTTACCTGTTTGAGCGTATCTCCGAACAGAGAAATCACATTTCTAATCATGCTTTGCACACAAATAGCAATGAGGTTCTCTTTCGAGGTAAAATGATAATTGATTTGACTAACCGCAATTCCAGCTTCCCTACTGATATCCCGAATGGTAATCTGTTCGGGGTCACTACCGGCACTTTGTATCATTTTAATTGTCGTTTCAATAATCAAGTCTTTTGTTGTACGCATCGTTAATCACCTCCTTCGCACGTAATCGAACAGTGTTTGAAACATAGTTTGATTATAAAACAAATCCTTAAGAAAAGTCAAGTCGTTTTTTTCATCATGTCCTTCCGTTTTTTCTTGAACGCAAAAAGGGCGCTAACTCTCAGCTGTAGACCAGCCTAAAGATTAGCGCCCTTTTGGGTTTGATATTCAATTGATTTGTATCCTCATTGGGTCGCTCACTTTTCTAAGTGAAAACCCCATAAAATTTTTTATCTCATTTTTGGCGGAGAGAGAGGGATTCGAACCCTCGGTACATTTTCATGTACACACGCTTTCCAGGCGTGCTCCTTCAACCAGCTCAGACATCTCTCCGCAGATGTCGCTACTCTCAAACTCATTTATAGAGACTTATTTATTATAGTGATTAAAGGACTGCTTGTCAATCTTTATTTTTAATTCAATTACGGTTATTCTTTTTTATTTGTTGCCCAATGAAAATCGTGCTATACTAAAATTAATAAACTAGAGTGAGGACTAAAGATGGATGAGAAAGATCAAAAAATCGAAGCATTAGAAAAACTTTTGCAAGATACTCAAAAAAAACTGGATGAGACTTTATTAAAAAACCGTATTCTCCTCTTTACGCTCGATCGTGTGTATGAAGGGGTTTCCGTTATGTTTAAAAGTGACCATTATCGGGTCGGTTATTACAGTAAAAGTAATCAAATTCATGATATTTTTAAGCATGAAGATGTGATTGGTCATACGGTTGGTGAACTTTGGGGGCCTGTTGAACAAGAAGCGACTTGTCACAGTACAAAACCGCGGATCGATCGCAAACTGATTTATCAGAAACCGGATGGCAAAGAGGCTCAAATGGTTTTTAGCACTTATCCTTATTATGAAGATGGTAAACGGCTTGCTTTTGTGGCACTCCGCCGGGATGTCACAAATATGAATACTTTTATTATGAAAACCTATGAACTTCAAAAACAGCTCAACCATGTTGAAACGACAAAAATTAACCAAAATGGGACTAAATATACATTGTCTTCCATTATAGGTGATAATCCGGCTCTCATTAAAACCGTGGAACTCGCTAGACAATCCGCCAAACATCGCTCCAATATTCTTATCTATGGTGAAACCGGAACCGGTAAAGAACTTTTTGCCCAGGGCATACACAATGCCGGTTCATCCTGTGACGGTCCTTTTATTGCTGTGAATTGTGCGGCAATTCCAGAAAACCTTCTGGAATCTATTTTGTTTGGCAGTACAAAGGGTTCATTTACCGATGCTCGAGAAAAAACCGGTTTATTTGAGCAAGCCGAAGGTGGCACTCTCTTTTTAGATGAAGTCAACTCAATGCCTAAATCCATGCAAGTCAAACTACTCCGTGTTCTTCAAGAAAATACGGTTCGCCGAATTGGTGGCAATAAAGATATTCCTGTAAACTGCCGTATCATTTCAGCCATGAATATTACACCGGAATTAGCCGTTGAACAAGACCTCATCCGCCGGGATCTCTATTATCGTTTAGGCGTTGTCGTCATTGGTATTCCCCCTCTTAGACAACGTAAGGATGATCTTCCTCTCCTTTTTGATGCTTTTATAAAAAAATACAATCAAAAACTTTCAAAATCCATCACAACAGCTGATGCCGTTTTGATGGACGCTTTTGAACGTTATGAATGGCCGGGAAACGTCCGCGAACTTGAACACATGATTGAATGTGCTATGAATTTTGTGGATGATCAGCAAAATATTTTAACCCTTCGTTTTATGCCAACCCTCGATGACCATTTTGATGATTTTACTTCTACAGCCTTGCCAAATTATGCGCCATCAAATACTTTTAATCCATCTGATGGATTAGAACACACCCTTGAAAAACTTGAAAAAGAAATGATTACGAAAACTTTATCCGATCAAAAAGGAAATGTCTCGTCAACGGCTAAAATACTAGGTATTTCAAGAGAATCTTTGTATCGCCGTATGAAACGTCTTAAGATTGAAAAAATATTATTGTGTAAATAATTGTTTTTTAACGAAAATAGTGTGCTGATTTCGCACATTTGTATTAATTCCGCACACCTTTAATTCGTTATTTTTATGGAAACTGTTCGAAAACCGCACAGTTTTCTTTTTTTTAACCGATAAAGTCTATTTTTTTACTAAAAACTATCTTTTATCGCGTTTTTTTAGTTGGCACAAAGCTTGCATTATATCTAAGACAACAACCCTATTATAGCTAGGAGGCTACTTATATTATGTATGATGAAAATTTACACCAAGAAAGACAAGAAATTTTTCACGATCTTTATGAAGGCAAAACGCCGAAAAGAATCCCGATTGCAGCCTGTGGAACTGTCGAATTTGCCATCCAATATTCCGGATTAAATACTTTAGAAGCTCAATGGAATCCGGAAACCTTGGAAAAATCGTTTCGCAAAGTAACCGAAGATTTCTATTCTGATGTTTTACCGGTTCGTGATGCCGTCCGTTTTCCTGTTTTTTATCAAATTTTAGAAGCACGCAACTTTGTTATGGGCTCCCAGGGATTCTTACAACATCCTGAGATCTCCGGTATGGAAGCTGACGAATATGATGCCTTCATTAAAGATCCACTCGCTTTTATGCTCGAAACAGCGTTACCACGTCTTTATCCGGCACTGGATACCGATCCAATTTCACGTTCACTAGTCATGGCTAAAGCGTTCAAAGCACATTGTGATACTGTTGGTTTTCTTAACGGCGTTATGATTCCTAAATTAGAAGCTGAATATGGCAAATACCAAGCACCACCTCAATCTTTTGCAATGACTGAAGTTCCAATGGATTTTATTGCCGATCAATTAAGAGGTTTTAAAGCCTTTAGTATGGATGTTCGCCGTCACTCCGGAAAAATTTTGGAAGCGTGTGAAGCGATTCAGGATATTATGTTAGCCCGTGCCATTCCGCCAGTGCCATCACAACATAATTATACTTTTATTCCATTACATATGGCTCCTTATATGCGTGAAAAAGATTTCTATAAACTTTATTATCCCGGCTTTAAAAAGACAGTGGATGGCGTTGCTGCCGCCGGTGGAAAATCAAGTCTTTTCATCGAACATGACTGGATGCGTTATCTGGATGCCTTATATGATTTACCGGAAAACACCATCATGCGTTTTGAATTTGGTGATGCTAAAATCATCAAAGAAAAACTGGGCGATCGCCACATCATCAGCGGTCTTTACCCACTTGGTCTGCTAAAAACCGGAACGAAACAGGAATGTATTGATAAAGCAAAAGAAATGATCGATATTCTCGCACCGGGCGGACATTATCTATTTGATTTCGATAAGAATATTATTACTACCGATAGTGTCAATATTGAAAATCTTAAAGCTGTTCTTGAAACTTACCGCACTTGCGGCGTCTACTAAAAGGAGGCAATCATAATGGATACAAAATATACAAAATCATGGGAAACCTACAAAGAAGCGTGTGGAAAAGGCGAACGTCCAATTCCACAAGATGAAGAAGCCTATATGAAGCCAGTCATCGAATCTTACGATGCAACCATGCTGAATTTCATTATCGCCCTCTTCCTTTAATCAAAAGAGGACTCAACAATGAACCGCAATGCCCTTATTTACCACCTCTGCCTTAATTTCGTTGCGGCGATTTTTATCGCATTTTTTCTAACCTTGGTTAATACGATTATCATGGTTGGCTTTCCGGCGAATTTCGCTTTTTTACTCTTAAAAGGAACCTTAATCGGTATTGCTATCGGTACACCGGTGGCCAGTATTTTAGCGCTTCCTTTCGGACGTCTTACCGAAAAGCATTATGAAAAAGGATCAAGAGAATATTCAATGATGTTCAATGCACTTCAAGCATTTTTTATGAACTTTGTCATGAATTTCTTTATTCCCCTCATCAATACCGGTTCTATTCCTTCCGCTAAACCTTACCTTGATAGTCTTCTTATTTCTTTCGGTATTATTTTTACAGTGGGTTTATTTACCGAAAAATGGGTCTTTAAAATAACAGATTACATCACACAAAATTTAATGAAACCATAAAGAATCTTTAATCCCCTTTAAAAAGGTTAACTACAACGTTGTAGTTAGCCTTTTTTTCATTTCATTATAAAAGGTTAACTAAAGACAGAAAGCAGATAATTATGATAAAATAAAAGAAAGGCGTGAATTTTATGCTGCAATACCTGAATTCTATTGAAGACTTCAAAAATTTTCTGCTTGGTTTTGGTGGATGGACACCGCTTATTTACTTTCTCTTCCAAATTGTTCAGGTTGTATTCGCTCCTATTCCCGGTGGCACGACAATGCTTGTCGGTGGCGCACTTTTCGGTGGATTATGGGGCTTTGTTTTAAGCCTTTCAGGTATCCTTATTGGATCATCTATCGCTTTTTTCATTGCTAAGAAGCTAGGACGACCTTTTATTTTACGCTTTATCAGCTCAAAATGGATCGAGAAATTTGAAAACATACGGGACTCCCGATTAAATATGGTTCTTTTTTTAATCTTTTTATTTCCCGGTTTTCCCGATGATCTTTTCTGCTATTTAGCCGGTTTATCTAAAATGGATTTCAAAACCTTTATACTTGTTGCATTGTTAGGACGAACACCCGGATTTTTACTCACCACCCTTGTCGGTGCCGGTATTATGAAAGATAGTCCGGTACAGCTCATCGTCATTTTAACCTTTTATGGTCTATTTGCCGGCGTGCTACTCTTTAATAAAAAACGACTGGAAACTTATATTGAAAAAAGCAAAAAACACAAAGGAGATGTTTAATCAATGGAAAAAAGAGACGCCAAGCAAATTCATCGGATCTTTATCAGTGAAGTTGCTACCACTTTAATCTGTATTTACATTATTTATCTTTTATCAAAAACCCTGGAATCCGGTCTTGATATCCGGCTAATTATCCCCGGCATTATTCTAATTTTTGTTCTGCTACAAGGCTGCGTCTACTGGTATCTCAGAGATCGAAAAATAAAAGGACTTCCCTTTAATACCACTGTATTTTTAAAAACCTACCGTATTCTAAAAAAAATAACGCCTTACGTCATTTCTGTTTATCCTTTGTTTTTGGTTGTTCTACTGATTTTTAATCGTGGAATGCTCTTTGTTCCATTTAATTTTTTTGGACTTATTCTTTTATTTTTCGCCATTATTGAGTACATTAATGACTACTATTTTGATGTTAATATTGGAAATCTGCGCACCCGAACACCTTCAGATTTAGCTACAGAACTCCACACTTTCGAGAAAGGAAGGTTATAATATGCGAATCATTATTGATGCGGACGCTTGTCCGAAAACAGTTAAACTCATCTGTCAGGAAGTTGCCAATGATTATAAACTCCCTCTTGTTTTTGTGGCCGATACCGCTCACAGCCTTGCCGACGAAGAGGATGACGGCTACGAAGTAGTTATCGTGGATCAAGGACAGGATGCCAGTGATTTTAAAATTGTCTCCATGGCTGAGGCCACCGATCTTATTGTAACCCAAGATTATGGTTTAGCCTCATTGGTACTTGATAAAGTTACCGCCGTGCTTAACCCCAATGGTTTTGTTTATAGTCTTTCTAATATGGATGAACTTCTTTATAAACGTTACCTCAATCAAAAAATGCGCAAAGCCGGACATGGCACGCGCATTAAAAAACGGAATCCCGATGAAGATGCCGCTTTCAAAAAACTGCTCCTCACCTTTATCGAACCGATTACCTTAAATTTATCCCTTTAATCACCCACTCCAAGGTCTGTATTTTCAATTAATATACAGATTTTGGGGTCTTTTTTTAGTTCTGGTAAAATCGATCCTTTAAACCAGTCAATCAGATACGTATCCGCTTTAACTCCTGTTGTATTGTCATTAAAAATATTAATATAC
This sequence comes from Eubacterium sp., assembly GCA_036642535.1. Taxonomy (GTDB): domain Bacteria; phylum Bacillota; class Clostridia; order Eubacteriales; family Eubacteriaceae; genus Eubacterium. Next base: position 2,660 of record JAVXTS010000059.1, on the reverse strand, counting down.
ACCCGATTAAAATGTTTTTTCGCAATGTGCACATCTTCAAGAAATTGTGCTTTTGTTTGCCCTTCCATTCCAAAAAGGAGACAGCATTCATCATAAACGGACGCAATCATTTCAGGGGTTATCCCCTTCCCCATCCCTTTAATCATCACTTCTTCTCTGAAATTTTCATCAAAGGTTTCTATTCCGATTCGGGGATGTAACAAAATACCTTCTGAGGCTAGTGTTTCTTTGAGCGCACTCGTTTTTTGGTGCATCAGCCAATGGCTTTCCATATGAAGATGGGTAATTTTCTTTTCATGGCAAACCGCCAAAATCTGCTGTCTTGTTGTCTCAGAAAGTTCAAAATAAGAGCCGGAATTCAAAGCCACTAGGCGCTCAAACACTCCGGTCACCCTGCTCAATACCTGAGTATTGATCACATTTGCCACTGCGTCATTTCCTTGATCTAAATGGTAATCACAAAAAGTACATTTTTTCCAGAAACAACCTTTTCCCATAAGTAGCACAATTTCCTCCGGTTCTACGCCTTCAGAAAGACAGCTGTAACGTTCTTCTAATGTCATTTTAACTGCTCCAACACCGCTTCCCATTCAGGTTCTTTAAAGCCAATGAGTACCTTATCTTCCATGATTAATTCCGGTCGTTTAACAAGCATCCCGTTTGTCGCTAAAATTGTTGCCATTTCTTCCTTTGTCATGGTTTTAATTTTATCTTTAAGGCCAAGTTCACGGTAAACCATGCCACTGGTATTAAAAAAACGTTTGGGTTCGCCCTCATAAAGTGCCATCCACTCCAAGAGTTCATCTGCCGTAGGATTTTCTTCTACAATATGACGCCATTCATAATCGACCTGATGGGCATCTAAAAATTTTTTTGCTTTTTGACAGGTCGAACATTTAGGATAACATAAAAATACAGGTTTCATTCTTTATTCCTCCAATTTATCATCTATTTTTTGAGTATTTTCTTTGTTTAAGTATAACTTCCTTTTATTTTATCATTATGCGGGATTTTCTAAATTTGTCAAGATCATAAATACCATTAAACGTAACTTTTCTTATACCAATTTTTCGATATTCATCACACGATCGGCCCAATCTTTATAAAATCCGGCTTCATGCGAGACAAGAATTACCGTACCGTCAAATGTCGTTAATGCTTCTTGGAGTGCCTCTTTCGCAAGAGCATCCAGATGATTGGTCGGTTCATCGAGGATTAAAAGATTACTGGGAGTTAGCGTCAATTTGCACAGTTTGACCCGAGATTGCTCTCCACCACTCAGGGTTTCGATGGGTTGGATCACATGATCCGCTTTAACGCCACATTGTGAAAGTGCCCGTCTCACCTGTTTTTGGGACATTTTAGGAAAAGCGGTGTTGATAATTTCAAGCGGTGTTACCACCGGGCTATCCCACTTTAAATCCTGATCATAATAACCGACCGTTACATTTCTGGCAAATTCAAATTTTCCCGATAATGCCGGAATAATGCCCGTTAAGGTTTTAAGCAGTGTCGATTTGCCAATGCCATTAAAACCGGTGATGACCACACGCTGACCTTGTTCAATATCAAAACGTATTTTAGGCAAAAGTGGGTAATAATACCCCACTTCCAGATTTTTAACATCAATCACTTTTTGCGCCGATAACGGTAATGCCTCAAAATGAATATTCGGTTTCGACAATAAAGACGGCGGTGCCAAACGCTCAATTTTATTAAGTTTTTTCTGCCGACTTTTTGCCATCGATGCCGTTGATGCCCGCGCTTTATTGCGTGAAATATAATCTTCTGTTTTTGCAATCAACTTTTTTTGGCTTTCATATTGCCGAATGTAATCTTCACGTTTCTGACCTTTTTGTTTTAAAAATGCCGAATAACTGCCATTGTATTTATTGATGGTTCCAAACTCAATATCACAAATACAAGTCGTTACCTGTTCCAGAAAATCGAAATCATGGGAGATAAGAATAAACGCCCCTTCAAAAGCACTCAAATAGCGGGCTAACCACTCCACATGCTCTTTATCTAAAAAGTTTGTGGGTTCATCTAACAACAAAACATCCGGTTTTTCGAGGAGTAATTTCGCTAAAATGACTTTTGCTCGTTGGCCGCCACTCAATTTCCTTAAGACTTTATCCAACCCGATTGCCGTAATCCCAAGCCCCGATGCTACCCGTAAAATATGACTTTCCACTTCATAAAAGCCTTGGTTTTCCAGTCGATCTTGATAAGATGCCGCCTGATCCATCAACTTTTCGTCACTATTAACCGCCATTTGTTCATAAATCTTACTCAGCTTTTCCTCTAATGCATACAGATCGGCATAAGCTTCTTTCAGATAATCAAATACCGAAACATCTTCATCTACCTTTGCGTACTGATCTAAATGACCGATAACCGCTTTGGGATACCATTTAATTTGCCCATCATCGGGGATTATTTCCCCAATCAACGTTTTAATCAACGTACTTTTTCCTGCGCCATTTTGCCCAACGACGCCCATGTGCTCACCATTATACAATTCAAAAGACGCATCCTGATATAACGCCTTATCCCCATAAGTATGGGATATATTTTTTACTTCTAATAAACTCATCGTTCTTCCCTCTTTCTCATCAATAAAAAAGCAGAGGCAGCCACTCTACAGCACGCTCTACTTA
>JAVXTS010000058.1:0-9231 GCA_036642535.1 Eubacterium sp. | reverse complement strand
CTATTAAGCACCGGATCAGCTGATTGTGCCACCACATAAAAAAAACAGGCTATACATCTGCCTGTTTTTTTTATCTTCATTTTTACAATTCTAATTCATTTAAAATATTTCGTAATTCCACCATTTCGTCCATAGTTAAGGTTACACCCTTACGCATTTTTTCATGGTTTGCATCCCATTCACGAATATCATACTTCGGTTCCCGTTCATTCCAACTGACCAAATTCAATTCTTTTTGCCAGCCTTTTAAGCCTTCTGATAAAACACCAACTTCTTCTACTACTTTAAATACAAATGCCATACGTCCTCTTTCTTTCTTGTTTATATTTCAATATCTTGCTCATTAAATGAGCATTTTATCCAAATCTCCCTTGTTGTCAAGTTCTGCCAATTCATTATAACCACCGACGAACGTGTCTTCAATGAAGATAAACGGTACTGTTGATTGTCCTGTCTTTTCTTTAAGTGCCTGTTTCATATCATAATTACCATCAATACTAACTTCTGTATATTTTAAACCCTTAGTTGTTAATAATTTTTTAGCATGATTGCAAAATGGACAAAATGACCATGTATATAATTTTATTTTTTTCATAATTATCATCCTTTCGATTTAATATCCCAAAATCGACTTATTTCTCTATATATTTACCATTTTAACCGATTTTTGGCTTGTGTCAAGAAATTAAAATAAAAAAATATAGCCTTTCAGCTTTTTTTAATGTATTATATCATAAAGAACCTATGTCCATAAAGGAGAAGAAAATGAATACTGTAACAATAATCGATCATCCATTAGTTACACACAAATTGACCATTCTCAGAAAAAAGGAAATCGAAATTGAAACATCAATTTGTAAAACGACACAAAAAATTTTAGCTGATAAAAGCGTTGTTATTGTGCTTCTATCGATGAAAAACTCAATGACCATGCCTATATTGTCCCAGGCCTCGGTGATGCCGGTGACCGTTTATTTGGAACATTATAAAATGGAGGTTTTATCATGATAGATAATAATACGCCTAAAAAACTCTATGGTCTTTTTACATCTATTGCACTGATTATTGGTATTGTTATTGGTTCAGGCATCTTTTTCAAAAGTGATAACATTCTTATCGCTACAAACGGTAGCGTTTCTCTGGGTATTATTATCTTTTGTTTTGCCGCAGTCAGCATTATTTTTGGTAGTCTCACCGTTGCCGAGTTAGCATCACGTACGGATGAACCCGGCGGTATTTTTACCTATGCCCGTCTTTTTCTTGGACAAGCTGCCGGATCAGCTTACGGTTGGTTTTATACCTTTGTATATCTCTCAACGATTACTGTTGTTTTATCCTGGGTTTCAGGCATCTATTTTTGTATTTTCTTTAATATTGAAGGAACACTGGAAACACAATGTCTTGTGGGTTTTTTATTAATGACCACACTTTATGTTGTCAATATTCTTTCTGCTAAGGTTGCTGGCTATTTTCAAAATGCTGCAACTGTGATTAAATTGATTCCACTGCTCATTATCGCAATTGCCGGTTTATTCCAAGGTGGTTCGGAAACTTATTTTTCACAAACAGCCATCAGTCAATTAAGCGGATCAAGCTGGATCCTTGCTATTCCAGCTATTGCTTTTTCTTTTGACGGATGGATTATTTCAACAACTGTTGCCCATCAGATTAAAAACAGCAAACGCAACCTACCTATTGCCCTTATTATCAGTCCACTTTTTATTTTAATTGTCTATATCCTTTATTTTATCGGTATCAGTACTTTAGTAGGACCGGACACCATTATGTCCATGGGAGATGCGCATCTTGATTATGCTGCAAACTTAATTTTTGGCGCTTTCGGTGCTAAATTAATTGGTCTGTTTGTTTTGATTTCAGTACTTGGCGGTTTAAATGGTCTCATCATCGGTATTTCTCAAATGCCTTATTCGCTGGCACTTCAGCAGATGATTCCAGGTTCCGAAAAAATTAAAAAGCTAGCTGAAAAAACATCATTCCCGTTGAATTCATCGATTGCATCCTATTTTGTTATTTTAATATGGTATATCGTTCATTATTTCACCCAACGCTTTATGTTGTTAACTAATTCAGATGTTTCTGAGATTGCCATTGTTGTCTCTTATTTGCTTTACCTTCCCCTTTATTATCAAGTCTTTAAAATGGGGATCAAAAAAGAAATTGGCACCTTCAGAGGGATTATCTGCCCCATTTTAGCAACGATTGGTTCTTTAATTATTTTTTCCGGTGGACTCCAGAATTCATTATTTCTTCTATACATTGCCATCTGTCTTGTCTTTTTAATTGGTGGATATATTTATTATCGAAAAGTGACCCAATCGCAAATTAAAATTAAATCATGATGTTTATTTTTAAACACCATGGGTATAATTATTACAAGATAATAGAACACATCGTTCTTTTTCTTGCAAATTAATTTTTTTACTCCTCACAAAATCCCCTGAGTATACGCCAAATACTCAGGGGATCTCCTTTTTGTTATTTAATTTCAATCAAAGTGTAATCTTCAGTACCAATTCCAATTTTTTCGGCATGATCCAAACAGACTTTCCAGTTTGTCTCCGGATGTGTGCTTGAAAAACGATCCTTGGTTTCAGGATCATGAATATGATTTTTACAATTCTGTTCAGCTAAATAACTATCGGAAATAATCGGTGCTTTGTTGCACGCATCTACACAAGCCATATCCAATGCCACCGGATCATAGGATGCAAAAATACCTACATCTTCGATAATCGGCAAATCATTTTCAGCATGACAATCGCAAAATGGAGAAACATCCATTACAAAACTAATATGAAATTGAGGTCTTTTATGAATAACCGCCAAACTATACTCAGCGATTTTTTTATTCATAATATCAAAACTTTCGTCATTCGGCGATACAATGGCATTAAATGCACAAATTCCGATACAACGACCACACCCCACACATTTGCTATGATCAATTATGGCTTTATCTTTTGGATACGTAATGGCATTCATGGCACAAATATCGGCACACATTTTACAATTACAGCATTTATCCTCTTTAATTGATGGTTTTCCTGCAGAGTGCATTTCCATCTTACCCCGCCTTGAGCCACAGCCCATTCCGATATTTTTAAGTGCTCCTCCAAAACCGGTATTTTCATGGCCTTTAAAATGATTCATCGTGATAAAAATATCCGCATCCATAATTGCACGACCAATTTTAGCTTTTTTAATATACTCGCCGTTAACCGGTATTTCAACATCATCTGTCCCTTTAAGACCGTCACCAATAATAAGCTGACATCCAGTTGTAAACGGATTATAACCATTTTCATAGGCCGCATCTAAATGTTCCAGCGCATCTTTACGACGACCCACATAGAGGGTATTACAATCGGTTAAAAAGGGTTTTCCACCTTCCTCTTTGATAAGATCTACAATAACTTTTGAAAAATTAGGGCGCAGATAGGCAACATTTCCCGGTTCTCCAAAATGAATTTTTATCGCTGTAAATTTGTTTTCAAAATCAATATCTGTCATCCCCGCAGCAATGACCAATTTTCTTAATTTCTGTAAAATCGTCGTTTTCGGACCTACTCTAAAATTTGTAAAATATACTTTTGCTTTTTCACTCATTTTTTAATAAACCTCCTTGATGTTAATAGTTTTATTTTAACACAATCCATCAAATAATTCATCTTTTTTCTTGACAATAAGACCTTTAAAGTGTACTATTAAATTAATTAAATATTGAATGATCCTATGTTCAAGGGAAAAAGGTGCAAATCCTTTGCTGTAATCGCAGCTGTAATGCAAAAAGCGTGTTTCATAACCACTGTTTTTCAACGGGAAGGGAAATACGATGATATTGCTAAGCCAGAAGACCAATATAGGAGTTTATTCTTAGAGTACCTCCGATTTAGAGGATTCAAGAGCTATCATGTGTCACTATGTTAGTATTTTATCCTTCTCTCCCCGGAGAAGGATTTTTTTAGTTTCACCTCCCGTAAAATACATATGATTGGACTTCAATGGACAGACGAAAAATTCTTTAGTTTCATTTTTTATCGCTCAATATTTAATCAACTGTTTGGGTAAATAAACTGCCATTTAGAGGGACGGTGTGTAACGTCCCTTTTCCCAAACACCTTTTAATGTAGTCTTTCGCAAGTCAGCTAAAGACAATAATCATCCTCTTTTTTTTATTAACTGACATGCTTAATAAAATACTCAATTTATTAGCAGAATCACAAAAACACCGCTGAATTTCAGTGGTGTTTTTGTGATTTATACTTATTTTACAACTCTTAATTTTTCTTTCTAACCACTATTATTGTTAGTAAGACAATATTCTTTAGGTATCAAATCATCAAGTTAAAATATCTATCCACATCTTTTATCGGTAATGGCAAGCTAACTTCAATCTCTATTTTTCTTCAATCGTCACATTGAGAGCACCCAACTCATCGTCTAGATCATCCTCGGTATCCAAATCGTTAAAATCCATATAATTTCCTGTAACAATATAGTATACTGTTTCGAAAATATTAGTTGCATGATCGCCAACACGTTCCAAATGACTTCCGATAAATGAAAAACCCATCCCTTGTAAAGTCAGTTCCGGATTTCCCATCACTTCATGAATACAATTATTCTGTAATTTACTATTAGTAGCATCAATTTCATTTTCAATCTGAACGACTTCTTCCATTTGGCTGATATCCTCATCAATATAAGCTTGGATGCACAAACGCATTTGTTTTTCAACCAATGTTGCAATCTGTGGAATTAGATCAATTTTTTTATAATATTTTTCTTTCCGGAGACAAATAGCTTTCTGACAAATATTAACTGCCAGATCCGCAATCCGTTCTAGATTTGTAATAATTTTATAGGTCGACGATAAACGTCTCAAATCTCCTGCAACTGGCTGTTGACGTGCAATGACCTCACTTACAATCTGTTGAAGTTGAATTTCTTTTAAATCGACAATATCATCCCTGTGAATCGTTGATTTCGCTAATTTTATATCTTGTTCTTCAAGTGCAATTATCGAATCCGCCAACATCCGTTCAGCCTGAGAAGACATCAATAAAATCTCTTCTTTAATTGTTTTTAGTTCTTCGTTATAGACAGCTCTCATGTGTTAAAACTCCTTTATCAACCAAATCGGCCAGTAATATAATCTTCAGTTCGTTTATCATCAGGATTCATAAATACTTTATTTGTTTCATCATACTCGATAATTTCACCCATTAAGAAAAATGCCGTACGATCCGAAATCCTAGCTGCTTGTTGCATTGAATGGGTAACAATAATAATAGTATAATCTTCTTTCAATTTTTCCATTAAATCTTCAACTTTTGAGGTTGCAATCGGATCAAGTGCCGATGTCGGCTCATCCATCAAAATAACCTCCGGTGACATCGCAATCGTTCGGGCAATACACAAACGCTGTTGCTGTCCACCCGAAAGTCCTAGTGCCGATTTATTTAACCGATCCTGTACTTCATTCCAAAGTGCCGCCTTTTGAAGGCTCTCTTTAACAATGCTATCTAATTTTGTTTTATCCTTAAGCCCTTGACATTTTGGACCGTAAGCCACATTATCATAAATACTCATTGGAAAAGGATTCGGTTTTTGGAAAACCATCCCCACTTTCGTCCGCAATTGAATTACATCAATATTACCATAAATGTCTGTATTGTCAAAAAGAATTTTTCCATCAATCCGAACACCGTCAATCAAATCATTCATTCGATTCAAACATCTAAGAAAGGTTGATTTTCCACATCCCGAGGGTCCTATAAAAGCCGTTACCTCATTTTCATAAATATCAATATTTAATTTTTTCAATGCCTGAAATTCGCCATAATACAAATCCAAATCCCTGACCTCAAATTTTTTCTTTTGATCCATTCTTAACCTCCATTCAAACAAAATAATTTATATATTGTGTGGTATTTTTATTTTACTTAGTATCGATTATATGATGTACAACTTCTATTTTTTATGTGTTACATCTAATTTATCTGATGCAATTCGAGAAAAGACATTTAGAATAATAACAATCCCAATGATCACAATTCCAATCGCACACGCTAACTCAATATTTCCCTCTTCTTTAGCCACATAATAGGCCTGAACGGTCAACGTACTCCCTGGTGACAATAGCGAACCCGGCACCTGCGCTACAGTTCCTGCTGTAAGGAGCAATGCCGCTGATTCACCAATCACACGACCAATACTCAGTAGCACCGCCGTTGCAATCCCCGGGATGGCCGAAGGCAAAATTACTTTAAAAATTGTTTGAAGCTTTGATGCGCCAAGAGCTAAAGATCCTTCTCTATAACTCATCGGCACCGTTTTAAGAGCTTCTTCTGTACTTCTAATAATCACAGGCAGAAGAATAATGGCTACTGTTAAACTTCCCGATAAAATGGAGATCTGAAATTTCAGTGCCACTACGAAGAATGCCATTCCGAAGAGTCCGAAAATAATCGAAGGAATTCCGGATAAACACTCCGTTGCAAAACGAATTGCATTCACCAGTTTCCCCGGTTTTGCATATTCCGTCATAAAAATTGCCCCTAAAATTCCAATCGGCAACGCAATAATAAGGGATAAAAATACCATATAAAGGGTTGTGATAATATTCGTCTTAATGCCACCACCCGGATTAACCACCTTTAATTTTAGACTATTTCCACCATCCTCAATGGTTTTAGCTATTTCTTCAAGGGATAAATCTGGTACATCCACTCCGTTAACACTTTCAAGGATGAAATCTGTCCCAATTTTTGAGTTTGCACCGTTCATATTCTTAGCTTGATTAAGCGTGGAATCTTTTTCAATATAGCTGATAATCACCTGCTCATGTTGCTCGTTTCGTTTGGAATAGTCCACTTTCATAATCGCCACACCTAGTGACTTAATATAGAGTGGATCCCCTTTCGGCGTTTCATATTTTTTATAATAATCTGATTTTTTCATCAGATCACTTTCATGAATAGAAAGTGGAATTTCTTTTTTTTCAACTATTTGGTAATGAATTTTATCATTAAAATCACGGCTGATAAAATTCCAATCCACAATACCAATCCCTTTAACAAAAATAAAACCAACAATAAAGAGCAATATTCCAAGTGTTATCGCCGTGGCCATAAGAATAATTCCTTTAATGCAATGATCTTTTACTTTTCTGCTTATCATCACTAACTCCCCATTTTTGATTTAACAATTTTATTCACTACAACATTGATTATCATAATAAAGACAAATAATACCACACCGGTTGAAAATAAAAGTTGTTGATGAACGCCTGATGCATAGCCCATTTCAAGAGCAATGTTAGTTGTAAGTGGTCTGATCTGATCAAAAATACTTGTTGGAATCCCTGCAATTGGGTTTCCACAAACGAGCATCACCGCCATTGTTTCACCAATCGCCCTACCTATGCCTAAAATAACACCAGTGATCACACCTGATTTAGCTGCCGGTAGAATAACCTTAAAAATAGTTTGCATTTTTGATGCGCCAAGTGCTAGAGAACCTTCTCGGTACGCATCTGGAACCGCCGAAATCGAGGTTTCCGAAATACTGACCACCGTCGGTAAAATCATCACTGCCAAAACAATAATAGTTGCCAAAAGGGATTCTCCTTGAGCCATCGGAGAAATTTTGAGGACATACGGAACAATGATCCCTAGACCAAAAACTCCATAAAGTACGGATGGAATACCGGCCAACAATTCAACCGCAAAACGCACAACTTTTCCTACCCTGGAACTTGCCATTTCCGCCACAAAAATAGCCGTTAAAAGTGCAATTGGAACCCCTAGAATAATAGCTCCAACCGTTGCAACAATCGATCCGACAATCATGTAAAAAATTCCATATAAATTTGATCCCGGCCGCCATTCTGTTCCTGAAATAAAGTTCCAGAAAGAATACTCTCCTAGAACAAACGGACGTAATCCATTTACAAACACATAAATCGTAATTGTCACAACACTAATAATTGATACAAGTGCACAAATCAGAAAAATTTTTTCAATGATTTTTTCGCCTATTTTATTTTGTTTCGTCTCTTCCAAGTCATTTACTCTCTTTCTAACGTTTTTCATTTCAAAGCGTATTTTTATAAAATACTGATACCACCATTTTTTTCAACAATCACTTGACCCTCTTCACTCATAACAAAATCGAGAAATGCATGGGTTGCTTCATCCATTTTTGCTTCATTATATAAAGCTAAAAAAGGTCGAGCTAATAAATAACTTTTATTTAGCACATTCTCAACCGTCGGTTCTACTCCGTTAATCAAAAGTGGTTTTACTGATTTATCCACAAACGTAATCGAAACATAGCCAATTGCATTGGGGTTAGCCGCTACCGTTGATTGGACATTGCCATTTCCCTCTTTAATCGTCGCATTAGATTTTAATTTTTCGCTAAAATCAATAAGTTCTTCAACTGCTGTCCGAGTTCCTGCACCATCTTCTCTTGAAACCACCGCAATCTGGCGATTATCACCACCAACATCTTTCCAGTTCGTAATTTTTCCCGTATAAATGGCCTGTAATTGTTCTTTTGTCAAATTTTTGATTGGATTACTGTCATTAACAATCATTGCAATCCCATCATAAGCAAAAATAAGTTCCTTCATCTGACCTTTTTCCGATTCTTTCAAATCTCTGGAAGCACATCCGAACGAATAAGTACCGTTCGCTGTGTTTTTAATCCCATCCGATGAACCCGTTCCACTGTACGTAAAGGATACTCCTGGATGAAGTGCTTCAAATTCAGCCCCTTCTGCATCAATTATTTTCTGAACAGAGGTAGACCCACCTCCATTAATTTCTCCTTTAAGGCCACTTTCACTACTTATGTCTCCATCGCCACATCCCGTAATACAAAAAAGGATGAAAAACAAGACAATAACGGATAAAGCTCTCTTCATTTTTTAACATTCTCCTTCATTGTGATCCATCGTTTAACACTAATTTAATCATAGCAAAAAATGCTCGTGGTTTTGTACAAAAAGTGTTAAAACAATGTTAAGATTAGGTTAAATCATAAAATTTGCGCTTATTCATTACATAGCCTCAACGTGTGAATACTTTTCTATTATACCAATCAACCGTTAAGAGCGTTTGTGATTTTTGTTAAAAATTGGAAAAGAAATCATTTTACATGCGCTATAAATCGATTATAATTCTTTTATACCCTCAAAAAAAC
>JAVXTS010000057.1:0-9446 GCA_036642535.1 Eubacterium sp. | reverse complement strand
GCCCCCTACCCGGAAAGGTAAGAGGCGATGACCGTATTGAAGTTATTGGAAAAGTGTTAGGGAAATTGTAGAAAATGTTTTCAAAATGCTTAAAACATAGCATACTACTAATAACTTTATTTTAGGAGGATGGTGAAAAATGGACGATATGAAAATTAGATTGCTAAATAAAGCTAAAGAAGCTTTTACTATGGCAATCGAAATATACAATAAGCCGACGATTCAATATCGAGTTGAAGGTTTCGCTATGTTTATCTCCAACGCTTGGGAATTAATGTTAAAGGCATATATGTTAAAAAAATTTGGAGAAAAAAGCATCTATTACAAAGATAATCCAGAAAGAACTTTATCTATCGAAAACTGTATAAAGAATATTTTTACCAACACAAAAGATCCATTAAGGTTAAACCTAGAAAAAATTATTGAGCTACGAAATACAAGCACCCATTTTATCACGGAGGAATACGAAATGGTATACATTCCACTATTTCAAGCTTGTATTTTAAACTTCAATGAAAAAATGATGGCTTTTCATGAAATAGATATGACAACAGTCATCCCACAAAATTTTTTAACGCTTTCTGTTAGCATGAAATCCCTTAGCGAAAGTGAGATAATTGCAAAATATCCAGAAGAAATCGCACAAAAAGTCTTAAGTTTAAAAGATAGAGTTGACGATCTGTCTATCAGTAATAATGAAAAATTTTCAATACGTATAGATCATTACCACTACCTAACAAAAAATAGAGACGAAGCAACAAGCTTCGTAGGTATTACAAAAAGTTCCGATGTTAACGTAAAGATTGTGAAAGAATTAAAAGACCCAAACAACACTCATAATTATACGGCAAAATCCTGTATTGAAAAAATACAACAAAAAATAGTAAAAGAAAGTACATCATTAAAATACAACGGAATGCCCGCAAAATTTACTAGTTTCCATTTCAATAATTTTTGCAAATACTTTGGATTGAAAAGCAATGAAAAATTTTGCTATATTCATAAGCAATTTACCCAACCACAATATACTTACTCTCAGCAGCTTATTGATTTTATTATTGAAGAAATTCAAAAAGATCCAGAATATATACTTGACAACATAAAAAAAAGCTAACCCCAGGGGCAAAGGAATTCTAAGCGTTTCCGCCTACTCTCATTCGAGAACCCAGCCTTTATCCTTCACGAGTTAACTATTAACTAAATTATAAGCGAATATGTGCGCTTTGTCAATTGGGTTTAAGATAAATAACGCCCCCTACCCCCGCAAGGTAAGAGGCGATGACATATACAAAACCGAGAGGTCTTCTATATATCTGTAGCAAGATAATTATACCAGACCTCCCGGTAAAAATCAAATACCGGGTATTTTTATACCCTTTTTTAGGAGGTCTACATAAAATGGCAGAACTAAACGCAAGAAAGCGTAACGGTAAATGGGAATATCGCTTTGAAGCTGCAAAGATTGACGGAAAACGAAAGCAAGTCACTAAAGGTGGATTCACGACAAAAAAAGAGTGCTTATCTGCCGGAGCCAGAGCTCTAGCTGAATACAACAGCTCAGGACTTACCTTTATTCCATCGGAAATAAGCGTATCGGATTATTTAGATTATTGGCTAGATTCTTACTGTAAAATGAATTTAAAATACAATACCCAACTTGGATACCTAAACATCATCGAAAATCACCTTAAGCCATATTTTGGGCACTATAAGCTTAAAGCACTCAATGCCTCTGCCATTCAGGATTATGCAAACAAGCTTAAATTAGATGGTGCCGCCAGAAGCACCATGACGGGGATCATCAGCACCCTTTCTGGTGCGCTCAATTACGCAGTCGAACCACTCCACTACATCCAGTTCAACCCGTGCAATCACGTCAAGTATCCAAAATATGACAAACCGAAAGAAAGCACGCGCTACATCTTATCTCCCGTCGAATTCAGCAAAATCACCGCACGGTTTGACCAGAAATCCCAATATCACCTTCCACTCATGATCGGATACTACACCGGCTTACGAATCTCGGAAGCATTTGCCCTAACTTGGGATGATATTGATATGGACAACCGAACACTTACCGTCAATAAGATCACCGTAAAACGTAACCACGGCATTGATGTCCGGCAAGTCCTCAAGAAAAAAGGAAAAAAAGAAGAAAAATCCGCTTGGTATTTTGGCACTCCTAAAACATTATCCTCGAGCCGAACCATAAAATTCGGCGAGACACTTTATAATGCTTTTAGATATGCTAAAACAAAACAAGCGGAAAACAAATTGTTTTATGGCGAATACTATACCGCTATTTTAAAAAACCTGAAATAGATGAAAAGGGGAATAAAATATACCGATTAATCGAAATTGAACACACTATCCCCTGTTCTTTAGAAAAAGCAAACATGATCTGCGTTCGTGAAAATGGACAATTTGTATCCACCGATTCATTTAAGTACTGCGCTAGAATTATCCACCACGATCTTAAAATCAATTTTAACTACCACTCCTTAAGGCATACACACGCAACGATTTTAGTCGAAAATGGTGCTGCCATAAAAGATGTACAAGAAAGACTTGGTCATGAAGATATTACCACTACGCTCCAAACATACGCCCATAATACCGATGAAATGAAAAGCCGTTCTGTGGATATTTTCGAAAAGTCTGTGCGCTTGTCCTCCGTGTCCACGTCCACCCCTTAATTTTTGGTGGACAAACGGTGGACGGATGACGTAATTTTCATTAATTATTATTCAAAAATGGCTATTTACCTAGTAAGTTTAACCACCGTTTCCACATGCCCAGTTCCCGGAAATAAATCAATCGGTTGGATTGTATCTACATTATATCCATTTTCGGCCATGATTTTTAAATCTCGTGCTAATGTTGACGGATTGCATGAAACATATATTACTTTTTTTGTTTTTAATGTATGGATCATTTCAAGAATTTCTGGCTCACAGCCTTTTCTTGGTGGATCCAGGACAATGATATCGGGTTTAATCCCTTTTTCAACAAGTTTACCGGTTTCGATTTCGGCTTTTCCTTCGATAAAGGTAGCATTTTCAATTTTATTGAGTTCAGCATTTTCACGGGCGTCACGAACGGCGTCACCGACAATTTCAATTCCGTAGATTTCTTTTGCACCTTTGGCAAGGTAAAGCCCAATGGTTCCCGTTCCGCAGTAAAGATCAAACAAAGTTTCGGATCCTTTAAGATCAGCCATTTTCTTGACGAGATCATAAAGAACTTTCGTTTGGATCGAGTTAACTTGGAAGAAAGAATTTGGTGAAATAGAATAATGGAGCTCTCCGATAACTTCATCAAGGCGCATTTGTCCATAAATATGGGTGCTTTTCTTCCCTAAAATAGCATTGCCCTTGCTAGTATTGACATTAACAAAAATACTTTTAACATTGGGAATACCTTTTAAAATAGCATCAATCATAATTTCTTTTTTACTCAGGCTTTTACCGTTCACAATAATAATAATCATGTTTTCACCGGCTAAATTAGTGCGTTGTAAAATACCACGGAGATAGCCTTTTCTAACGTGTTCGTTATAAATGCTAAGTTCTGCCGTTTTAACTAGTTCATTAAACGTTTTAATGACATCTGAACAACTTTTAGGTTGGGTTAAACAGTCTGTAATGGGAATAATATGATGACTTTTCTTTTCATAAAAACCCATTCCTTTTTTATCAATTTTATATTGTGCTTTATTCCGGTAACGGGTTGGATTTTCCATCCCGATAACGGGTTCAACTTCGACAGTTTTCAAATCTCCGATGCGCTCGATGGCATCTTTGACCATTTTTCCTTTGATACGCAATTGTTCGGCATAATTAACATGAAGCAATTGACAGCCACCACATTTTCCAAAATAAGGGCATGCAGGTTCGACTCTTTCCGGGGATGGCTCAATAATGTTAAGTATCTTACCCAGTGCATATGTTTTTTTGAGCGTAGTAATTTCAACTTCTGCTTTATCACCGGGCACACCGCCATCTACAAACACAATCATGTTTTCTTCTCGACCGACACCTTCTCCACTGTGAGTAATATCGACTAAGTTCATTTCTATTTTATCATTTATTTCCAATTGTTTACTTCCTTTTCATTGTTTATTTTTAGTATTTACTTCTTATTTTAACAGAAAACGGCTTTAAAAAATACAAAGACACAAAATAAATGGCATCTTTGTATTTATCTTTATTCTTTATTAAGATAATGCTTCATTTTTTCAAAGGTTTCTTCGCTGATCACATGCTCGATGCAACAAGCATCTTCTTCCGCAATTTGGGATGTAACCTCCAAAATATCGGTTAAAAATTCTTTGATGATACAGTGTTTTTCATAAATTTTGATGCCCATGGCTTCGCCGTTGTCGGTGAGATAAATTTGCCCGTAACGCTCATGATCAACATAGCCAAGCGTTTTTAATTTCTTAACCGCATCATTGGCGCTAGCTTTACTGACTCCCATCGCCTGGGCCAGATCGGTTATTCTGACACCTCGATTGTCTTTTAAAAAATCCAGATAGATGGTCTCAATATAATCTTCAATTGATTCAGTTAGTTTTTTTTCCATTTTTTCCACCGGTTTTCTTTTTATTTTTAAAGGGGCTGTTTTTGCCCTTTCCTTTCGTTATTTTACGCTGACTGTCAAATTTCTTTTCAGCTTTTAGCGTTTGCGGTTCGCCGATTAATGCACCGGGGTTTTTTCCGATTAAATCGCCTCGACCCACTTTTATTAAAGCATCGTACACCAATTGATAATTTTCGGGATTATTATACTGAATCAATGCACGTTGCATTAATTTCTCTCGATCTTTAGGAATATGCATTGATTCCATCGTAAAAGGGTTCAGACCGGTATAATACATTGCGGTGGCAATACTTCCCGGGGTTGGATAAAAATCTTGAACTTGCTCCGGAATCGACCCTGTATCTCTTATATATTCGCTCAGTTTAACCGCATCTTTAAGGGTGCATCCAGGGTGACCACTAATAAAATAAGGAACCACATATTGTTTGCTACCTAATTTTTTATCGTAGTGTTCAAAAGCTTTTACAAATTTCTCATAAACGTCAAAAGACGGCTTTCCCATCTGTTTCAAAACGCTATTATCCACATGTTCCGGTGCAACTCGAAGCTGGCCACTGACATGATATTTAACCAATTCTCTGAAAAAACTTTGATCTTTATCCTTCAGCATATAATCATAGCGCACACCGGAACGGACAAATACTTTTTTGACTCCGGGTAGCTGGCGCACGGTTCTCAGTACATCAAGATAATCACTTTCATCAGTATCCAGATTTTTACAAGGTTTTGGATAAAGGCATTCCCGATCTTTACAGACGCCAAATTTTTTCTGCTTTTCACAAGCTGGATTTCTGAAATTTGCTGTTGGACCTCCAATATCATGGATATAACCTTTGAAGTCTGGTGTTTTTGTCATTCGCTCGGCTTCTGCCACAATAGAGGCTTTGCTACGTTTTTGAATATAACGCCCTTGATGGATCGCTAAAGCACAAAAATTACAATTGCCAAAGCAACCTCGATTAGCGGTAATGCTAAATTTTACTTCTTCAATTCCCGGAATTTCGCCTTCTTTTAATGTCCCTTCATATTGTAAAAAACAATATGGTAATTCATAAAGATCGTCCATTTCGGTTTCGGAAAGAGGCATTTGTGGCGCATTTTGAATAACAAAACGATTGCCACAAGCTTGAACAAAAGGCTTTTCATTAAACGGATCATTACTTTGCTGTAAAAGTGCAGCTGCTTTAGCATAAGCTGTCTTACCTTCTTTGATCTGTTCATAAGAAGGCAAAATCATTACGTCTTCCGGCATTTCTTTAATAATTGCCGCTGAACCTTTAATATAGTTTAATTCTGAAGCTGGTAATCCTGCTTTCAGACTATCGGCAATTTCAATAATGGCTTTTTCACCCATACCATAAACGAGAATATCTGCCCGGCTATCGAATAAAATCGAACGCCTAACGGCGTCTTGCCAGTAATCATAATGAGCAAAACGTCTCAAACTCGCTTCAATGCCACCAATAATGATAGGCACTTCTTTATAGGCTTCTCGGATGCGCCCACAGTAAACAATAGTGGCACGATCCGGCCGTTTTCCGGGAACACCTCCGGGGGTGTATACATCTTTTCGCCGCCGTTTTTTATTAACCGTATAATGGCTAACCATAGAATCTAGATTACCGGCGGTCACTAAAAACCCCAGTTTTGGTTTTCCAAAAATCTGAAAATCTTTAGTTGTTTGCCAATTTGGCTGGGCAATAATTCCCACACGATAGCCATAATGCTCGAGTAAACGTGAAATAATAGCGGCACCAAACGAGGGATGATCCACATAACCGTCACCGGTCACTAGTACAAAATCAACACAGTCCCAGCCCCGTTCTTCCATTTCTATTTGATTGGTTGGTAGCCACTTTTTAAATATACTCATTATAATAGAGCCGGCCAATTTGCCAGGACAATCGTTAAAATAATAAGATAAATAACTTGGGTTAATTCAATGGTTAGACCAATTGTATCTCCAGTTAAACCACCAATTTTACGTTTTAAATACCACATCAGTACAAAAGCGAACAGTATTGTAACCAACATTGCCATTAAAGCTAATGGGCTGATTAAAAAATAAGCCCCTCCTGCAATTAAGACTAAATAGATAATCACATGAATTGGTTTTGTCATTTCAACAATGCGTTTTCCCAGTCCGCCGCCACCCTTTGCATAAGTAGAAAAGCAACAGGACTGAATGGCACAATAGCGCCCCACGATCGGTACCAGAATCAGTGCCATTGGAAAGACAGGTAAAATGGCTGTATAACATGACCAAATCGTTAAAAACAAAAGAATCAGTCCAATGGCACCAAATGAACCTAATCGACTATCTTTCATGATTTCCATCATTTTATCATGATCTCTAGCACTAAATATACCATCAATTGTATCTGCAAAACCATCTAAATGAAGACCACCGGTAATCCAGATATAGATCATTAATATAAGAACAGACTGCAATGGTAGAACATGCATGAACGACAACACCCATGTCGCTCCATAAAGAATTAATCCGATGATCACACCGACCACCGGCATAAAAATCATTGAATCGTAAAATTCATTTTCCGTAACATCTTTCAATTTTATGGGAAAACGAGTGAAAAAAGAGATCGCAATCAGTAATTTCCGCATCTGAACTCCTTAAATTTTTAAATTATATTTTATATAAAACACGCTGTCATAAATCGCTACATTATTTTATACTGTTTTATTAATTATTAACGAAAGAAAAGTATGAATCCGTATCCATACTTTTCAAATTTTTTTGTTTAAAATTACCGTTTTAAACTTCATCCGGCAAATCAAACTTGTTTTCAATCAGTTCTTTCAGTTTTGACACTGCCAACTCTTCATCATCTCCAGATGCTTCAATTACAATTGAATCACCTTGTTGTACAGCCAGTATCATAACGCCCATAATACTTTTAGCGTTTACACGTGTTGATCCTTTTTGGATATACACTTCGCTTTTAAACTGATTAGCCTTTTGTACGAACATTGATGCCGGTTTTGCATGAAGTCCTGCTCGATTTTGTACGGTTACGTTATCTGCTATCACATTATACACTCCTTTTATAGAAAATTCCCCTATCATGTCTATTATACAACGCCCTTCTAATTTTTTCAAGTAAATGCCTTTCTTTTCTTTTATTACCCTTGCTAAATCTTTTTTCAAACGATATAATAGGAAATATATAAAGATATTTCATTCATTTTTGGAGGTGAATAGCATGGAAGAACTCAAAGTAACAAAAGATATGGGTATTTTAGAATCCGTTGAAAAATTTCCGGATTCTGTCCCTGTATTCCAAGCTTATGGAATGCATTGCTTCGGCTGTATGGCTGCTCGTTTTGAAAATATAGAACAAGGCTGTATTGCACACGGCATTGATCCTGATGCTTTAATTCGTTCAATCAATGATGCCTTAAATGCAATTGACGCAACAAAGCTTTAAGGTTTCTTAGTTTAAAAACAACGTTCGGGATATTCCGAACGTTGTTTTTAGTTCTCACCAAAAAAACTTGTCATTTTTCTTATTTTGAGAGAAAATAAGAATATCTTAATTTAAAGGAGGTAAAGATGATTAAAAATCAAACAAACGTTAACCTCAATTCGGATTTAACCGATTCTTTTGATGGTATTGTTTCCCTTTCCAGTGGAAATATCCAAACATTAACCGATCTTAATAACAATATATATCTTAGTTTTTATACGAATAGTCTCTTATGGAGTTGTGGTTATAATAATCCTACTGTTAACAGAGATATTAATCAATGTGTTAAATCTTATAGAAATAAACCGGTAGATGTCAGTGCTTTGCTTTCAAGCTTAAGCGATCAGCTCAAACCGCATCTTTCTAAAAAACTGACGGCAACGTATTTTGAATCCCAAAGCTTATATCCTCGAATTTTAAAAGCACTTTTGTCTAAACGTAATAAAACCGAATTCCTTTGTCTTGAAAAAATTGATGCCTATTTTCCAAAGGAATTTAAAAATAAAATCTTTTCGCTGAAAGAGTGGATTAACGATGATCCTAATGCAAAAACCGAAACTCTTCAAAATAGTGTTTTCCCAGAGATTAAAACCATTAAAATAATCCTGAAAAAGCATCGAAGTACTTTAGCTGGATGCATTATAAATCCTATTATCCTAAGGACTGCGTCTATCGCAAAAAAAGAAAAACTTGAACCTTTTCTAGTCCTTTTACAAAAATACAATATTCCTATTATCTGGGATGATTCGATTGCCGGATTTTATCGAACCGGACCTGATTTTTCATATAAAACCTATGGGATCCAACCGGATATTTTAATATATGATGGTACTCTTTATAACCATCGTTCGGTTCATTTTACCTGTCTTACCAAAAAAATCGATAAACTTTTTACGGATAAAGAATCTCATATCAAAGCTGAGGATATCCCTAATTATATCATGTTAAAAGCTCTTATTAGCTTTATGGAATCTTCTGACTTAACTAAAAATACCCATGCCTTAGGTATTCGTATGATTGGAAAACTGCGTGCTTTAGAAGCCAATTCCGGTCAAGAATTTACCATTAAAGGAAAAGGATTAGTCCTTTTTATTAATTTTAAAACTGAAGCACGCTGCAATGAATTTATCTTATTTATGAAAGATAAGGGTATTTTAGTTAAGAAATTTACGCCAAATCCACTGTTTGTTTTTATTTATCCACCGCTGATTATTACCGAAAAGAATATCGATGAAATCGTCGAATATTTCAAAGAATTTTTCAATCAGCCTGCATAACTTAATCCTATAATTTTAGGTTCTATAATATTATAGAACCCTTTTTTTCGGAATTACAAAAGCCATCAATCGTTTTTCT
>JAVXTS010000056.1:0-9845 GCA_036642535.1 Eubacterium sp. | reverse complement strand
AAAAGGTCTCTCTGTCAACTGGTGTTGGTAAAAAATCACAATTAATAAAGTTATCGAAAGCAGTTTGTTTTTTTGCATTAAAAATGGTGCTGGTATGCGTACCAACACCAAATATTATAGAACTAAAAAAGGATATTACTAATGAATAAATTTTCATTGGAAATATCCTTTTTTTTAGTATTGATGCTTATTGTTGTTTAAAACGAATGTAGTCAAGAACTTCTTTTTTGAGTTCATCAGAAAAAGAGAAATAAGCTGCAAAAGCTTCAGTTTCTTCATCCGAAAAGACATAAGAACTTAAAAATTCTTCACCACTCATTGGTTTTGGATTGCTAGGCAATAATTTTTGTTGTGAAGTTCTACATAATAAATAATCAACAGAAACATCGAAAAAATCTGAAATTTTAATTAATAATTGATTTTCAGGCAAATTTTTATCTTTTTCATATTTTGAGATAGAACTCTTATTAAGATAAAAAATATTAGCAAATTTTTCCTGTGTTAGATTTTTGGACAATCTTAAAGATTTGAGACGTGAGCCGAACGTATTGTTCTCCATTTTTACACCTTCTTTTAATGTTATATTTACTTTGATCTTCGATCATAACCAGTTTCTTAAAGTATATCCGTTAGTTGCATTTTTGTCAAGTCAAAAAGGAATTATACCAATAGATTGGTATAATCATCTTTTGCTTTTGTAAAAAACATTTAAACAGGATTGAATAAAATACGCTGATTGGCAATGCTTTGTAATAATTCATTGTATTTCATCGTTTCGACAGGATAGAGGGGATCGATGTCAAGTGCGGTAAGGTTTTGTCGTTGTAATGTTTCTTTGGTAAAAACGTTATAAAGTTGTTTATAAAGAGTGAGACCTGATCGAATGGTTGTATCTTTGTATTCATCATAAATGATTTGAGTGATGGTATCACCATCAAAAGTGATGGTCAATTTTCCATGATAGCCACTTTCATCAACCGGTCCTTCTGCCGTATAACTCAGAACAAAATTATTAACTTTTGTAGGAGTGGTTTCACCGGTTTTAGCATTATTATAAACGACTAGAGCCAGTTTTTTAAAATGATCAATGGTTTGTGTGGCACCGGAAATGGTATCAAATTCGGGTTTTTGTTTATTGATAAAATTCGTATAAAGCTTCGTGTAAATCTGACCGAGCTTCAGATCGGATTCGGGCCAAGTCGTTTTAGCGGTAGGATCGGAAAGACGATTGACCCCTTGAGCATTAATTTCTTGATAGGATGTATGCGTAATAATACTGTGTTTAACGTTAATCGTCATTTTTAAACCATAACCGGTTGGATCATAATATTTAGAACTTGCTGTATAGGTACCATCAATAAAATGTTCGGAAGGATTTGATGTAAAAATTTCACCGGTATCAGTGTTATTGACGATTTCTTTTTTACTACAACTTGAAAGTAGAATCAGACATACAAAAATAAATAGTAAAATAAAATGGATATTTTTTATAGTGTGATGCATATAATTCTCCTTTCATTTTAAATATTTATATTATTACAAATTTATTTTAATCAAAAGAAAAGAAAATGGTGGAATTCTTTCTTTTTATCCAAGCTTTCTTAAAAATTTATAAAGCCGAAGAATTCATTAATGGTGGAATAACTTGTTTTTTTCTAGAATAAACACCGGGAAAAAATTTACTGATGTCATTTTCACCAATACCAAAAGCGGCTTCAGCTAATTTACGCGCTTTACCGGCGACAAGAATTTCACTGCCACCCATAATAATGTCAGTAACCATCAATAAAGCAAGGTCACAATTTTTTTCTGCACAAGATTTTTCCATTTCAGAAAGAACCGGTTTTAATTGTTTAAACATGCCTTTAAAATCACCGGTATTAATTTGAGAAACAACAACTTTGTAATTTCCCATGGTAAAACACTTTTGGTCTTCCTGTAGAATTTCTTTAGGTGTCATATCACCCAAATTACTTCCGGCAATTAACATTTTTTCACCGTAAGCTTTAGGTTCAACACCGGCAATATCAGCTAATTCAAGCGCAGTATTTTTATCAGTTTCGGTACAAGTCGGTGAATTAAAAAGAAGAGTGTCCGAAATAATAGCAGAAAGCATAATTCCGGCCATAGGTCTAGGAATTGGAATATTATGCTCATGATACATTTTAGCAACAATGGTGCAGGTACAGCCAACGGGTTCAATGCGCAAATATAGTGGAGAAGCGGTTTGAATTTCCGCAATCCGATGATGATCAATCACCTCGATAATTTCTGCTTCTTCAACCCCTTTAATGGATTGTCCGCGTTCGTTGTGATCGACTAAAATAACGCGTTTACGGTTATAATCGAGTAAAGTACTCTTGGTAATGGAAGAAATTACATAGCCATTTTCATCCACTACAGGGAAGCGACTATGACGTGAAGTTAACATATTATCTTTAACATCATCGATAGTTTCGTAGGAAACAAAATATTCCAGTTTATCGCGTTTTACAAAATTTGAAATGGGAATAACCTGTGTCAAAAGACGAATAACTTCAAAGGGTGAGTGGGGTGAAGTGAGAACCAGACCGTCATAATCTTTTGGAATTGGAGGCAACACACCAATGGGAATATTTGAAATAATCACATTTTGAACACCGGTACGAAATGCTTTATCGAGAGATCCGTCATTAATATTTGTAATAATGAAATCTTCAGGGTTTAATTGTTCGCCTTCAGTTAATTCTGTATTGGTATAGACATTTCCGGTGACAATAGCATCTGGAATGCTACCACCATACACATTAGAAGAAAGAATTTCAATAATATTGGAGTAAGGTGTTTTGGTGTCTTTTAAAATTGATTCCACATAGGGATCAGTATAAGCTTGAATGATATCAGGTAGTGAAATCATCCCTAATAATTTTTTATCAGGGGCAACAACCGGTAAAGAACGACCGGGATTTGAAATAATTTGATTCATTGTTTTTAAAACAGAATCTTGTTCAAAAGCCATTGAGAAATTTTTGAAATGCAAATCGGAAACTTGAGGTTTAACACTTTTAATGAGTTCTGGCGGTTTGACATTGAAATAATCTAAGACATATTTTGTTTCTTTATTAATATTTCCGAGACGACCGGCAATTACATTTTCATAACCGATAGCACGTTTCAAATAGGTATATGCAAGAGAAGCACAGATAGAGTCCGTATCGGGATTTTGGTGTCCGAAGACATAGGTATTATGAGTCATTTAATGATTTCTCCTTTTTTTTCAGTTTACCATAATATGAACAAGAAATCTAGGCGTAGTGCATGTAATGGATATCAAAATAACAGAATAGCCACCATCCATTATTTTTGTATTACTGGTTAAGATCTTCAATCGCTAATTTTAAACGTGTAAAAGCTTCTTCTAAAATAGATTTTGGACAAGCAATATTAAAACGTTCAAATCCTTCACCTTCAGAGCCAAAATCAGAACCGCGGTTGAGCCAGAGTCTGGCTTTATTTACTATTAAATCTTGAAGATCATCCGGAGAGAGAGCGAGTGCTCTAAAATCAATCCAAACAAGGTAAGTGCCTTCAGGTTTGATCAAATGAATTTCAGGTAAATTTTCATTCAAAAAATATTGTATAAAATTAAGATTAGAGGCAAGATAATCTTTTAATTCCGATAACCAGGTTTCACCGTAAGTATAGGCTGTTTGACAGGCGGAAAGACCCATTAGTGAGACACGTCCGAAACCGGAACACGCTATTTCTTTTTTAAATTTTCGGCGAATATCTGGGTTGGGAATAAACGTGTTTGATGCTTGAAGTCCTGCGAGATTAAAGGTTTTGCTGGGGGCGGTGCAGATTATAGAAATAGCTTCAAATTCAGGTTTGACAGTGGCAAAAATATGGTGGACATGACCACTATAAATAAAGTCGGCATGAATTTCATCAGCGATAACAAAGACATGATGTTTCAGGCAAATATCTCCGATACGTTCGAGTTCTTCGCTTGTCCAGACACGTCCTACCGGATTGTGGGGACTGCACAAAATAAAAAGTTTAACATTATTGTCAATTATTTTTTGTTCAAAATCGTCAAAATTAATAGTGTAGCGACCATCGTTGAAAATAAGTGGATTATTAACAAGTTTGCGTTCATTGATTAGAATCGAGTGAGCGAAAGGGCTATAAACCGGTCGCTGTATTAAGATAGCATCACCGATTTCAGTTAAACTGCGAATGGCAGTGGAAATGGCAAAAATGACGCCAGGTGTTTCAATTAGCCAACTGCGGTCAACAGACCAGTTAAAGCGTTTTTGAAACCAAGTATGCAAAGTATCAAAATAGTCACCTTTTAACTCTGAATAGCCATAAATACCGTGAGCAGTGATTTCTAAAAGGCGGTCAATTACTTCTTGTGGAGCTCTAAAATCCATATCGGCAACCCATAAAGGTAGTACATCCGCTGGCATTCCACGCTCAGCAATAAAATCGTGTTTCACTGAAAATGTACCGATGCGGTTGATTATTTCATCAAAATTATAAGACATAGTTTCCTCCTGAAAAATTTTATCAAAATGTGTTGATTTTCCTTCTTTAAGTTTAACGTATTTTTAGAGTATCGTCTAGTTTAAACGGGTATAAATGTTTAAAGATCAAGGATTAATAAATAAACTTAAATATTTCGGCAAAGTATGAAAATAAAATTTGACAAATTAAATTAAAATGAGTATAATTTAAAACATATTAAGCATATCGGTAATAAATACAAAACAAAAATAACGGAGGACGTAAAATGTCAAAAGTATACAAAAGTTTAGTAGAATTGATTGGAAAAACCCCTTTATTAGAATTATCAAATTATGAAAAAGAAAACCATTTAGAGACAAAAATTTTAGCAAAATTAGAATACTTTAATCCGGCAGGTAGTGTAAAAGACAGAATCGCAAAAGCAATGATTGAAGATGCAGAGACCAAAGGACTTCTAAAAAAAGGTTCGGTTATTATTGAGCCAACCAGCGGTAATACAGGAATTGGTCTGGCCAGTGTTGCAGCAGCTAGAGGATATCGCATTATTTTGACCATGCCGGAAACCATGAGTATTGAAAGACGAAAATTACTGAAAGCTTATGGTGCAGAGTTAGTGTTGACAGAAGGTGCAAAAGGAATGAAAGGTGCCATTGCAAAAGCAGAAGAATTAGCGAAAGAAACACCGAATGCTTTTATTCCGGGTCAGTTTACAAATCCGGCGAACCCTAAGGTACATCGTGAAACAACAGGACCAGAAATTTGGGAAGATACAGAGGGTAAGGTTGATTTCTTTGTTGCCGGCATTGGGACGGGTGGCACTATTACCGGTATTGGTGAACTTCTAAAATCGAAAAATCCAGATGTGAAAATTATTGCAGTAGAGCCAAAAGATTCACCGGTTCTTTCAGAAGGACACCCTGGACCGCATAAAATTCAGGGAATCGGTGCCGGTTTTGTACCGGATACGTTAAATGTTAATGTGTACGACGAAATCATTACCGTGGAGAATGAAGATGCTTTTGTAACGGGAAAAGCTATTGCTAAATCAGAGGGGCTTTTAGTGGGAATATCTTCGGGAGCAGCACTTTATGCAGCCACCGAAATAGCAAAACGTGCTGAAAATAGAGGAAAGATCATTGTTGTCTTACTGCCGGATACCGGAGAAAGGTATTTATCAACGGCATTATTTGAGGACTAAAATCTGTATAACAGACAATATATTTTGGAGATTATGAACAATAAAAACACGCATCACCCTGTGATTTGACACGGCGATGCGTGTTTTATTCTTTTCAGGAAAAATCTAAAAAAGAAATTTAAAAAAGCTTCGCCGAAGCGAAGCTTAATGAGCATTTTATTTAAAGACAGCGTCTTTGAAATAGTAACGATAAATACTTGTTACTTCAAAGTTATCAACATTGTCTTGTTTTAAATAGAACATACTGTCATTATACAGTGGGATAGCACCATAATCTTTGTGTGTGAGCAGTTCATCTGCCTTCTGATACAATGCTTCACGCTGTGTTTCGTCTTTGATTTTACGGGCATCATTGAGGAGTGTATTGAATTCAGGATTCGCATATTTGTTAGAAGTCGGAGCCGTCGCGGTTGCTGATAGCCGTTGGTAAATCATACCATCCGGATCAATATAATCGGTGTACCAGCTGCTAACGGATAATTCAAGGCTACCTTGCTTGTTCATATCGGCATAACCGGCACCATCGACTTGGGTAATTTTCAGGTTAATACCAGAAGCTTTCATTTGATCTTGAAGAGCGATGGCTACTTTTAACAAGGTCTGGAATTTTGTTGAGCAGATTACAGGAATGGTGATGCCATTTGGATGTCCGGCTTCAGCTAGAAGTTGTTTTGCTTTTTCAGGATTGTATTCATATTCCGGAAGGGCTTCGTTATAACCTAGTAATCCTTTAGGAATAAAAGATTTAGCCGGTTTAGCAGCACCTGCTAGTAAATCATCACAAAGTGCCTTACGATCCGTAGCATATGAAAGAGCTTCTTTAATTTTTGGATCACTTATTTTTTCGTTATTAGGGCTTAAATAAACAACTCCAATTGGATTAAAGCTATACATTCTATCTTTTATTTCTTTATTGTCGTTAACGCTTTTGTATTGGGCGGTATCAAGCATAACAAAATCAACATTTCCCTTTTGGAATTCCATTAATTGCGTATTAAGATCTTCAACAAATTTAAAGCTAATGCCATCCAGTTTTGTTTTATCACCATGATAATCATCAAAACGTTCCATTTCAATGCCTTGTCCAGGGGTGTAGGATGTCATTTTAAAGGGGCCTGTACCGTAAAGTGTGGTATGTCCCCAGTCAGCGCCGGCTTCTTTACAAGCTTTTTCCGGAAAAATAACAGCGTAAGGTGCGGATAAAGCAGATTCGAAAGGGGCATAAGGTTGTTGTAAAACAATATCGAAATGGGTATCATCTTTTATTTTAAAACCTTCTAAGGACGTCACTTTTTTGTCTTCTAAAGCTTTAAAACCGACAACTTGATCCAGTAAAGAACCCATTAAACCATCGGTAATTAAACGTTCATATGAAAATTTAACATCGGAAGATTTTAAAGTTTCACCGTTATGAAATTTAACACCATTTTTCAGTTCAAAACTATAAGTTAAACCATCTTCGGATACCGTTGGCATCTGTGTCAATAATTGTGGGAATAAAGTGGTATCGTTATTTAAACCGATCAATGTTTCAACGGCCTGATCCGAAACCATGATGAGGTATGCCTGTGTTCCTTTATTGGTGTCAATTGGAACAGTAGGATCTTGCATGGCAACACGGAAAGTATTATTCGTGTTACTGGTGCGACTCCTTCCGCAACCTGCAATAGTAACAGCTAAAGCAGCGACTAATAATAGGGCAATAAGTTTTTTTGCTTTTTTCATAAAGTTCTCCTTCCATGGTGCAATGTTATCCACAATTCTTTTTTTCATTTTCTTTTAACAATTACCTAAAAGGTTTTAGGGTAAAGTATTGATTCTTTCTTCTTCTATTTTAACGTATTTTTATGGTATCGTCTAGTTAAAACGGGTATAAATGCTTAAATATAAAGGATTTAATCACTGTTTAAATTATCTTTGCGCATGTAAGCACCGATTTTAAGGTTTTCAAGCATAGAAAGATCGGGAAAAACATGACGCCCTTCAGGAACAAGGGAGACGCCTTTATCGACAATTTTTGTGGTATCTTTTCCAAGGAGTTCTTCATAGATACAAAAATTAAAAAGGCACACAACAAAATGTTGTATGCCCAGAAAAATGAAGAGAGAGGTAGAGATAATTATTGTTCAACAATAACAGCAATTCCGTTAGGGATAACTGTGAAAGTAGCGTTTTCACCTTTGAATTTTTTAGCCATTTTAACAGCAGTGTCAATATCAGGTGCATAGTTCATTTTCATTTCGGTAACGGTTCGTTCCATTTCAGGACGGGTCACATAAATTACGGTATGACTTGACAAAATACGGGCGAGAATCTGATATTCCCATTGATCAGGTTGGGTTTTATTTTGGGGAACAGTCATAATTTCGTCAACCAGTGCTTGAGGTGATACGCAATTTTTCATAGCGTTGTAGAAACCATCACCACCTGTTCCATCAAGGCATTCGGCGCAAAGAATAATAACACCGTCTTTGCCAGCTGAAGCTTCGGCTGCGGTCATACTTTTAACACACTGGTACATATTTTGGTCAAGTGGAGCACCACCGTTACTGGTGATGACAACATCAGCAGGAACCGCTTTTACACAGCAATATTTTCTAAGAAATTCACAACCGGCTTCATGAGCAATAAAAGGATCACCTGCAAAACCCATCACTACTTTTTTATCTTCATCAATAATAACATTGACAATGTATTGTAAATGCGCTTTTTCGGCAGCTGCTTTCATGTCTTGGTGCAGGGGATTGCCTTCTAAAATACCGGTGCGGGCACAATCGCTAGCGATAAATTTTCCGCAGTGATTGCCAAGAACTGTCACACGATCAGAAATACCGGGAAGGACACTTTTTCTTCCGCCGGAAAAACCTGCAAAAAAGTGAGGTTCGATAAAACCTTCAGAAACAAGAAGGTCTGTTTCTGCGGCGATACGATTGATGATAAGATCGGCACCGGATGGCAATACGCCAATTTTAACATTAGCGTTTGCATCAGAAGAATCGTGGATGACAATTTTTTCGGTATCGACAATCGTCTGACCTAATTTGTTTACTAGTTCAGCTGTTGTAGTTCCTCGGTGAAAACCGGTGGCAACCAGTAATGTAATATCAATATCCGGATTACCGGCACGTAATTCTTCTAACATAAAAGGAATAATGTGTTTACTTGGAACAGGACGGGTATGGTCACTAATAATAATTACCGCTGTTTTTTTGTCTGCGGCCAATTCTTTGAGTGATGGACTGCCAAAAGGTTTTGCCATTGCGTTTTTAACAATTTCGTCTTCGGATAGATCACTTTTTAAATCGCCGATGTTTGAATTAAGAACGGCTGCTACCTGTTTGTCAGGGAGCTCCAGAGTCAGTTCGGTACTGCCATAGGGAATTTTTGAAATCATAGTTTCCTCCATAATAAAATAAATTTTTTATGTCATATTACAATTGTAGGCATTATACTGGTAAGTGGTCAGACCACTTAATTAATATTATTGTAGTACGAACCCTGAAAAAAGTCAAGGATAAAAAAATCGTTTTCAGAAAAAATTTAAAAAAGCTTCGCCGAAGCGAAGCTTAATGAGCATTTTATTTAAAGACAGCGTCTTTGAAATAGTAACGATAAATACTTGTTACTTCAAAGTTATCAACATTGTCTTGTTTTAAATAGAACATACTGTCATTATACAGTGGGATAGCACCATAATCTTTGTGTGTGAGCAGTTCATCTGCCTTCTGATACAATGCTTCACGTTGTTTTTCGTCTTTGATTTTACGGGCATCATTGAGGAGTGTGTTGAATTCAGGATTCGCATATTTGTTAGAAACTTGAGCCGTTGTGGTTGCTGATAGACGCTGGTAAATCATACCATCTGGATCAACATAATCGGTGTACCAGTTGCTAACGGATAATTCAATGCCACCTTGCTTGTTCATATCGGTATAACCGGCACCATCGACTTGGGTGATTTCCAGGTTAATACCAGAAGCTTTCATTTGATCTTGAAGAGCGGTGGCTACTTTTAACAAGGTCTGGTATTTTGTTGAGCAGATCACAGGAATGGTGATGCCATTTGGATGTCCGGCTTCAGCCAGAAGTTGTTTTGCTTTTTCAGGATTGTATTCATATTCCGGAAGGGCTTCGTTAT
>JAVXTS010000055.1:0-9854 GCA_036642535.1 Eubacterium sp. | reverse complement strand
CCGCGTAAACGGCCTATACCCTTAGCAGGGGCACCTCTTATAGCCACTTGAGTACTTCTCCATCTTATTTTAAAACATTATTCCAAGGAACCAGACTATCTTTTCCTTTGAACGTTATACAATTGTAAATGGCCGAGAGGGTGGGATTCGAACCCACGTGGGCTTGCACCCTAACGGTTTTCAAGACCGCCCCGTTATGACCGCTTCGGTACCTCTCGACGCACTTTGCGCGTTCTGAAACGCAAGATTAATTATAACAGGGGCTAACGCCCCTGTCAACTGTTTTTTCCAACAAATAATGAATTTTTTTGTACTTCTATAATTTAACGGTCCAACCCAGAGTATCTTCGACAGTTCCGGTTTGAATCCCAAAGAGGGTGTCGTATATTTTCTGAGTATATGGCCCTATTTCGCCATTACTGAAGGCCATATCTTCGCCTTGGTATTCTAGCCCTCCAATGGGTGATACAACGGCTGCTGTGCCGGTTCCAAAGACTTCTTCAATTTGACCGTTATGGTACATTTCAACAAACTCATCAATGCTAACACGTCTTTCAATGACGGTTTCTCCCCATGATTTCAGTAGTTCAATCACACTTTTTCTTGTAATGCCCGGAAGAATGGTGCCGTGAAGCTCAGGGGTAATAAACTGACCATCTACTTTAAAAAAGATATTACTCGTGCCGACTTCTTCGATATATTTACGTTCTGCGCCATCAAGCCATAAAATCTGTTCAAATCCTTCATTATGCGCTTTTTCCTGAGCGGCGAGACCACCGGCGTAATTTCCGCCACATTTGGCTTCTCCTGTTCCACCGATGACGGTTCTTGAATAGATGTCTTCAACGTGCATTTTAGCGGGTTTCAGCCCACTGGCGTAGTACGTGCCAACAGGGCTTAAAATGATAATAAACTGGTAATTTAGGCTTGTTCTGACGCCAATAAACGGATCGGTTGCAAACACAAAGGGTCTAATATACAGTGAGGTTCCGGGTGCGGTTGGGATCCAGTCTTTATCCATTTCGACCAGTTTTTTCAGTGCGCTAAACACAAAATCCACATCGACTTCCGGAATGCACATCCGACGATTTGAACGGTTCATTCTCAGAAAGTTTTCCATCGGTCTGAAAAACTGAATGGTGCCATCGGGTGTTTTATAAGCTTTCATCCCTTCAAAAACTTCCTGAGCATAATGTAATACCATTGAGGCGGGTGATAGCTCAATCGGGCCATATGGGACAATGCGGGCATTATTCCACCCTTCCCCTTGTGTATTATAGTCCATGATAAACATATGATCTGTAAATTCGGTTCCAAACACCAGATTATTTTCATCCGGTTTCTTTTTAAGGGTTGTTCGCTGTGTTATTTTAATTTCCATTATGTGTGCTCCAATCTTTCCATTCTTTATCAAAAGTTCCTTAGTATAGTATACATTCGATGTATACAAAGAACAAGTACTAAATTAAAAAAAAGGACGATCACGTCCTTTTTATATGTACTTTTTTTAAAACATTACTTTATTACAGCGTGCTCTATTCTAAAAATACCAATTTCCTGCGATACAAACAGAACCACTTGTTTCATAGCTTCTAAAACTGGTATAGCTATGGCTTCTGACGCCACCTTCCATACAATCTCTTACAGCCTGCTGAACGGATGAAGGTGTGTTGCCAAGATACTGGGTATAATAACCGTCGAGGTACGATGAAAATTGTCCGGGTGCGGTTAACACATCGATTGCGCTCGATCCAAAGCCGGAATCAACGCGGTTCATTACACAGGAAATAACGCCAAGAGCGCCTTCGTATGATGTTCCGCCTTCATGGGCAACAATCGCACAGATGAGATCAAAATCACTGCCTGCCGACTGGATACTATTTCCACTACTTGAACTACCACCACCGGATGATGTTTCGCTGCTTGAGCTACTAGCTCCTTGACTGCTACTTTTTGCTTCTGCTACTGCTACTGTTTTTTTGGTTCCAACGTCAACCACTTCTTTGACCGGTTCGATAATAGTTTGTGAGGAAAGGGTTTCTCTGGCTATTTCAACACCATCTTGATAGGTGATTTTCTCAACCACTTCTGCTTTTCCAAGAACGCCTGGGGTGACAACATTTTTTTCGCCTTCTTTAAGATCCGCATTTTCTTTTTCTTCAGTTTCAAAAGGCAGTTCTTTTTCTGCTTTTTCTTCTTTTATTTCGACCCGTGCCACTTTAATGGCTTTCACTTCTGTGGTCAGTTTTGTTTCAACTGCCGGTGTTACGGCATCATCTTTATCATACTTAACGGCATTGGATGCTAAAAGATCACCCACTGTTTCATCGCTCGATTTAAAGGGAATTTTTTTACCGTCAACGATTAATTCTCCGACCGCTTTCTTTTTTAGAATAACGCTATCCACATCTTTCACTTTTTTATCCGATTCCACGTTAATCGTATAATCATCGGACACTGGATAACCATTTTCCTGAAGTACTTCGTTGATCGGTGTCATTAGTGGTGCGGCTAATGTGCTTGTTTGAACACCTTTTTCTGCATTTGCTATATTTTGATCAACAACGACTTTAATTTCTTTGGTCGCATTAAATGCGCAGGTAATACCGATGGCGACCACCAGTACAAATAGACCAGAAATAACCACCGTTTGTTTTTTATAGTGACTGATAAATTGTTTCAAAAAATTTAATTGTTTCAAATTATTGCCCCCTTTTTACATTTTTACATTTTTTACGCTATAATTTACAAGTTCGTTACAACTTAGATTTTATCAAGTTTTTCATTATTTGTCAAGCTTTTTAAGTTTTTAGTGCATTATAATCCACTTAAAAACGCCCCAAAAGAAGGGCGTTAATGGTTAAGCTTTAAATTTATTTTAAGTTTTGTTTTAGAAAAACCAGTTTCCTTGAATGCATTCGGATCCGTTTGTCTGGTAACTTCTGAAATTTTTGTAATTGTGGCTTCTGATGCCACCTTCCATACAATCTCTAACGGCTTTCTGTACGTAATCCGGTGCGTTTCCCATAAACTTTGTATAGTAGCCATCCAGATAAGACGCAAACTGTCCCGGGGCGGTTAACACACTTGCGGCACTTCCTCCGCCGGTGTCTACTCGGTTCATTACGCAGGAAATAACGGCCAGTGCTCCTTCGTAAGATGGCCCGCCTTCGTGGGCAACAATGGCACAGATGAGATCAAAATCACTGCCGATTGCTTCTGTATTGTTTGGTTTTTTTGTTCCGACATCAACCACTTCTTTGACGGGTTGGGTGATAGGGGTTAACGCAATGGTTTCTCTTGCAATTTCGACACCGTCCTGATAAGTGACCTTATCGACAGCATCTGCTTTTCCGACAACGCCGGGGGTACTGACTTTTTTATCGCCTTCAGCCAATGTGGCATTTTCTTTTTCTTCTATTTCAAAGGGAATATCTTTTTGAAGTTTTTCTTCTTTCACTTCAAGACGTGCGACTTTGATTTCTTTAACTTCGGTGGTCAACGGTGTTTCCGCTGCTGGTATCACCTGATCATCGGCATCATACGTGACTTCATTTTTTGCTAAAAGCTCGCCAACGGTGTCTTCTCCTGATTTATAAGGAATGGCTTTTCCATCCACTTTAAGTTCACCAACAGCATTCTTTTTAAGCGTAATGCTGTCGACATCCTTCACTTTTTTATCCGGTGTTGTGCTGAGCGTGTAGTCATCGGAGACAGGGTATCCTTCTTGCTGAAGAATTTCCTCTATGGGTGCCATTAGTGGCGCTGCGACTACAGCTGTTTGAACCTGTGCATCGGCACTGACTGTATTGGGGTCGACCACAACTTTAATTTCCTTGGTTGCGTTGAACGCACAGGTGATGCCGATGGCGACCACCATGATAAACAGACCAGAAATGACAAGCGTTTGTTTTCTATAATAGATGAAAAATTGTTTTAAGTGCTTCAATTGTTTCAAACTTTATTACCTCTCTTTACAAAACTTCCGTATATTTTACAAATTCGTTACAAATAGTATTCTACCAAGTTTCAGTAATCCTGTCAAGTTTTTTATGCTTTTCTTATGATTAACTGGTATAATATTTTCACAGGAGGTTACCATGACCCAATCAATTTTAAAAAACGATCCACAACGCATCATCCCCTTTTCAGAAAATTTATTAACGTGGTTTCATAAGGCCAAAAGAAACCTTCCTTTTAGAGAGACTAAAAATCCGTACTGTATTTGGATCTCAGAAATCATGGCACAGCAGACTCAAATTGATACTTTAATTCCTTATTATCACCGTTTTACCGCGACTTTCCCCACGGTTCAGGCTCTGGCGAACGCACCTGAAGAATCCGTTTTAAAGTTATGGGAAGGACTAGGCTATTATTCCAGAGCTAAAAATCTACATAAGGCGTCTAAGATAATTTGCAGTGATTATGGTGGGATTTTTCCAGATCATTACACCGAACTTATCAAACTGCCGGGAATCGGTCCTTATACCGGTGGTGCCATTGCCAGTATTGCCTATCAAGAAAAAGTACCTGCCATCGATGGCAACGTTCTTCGTGTCATTGCCCGCTTCAATAATGATCACAGTGATATTGCCGAACCCAAAGTCAAAGCTTCAATCACACACTTTGTCACCGCTATCTTACCGGACTCTCCCGGTGATTTCAACGAAGCGCTCATGGAATTGGGTGCACTCATCTGCACACCTAAAAATCCAAAATGCCTGCTTTGTCCGGTCAACACTCTCTGTAAAGCTTACGAATCGGGAACCTGTAATGATCTTCCTGTTAAATCCAAAAAAATCAAGCAAAAAAAGCTTGATATGGAAGTTGCTATTATCGAACAGGATCGAAATTTATATTTGATCAAACGTCCTCCAAAAGGACTTTTAGCTAATCTCTGGAGCTTTCCCATTACAGAAGCCGGTAAAATTCCCGGTGAAGCTTTAACACAAAGCCTAAGTACCACCTTTCCGAATCTTCCAAAAGGACATATTATTGGTACAGGCAAACACGTTTTTAGCCATATTATTTGGAACATGACTGTTTATTATTTTGTCCTCGATACTACTTATTTCTGTGAAGCCTCCGCTCATTACGGTGAAAGTCAAGCTGCTTTCAAAAGCCGCGATGAAATGAATGCCGTGGCTTTGCCTGTTGCTTTTTCAAAATTATTAAAACTTTTATAATGTTTGAAAAACATCTAAATTTATACAGTATTACAAAAAAAGCACTGATATCATCATGATACCGGTGCTTTTTTGGTAAAGTCATTCAATCTTGTGCATTTCAATATAATATTTTTCAAGCATTTTGAAACAGCTCAATACAATGATCGCATAAACAATGCAGGTTGGCAGTGCCATAATGATGGATAATGTTTGTAATTCTGCCAGAGAACCGCCAAAAATCATCAATGTCATTGGAATTGCCGCCATACACAGCGCCCAGAAAATAGTCAAACTTTTACTTGGACGTTCACCCAGCTGGATCTTTTTAGAAGATACCATGGCCAGTGTATACGCCGCTGAATCAAAATTGGTGGCCATCGAAATAATCGACGTAATTAAAATAGCCACAACAAAAACTGTGCCGATGGGCAGTTTACTGAAAACATCCACAACGGTTGCGGGACCACCATTTTCGGTGACACCTTTAACAACGTCGTAAGCGCCACTGAGCTGCTGATCCATAAAGAAATTGGTGAAAATTGAAAAGAAGGTAAAAGAACCTAAAAAGCCGTAGCCTAAACCGCCAAAAATAACTTGTTTAATGGTACGTCCTTTGGATATTTTGGCGATGAATAACCCCATAAAAATGGAGTACGATACCCACCAAGCCCAGTAAAATACAATCCACGTTTCGGGGTGACCGGTATTATTCACCGGATCCATATAGGTGCTTAAGTGGATAAATTCCTGGATCATCTTTCCCAGTGCAGTGGTCTGCATTTTGATGATAAATGTCGTGTTTCCAAGTACAAATAAAACAACAACAGCGGCAAGCATCATATAAATATTAATATCACTCAATATTTTAATGCCTTTTTTGATACCTTTATACGCACTAATGGTAAAGATACAGGTGACGAGCACCATAACCCCAAACCGTAAAAGTGGTGTATCTTCAATGCCGAAAAGTTTATTTAAACATGCCGATACCAGTGGTGAACCAATCCCTAAGGCTGTTCCAACGCCACCGAGCAGGCCAAAAATAAAGAAAATATTCAGCACCTTACCGAGAACACCATCAACACGATCCCCCAGTACTTCACGACAGACATTCCCGACATCAAACCGTTCTTGTTTCAAATTAAAATGGACAAAGGCAAAAGCAACTGCCGGAATTAGGTAGACGCTCCATGCCGAAATTCCCCAGTGGAAAATGGGTAATGTGGCAGCATATTCAGCTGCTTTTGCACTGAGGGGTTCAACGGCAAACGGTGGTGCCATATAATGATAAACCCATTCAATACTTCCCCAATAGATAAACCCGGCCGCCATTGATGCGCAAAACATCATTGACGCCCATGAAAACTCACTGTATTCTTTTTTGCCTTCACCCAGTTTAATATTCCGGTATTTACTACATCCCAATATCACACACAAAAGAATGGATATGGCAACAACCCAAATGTATACAAAACCAAAATTAACAGAAACAAACTTGTTCACACCGCTAATAATATTTCGACTCCAGTCCGGACTGATGAAGAGACACGCACAGACAATCACGACAAAGGCTAATACAATGCCGATCATCACCCAGTCAATGTTCCTCTGTTCTTCTTTAATTTCTTCGATACTTTTCATCTGTTTCTCCCCTCTAAAAAAGGGAAGCCCCCTAAACGAAATAGTTCAAGCAGGCTTCCTTTAAGCATTCTTCTATTCTTCGACTGCTTTGATGTCTTTTCCCTTTTGTTTTTTCATATACGCTTGTGTTGCAATACACCCAACAATTGAAAGGACTGCGCAAACTGCAAGACAGATGAAAATATAGTTGTATCCCTGAACTTGATATTTATCGATAAATCCACCAAAAATCTGATGCATAAAACTTTCAGGCAAGAACCCGATAACGGAAAGCAAACCAGATGCTGCACCGAAAATATGTGGTGGCACATGTGTTTCTGTTAAAACAGAGGAGGCGATTCCGTAAGCGCCGTTTGCCAAAAATCCTAATACAAGGGTAATGACGATTGCAACCATGAGAAATCCTGCGGTCTGTGGTAAAAACATAAATGCTAAACAACAAATGCCTGCGGCAGCCATGACCACAAGGATCGTTTTAGATGGTGAACCCACTTTTTTAGCAACACCACCCATAAGCGGTGCCGATACAATCGCAATCCCGTAGTAACGAACCATACCGACAATACTGACTAAAGTCATCGGTGCCATAAAAGCATCTGTCAGGAAAGGTGTTGTAAAGTTCATCCCCATGTAAACAACCATAACGAAGAATAATGTTCCACTGGCTAGCCATACACCCGGGTGCTTCAGCGCCTCGATGAACTCGTTAATGTTGAATTTTTTATCCGGATCGGTCACAATTTCACCTTTGAATTTTGGAATCGCAAAGAGTGATAATACCCCGAGTGCCAATATAACAGAGGCTAAGAAAATAAGTGCCGCACTGACCCCAACACGGTAGTCAGGCATCATGTTGAAAAGTGCTAATGTAACAGCGTTGATCGCCAGTCCGCCTAAACCATAAAGAGCATAACTGACACCTACAACGGCCGGATAATCATTTTCTGCTGCTGCAAAACGTAATAATTTATAACGACATCCCCAGAAAATAAGAATCGTTGTTACCGCTAGTACTGCAAAAATAAGTACTAAAATAGCGTAAGATGGTAATGATGCATACCAATACACAACCAGTGCTGTAGTTATAAATCCGCCGGCCGCCATGGTTCTCAGCCTTATTTTATCAGCAATAATTCCGCAAGGTATATATAGAATAGTGGCCATAATACCGTACATTCCCGACAAAAACCCTAGTTGTGCATTGGTAATATTTAAGCCCATAAGAAGTGGTTCATAAAACACATTTTTCAAATAGATTGGAACGTAAATAATACCACTGCCCGCGCCGGAAATAAAAATTAAAAGCGCCCGTCTGAACTTGCTTAACTCCATGTAGCTAACTTCTTTTTTATTCATGTTTTTTCATTTGGTACGACAGATCCATATCGCACCACCCCCTTCTTGTTTTTAATAAAGGAATGGCGGAGTCCTCACTCCGCCAATTGCCATCTTAGTATTGATATTTCTTTGGAAGATATTTGTTCAGGATGTCTTTTTGTTTTTGTGTTACATCCGGTAATTTATAACCTTCAATACGTTCTTTAAATACTTTTTCTGCACGTTCTTCGATTGGTGGTGTTGCATTACGGCCTTCTTCATTACAAGTGCCTCTATTGAATACAGGTGTGGTTAAATAGGTTTCTTCTCTATAATCTTTTGGTGTTCTGCCCTTTAAGTAAACACCACGTGGTCCTACTTTTTTGATCAGTTCAACATTTGCTTTTGCTTCAGAAATCGCAACACCGTCATGGAGACGTTTCATGTAACGTAACATTTCTTCATCCATCATGAATTTAGGGAAGCTGAGTAAGTTAAAGTTTGATAAGTCTCCAGAAGCATGTGGTAAAATACAGCCGTTTGTTAAAGCAATTGCTAATGCGCCTAATGTACTTTCAACGCCAGCTTGATAATCGTAAGTGAATCCATCTGCTAAAGAACCACTACAACGCATTGGAACACGGTAGAAATCGCCAAGAGCAACATGGCCTAACATAATCATCATGAATTCAGGTGCGCCAGTCATTAAACGTACTTCACGCATATCAGAAACAGATGAGAATGGGCTTAATACAACTGGTAAACCAGGGCATTTCAACTGGATCATAACAGCAACAGCTAACATATTAGCATAATCGGCTACGATTGATCCCATCAGTGACGGTGGTGCTGTCATATTTGTCATTGAACAGGTTGTGATGGTGATTGGTTGTTTTTCTTCTGCGAAAGCTAAGTAATGTTCGATCGCATCTGTTCCAACGGTCAATGGAGGAAGTACACACATTCCACTGTAGCAAACATAATCGGTATCATTATCCATATATTGTTTAATTAACTGAATACTCTTGCGTGCGCCTTCTTTAGCAGAACCACATTTGTAGTTATGAGGGGTAATGCCTAAGATATTGTACATTGGTTTTGTAGAATATTTTGCCATCATTGCCATCTGAGCCATTGCAGATTCTCCCGGACAATCTTCAAATCCCGGAATATCAGCTGCAACTTGACTTGAAATACCGTAAACATCACTACTATTAATAATTTTATAAAAATTTTCAAGGTCATCAGCGTTAACAGGTCTGAATTTTCCGCCCCAGTCTTCTAAGTTTGGACAACCATTCGTTGGTGCTACTACTAAACCCTTGCCAATACCAATTTCTAATTTACTTTCGATACCAACAATTTCAAATGATTCAGGCACTGTTTTTAATGCTTTATTCAGTAAATCTTCTGAGATAAATACAATGTCGCCTTCAACTTTTGCACCGTGTTGTCTGAATATTTCCAGTGCTTCTTCGTCTTCAAATTTGACCCCTACTTCATTGAATACACGCAAAATACTTTCATGCATTAATTCAATATCATCCTTTGAATAAAACGTTGTGAATAAATTACCTTTTAACATGTGTTTTCTCCTCACTCAATTTAAAATTTTCAAGCTAATCTGTCTTTTTCCCTTTAGCTTTTGGTATTATATAATGCAAGACCCATGCCAACTTTTTAGAAAACGTTTTTCACGTATATTATGCCATTCTTACAATTTTTAAC
>JAVXTS010000054.1:0-10227 GCA_036642535.1 Eubacterium sp. | reverse complement strand
GTACTTGGTGGGTAACTGCCTGGGAGGATAGGACATTGCGGGATCTTTTTTATTTTTTGATGAAGGGTTCAAACGCTACGGCGTTTTTTTTAATGGCGAAAATAGAATTA
Source organism: Eubacterium sp. (assembly GCA_036642535.1). Lineage (GTDB taxonomy): Bacteria > Bacillota > Clostridia > Eubacteriales > Eubacteriaceae > Eubacterium. Next base: position 10,117 of record JAVXTS010000054.1, on the reverse strand, counting down.
ACAGTTATAAATAAAATAACGGTTATAAATAAAAGATGAAATTTGTGCAATAATTAATTAAAAATTTAGGACGTTAAAACTTACTTGTTCAAACCTTTAAAAGGTGGTAGAATAATGATTATAAGGTAAACTGATAAAAGCGCTGGTTACGTTTTTATCAATAAATAAAGGTGAAGGAAATGACAAGTAAGAACGAATTTAAAAAAGCCGGCTTTTCATCTCGAGGGAAAGCCTATATGAATGTTAGCGATTTTTTTAGCAGTGATAGAAGCTTCGAAGGTGAACTGGTTGATGTTAAAAGAAAAATAGCAGAGGATGAATCGGATGTGAAGGATAAGACGTTATATAGTTTTCATACGTTTGTGATTAAGAAAGGCATGAAAACAAAAAGTTTCGTTTTTAGAGGTCATAAAAGTTTAGATTTTATGAATTATTTTCAAATAGGCGATCACGTAAGACATTTTTCAGGTTATGCTATTCCGGAGAAATTTGATAAAACATCGGATGACGTTGTGTTATGCATTGTCTGTGGTGATTTTACACCGATTAATCGAAACCATTGTCAGTATTGTGGTGAGCTTTTACTCAAATAAAATAGTCAAAACGTTAATGAAAGTCTCTTTTTAGAGGCTTTTATTGATTAGATTGAAAAATGTAAGGAACCCGTTAGTTGACAAGTACCTTACATTTCAATTTGCAATCAATAATAATCAATGGATTTACTTATCGATGTGTTCCCAGAAAGAATAATGCCACTGTCCCCGGACCCGAATGAGCCCCAATGACCGGATCAACCCAGTTGATTAAAATTTCACGAGGATGGTATTTTTCTTCTATTTTTTTTGCAACGTATTCTGCATCCTCAAGGCAATCGCCATGGGTGATAAAAATGGTTTGCTCAGAAGGATTGATGGCAGTAGCTTCTAAATGTTCAACGAGAGAATCTAATGAATGTTTGCGTCCTCTGACTTTCATCACAAAGATCAAACGACCTTCGTTATCCATATGCATGACCGGTTTCACATTGAGAAGTGTACCTAAAACGGCAACGGTATTTGAGACACGTCCACCACGTTGCAGAAAAAAAAGATCATCTACGGTAAACCAGTGGCAAAGGTGAAGTCTGTTTTCAAGAAGCCAAGCGTTAACCGATTCAATGGATTCACCCTGATCTCGTTTATTAGCAGCATGATAGACAAGAAGTCCTTCGCCGAGAGAAGCACCAAGGGTATCGACCGCATAAATTTTACGTTCCGGATATTTTACTTTCAGGTCTTCGAGGGCAAGGTAAGCAGCTTGAAAAGTGCCACTCAGTGCTGAAGAAAAACCAATATAAAGGATATCTTTTCCTTCTTTTAATAAAGTTTCAAAAAGAATTGTACATGTTTTAGGATTAATTTGAGAAGTGTTAATCTCTTTTTTCTGTCGCATCATTTCATAAAATTGTGAAAGATCGGTAATTTTTCCTTTTGTGTAGCTATAATATTCTTTGTCGTCAGCAAGAAAACGCAGTGACAAAATGTGTAAATTATAGTGGTCAATGATCGCTTCGGTAAGATTGCAGGAAGAATCAGTTACAATTTCAAAACGCATAATGTACCTCCAAATGCTAGTAATAGTATTACATAGAGTTTATCACATTTTAAAAATTCAGACAAGTAGGAGACAAAAAAACGGCAAGCTTAAAGCATTGCCGTTTTTTTGATATGATTTAATACAATTTTTCTTTAATAATCCCTTTACGATAAGCAGCGATCAGCATTTCTAAATCGTGAAGTTGGGCGGTGATTTTTTTACCGATATCGGTGTCTTTTACCCGTTTACGCTCGATGGTTGTTTCAATCACTTGTTGGGTAGATTTAATATCAACCCCTTCTTGAATCGCTTTTTCAACCGAAACAAAAGGATCATGACTGATGAGCGTCAGACCATAGGAGTTATACGTGAGGGTATAGCCGGCGATACCGGTTGTTTTTTGATAAGCTTTGGCAAAACCGCCGTCGATAACCAGTTGTTTGCCGTTGGCACGAATCGGACTTTCACCCGAAGTCGCCTTTACCGGAACATGACCATTGATAAGGTGCCCTTCATCCGGATCAACATCAAATTCTTTAAGAATCATGATGGCAATGGATTCATTATCGTCAATTTTAGTGTAGAAAGGCGTATAGCTTTCTTTGTGGGGTGTTTTATCGTCGATGAAATACCGTTCAAAAGTTGCCATTTTATCTTTTCCGAAAAGAGGCGAATCTCGATGACACCATAAGAACCATAAAAAATCCGATTTGTACGGACACACTTCACTCACACCGAAAAAAGCTTCTCTGGCCATCTGATCGTATTTATCCATCAGGGCACGACCCGAGTAATATTTTCCGTTGATTTTAGTGGCTTTAAAGCTACCATCATCATTTAATAAAACACAGGCGTGGAATAATAAATTGTTGTTATAAACTAAATACATACTCCCTTTAGCATACATAAAGCGAATGTGTTTTTGTAACTTGTCACTATGTTTAAAAGTGTAAATCAGTTTGTCGATAACAATCTGTTCTTCTTCAGTCAGTTCCCATGGAGTTTCATGATTCAGCGTTGGAAAGTGTTGATCGTTTAATTCATAAACCACATCATTTACGGTAACCGTTTTATGATCGGCATCAATATGACGCAAAAGTTGACGATCTTCCATATTATAATCCGGATTACGACTAATAACCTGATCCTCAAGCTTAAATTGAATCATGGTAATGGCTTTATGCATCCGGGTCATTAAAATCATTTCAGCTTCGGTTTCACAGTTATCCGCATTGATCTTTGGTAAAAACTGGGTGCAAGGATCGCCGATATAAGTACGGTTAGCAAAAGTGGCAAGGGGCAGAAGATTGATGCCGTAGCCATTTTCGAGCACATCCATATTAGCGTAACGCAGTGCAATACGCACCACATTGGCAATACAAGCGGGATTACCCGCAGCCGCACCCATCCATAAAATATCATGGTTACCCCACTGCATATCCAGTGAGTGGTGTTTCATCAGCGTTTCCATAACCACATCCGGGCCGGCACCACGATCAAAAATATCACCAATAATATGAAGGTGATCGGTGGTCAGACGTTTGATAACACCGGAAATTTCAATGATAAAATGATCCGCACGACCATATTCCACAAGACTGCTGATGATTTGATTATAATAATCTTTTTTATTAAAACGATGTTCATCTTCTTGAAGCAGTTCTTCCATAATATAGGCAAAATCTTTTGGTAGCGCCTTACGTACCTTTGAACGGGTGTATTTAGAAGCGGCGGCACGACACACTTTTACCAGACGATAGATGGTCAGTTCATACCAGTTTCCTAAATAATCGCCTTTTTTTTCTTTCTTGATGAGATCAATTTTTTCGGTTGGATAGTAGATGAGCGTGGTTAATTCTTCAAGATCTTCTAAACTGACGGTGCTACCCAGTTCATCCATTACTTTACGACGAATGGCACCGGAAGCATTTTGCATAACGTGATTAAACGCTTCATGTTCACCATGAATATCTGTGAGAAAATGCTCCGTACTTTTTGGAAGATTGAGGATAGCTCGTAAATTAACGACTTCACCGACGGCGGTTGTAATATTTGGAAAACTACCGGATAACAATTCAAGATATTTTTTATTTTTATCCAATTCGGCTTTCGTAAAATTCTCCATAAAAATGCTCCTTATTCTCTTTATTTGATACATTAAGCAAACCTTTTCAAAGTTCTACTTCCATTATACGCCCCTTTTATTAAAATTCAAATAGAAAAGTAAATAATTTTTTTTAAAGGATCAAGGATAGTATTTTTATCTTTTTTATGGTATTATCACAGTGTATAATATGATGAAGGAATGGTGTAGGATGGAGCAATATTTAATTGATGCAGTCGTTAATATAGATGAACCTGAAGCAATACGAATTGTGGAAACACTCGTTTCTCAAGGAGTCGATTCAAAAGAAATTTCAAATGATCTGAACAATGCCCTTCAACGGGTTGCCAAGCGCTACGAATGTGGCGAATACTACATTGCCGATCTAATCATGGCAGGTGAGTTGGTTACAAACCTTCTTAAACAATCAGGGATGGAATCGGAAAAGAATTTTAGAAATACCCCTATTGGTAAAATTGCGGTGGGGACGGTATTTGATGATATCCACGATGTGGGAAAAAATATTTTTGTCAGTATGTTGCGCTCGGAAGGCTTCGATGTATTGGATTTGGGCACGGATGTGTCTGTCGATCGGTTTATCAAAATGATTAAAAAAGAGAAACCTAATATTTTGGGGATCAGTGGAATATTAACGTCTGTTGTTGAAAATATTCGTGTTGTTATTGATGCCATTGAAGCCGAAGGTCTTAGAAATAATATTAAAATAATACTGGGAGGGGCATTGGCGAATAAAGACTATGCCAATTACGTTGGGGCTGACTGCTATTCAAGTGACGCAATTCAAGGTGTTAAAATTTGTAAAGAATGGCTAACGGAGTAGTGGATAATGCATAGAATACTGTACTTAGATATTGTAAATGACATCAAAAGTAAGATTGAAAAAGGGGAACTAAAACCCGGCGATGTCTTACCATCGGAGCACGAATTATCGGAACTTTACGATGTCAGCAGAACAACACTGCGAAAAAGTTTGGCGCTTTTGGTTAATGAGAATTATATTTATACCATTCCCGGTAAGGGGAATTTTGTTTGTGAACCGACTTCTAACCAATATCAATTTTATTTTGATGAGATCGATAGCCTTAAAGGCGAAATTGATGAAGTTAAGCTGATCAGTGTCGGCGTTATTTCACCGGGACGTAAACTCATGCGGGAACTGAAAGTCGGAGCATCCGAAAAAGTGATTAAGGTTCAAAAAGTGGTTTATATCGGTGATGAAATCGCAGAATATACGGTTATTTTTTTACCTTATCAAAAGGGGAACCCTATTGTTGAAGATGTCATTAATTTTGCGAATTTTCATGGCATTATGGAAAAAGGCAAGATGCAATTTCAAATGAAAAAGCACTTAAGCATTGAAATGATGACGCCGCCCCACGAAATTAGGGATAACTTAGAGCTTGAGCGGGGTGAGGTGGTCTACCTTATCAGCCAAAGTATTGTGGCGGTTGAGGATGATATGCCCATAAGCTACAATGAATATTATATTAAAAGAGAATTCTTTTCAATCAATGCGGAAACGGTCATTTAAAAAAATAGGAAGGGGAGATTAGATGGAGTGGCATATTGATTACGAAATTTTTTCATTAATAATTATTGTCGTTTTAATGTTTTATTATATCAGAGGGAAATATCTGCCAACTTGGCAGAATCGCATCTATATTGGGATGTTGGTTACTTTTTTCTGCTTTGTTTTTGTGAATATTATTGCCACTGTTTGTTTGATTTACTTTAATCGGGTCGATATCTTATTAACCTGTTTTTTTAATAATCTCTACCTTGTTTTTTTACCAATGACGCCGACAATCGTGTTTTTATATGTGGTTTCCATTGTCAGACCGGATATATTTAATAAAAAAAGATCACTTATTTTGATGATGCTGCCCTTTTTTGTGTGTGTGCTATTCTCAATGAGTAACCCCATCACGCATATCATGTTTAGCATCACTCCGGAAAATGCGTATCAACCCGGAAAGGGTTATTACGTCACTTATGGGATATTTTTTCTATACGCCACCATGATATTAGGACTGATTATTAAAAACAAAAAAGCCATTTCAAATGATAAAAGGATTGCCGTTTTTGGCTTTCTGGCCACTTCAGCCTTTGCCGTTATTTTACAGCAAATTTTTAAAGGTTACCTTTTAAATGGAAGCGCTTGCGCTTTAACCGCTTTGTTTATTCATCTCTCCATGCAAAACCAAGGATTAACCGTGGATGAACTCACCGGTGCTTATAAACGTCAGGTTCTTTTGCAAATGTTAGAACTGCATTTTAAAATAGGCGATGACAATGCCATTATTGCCGTTGCGCTCAGAGATTTTAAGTTTGCGAATGAGGTATTCGGCATTAAAACCTGCGATAAACTCCTAAAAGAAGTCGTGGAATACTTAGAAAGCGTATCACCCACCGGTCGAGTATATCGGTTTGATGGTGATATTTTCTGTATTGCAGTCCATGGTGAAGATAAAAAAGAAGGCATCGAACGGGTTGAGATTATTAAAGAACGCTTTAAAAAGCCATGGCATCTTCAAGGCATTAATTATGCCCTTTCTTGCAATTTAGCAAAAGTATCGTATAATAAAACAACCAGTGAAAATGTTGAGGAAATTGTAGCGGCCATCGATTTTTCGATCCAAGAAGCCAAACGTTATAACGGTGAACGTATTATTCGAGGAGATGAAGTTTTTAGCGCAAGATTCAAGAAAAAAAATCACATTAAAGCGATGCTCTTGTACGCCCTTGAAAACGATGGCTTTGAGATATACTATCAACCCATCTATGACATCAAAGACGGTTGTTACAAAACCTGTGAGGCTTTAATTCGAATGAATGATCCCGAATACGGTCTTGTTGCTCCGGATGAATTCATCCCCATTACCGAAGAAAACGGCATGATTGTTAGCATTGGGCTGATTGTCTTTGAAAAAGTCTGTCAGTTTCTGACAAAAAATCCCTATTTAAGTGCGGGGTTTGAAAACGTCGGTGTGAATCTCTCGGTCGTCCAGTGTATGCAGGAAAGCCTTGCCGATGATCTCATTGCGATTATGGATAAATATAAACTGCCTCCCCAGTATTTTAAATTTGAAATCACCGAAACGGTGGCCGCCGGTTCCATGCAGATTCTTAAAAATACCATGGACAAACTCATTAAAAACGGCAGTCATTTTGCATTAGATGATTTTGGCACCGGTTATGCCGGCGTCAGCAATATGTTGACCCTTCCCTTTAAGTTCATTAAACTGGATAAAAGTTTGGTGGATAAAATGACAGTGGATTACCGTATGGCCATAGCGGTTGAAACCATGATCACCCTGATCCATCGCTTAAAAATGAAAGTCATTGCCGAAGGCGTTGAGAGGAAAGAAGAAGTCAACCGTCTGGGCCTTTTAAAGTGCGATTTAATACAGGGCTATTACTTTTCAAAACCCCTGCCCGAAGCCGAATTTGTAGCACTGGTCAACCGGCTAGCCACCCAAAATAATGATGAACATTAAAAATAAAGCCACCGTGGGTTATGTGATCGGCATGATTTCCATGGTCGTACTGATCCTTTTTCTGAGCATCACCATTCTTTCAGAAGGCACCGCTGAAACCTCTAGAATTCACAGAATCGAACATCTTAGGGAGGAACAGGAAAAGGGAACCGAGGTGGTGCCCATAAGCATTTACAACCATTCGATTTTCACCAATCTGGATAGCCAAAATAAGGATTCACCCCTGATCATACTGGGTATTTCAACCCTCAGCACTGCCGTTTTGGTGCTCACCCTTATTTATCTGCTCATCATTCTGATTAATAAAACAAAGGACTATTCAAAAGCCCTGATGGCCGCCGTGATCTTTCTGGTGATTCGGATGTTTAGCATGGATTTAGCCATTTTGTTAGCGCTGTTTTCGGGGGTGAGTGTGGATCAAAACCTCAGTGTTATTTTTTATGGCAGTACCCTTTTTGCCTGCTTCTTTCTGGTTTGCGCCGGTGAAAAGATAGGTCGCAAAAAAGGGGATAAAAGGGTGATGATCGTTGCCCTACTGTACGAGGTGGTTCTTTTTATCGCCATCCATCTGGTGATTCGCCACCCCGAAACCTTCTATTTAGAACAGTATTTTAGACTTTTGATGCTACTTCCGCTACTTGTGACGGCGGTTCGGATGCGCATTGCCGCCACCCGAAATGCCCCCTTTACCCTCTTTGCCATCATCGGCTATTTTACGGTGATGGGAAGCCTCCTAGTGGATACGGTTTATATTTCGGACTGGATAAAACCCGACGTGTTCTGGGTTTATCCCACCGGGCTTTGCTTTTTTTTGTTGGCCATCATCGTTCTTTATTATCAGAAAGATATGGTCGCAAGACAGGAAGAAGCCCTTGAAATTGACCGGATGAAAGACGCTTTAAAAAAGAAAAGCATCAACCTGATGCTCAGTCAGATCCAACCCCATTTTCTGTACAACACCCTCCAAACCATCGAGGTGCTGTGCCGAAAAGACAGTGACGCCGCCGCTAAAACCGTGCGGAAATTTTCCACTTATCTGCGCACCAACATGAATTTTGTCGAAACCGAAGGCGTTGTACCCTTTGAAGAGGCGCTTAAACACATTCAGTGTTACACCGATATCGAACAAATTCGTTTTCAGGAACGTCTCAAAATGGTCTATGACATCGAAACCACCACCTTTACCATTCCGCCCCTGTCCATCCAACCCCTCGTCGAAAATGCCATCAAGCACGGCGTGTGCAAAAAGCCCGAAGGCGGCACCGTCATTTTGAGAACCCATGAGGAAAAGAACGCCATTGTGATTGAAGTCATTGATGATGGCATCGGATTTGATGTGGCACGTTTAGAGGAAACAGGCACCCCCTCAAAAGGCATTAAAAATGTTACCTTTCAGCTTGAGCACATGATCGGCGCCACCCTCACCATCACCAGTACCTTAGGAAAAGGCACCTACCAGAAAGTAGAAATTCCGATCGCCGAAGACGATTAACGAAAGGAGCACCCATGAAAACAATCATTGTTGACGATGAACCCTTTGCCATCGATGCGCTGGCCTACATTTTAGAGCGTTTTGACACCGTTGAGGTGATTGGCACATTTAAGAACGCAGAAACCGCCTTGGCATTTGTGAAAACAACCCCACCCGAGATTGCCTTTTTAGACATCGAGATCCCCGGGATAGGCGGTATCGCATTGGCAAGAGCGCTTAAAACAGCGTATCCCGACCTAAAAATCGTGTTTGCCACGGGTTATAACAACTACGCCGAAGAAGCCTTTGACGTAAGAGCCACCGGCTATATTCTAAAACCCTTCTCCGAAGAAAGCGTTGCCGAAGTCCTCGCACGAATCAAAAACGAAACCCCGAAAGAGAAAGAACCCCCCATTGTCATCAGAACCTTTGGCAGGTTCGATATTTTTGTGAAGGGCACACCGGTGTTGTTTCGCAATAAAAAAGCCAAAGAACTGGTGGCGCTCTGTGTGGATCACTACGGGGGACAAGTGAGCATGGAAGAAGCCATCGATAAACTTTGGGAAGACCGCACCTACGATGAAAAAACCAAGAAACTCTACCGAAAAGCCGTGATGGCGGCCACCCATACCCTGGCGGAAGCCGGCGTCGAAAACCTCTTTAAAACCGGGCGGGGGCTTTGTTACCTCAACCGAGAAAATGTCATCTGCGATTATTATCAGGTCATTGAAAAACAGACAAAGGACCTGAGTTATCAAGGGGAATACCTCTTTGATTATGACTGGGCAGAAGAACGCATCGGCGAGATCGAAAAAGCAATGGAAAAAAAATAAAAAAAGCAATCAAAAAACCCTTAAGAGTAGCGGATGAGTAGCAGACCCCGCAGTATAATAAGGATACAAAGTAATCGAATACTTCTCACCTCCTGAATCCGGAAGATGAGAAATAAGGGGATTAAATTTAAGGGAGGTTTTATGATGAAAAAGAGAGCATCGTTATTAATCAGTGGCATTACAACCGCAGCACTAGTGGTTACTGCTATAGGATCATTCGCAGCGTGGGATACGTTGAAGGGAGATACAGGGACTGGCTTAAGTGTTGATGTAAGTAATCCTATAGAATTAAAAGTAGATAATGTTAAGTCAACAGCTGATGCTGAAAAAAAGGCACTTGTTCCAACAGGTGCTGACTGGATAGTAGATGGTACAAAAGAGGCAACGGAAGTAACTGTTGGAACATTTAATGCGAAATTAGACGGAACAACAGCTACTAAGGCTGTCAAGGATGTTACATTCACGGCACAGGCGTTGAATGAAGGCACAGTGGATAATAATTATGAGGTTGTTTTATATAAAGACGAAACACCAGTATCAGGTAATAGTTTAACTTTAACCGATCTTACAAAGGGACAAGTTTATGCTGTTAAAGTTAAGATAGCAGAATCTGTAT
>JAVXTS010000053.1:0-10644 GCA_036642535.1 Eubacterium sp. | reverse complement strand
TTTTTCATTTTTCATTCATTGATTGATCAATATAAGGATTAAACAGAGTGATTATGAGGGGGATCTTTTTCATGGGAATTAAAGGTTTTTAAGTACTTTTTCAAGATGGTTATTATAAGCGTTAGACCAATGGTCATATTTTGAAAAGAAGCGTATAATGGGTGACGTTTGCCTAAATGGGCAATGGATCCGTTAGGATCAAGAATATGATTTGGTTTGTGATTATCTTTTGGTGTTTTAGAGCCAGTTTCGATAACAATACGTTGGCCGGCAATGCTATTTAATAGAATATTGACAATATCGTAGGCACCTTCATAAGCCGTTATTTTTTTTCGGTTTTCTATGATTTTTGGATAGTATTTTTTAACAAAATCACCGGAAAAGCCCGGACTGTTAAAACTCACACAACGGTTAATAAAAGGGCTATACAAAATGGTAATATACTGAGCATTATTACCACCTTTAGAATGACCGGCCAGATCAAAATGTGAAAAATCAAATTGATTCTGCATGCGTTTCAAAAAAAGAAGTGCATTTTTCTGCTGGGGCGTATCGGCAATAAAACCACCTTTATAGTTATCAAGCCACCCACCTATCCCTACAGTACCTCGAAAACAAATAATGCCGGTATTGGGCTTATCAGAGGTAAAACAAAATCCAAAAAGACCATTAAGAGGTTGATTAACGGAGCCGATGATTTTGAGTGCCATTAATTTAGGGTTGGAGCGTATAAGCCCTAAGGAATGAATCCATTCTTCGGTACTCATCGCTGCAGCACCAGAAAGTGATTGCCGGTGTAAATGATGGTAAATGACCATATCAGAAACTGAAATTGGCAATTTATGGGCATTGTGAGGGAGGTTTAAAGCCGTCAATTGGCTGAGCATATTGAGTTCACTGTGAGTCAGCATAACATTATCTCCATTGAAATTTGACTTTTGAATAAACCATCATTATTGATCTTTTAATTTTGCCAATGCTTCAGCAAATGGATTATTGGTAATTTCTTTGCTTTCATTTTTGATTTTACGAAGATAGTTTTGAGCATCCCGTTTGTTATTTTTTTGTCCGCCATCAAAATGTTTTTTATTAAAACTAGTCACTTTTTCACGAAAACCGCACCGTTTGCAAAAATAAATAGCTCCGGCATCTTTCCCTCTGATTTCCAATTTAACATGACATTCCGGGCAACGGACATTTGTGTTTTTACTCACATTTTCACGGTATCCACACGAGCGATCTTGGCAAACCAGCATCATACCATATTTTCCCTTGACCTCTAAAAGGTTTTTACCACATTCAGGGCATTTCTGTCCACTTTTATTATCGTGAACAAATTTTGCATTGCTTTTTTTAACATCCTGAACCAGTTCGGTGGTATAGGTTTTAATTTCAGAAATGAACTGCTGTGGATCGTTTTTACCTTGACTGATCAGTTCAAGACGGTGTTCCCATTTAGCGGTCATGAGTGGTGATTTTAAATCAGGTGGAACAAGGGCAATCAATTGGCGACCTTTGGACGTGGGAAAAAGAGAGTTTCCTTTTTTCTCGATAACGAACATTTTATATAATTTTTCAATAATATCGGCTCGAGTAGCAACCGTTCCGATACCACCGGTTTCACCCAATGTTTTAGCCGCTTTTGGATCAACTTTAACAATTTTTTGGGGATTCTCCATGGCAGAAAGAAGGGTTGCTTCTGTAAAACGTGCCGGGGGTTTTGTTTCGAGACGTTTTAATGAAAGGGTGCTTATTTTCAAAAGATCGCCTTGTTTCAGTGATGGAAGATTTTGGCTGTCATTTTCATCTTCCTCTCCGTCATCATCTGGATGGTCATATACTTTTTTAAACCCTTGGTTGATGACTTCGTTGCCTTTTGCTGTCAATTTTTCATTCGTTATTTCGGCAGTGATCGTAGTTTGCATATATTCATAAGCCGGAAAGAAAACACTTAAAAAACGCTTGATAACGAGATCGTAAATCTTACGTTCAGTATCACTGAGAAGGCTTAAATTAACACGTTCTTCGGTGGGAATAATGGCGTGATGATCGGATACTTTTGTATCATCCACAAAACTTTTATTGGTCTTGATTCCAGTTCGAATAACCTCGTTTGCTGCCGATTTATAAGGACCGATAGCGATGGATTTGATGCGTTCCGGTAAGGTGGGGATAATATCTCTTGAGATATAACGAGAGTCAGTTCTAGGGTAAGTTAAAATTTTATAATTTTCATAGAGACGCTGCATGATATTGAGCGTTTCCTTTGGGCTGAGACCGAAAAGACGATTACCATCTCTCTGGAGTTCTGTTAAATCGTAAAGTCCGGGAGCATAAGTTTTTTTAGGTTTTTTATCAATATGTGTGATTTTTGCAGATTTTCCCTTGAGTTTTTTAAGAAGATCATTGGCAAAATCTTCTTTTGAAATATTTTTACCATGTTGACCTTGCCACGTTAAATTAAATTGGGATGTTTTAGCGATGATATTGAAATAAGGGGTTGGAATAAAATGTTTAATGGCTTCTTCACGTTCGACAATCATGTTTAATGTTGCGGATTGAACACGTCCGGCAGAAAGTTGAGCATTATGCTTAACGGTAAGAGCACGGGTAATGTTTAGGCCAACAATCCAGTCCCCTTCTGCACGGCATTTTGCGGCACGAAAAAGATTATCATAAGCGTTGCCCGGTTTCAAATTTTTAAACCCGGCGACGATGGCTTTGTCCGTTACAGAAGAGATCCAGAGACGTTTAAAGGGTTTACGGCAATGGGCTTTTTCTAAAATCCAGCGTGCGACGAGTTCGCCTTCACGACCGGCATCGGTAGCAATAATAATTTCCGTTATATCATTTCGATCCAATAGTTTTTTTATGGTACTGAATTGTTTACCTGAACTTTTAATGACGACTAACTTCATAGGATCGGGAAGCATAGGGAGAGATTCCATATTCCAGATTTTATAGTGATCGCCATAAGTTTCGGGATCAGCCAGTGTAACAAGATGTCCAAGTGCCCAAGTGACCACATATTGATTCCCTTCAAGGTAGCCGTTTCCACCATTTTTACAGTGGAGAACCCGTGCGATATCTTTTCCCACAGAGGGTTTTTCGGCTAAGACGAGTGTTTTATTTTGAGACATAAAGGTGTCCTTTCTACAATAAATTAAGTAGTGTTTAACATCAAAAAGATGAATAACCGAACTCAAAACAGACTAAAAAATTACGTTGAGTTCGGTATATAGTATAACATGATTAATTTTATTTTGCCTGAGCTTTTTTTGCTTCTTTGTTTTGTGTTTTTTTGAGCTTGTGAATTTTTTTTGTTCGAGCAAGTGCGGCACGGTAAAGTTCGATGGCTTCCGGATCTTCTTTAGAAACCATATTTGGGAAAGCGTTGATAATACGGTTGTGTGAATAGCGACGTAAGGTTGCTTTCTCGGATAATTTAGTGTTTAAATTCTCAATATGTTGTTGAATATTATCTTTAGATTTTTCCAAAAGATGTGTTTTAATGGATTTGGCATCAGACAGTTTTTCGGTAATCTGTGTTTTTGTTTCGATGCCTTTATCTTTAAGATCATCGGTTACGGAAGTTGCTAATTCAGAAACACGATTGATTTTGTTTTTGAAATTGAGTGTTTCTAAGGTAGAAGTTATAACATCACTGACCATCAGAACGGCAAAGAATGTGGCAGCTACTTCAAGCCAAAATTTAGAGAAATCAGCAATAATATCTTCAACAAATGGATGAACAAGATACATCACCGCTAGAGACATAACACCGAAAAGAAGTGAATTTCTGAGGCAGACACGTCCATTGATGTTGAATGCTTTATCAGAATAATCCCACCATTTTGCATGAAAAAGTTTCTCCATTGCCCAACTAGTGACATATTCAATAATTGAAGTGGAGACAATACCAACAAAGAATACACTGACAGGATCATCAATATAGGGTCCTAAAATAGAAACAATAACAATGGCACCAACCCCATATATGGGACAATAAGGACCATTAAGAAATCCTCGATTAATAAATTTTTTCTTGGGAATGGAACAAAAAACAACTTCACAACACCATCCAATGATCGCATAAAGAAAAAAATAAGTAAATAAAAGACAGCAATTATAATACATTTGTGGCTCCTCTCATTGTAAGATAATTACTAATAGTATAGCACAATTATGGAAAGAGACCTATAGAAAAGAGTTTAAGATTTTTACAAGATTGAAAAAGAAAAAAGGTGCACGGATTGTACTGAATCCTTCACCAATGGACGAAGGATGTTTGGCGTTGCCACTTGAATGGGTAGATATTTTTATACTCAATGAGGTTGAAGAGGAGTGGCACCGTCAATTCCAACGATGAAGAAAGTGGAAGAAAAAATCAGGCTTCTATGATTTGAATCCAAACGCCCTTTTGATTAGCTTTTAGCGGAAGGGATTCAAGTGATGTGGCGTTTGGCAGAGGCTTGTCTAAGATAAATAATTCTGAAATCCATTTGCCCAAGGCATCAGCGGCAATATCGAAAGCTTTGGGCATTTTTTCGGGTGCAATGGGCATTTCCGGTGTTTGAAGATCCGGAAAAGAGAATGTTATTTTTTCATCGTCAATGAGTGTAAAAACTGCCGGGTAGGCATAAATGGCTTTTTCCATGATTAGTAGGAACCTCCTTTAATGTGAGAGAGCGATGGTATCTTGTTGTGAAATGAAAATAGTTTTATTTTCTTTGGGCAGGATTATTTCGGTTGGTTTAGGATTGATGAGGGCAATATCTTTTTTTAATACGTCTAAAACGAGGCGACAATCATCTAAAGCACGGTGGTTTTGTGAATCGCAATCTGCCGCTCGTTGTAATGCAATTTGATTTGTATCACCCACTAAACCCATGTGAATTTTCTGAGCACAACAAAAATTACAATTAAGATCAATACCGGTAGTTATACTGGAGCGATTTAATAAGATTGAGTCGTAATCAATCCCCCAGGACATTAACGTTTTTCCTGAAATAAGCTGTTTCAAATCATGCATGACGGTGTTAATCGAAGGCTTATTTTGAACCATTTTATTAGTAATACCCGTCAGTGCGCTGATCCGCCAGTTAATTTTATGGCTAGGTCTAACCAAGGTATTATAAATGATAGAACCTTTACAATCAATAATTGCAATTTCGATAAGTTCATCCGGACATTGTACAGCTTCAATATCAAAAATAAAGTATTCGGAAGATCCGTTTAAGTCATGTTGGATATGTTTTAAATGTTTATCCGCATAACGTTTGTTGGCAATACGTCGCCGTTTCAGGTTTTCTTCGCGCTGTCGCATACGTTCATCAAAAGCATAAATAATCGGATTGAGTTCCCGTTTGGTAGCATTGAGCTTTTTAGAAATTGCTTCGTTGGATAATCCCTCATAACGCAATATACTATACCATTTTTTTAAAAAGGTATACAATTTATCATAGGGATAATTCATTTTCTGGGCAATTTGAAAATTAGAATAATTGTTAATGCGTAATTCACGATAGAGCAGTAGATCCTGATTTAATTTTTCATCATATTTTTTCTTTTGCTCATCATTTTTCCATTTTTTTAATTTGATTAAAATATTATTTTGAGCAGAAATAGCGTTTTGACTGACCCAAATTTCTAAAAGCCTAAGCAGCTGTTGTTCGGAAAGATCAAGTTGTTCCAGAATAAAAGCGAGAGGCTTTGTTTGAATTTTCTTAAATTGACTAAGCATTGATTTCATATTTAAACGTCCTTGTACATTAAGAATCAAAAAAATAAATAGAAGAAGTGTCAACTAGCGGTAATAGTTTTTCCGCTTTTTTTATATTATCCTCGATAATCATGGTTGAAATACCGGTTAAGCGAACCGTGATCGTGGCCAGAAAATTAATGAAATCATTTGATAGATTAAAGTCCGATTGTTTGAAAGCGTCTATTAAAAGAGCTTCTCTTGCACCATACTCGGCAATCATCATTTTTTTGAAAACAACCATCTCAATCGAAAGATTAAATTCTGAAATGATCGCCATCATAGAGCTACGGACATAATCATGTGTTTCTTGGGCAACAAGATTTTTTTCGATAATTGTGTGGTAAAGATTTTTATTGACGGGATCACTCCCTATTTTTCGATAAAAAAGGTGGGTATAAATAACATGCTTTTGCAAGTGATTTTCTATTTTTCCGGAAAGTTGCTCATCAATAACTTTATTAATAGAAAGGGTTAAGTTGTAATGTATTTTTCCGATGAGTTCTTCTTTTTTGTAATAATAATTGACTAAACCAACAGGAACAGATGCTTTTTCGGCGATCATTGCAATGGTTGTTTTTTGAAAACCATGTTTGTAAAAAAGTTCTTTGGCGGTTTGTAAGATTCGATTTTTTGTTTCAATACCATTTTTATATTGTGCCATAATATCCTCAATTTGTTTTTTTATCTATAATTTTATATTATAGCATAATTATAAAACTTTCGCATTGGAAAAACAAGAAAGCTGAATTAGTAAATATTCTTAATTTAAGATAAAACACTTGACAAAAGAACGGTTTCATTGTATTATTTTGAATATAAAATTGAATATATAAAAAAGTATTCAAGATGTAGGAGGGAAATATGAACGAAACAGATGTTAAAAAATTGTATGACGAGAGAGAAAAACGGTATATTCAAGCCGTTAATCTTGAGCAGCCTGATCGAGTCCCACACGAAACACGATTTGGTGAGTATTGGGCAATTAACTATGCCGGTTATCCTATAAAAGGGAGTACCGTTAATCCCAAAATCATGGGCGAAGCCATGGAAAAATTGGCTAAAGATTTTGCGACGGATACGGCACCTTTTTTATTTTCGAGAAATCCTTTATTTTACAGTTCTTTAAAAGCCCAAAGTTTCAGTGAAGGAAAAACAGGTATCATGCAGCATCCAGAAGTTTGTTGTATGGAGCCGGAAGAATATGATGATTTAATTAAAGATCCCTTTAAATGTATTGTTGATAAAATTTTGCCACGAGTATTCAAAAGTCTTGATACATCAGATGGATCTGGGGGAATGTCGCTGCTTCAAGCAATGACGATTCAAAATGATATGAATACTCCAATCTTGATGGAATCTGCACGTGTCAGCCAAAAATATGGTTTGCCATCAACCGGTGGTGGTTTACTTGAAGCACCGATGGATTATATTGCAGATATGATTCGTGGATTTTCGGGGATGACTAAAGATGTGCGTCGGATGCCTGAAAAAGTGGCAGCGGCAGCAGAAGCTGTTTTGCCGTTGATGGATAAATTAGCGCAAGGATTACCCGCTATACCGGGTAAACTGATCAGTATTCCACTCCATATGCCAGTATTTATGCGTGAAAAAGATTTTGCGAAATTGTGGTGGCCAACATTCAAAACGCTAGTGGATAAAATGGCAGAAAGAGGCCAGTACATGCGGATTTATTTTGAAGGCGATTGGACACGTTATTACGATTATCTTCAAGATTTACCGAAAAAACGGATTCTGGGTGTTTTTGAATACATGGATCATCAACTTGCTAAAGATAAATTGGGTAAAACAATGTGTATTTCAGGCGGATACGATGTCTCTTTACTGCAATATGGAACGAAACAAGCAATTCTTGATGAAGCGAAAAAGCAAATGGATATTTTAGCACCGGGTGGTGGATATATCTTTACGGTATCAAAAGGGATTACGTATCCGAATGATGGAACACCGGAAAATGTTAAAGCGTTGTATGAATTTGTTGAAACATACGGGAAATATTAGGAGGGAATGTCATGGAATCGAATTATCTGGCGACATGGAAAGAATATTGTGAAGAAAATGGTTTAGATTATGAAGAAAATAAATATTTAGAATCTTACTGGCAGTCAACACAGGATAAAGTATTTGCATTTGTTATTAAACTTTTAATTTAAGGAGAATGAAATGGTTGAAAAAGTAAAGGGTAAATTAAGCCCGTATATCAAGTTTTCCTATGGTTTTGCGGATGTCGGCTTTCAAATGATGGTCACATTATCGAATTCTTATCTGCTCATTTTTTTCACAGATGTTGCAGGAATTTCCGCAGTTACAGCAGGGATTATTATGACCGTTGGGCGTATTATGGATACGATCAGTGTCCCGATTTTAGGACCGTTTATTGAAAAAAGCAACCTTCCCTGGGGGAAATACCGATCATGGTTATTTATCGGAGCACTTTGTATTTTTGTGACAAATATTATTTTGTTTGTCAATCTGAGCTTTTTACCTCAGATGGCATTAATCATTTTAGGTGCGGTGGTTTATGCAATCTTCTGTATTTCGACAAACGTCGCTTATATCGGCTATACATCAATGAATTCATCACTTACAGATGATCCAGAAGAAAAAGTTCAGCTTTCTACTTTTAGGGGACAGGGCGCAGCTATTGGTAAAATTTTAGCAGGTTGGACACTTATTCCATTGATTTATTTCTTTGGTGGTGCTTCGGCATATACCGAAAAAGGCTTTTTAATGACCGCTATTTTAGTAGGTTTAATGATTGTATTCACCTACCTGAATTTATTTTATGCCACTAAAGAGCATAAAATCGTCAAAACGAAAGAAGAACAACATGCTGCAAAAGGCGATAATATCACCGTTATGGATATGATCAAACAGATCTTCACGACACGTCCATTGTTGCTATTATTCTTATCGGATGTAACACGTATTTTAGCAAGTTTGCTTGTTTTCTCAATGTTCCCATACTTCTTTAAGTATGTTGTTCACGATCCGGCTAAAGTTGCTGTTTTCTTTGGATCGGTTAATATTCTTTTATTAGTCGGTGCGACGTTAGTTCCATTTATTACTAAAAAATTGAGTAAAAGAGCCACATATATGTGTGGAAATGCCGTTATGGCCGTTTGTTTTGTGCTGATGTTTTTAAATAACAGTAATCCTCTGTTAGTCACGATTCTTGCATCGGTTGGTTATTTAGGTTATGCCCTTGGTAATGTCGTAAATACGGCAATGTATGCTGATATTGTAGATTTTGGTGAATATAAAACAGGAAAAAATGCCAGAGCTGCTATTTTCAGTGTCTTCCAATTATCGATTAAAGTTGCGGCTGTGTTTTCCACCAGTATTGCCGCTTTTGGATTAGCTTTAACAGGATTTCAAGCCGGCGTAGAACCGACGGCTCAAGTAGTTAGCGGGATTAATAATATTTCGATGCTACTACCGGCAGGACTTCTTTTGGCAGGAGTAATTTTCTTATACTTCTATAACATTAAAGAAAAAGAATTACCAGAAATGCGGGCAGAAATTGCCAATCGTAAGAAATAGAGGAAAGAAAATGGATATGAAAATATTGACAGAAGAACGTAATCAACTTTATATTGACGTTCAATCCGGGAAAATTCCTAAGCGTGTGCCGATCAATTTGAATTTAGATGGTGCGGCTGCGTTGGAATATGCAGGATATAATTTAAATAAAGAACAATACGATATAAAATACCATATTAAAGCGCTTGAAAAAGCAGCCATCGATTTTGAAAGTGATAATCTAGGAGTCACAAATGTACGGTTTGCCCATTTTTATAAAGTGTTAGGTGCTCGTCATTTTGTCACAGGAACAGATGGATTTTTACAGCACCCTGAAATATCGGTAATAGAGCCTAGTGAATATGACGCATTAATTGAAAAGCCCTATGAATTTTTATGGAATAAAGTCATTCCGAGACTTTATACAGAACTCGATCAACCGTGGCCAAAATCATCCATGGCATTGACAAAAGGGTTTTATACTTTTCATGATACCATGGCAAAAATAGGTGCTGCTAAAATGAAATTGGCACATCAATATGGAAAATCAGATTTGGGCGGTCCTTTTGCTCAGACCGATGCTCCGTTTGATTTTATTGCGGATTTACTCCGTTCATTTACCGGCATTTCGCTGGATCTCAGACGTGTACCGGATAAAGTAGAAGCAGCCTGTGAGGCTATTTTACCACTGATGCTTAAAGCCGGTGCAAAAGGAACCCCTGAAACCCGTGGTGCGACCATGATTCCACTCCACATGGCACCTTATATAAAGGAAAAAGATTTCAAACGTTTCTATTGGCCAACGTTAAAAACACTAGTGGAAGGACTTGTTAAATCGAATACTGCTGTTTCTATTTTTTTGGAACATGATTTTACAAGATATTTGGATTATATTGAAGAATTACCGGAAGGATGCCGTCTCATGGCTGAATTTGGTGATCCTAAAGTCTTTAAGGATCGCTTGGGTGACCGTTTTGTTTTGACAGGATTTTACCCCATTTCACTTTTAAAAACAGGAACGTTGGAACAAGTGAAAGATAAAGCGAAAGAGATAATTGATATATTGGCCCCTGGTGGAAATTATATTTTCAGTCTTGATAAATCCATACTGAGAATTAATGATGTCGATATTAATCTTTATCGGGAATTGTTGAATTTTGTCAAAGAATATGGTGTTTATTAGGAGGAAAAAATGGATTTGCAGTCAGAATATTATAATAATCTTGAACAAAATATGGAAAAATATGATATAAAAGAAGAATCAGTTCCTGTAGCGGGAGAAATGTTTCAAAATATGGAAGAAATGATGTTTAGCTTTGCGATGTTTATGTTGATGTAGA
>JAVXTS010000052.1:0-10814 GCA_036642535.1 Eubacterium sp. | reverse complement strand
GTAAAAGAAGGCTGGGAAGTGGGAATGATGTTGTAAAAAGAAGAACAAAGCTGACGCTTTACGGTCAATAAAATGACAGTGAAGCGTTTGTTTTTTAGACGTGTAAAAAAGTTTGATCAAAATGTTAAGGTCTTTATCATTCGGGTATATAGCATTAAAAAAGGTGGGATCAATGATGATTTTTAATAAATGGTATGCTATTTTAGAATCAAAAGATGTTCCGGATAAGCGGCCTGTTGGCGTAACACGTTTAAATGAAAAATTGGTACTGTGGCGTGATTCAAAGGGGAAAGCTTGTTGTATCAAACATCAATGTTGTCATCGAGGAGCAGCCCTTGAACTGGGAAAAGTGGTCGGTGATCATTTGCAATGTGCTTTTCATGGTTTTGAGTACGATTGTAAAGGACAAGTAAAAAAAATTCCTGCCATCGGAGCCGATACCTTGGTATCAAGTTGGTATGGTGTTGAGCATTTTACAGTAAGAGAAGAACATGATTTCATCTGGCTTTGGTGGGGTGATCCGAATAAAATGACGGCGGAAATTCCATTTTTTGATGATTTAGAGCATCCTGATTTTTCATATAAATCCTTTAAAGATCATTGGCCGGTGCACTATTCAAGGGCTGTTGAAAATCAATTAGATGTTGTGCATCTCCCTTTTGTCCATCATAATACCATCGGGCGTGGGCAGAAAACCCTCGTAAACGGTCCAGTTGTGGTAAAGGATGGCAATACATTGATTTTTTATGTCGATAATCAAAAGGATCATCATCAAAAACCGCTTCAACCAGAAGAGATTGAAGATTATAAGCATTTCCCGCATTTGAAATTAATTTTCCCGAATATCTGGGAAAATATAATCGGTGAGAAAATTCGAGTGATGGCTGCATTTGCACCCATTGATGAAGAAAATACAGTGGTTTATATTCGTTTTTATCAGCGATTTGTGACGGTTCCTATTATGAGTGAATGGATTAATTTGATGGGGATTCTCTACAGTATTGTAATCTTGCGTCAAGATAAACGGGTAGTGGTGAGCCAACGTCCGGTAAAATCCGAAAAAGGAATGGATGAAAAATTGATTGTGGGAGATTTACCCATCATTGAATATCGAAATACACGGGAAGCATTAAAAAAACAGTTAAAAAAATGACTTTCCTTGACATAAAAAGGCTTAATCTTTAGAATGAAAGGTATAAGGTAGAAAATTTACCAAAAATATTAAAGAAGGTCTGAAGATGTTTGGAGAATGTCATGCACATTTGGTTATGGATGGCTTTAATTATAAAAAAGCAATTGCACGTTATAAAAATGGAATAGAAGATGAACTTATTCGGAGAGATCTGAAAGCATATCATGATGCGGGTGTCCGATTTATAAGAGACGGTGGCGACAACCTTGGCGTGTCAAAAAGGGCGGCAGAACTGGCACCTGAGTATGAAATAGACTATCGTACACCCATTTTCGCCATTCATAAACGTGGATATTACGGTGCGATTGTGGGGACAGCATTTGACACGATGAAAGAATATGTCCTACGGGTGAAAGAAGTAAAAAAAGCAAAGGGTCATTTTATTAAAATAATGACGACGGGCATTATGGATTTTGATCACCACGGGGTGATTACAGGTCCAAAACTATCCAGCGAATGGGTTCGGGAAATGGTACATATTGCCCACAGTGAAGGTTTTGCGGTGATGACCCATGTTAATGGTGCCGAATCAATTGAGATAGCGCTTGCGGCAGGTGTAGATAGTATTGAACATGGTAATTTCATGAATGATACGTGCCTTAAGATGCTGAAAGAAACCGGTGCTGTGTGGGTGCCAACCATTGCTATTGTTGGCAATATAATCGGTAGTGGTCGTTTTGATGACCATATTCTTAAAGCTATTTTTAACCAGCAACGAGATAATATTAAAAAAGCATTTGATAATGACGCCTGTATTGCCCTTGGAAGCGATGCAGGTGCTTATTGCGTGCCTCATCCACAAGGCATTTTTGATGAATATCGTTATTTTAAGGAAATGATAAAGGATAAAAAAGTCCTTGATTGCCGTTTAATGATGGCGGAAGAGAAGATTAAAAAAACTTTTTTATGAAATAAAAGAAATAAAAGGAAAATAGTATTTACTCTTGTTTTGTAACCTGATATAATAATATAAATGCTATTCAGTTTCAACGTTGTAGAATATTAATAAACATGAGCTGAATTTAGAGCGATTTTAAATCAATTATGAAAAGTAGGCATTTATTTGAATAAAAAATTGAGTTTTATAAGAAAAAATCGGTTACTAGCAATAGTAGGATTGATTATTTTGCTAATAACGTTAACGTCATGTCGTATCGAGACAAAGAAAGTGGAAGAAGGCGTATCCACAAATACGGTTTTAGAAAAAAGTGAAGCGGATAAAGTAAAAGAAAAAGTTCAGTCGATGAGCACTGAAGAAAAGGTTGGACAGCTTTTTTTGGCGCGCGTACCCGATGAAATGAAAATTGAAGATATTGAACACTATCAGTTAGGAGGATATTTATTATTCAGCCGTGACTTTCAAGGAAAAACACCGGATGTTTTTATGCAAGAAATTACAAATTTTCAAACTGCATCAGTCATTCCGATGTTTATTGCTTGTGATGAAGAAGGTGGAAATGTCTCTCGTATTAACAGTGGAGAAGGTTTTATTGCAGAGCCCTTTAAATCACCTCGAGAATTATATGCTTTAGGTGGACTTGAAGCGATTAAGACCGATACTCAAAACAAATCAAGAATATTGAAATCATATGGGATTAACGTCAACTTAGCACCGGTTGTCGATGTGAGTCAAAATGAAGCAAGCTATATTTACGATCGTACGGTTGGTTTAGATGCTCAAGGAACAGCGGAGTATGCAGCGGGAGTGATCCCCGTAATGAAAACTGAAAAAATTGGTAATTGTTTAAAACATTTCCCGGGATATGGAGATAATCCAGATACACATACTGATATTGTGGTGGATGATCGTCCGTTAAGCGTATTGGAAACCGGTGATTTTCTTCCTTTTCAGGCAGGAATTAAAGCCGGTGCCGACAGTGTTTTGATTTCACACAATATTGTTAATTGTGTGGATGCTAGTCTACCGGCATCCATGTCTTTGACGGTTCACCAGTTATTAAGAAATAAAATGGGATTCACCGGTGTTATTATGACCGATGATTTTGATATGGAAGGCTTAAGTGCGTTTATGGATTTTAATACGGCAGCGATAACGACGTTACAAGCCGGAAGTGATCTTCTGATTTCTTCGCATTATAAAACGCAGATTCCGGTCATTCTTGATGCAGTCAATAATGGCACACTCTCCATCGAAAATCTCGATAGTTCTGTTGGACGAATTTTGCAGTGGAAAGCACAATTAGGTATTTTGAATTTGTAAGAAAAGAGAAGGAAAAGATCTGTATATTTTGGTTGAAATCGGTTATACTAAATTTATAAAAGTCTGATAAGGAGGCGTTAGCATTGAAAGATCAGGAAATAGAAAAAGTACAGAGCGATGTTGTTGAACGAAAAGAGGAACCACCGGTTACTGCGGAAAAAAACAAGGAAAAACCTAAAAAGAAAAGTTATTTAAAGACGAAAGTTATCTTGTTTGTTCTAGGAATTGCCATTTTGTTAGTGGTGGGCATGGTGATGGGAATTCGATTTAGTTTTGCAATGCAGGCTTCAGCGCTTTATTTGCAAAAAATCTTTACATGGCTTATTTTCATTCTTATTATTTTAGCGATTATTGCTATTCCCATAGCATGGAAAGTATATAAGTATAGAAAAAACAAAGAAAATGATGATTAAATAGAAAATTAAAAATTCCATTCAATGATTATATTGAATGGAATTTTTTTTAAATTAATGGAGAAAACATACAAAAGATTAGATTAAAGTAATGCTTTGTAAAGTTCTACGATATCTTCTAAACTAGGATCTCTTGGATTTCCAGGACGGCAAGCATCATCCATAGCCGATTGTGCCAAGAATGGAATATCTTCTTCTTTGACAATTCCCTTAAGATCCTGAGGAATGCCAACATCAAGAGAAAGTTGTTTTACAGCATCAACAGCTGCTTTACGATATTCATCTTGTGACATTTCAGCAACGCCTTCTACACCCATGGCGATGGCAATGTCTTTATATTTTTCACCGGTTTCAGGTGCATTATAAGCCATGATGCTTGGTAGTAAAATAGCATTACCAACACCGTGTGGTGTATCATAAACAGCACCCAGTGCATGCGCCATTGAATGAACAACGCCAAGACCAACATTAGAGAATCCCATACCAGCAATGTATTGGGCTAGAGCCATTTCTTCACGACCTTCAGGGGTGTTATCAACCGCACCACGAAGCGAACGAGAAATCATTTCAATGGCTTTTAAGTGGAACATGTCAGAAAGTTCCCAAGCGCCAAGGGTAATATAGCCTTCAATTGCGTGGGTCAGTGCATCCATACCGGTTGCGGCAGTAAGACCTTTTGGCATGCTAGACATCATATCCGGATCGACAAAAGCGACAACCGGAATGTCATGAACATCGACACAAACAAATTTACGTTTCTTTTCAACGTCGGTGATAACATAGTTAATGGTGACTTCTGCAGCGGTACCGGCAGTTGTCGGAACGGCAAAAATCGGAATACATGGTTTGGTAGTTGGGGCAACACCTTCCAGGCTGCGGACATCTTCAAATTCAGGATTAGTGATGATAATGCCAATGGCTTTTGCGGTATCCATAGAAGATCCACCACCAATAGCAATTAAGTAGTCAGCACCAGAGGCTTTAAATGCAGCAACCCCGGTTTGAACATTTTCAATTGTTGGATTAGGTTTAATTTTAGAGTAAACTTCATAATCTAATTCAGTATCGTCAAGAATGTCAGTGACTTTTTTAGTGACTTCAAATTTAACTAAATCCGGATCCGAGCAAACAAAAGCTTTTTTAAACCCTCTTGCCTTTGCTTCTGTAGGGATTTCCTGAATGGCTCCACTGCCATGATAAGATGTTTCATTAAGTACAAAACGATTTGCCATAAAACACACTCCTTTATATTACTAAGATGATATTATTTTATCATTTTTGCAATGGTTATCAAGATAGATTGATGTCCGGTAGGGGCAAATATTTACCTTTTGAAAAAATATAATAAAAAAACAGATTAGGAGCCAAAATCTAATCTGTTTTTTATTTATTTTAAAATAAACTTAACATTAACTGAAGAGTAAAGGACTTTATCAGGAATGGTCATGTTCATGATGATGGTGATGCTCGTGTTCATGAATATGAACATGTATTTGTTTTGTCAGTTCATACAAACCACATATTTTTCCGAGTGCTTTTGATAAAATTAGATCGGCAGTGGGTTGATCAAGACCGGCATGGAGAGCGTTAATGACCAGGGATAAAGTAAAGCTTTTGCCTTTACAGGTGCTACGATCCACTTGTATGGGAATATCCGGATGGATAGCACTCAATTTGATAAAAATATCGGGAGCATCCATAAGAATGGCCAAACCTTTAATGTGACCGATAAGAACACCGTCTTTTGCTGCGGCCATGGTGGTATAACTTTTTATGAGCGTAGTGCAAACTTCTTCCCATCGAGATGCACTTAGGGGTTTAGTGCTGATTAAAGTTAACTCAAAGGCCATTGCGTCGAATGTATTCCGGTACATTTTTTATTCGTATTTTCCGTAGGTACGAGCCACGTTAATCATTGTTTTAGCATGTTCAAAATCCATTTGGGAAGGATATTCGCAACCGGTAGCAAGCACAAAGCCACCATCTTTTTTGTAAACATCAATTTGTTCTTTACATTGTTTTTCTAAATCTTCTTTACACATAACCATAAGATCGCCGGGATCAACATGACCCATTAATGTTGTTTGGTGACCGTATTTAGATTTCAATTCTTCCATACTTTCACAATCATCAGGAAGATAAAGGAAAGAAATAAGTTCCGGATGCATCCGTTTGATCTGAACATCAAAGTAAATGCCTGCACCACAGTTATGAATCATAACCATTTTGTCGTTGTCATGGATTAATTTTGCAAGTTCTTCCATATAAGGTCCTTCAAAAGTATCCCACATTTCTTTACGCATGATGGTTTTTGAAGAAAAGAGCGTGTCAAACATGATCGCATCCACACCGGTTTCCATGAGGGCGGTACAATATTCTTTTAGAACATCAGTAATAACGCGCAATGCATGATGAACTTTTTCAGGATACATAATCAGATCCATGAACATACTGTCATGTCCACGAAGCATTCCTAAAATACCGAGAGGACCAAAAACGAAAGCAACAACCGGTTTTGTTTCACCACGGGCGTCCACTAGTTTTTTAGCCAGTTTAATATGTTCACTCATTCTCGGTGTTTCACGAGGATTGATAGAAGCTAAAGTATCATAATCATTTTCGGAACTTAAAAAACGTTCTTTATTGTCAGGGCTTGCGGCTTGATCGTCATAATAGATCATATCCATGCCCCAGTCGGCTGCTTCTACCGATAAATCGACTAATGTACAGATACAATCAACATCAAGCATATCAGTTGCTTTGATGATGGACTCAGCACATTTATCGGTGTCTTTTGTCCACTCTTCATAATTGTATCCCATAATGTTTCTGGAAACACTATTGATGAGTGGGTAAACAGGAACACAGTCGGCTTGTTTATGTTGCAATGTTAGGGTCATTCTTTCTCTTGAATTCATTTTTAATTTCTCCTTAAATCATTTCTTAATTTATTTTTGTAAAGAATTACATCTATGGATACTATTATAATGAATCACAGATAGTCGGTATTGTACAAAAGCTTTTGTTTTTTGGGACAAAATCATGGCGGTAAAAAAAACGATTTCATGTTTTTACAAGAAATCTTAGTATTTTGGTAATAACTTGTTCTTTTTGGCATTCTTTTGTGCAGTTTTAGGTTTTGCTTTTATTTATCGTTTGATTATGATATTCTAAAATCATTAAAAAAATCTTGAAGGAGTGTTATTATGAATCTACCTAAACTCATTTTATTATCAGGGTTTTTAGGAACCGGAAAAACAACTTTACTGAATGAGACGATTCGATTTTTGAATAAAAAAAATATGAAAACAGCAATTATTATCAATGAAGCAGGAGAAACCGGTGTTGATAATCGTTATTTGAAAAAGAAAGGCTATGAAAATATCAAAGAACTTTTTGGCGGTTGCATCTGCTGTACGATGGCAGAAAATTTAAGAGAAATGGTAGAGGATTTGGTAAAAACAGAAAAGGTAGAAGTGATCTTAATGGAACCTTCCGGAACGGCCGATCCTGCGGCTATTTATAAACCTCTGGAACGTGCCGGTTATACACCGGAAACCATTCACCACGTTGCCCTTCTCGATCCGTTGCGGGCAGAAGCCTTTTTAGGAGTATTAGAACCATTATTTGAATCGGCATTACCCCTTTCAGAATGTATTATTCTCAGTAAAACGGATTTGGCAACACCGGAAATGATGAGCTTTTCAGAAAATTTAATCCACCGTTATAATACATCAGCGCCTATTCTAAAAATGAATTTGCGGGAAGGGTTAAATAAGAATTATTGTGATTACCTCAACACATTTCTTGATCCATCGGTGGTAGAAGTGGTATAATATAAAAGATGTCATATTATTCTAGGAGGTTTAATAATGAATATTTTGGTGATCAGCGGTAGTCCACGTAAAAATGGAAACACAGAAATTATGGTTGATGCTTTTGCGGAATCAGCTCGGGAAAGTGGCAACACAGTAGTGGTAAAAAAAATGAGTGCATTGACTGTGGCACCTTGCAAAGCCTGTGAATATTGCTTTTCGCACGATGGTGTTTGTGTGCAGAAAGATGACATGGCAGAGATTATTTCAGCCGTTAATGAAGCAGATTTGATTGCATTTGCCTCACCGATTTATTGGTTTGGCATGTCGGCACAATTAAAAGCGGTCATCGATCGCTTATATGCGCTTGCGAAAAAAGGGTTTCACCCCCAATCGACAGTACTGCTGTTAGATTCAGGTTCTCCGGGTGTTTACGATGGCGCTACTGCACAGTATAAAGCAACGAGCAGTTATCTCAATTGGGAAGATAAAGGAATGATCACCATCAGTGGGATGGATGAAAAAGGTTCTATGGCGAATGCGGCTCAACTGGATGAGGTTCGAGCATTGGGAAAAAGCTTAAAATAAAGATGAACTCAAAAAATCCGACAATGAAAAAGTGTTTTCATTGTCGGATTTTTGTATTTAAACAAAAATAGTGACTAAAAAATTGATCGATCCGAGATATATGTCCAAGGTCTGTTCCAGATCGTAATCACGCCATCTCCTTTTGGACCGGCATCGACGAGAATTTTCTTATCGATCGTAATGCCACCTTCTTTTTGATTATAAATTTGAATATCAAGGGTTGTGCCATTCGTGCCCATAATGCCATAAGTTCCGGTCATGCCGTCCATTCTATCTTTGTACTGAATGGGGCAATCGTGGGTAATTTTAAAGACTGATCCAAAATAGATTAAGTTCCCTTTGCCATCACTCCATTGGCCGGAAATGGCTTCCATTAACTCTTTTTCATTGGCGAAAGTGGTGCTTCCTTTTTCATCTTTTATCGCCGTAGGCTGGGGTGCGGTGTCAATTTTATCGGTTGGCGCTGTGCCAATCACATAGGTGGCAGATTTTACCGCACTGGTATTTCCCTTTTTATCAATGGCGATACTCTTTAATGTTGTGGTGTTTTGGAGAGGAATAGCCTTCTCGTAAAGGCTACTTTTATCGGTTGGCGCACTGCCATCAAGGGTGAAGTAGACCGACACATTCTTTCCTTCAGGTTTGTTGATAGCAACGGTTTGTTCACTGTTATAACTCCCCTCGTTTAAAGAATAAGTTGGCGAATCTAACGTAGCGGAAGGCATTTTTTTGAGTTTATAAAAGCGATAACCGACGCCTCCGATTCCTCCGATTAAAACTAAAATAAGAAGGACACTAAGAAAGATGCGAACCGTTTTTTTTTTATTTGAATTGGGGGATAAATTAAACAATGTCTGATCAATATCATCCCCTTTAAGAAATGGTGGACCGAGGGTTTCCCCATCTTTCAAATTCAAATCGAAAAGATCGGGTGTAATGTGTTGGGTATCATTAACCTGATCAATTATGGCCTGATCGGACGCCTCTAAATCGGAAGATGGAGATGCATCCGGAATATCTTTTAAAATTTCTTCATTTGTTAAAGGTGCGGCATCTGTAAAATTTGTTTTTGTACCACATTTCACACAAAAACGTTCATCACCGGAGAGCGATGCACCACATTTAGGACAAAGCATTTAATCAACCTCCTTGTTGAAAAATAATGTTAGTAGCAATAAAAATAGAAAGGGTAAGTTTTACAATAAAGATGTTAAAACAGTATCAATAATCATACACAAGAGAGTGATAACAAAAGTAATACTTTCAAATCTTGCATGACTACGACTGTCATTTACATTTCTAAAGGCATACTTGAAAAAATTAACAAAACCGGATTGTTGATCGGCTTTAAAAGGTTTGCGAAGGGCAACAATTGAAACGATAAAACCGAAAAATACCAATGCTTCACCGACAACCGATTTTCCAATGAAAAATTCAATCGCAAATCCAACAACAGCGAGTACTAAAGCCACGATTGCCAGAGTAGAGGTTTTTTTATTACCGACAGGAGTTGCCGAGTAATTCGTGGTATTTACCAAAGTGTTTTTAGCACCACAATTCGGACAAAATTCCGCGCCATCATTCATTTCTTTTCCACATTGTTTACAATACATTTTAATAATCTCCTTCGATTTTTATATTTTTATTTTCCTCAGTCGGTGTATTCGAATCTGAAACAGTAACAGGTGTGCCACATTCCGGACAGAATTTTTGACTGGCATCTAAAACAGTATGACAGGTTGAACATTCGATGGTCGCCGGTTGATCGGGAACCACAGGAGCACCGCATTCCGGGCAAAATTTCTGATTTTCTGCCAGTACCGCACCACACATGTGACACGAAAGTATTTTTGGAGTCATATGAACAATCGGTGTCCCGCATTTCGGACAAAATTTTTGATCTTCAGAAACCGGTGTGTGGCAGTTTGGACATTCATCGGCAGACGGTTCTTTATCCGGAATAACAGATCCGCCACATCTCGGACAAAATTTTGTATCCGCAGGAATTGATGCGTTACAATGCGGGCATTCAATTCCTAATTTTAGACCGCATCGCTGACAAAATTTGCTATCTACTGGATTAAAAGAGTGGCAATTGGGGCAAGTTACACCACTTCCGGCAGAAAAGGTGCCAACGTTTTCCATTGTAAACAGTGAAGGATAGGTACCAGTAGAAACATATTGATCAATGAAATTTAAAATATCTTCGGGGAGTTTTTTCTGTCCCCAGGCACCCACGGCAGAAGTAGCAAGAAGTGGCCAAAAGATTAATGCGCCAACCGCTGCTGTGGCCGCTTTATCCACCCATTTACCCGATCCGATATTAGCCGATAAAGAGTGATCGCCGACCAGCGATAATTGAACCTGAATTCCGGCATCCATTCCGGCAAATTTTTTCCAATTTTCAGCCGCCTTAGCCTGAACAAGATAGCCGTCACTTGTTTTAATCGCTTCAGAAATCAACTTTTTCTGTTCGGATAAAAACCGCTGAACATTTTCTGCAACCATCTGAATACTAATCGATTCTTTTAATGTATAGACCTTTGAATCCGACATTGTAAATGCCTCCTTTTTAAAATTTATAA
>JAVXTS010000051.1:0-10823 GCA_036642535.1 Eubacterium sp. | reverse complement strand
TACCCGACCCTTAAACATTGTATGATTCATGTGAATCCTTATGAAAAAAATACCACTCAGTGTTAAATTGAGCGGTATTTTTTATTTATGATCGACTTTCTTTACGATGACTCAGTGCTTTGTTAACAGAAACATAAAGCAGTGCAGCAACGACGACGTTGACGGTAGAGGCGATGACTAAGGGCAGAAGCATAGGAATGACAAAACCCATAATTGAGGGCGATATACCAAGAATAACAGCTAAAATACCGGATAAAAACGTCATGACAATACCATTAATGAAGATAGCGACGATGGAGGCAACGATTAGATTGGTTTTTTTATAAAACCAGGCGTAAGCAAAGCAGGCGCCTGCCATACAAAGTGCAATGAGGAGATGCATGGGTAATCCAAGAGGAAAACCGGAAAGCAGAGCTGAGAATAGATGAGCAATTCCTCCGATGGCGGCACCTATCGGTCCACCGAGCATCAGTGCACCAAAATAAGCGGGCAAGGCATCAAGTGCAACACTGCCGGCAATTTTGATCATCGAACCGAGGTAAGAAAGAGCGATCAGTAGTGCCGCATAGACCAGATACTGTGTTTTTGAAATGTTTTTCATAAAGCCTCCTAAAATAAAATAATAACTTAACGATTATACCTTAAAATTTATTAAAATGTAAAGTTATTGTTGTGACATTAATACTTAAAAAGACCGTATAAAAAAAGAAAAAACTTGCAAAATATAAAAAAATTGATTATGATAGTCTACATTGACTTTAAAAAATTCTTCTTATTATATATAAAGATAAGAAGACTTTAATTTTCAGGAGGCTCGAGATGAAAAAATATGCATGTGAAATCTGTGAATTTATCTATGATCCAGAATTGGGTGATCCCGAAAACGGCGTAGTATCAGGCACTGCTTTTGAACATCTTCCCGATGGTTGGTATTGTCCGACTTGTGGTGTGGATAAAGATGCATTTAAACCCTTTGAGTAAAAAAAGAAATTAAAAAAGAAGGATTTTGCCTTCTTTTTTTAATGCTTTTTATTTTTTTCAGCGTATTTTTGAACGTCGTAAATCGCGCAAGATTCATCGTAAAATTGAATACGATGTTCGACCATTTCTAAATTCTTTTCAAGCTCTTCAATTTTTTTTATGAGTTTCACCCGGTGGTCAATAAAAATTTGGCGTCGTGTTTCAAGTGTATCACGTCCTTTTAGATAGAGATCAATGTATTCTTTGATCTTTTTGAGTGGCATTCCGGTATCTTTCAAACAGCAAATCGTAGAGAGCCATTCGAGATCGGCATCGGTAAAACGTCTCATACCGGTTGTGGTTCTGGCAACAAAGGGTAAGAGGCCTTCTTTATCGTAATAACGAAGTGTGTAAATGCTGAGTCCTGTTTTTTCGGCAACTTCTTTAATGGTGTAAGTATTCATAAAACGATTCCTTTCGGTAAAAATTTTATTTATATTGCAATAGATATACCGTAAAAAGAAAGAATTGTCAAATATTTTCGAATAAAATATAGAGTGAACTCTAGTGTTTGCGTTTTAATGTTAAAAGAAGATTCCACAGAATTTTAAATCTTAAATAAAATTAAGGTTAATAAGAATCATTCTAATTAAAAAAGCGAGATGAAAATGTTCGAATAGCAAAACTTTAAGACGGCTATTCAAAGTAATGTAAACGAAAAAGCAAAATATGGTCGTAACAAGAGGAATCGTCCAATAATGTTAGCATAGCAATACTTTTTAAAAACCTTCAAATAGGGATTGACCTAGAGTGGACTCGAGGATGTAGAATTATAACCAAGTTAAGAAAACAAACCAAGACATTAGAGAAAGAAGGTAACAATAATGATGTACTACAATCCAATGAGAGCATTAATGTTAGAACTTGAAAAAGTTTCAAAACAAGCAAAATAGTAAAATTAATTTAATGGTTAATTTTAGGGTTAAAAGTAACAGAAAGAGGTAACTATTATGATGTATTACAATCCAATTTTAAAATTATTATCATCAATCGAAAAATCGGCTAAATAGTAAGGCCAATTAATAAATTTTCCCCTCCCTTATAAAGTTTAAAAAAATAAATCGGATAATGTGCTCCCCTAGCACATATCCGGTTTATTTTTTTAAACATTTAACATGAGAAAGGCAGAGTTATGTTATAATAAAAAAAAGAAAGGAAGTGAAATTCCCGTGATTAAACGATTTTCAGCGATTTATATTGGTTCCGGAAAATGTGAAATGGTGGTTGGACAGCGCGGAAAAGGAAACATTAAGATACTTGATCGAGCGATGTATCCGATTGATTTTGGTAGACAGAGTTTTGCAAAAGGAAATATCAGTTTTCAATCGGTTTATTCTTTATGCAGAATTA
Source organism: Eubacterium sp. (assembly GCA_036642535.1). GTDB lineage: Bacteria > Bacillota > Clostridia > Eubacteriales > Eubacteriaceae > Eubacterium. Next base: position 8,453 of record JAVXTS010000051.1, on the reverse strand, counting down.
TTAATGAGTATATTGAAATTGCCACAGCATCAGATGTTGAAGAAATTGAAATTGTCGGTACGGCGGCATTGCGGGAAGCTTCCAACAGACTTTATCTTTTGGAGCAGATCCGAATTTATACTGGTGGTTACAAAGTACATCTTCTCGAAAAGGAAGAGGAGATTGAGTTAATTTTCCGTTATATGATGTTAAAATGTGACGATCTTTGGACAGAAGAAACAATGACGCAAGATATGATGCTAACTACAATTTCAAGTGGAAATGTAGCTAGTGCACTGATGAGCGGAGGACTGATTGATTACCAGGAGACGGTTGAAATCGGTTATCTCAAAATTAAAGAAGTTCTGAAAACAATCGAAGAAGAAGCTTTTGATTTTGAAAGTTTATTATCGGATTTCATTGCAATCAATTTTAGCATCATTACCGAGAATGTTAAAAAACGTAAAATTAAGCAGCTTATTGTAACATCTCATGATGTAACGGTGATTTCCAAACTTTGCGGATTTTTAAAAGAGGAAGTTTACTATAAGATAAGCCGTCAGGAATTTGTAGAGTTGTACAAAAGTGTTGAAGGGATGAGTGCCAATCAATTACTCAAGAAATATCCTGAATTGGGTCAATATGAGGCAGAAACCATCAGACATACGTTAGTGATGTATCTTAAATTATTAAATGATACTGCAATAGAAGATATTGTTCTGGTACAACTTAGTATTTGTGATGCGCTGATGGAATTTAAATTTAATTTAACGAAGAATCAACGTTTACTGGAGTGGATTGAACAGAGTAGTTTGAGTTCCGCTAAAATGATTGGTGAAAAATATCATGTGGATAGTAAACATACCGATAACGTTGAAAAGCTAGCACTTAAATTGTTTGATGCCCTTAAAAAACGTTATCAGCTTAATCGACAAGAACGTCTTTTTCTACAGATTGCAGCTCAACTTCTAGATGTCGGGCGTTTCATTGGTGGATACAATAATAAACCGAAAAATAAAGTGGTGATTGATCAGTCAGATATTATCGGATTAAAGGCAAAGGATAAACGGATTATCGGATCGATAGCGGACAGTGTTCGGACGATTCCGTTTGATGAAAATTTATTGGATCAAAATTTGGACGCTGAGGAATTGTTGATGATTTCTAAATTGACGGCTATTTTAAAACTAGCAACAGCATTGGATAAAAGTCATCATCAACGTATTGGAAAATTGCAATGTCATTTGAATGAGAAGGAATTTGTTGTTAACGCAGTTTCGACAAAAAATACTCAGCTTGAAGAATATTTCTTTAAACTTGGCGGATTGGCCATGAAAAAGGTCTATGGGATTCAACCGGTATTAAAAATAAAGAGAGAAAAGATATGAAAGAAGATTACTATATCAATCGTGAACGCAGTTGGCTTGATTTTAATTATCGCGTATTGGAAGAAGCTTATGATAAAACGAATATGATCATGGATCGTCTCAAATTTCTGGCAATCACAGCCTCTAATTTAGATGAATTTTTTATGGTGCGTGTGGCAGGGTTAATGGATCAGGTTAATGTTGGTTATAACAGAAAAGGAATTGATGGAAAAACACCAAGTGAACAGCTTGTAGAAATTAATACGATTACCCAGGAAATGATGAAACGTCAGTATAATTGTCTGAGTAAATCGATTATACCAGAACTAAGTCAAAATAATATTTTCTTTGTGAATAATGAGGATCTTTCAGAAGCAGAAAAACGCTATGTTCGAGATTATTTTCTCGAAGTTTGTTATCCTGTTTTAACGCCACAAGCTATTGATAACAGTCGTCCTTTTCCACTGGTGAAAAACAATCAAGTCTATCTTTGTATTCAGCTTTTTGATACCTTAGAAGATAAAAAAAAGAAGAAGGATAAAGAGGATCAGGAATATATGGCTATTCTTGAAATACCGAAAGTGTTAGATCGCATCATTGCTTTACCCGGAGAGGATATAAAGGCGCCTGCCCGTTATATTTTTATGGAAGATGTAATTATCCCTCATGTGAGTGTTCTTTTTACCGGTTATGATGTGAAGCATGTCAGTGAGTTTAGAATTACCAGAAATGGGGATCTTGCCATTGATGAAGATGAAGCGGAAGATTTGCTTATTGAAATTGAACGTTCTATTCAACAGCGAAAATGGGGAGCTTGCATCAAACTTGAAATCACAAAAATGATGGGTAAAAGAGCGAAGAAAAAATTGATGGAAGAACTTGAGATTAAAGAAAGTGATATTTATGAATTAAAAGGAAAACTGGATTTAACCTGTTTTATGAAATTTCAAGGTCGTAATGAATTTGATTATCTTAGAGCACCCATTTATCAGCCGATACAATCTAAAGATTTTTATGATCAGCCGGATATTTTTGAGGTGATTCGAAAAAAAGACTGTCTTCTTCATCATCCGTATCAATCGTTTGATACAGTGATTGATTTTGTAAAACAGGCGGCAGAAGATCCGGATGTATTGGCGATTAAACAAACGTTGTACCGTGTCAGTGGTGATTCACCCATCATAGAGGCACTCATTCATGCGGCAGAAAACGGTAAACAAGTTACGGTTCTGGTTGAACTCAAGGCACGTTTTGATGAAGCCAATAATGTTATTTGGGCTAAAAAATTGGAACGTGCCGGTTGCCATGTTATTTATGGCCTTGTTGGGTTGAAAATTCATTGCAAAATGATTTTAGTCGTCCGAAAAGAGGAAGAAGGTATTCGGCGATATGTTCATCTTGGAACCGGGAATTATAATGATGTTACTGCCGGACTTTATACCGATATTGGAATGCTAACCGCCAAAGAAAGTTATTGTTCGGATGCATCAACTCTTTTCAACGTATTATCGGGTTACAGCCATTATACACTTTGGAAGGAAATTGAAGTGGCACCAACAACGATGAGAGAAGCATTTGAGAGACATATTGCAAGGGAAATGGAAAATGTTGCCATGGGTGGCAAAGGACTTATTATCGCAAAAATGAATTCATTGATCGATGACGGCATTATCGACCATCTCTATGCAGCATCTCAGGCGGGAGTTGAAATTAAACTGATTGTACGTGGGATGTGCTCATTGATCCCGGGCATAAAAGGAGTGAGTGAAAATATAACGGTTCACAGTATTGTTGGCACTTTTCTAGAACACAGCCGAATCTATTATTTCTATAATCAGGGACAGGAAGAAATATATCTTTCCAGTGCGGATTGGATGCAGCGCAATCTTAACCGACGGATCGAGACACTTTTTCCGGTGAAAGATGAAGATTTGAAAAGAGAACTAAAACATATTCTAGAGGTTACTTTTAAAGACACGATTAAAACCCGATTGATGACGAAAACAGGGGAATATATTCGCTTGGATAAAAGAGGAAAAGAACTGCTGAATTGTCAAGAATATTTTTGTGAAAAAGCTGAAGCTGAATTTGAAACGGCCAAACAAAATGCATTGCTTAAGCGAGAAGAATAGTCTGAGAAATGGAGATTTAAATGGATAAGAGCATTGGTGTTATTGATATTGGATCAAACAGTGTGCATTTAGTGGTAGGTCGATACCATAATGACGATTATTTTTATATTATTGATGATGTTAAGGTAAACGTGCGGCTGTGTGAAGGCCTTTCGGAAACAGGATATCTTGAGGAATCGAGGATGCTCCTGGGTGAAGAAACCTTGATGATGTTTAAAAATATGTGCGATACATATAAACTAGATCAAGTGATTGCGGTGGCGACAGCAGCGGTGAGAAAAGCAAAAAATGGTTTGTCTTTTGTCGATCGGATTAAAAAAGCCACGGGTATTGACATTAATATTATTCCGGGCGAAACTGAAGCGATCATGGATTATCTGGGTGCGATCAATACAATTGACATAAAAGATGCGCTTTTGATGGATATTGGTGGCGGTAGTGTGGAGTTTGTTTTGATTAAAGAACGGGAAATGCAAGATGCTATTAGCTTACCGTTTGGTTCGATTGATCTGAGTGAAAAATTTGAACTTTCTGATCAACCGACGGAAAAGGCACTTGAAAAATTAAATCTTTTTTTAGAAAAAGAATTCGCGCAATGCTCTATTTTTAAGGCTGCCAGAGGCTTGCCCTTAATCGGGGTTGGTGGCACCATTAGAAATATTGGACGTATTCATCGTTACAATATTAATTATCCCCTTGAAATTGCCCATAATTATCGAATGAATGAAGACGAAGTCTATGAAATTTGCGACATGACAGCAAAAATGAATTTAGAAGAACGTAAAAATTTAAAAGGACTTTCTAAAGGTCGGTCGGATATTTTTGTGGGTGCCGGACAAGCTGTTTTAAAAGTGATGGAAATCATTAGTTCACCAACACTTATTATTTCCGATGCCGGACTTCGGGATGGGATCATTCAAAATTATTTTGGAAATGGACCGGATAATTTGATTCATAATATATTCGGACAATCGCTTTTAAATACGATGCTTAATTTTGATGTTAACATCCCACATGCTTATCATGTTTATGGCTTGGCCGATAAACTTTTCAAACAATTGGCTCCACTCCATGGTATCAAAGAAGAGACGATGAAGATGCGAAAAGCAAGCGCCATGCTTCATGATGTGGGAATAAAGATTCAATATAGTAATCATCATGAACATAGTTTTTATTTAATTCTTAACGCCGGACTTAAAGGAATGTTGCAAAAGGAAGTTCTCATGAGTGCTTTTATCGCTCTCAATCATCGTACCAATAAAAAGATAAAAGTAGAAGAGGCATATATGACGTTGCTTGATAATGAAGATAAACGGCTCATTGATCAATTAAGTTTGTTTTTGCAAATTGCAGAATACCTTGATCGTAGCATGGATGGAATTGTTAAAGATCTTAAGTGTCAGATTAAAGATGAAGAAATTGAAATTACGGTGCTAACAACGATACATTCTGTTTTTTCAGACATGATTATTTCGGAATGCGGTAAAAAATTCAAACGTGTATTCAATAAAGAACTGGTCATTACGAATAAGATGATTACGATGACTTAATGCAATAATCTATTTTACTATTGACAGAAGTAAGAGATGAGCATACAATAAAATGAGATTGAAAACGTAAATCACCACTATTTATTCCAGGAGGAAAAAAGATGAAAAACGAAACAATTATTCAAGCGGTAGAGTCTTTTGATGGTATGGAATTGTTAATGACGGTTAATGTACCTGATAAACCAAAAGCAGTCGTTGTTTTTGTACACGGACTGTGTGAACATCAAGGGCGTTATGATTATATTACAGGAAAATTCATTGAACATGATTTCAAAGTTTATCGATTCGATCATAGAGGACATGGTAAATCTAAAGGCGAACGCTATCTGTATACCACACCTGATGAAATCATAGACGACACAAACTTTATTGTTGATCTTGCAATCAAAGAAAATCCTGAACTTCCGGTTTATGTGATTGGTCATAGTATGGGTGGATTTGCCGCTGCGGCTTATGGCACAAAATATCCGGGTAAAGTTGCTGGTATTGTATTATCCGGTGGCTTGACCAGAGATAATGGTGGACTGATTATTAATGTCGATATGGATTTAGACCCGATGACCCAATTCCCTAATGAACTGGGCGATGGTGTGTGTAGTGATCCGACCGTGGTTGAAGCTTATGGAAATGATCCATTAAATGGAAAATTCTTTACTGCCGGTTTATGTCAGAATCTGGCAAAGAGTATTAAATGGTTGACCGAAACAAAAACATTTGATTATCCTGTGTTGTTGCTTCATGGTGAAAAAGACGCATTGGTATCCCCAAAAGATACGTTAGATTTCTTTGCTGAAGTGCCGTCAAAAGATAAACAAATGAAAATTTATGGCAATGCCTGTCATGAAATTTTCAATGAATACATTAAAGATGAAGTGATCGCCGATACCATCGCATGGATTGAATATCGGTTAAAATAAGTTGAGTTAAAACAAAAACACTAATGCGACCTGCATTAGTGTTTTTGTTTTTAATGTAATTTTTTACCGTCTGATTTCCAGTGAAATGGGACAATGATCCGAGCCCATGACATGGGTGTGAATGGCGGCATTTTCAACCAACGTTAACGCATTTTGTGAAACAAAAAAATAGTCAATGCGCCATCCGGCGTTATTACCTCGGGCATTAAAGCGGTAAGACCACCAAGAATATTCAGCAGTCTCTGGATAAAAATGGCGGTAGGTATCAATATAGCCATTTTCAAAGAATTGATCCATCCATTCTCGTTCAATCGGTAAAAAGCCTGAACGTTTTGCGTTGGCTTTAGGATTTTTTAAATCAATTTCACGGTGAGCTGTATTCACATCACCGCAAACGATGATTTTTTTGCCCTGAGCGACTAAAGCATTAAGGTCGTTTAAGAAACAATCATAAAAATCCATTTTAAATTGCAGGCGCTCATCATCCTTTTGACCGTTGGGAAAATAAATATTAAAGAGCGTGAAATCCGGATATTCCATGATAATGGTTCGACCTTCATGGTTAAAACGTTCATCGGAAAGACCGGTGGTGATGTTACACGGATCTTCTTTATAAAAAACAGCGGTACCGCTGTAACCCTTACGTTCAGCAGGATGGAAAAAAGTTTTATAACCGGGAATATTTTTAATATCATCACTAATTTGATCTTCCGTTGCCTTGATTTCCTGTAAACACAAAACGTCTGGTTGTGTGTCGTTAACCCATGGGATAAATCCCTTTTGCTCAATGGCACGGAGACCATTGACATTCCAAGAGTATAATTTCATATGTACCTTCCTTTATTATTCGATTTTTTTCTAAATCTTTGGTATAATTGTAAGTATTATAACACAGAACGATAAAAAATAATTAAAAGGATGAGGGGGAAAGTAAAAAATGAAATATATTATCGGTATCGATGGAGGGACAACGAGGATAAAGGCAGTTTTATTCGATGCCGCAGGGCATGAAATCGACAAAATAGTGGTTGAAAATGAACAGATCAAAAATGGCGTACGTGTTGAATTGGATATGAAAAAATTCTGGGAAAAAACAGCAGCTTGTGTCAAACACTTAATGAAAGTAGGTCCAGCAGAACCGGACGATATTCTTGCTGTAGGGGTAACCGGTCAGGGAGAAGGATTGTGGACTTTATCGAAAGAGAAAGAACCTATTTATAATGCCATTTTGTGGAATGACGGTCGGGCACAAAAAGAGGCAAAAGCGGTCAATGAAAAAACACCGGGCATTGGGAAGTTGATCCATCGTAATTTAGGAACACCTGTAGATGCTGGCAGTACTCTTTTATTACTCAAATGGATGAAAGCAAATCGAGCTGATATTTATCGTCAAATTCGGACAATATTTTTTGCGAAAGACTGGTTGCGATTTTGTATGACAGATGAATTATCAACAGATTATACAGATGGGGGTCCTTCTTATTTAAAAATTGCAGATGGTCTTCCGGCACAGCAAGTGTTAACAATTTTAGATTTAAAAGAAGTGATCGATTGGATTCCACCGGTAAAAGAGGCGGGAAGCGTTTCAGGATTTCTCACAATTGAAGCGGCTGAACAAATGGGGCTTAATGCCGGGCAACCGGTGGTAACTGGGGCAATGGATGTTGTTGCATCGGCACTAGGAAGTGGTGCTATCAGCACGGGTGATGTATCGGTTATATTGGGAACGACCTGCGTTGTAGAAGTGGTGAAAAATCGAAAAAGCTGTGATTTTGCACGGTGTAAAAAACATTATTTACGGCATACAGCCGAAGAAATGATTATTGATATTACCTCAACTCTTAATGGAATGAAAAATGTTGACTGGGCATTTAAAGAAATTGCAAGAACATCTAATGGTGGTGTGGTTGAAGGGATTATTCGGGAAACAGAACCGGGAAGCGGTGGTGTGATTTATCATCCGTATCTCTCTGAAATAGGTGAAAGAGCCCCTTTTAATCATTACGATGCCTGTGCCAGCTTTTTTGGAATACGATCCGGTACGACAAAAGGCGAACTTTTACGATCAGTTTATGAAGGGTTGGCTTATTCGGTACGGGATTGTCTAGAAGAAGTCGAAGGCGTTAAACGAATATTATTATCCGGGGGTGGTGCAAATAGTGAACTGCTTACCCAGATTATTGCGGATGTGACCGGCCTTCAGATCGTTATTGGAAACGGAACGGAATTTGGCGCAAAAGGTGCCGCCATGACTGCATCTGTAGCAGTTGGCTTTTATGAAGATTATCCAGATGTTGTACATCGATGGTGCCATATCCGTAAAATAGTTCGACCACATCGAATAGAAGCATATGAAAAAAATTACACGCTCTACCGTGAACTTAGAACCGCTTTTGCACCGTTGTGGAAGCGACGTGCAGAACTTTTGGGTGAGTGATGTGGTTTACTATATGAGGAGAAAACAATGATCTTACAACAAGAAAGAGAAGATGTCGTCAAATATTGTCA
>JAVXTS010000050.1:0-11093 GCA_036642535.1 Eubacterium sp. | reverse complement strand
AGCTAAAAGAGGTAGAGGAAATAATGATTATTTAGCATTGCTATAAAATAAAACAAGAGGGATTGAATTCAAAGAAATCTCAAGTTATAATAAACAGGTAAGAGCATTATAAGCGAACGGACAAGAAGGGAAAACACATGACAGAAGCGATTATTTTTGATATGGATGGTTTGATGTTTGATACAGAGTCGGTTTCATTGGACGGCTGGGTTGTGGCCGGAAAAGTAATGGGGTACCCACTAAAAGCAGAAATGGTTTATCAAGTATTTGGACATAATCCCGAGGGGATTGCCAAATATTGGCATGAAGTGTTTGGTGAAGATTTTGATACAGATGAAGCCATGCGGTTACGTCTTGAGTATATTGAAAAGACCATTAAAAAAGATGGGATTCGTTTGAAACCGGGTCTGATCGAGCTATTGGATTATCTCAAAACGTCGAATTATCGTTTTGCGATTGCATCTTCGTCCCAGAGAAAACTGGTTGAAATGAACTTGAAGGCAGCAGGTGTAGCCGAGTATTTTGATACTATCGTTGGTGGGGATGAAATTATTCACGGTAAACCGGCGCCGGATATTTACTTAAAAGCGAGCGAACAATTAGGGGTATTACCCGGGAAATGTATGGTACTTGAAGATTCACCGGCAGGGATTGAATCGGGACAATGTGCCGGCATGAAACCGGTCATGATTCCGGATCTTATTGAAGCGGATGAGGCGACAAAACAGCGGCTTTATGCTAAACTGACCAATCTGACAGAAGTGATTGACTTACTAAAAAACGAAAAAGAATAAAAAAAGAACAGTTGCGGTTGTATGTTATTTTACAAATAAAATATGGGGTTTTGAAAATGAATTTAAATGCGCATATCCTCTATGAAGAATTAAGTCAGGAACTTAATGCAGAACGCAGTGGCTTTTTTGCTGATTATTGTTCATTCTGCTACGAATATATTATCGGCTTTTATTAACCTCTTATGCGTTTGTTTTCCGGATCATAAAATACCCACTCGGTTAAAGTAGCGTTTAGAGGCATCAATATACCGGACAAATTTGTGATTTTGGATCCACGTTCGTTTTTTGGATCACCGATATATGGACAAATGAAGGGTTTAGCTGTATAATAGGTAAGTTAACGGAAAAAAGAATGAAAAAATAGAGGTAACTATGAAATTAAATCGAATTTTAGAAGACCCCGAAATCCTTGAGGTACGTAACAATAAACCTGAACTTGATGTTTATTGCATTGTCTACAACTCACTTAAAGTCGTGCCAAATAGTATGTTTGTTGCCATTGAAGGACTTAAGACAGATGGGCATCGTTATATTCCGGGTGCGATTGAAAAAGGTGCGACGATTATTATTTATGAAAATGATCTGGATGATTATAAAGACGATGTTATGTACGTCAAAGTGAAAAATTCACGGCATATGCTAGGAACAATGGCAAGTCGTTTTTACGGACAGCCATCCGATAAAATCTCCATTACAGGTGTGACGGGGACAAACGGAAAAACCACCATTACGTATATGCTCAAACATATTTTTAAAACGGCCGATCGCAAATGTGGACTGATCGGGACAATCAATAATCAGATTGATGACCGAATCATCGATAATGCGGGTAGAACCACACCGGATTCACTTGAAGTACAAGAGATTATTTCAGAAATGGTTGACGCCGGTTGTGAAAATTTGGTTATGGAAGTTTCATCCCATGCGCTTGATTTAGATCGTGTCAATGGTGTTTCGTTTGATTATGCTATTTTCTCGAATCTGACGCAGGATCATCTGGACTATCACAAAACATTTGAAAATTATTTTGAAGCGAAAGCAAAACTTTTTGAGTACAGTACAAAAGCTAACATTGTGAATTGCGATGATCCTTGGGGTCAAAAACTCTATGAACGTTGTGCGGCAAAAAAAGGTGTGCCGGTTTATTCGTATGGATTTGATGAGAAGTGCGATTTTTACGCAAAAGATATGGTTTATAATATTAAAGGCACGCACTATACTCTTGTGACTAAAGATGGTGAAGAAGCGATTACCTTATCCATCCCTGGGGAATTTATGGTGTACAACAGCATGGCGGCGATTATTAACGCTTTAGTTGATGGTGTATCCATGGAAATCATTAAAAAAGCACTGGCCAATATGGCCATTGTTGAAGGACGTATGGAACGTTTGGAACTGGATACCGATTTTGATATTATTATCGATTATGCACATTCACCGGATGCCCTTGAAAAACTCCTTAAAGCTGTCAGAAAAATGTATGACGGCCGTATTATCCTTGTGTTTGGCTGTAATGGGGATCGTGATAAAGAAAAACGCCCGATCATGGGACGCATTGCAGGGGAATGGGCAGATTACGTTGTGGTCACTTCTGATAATCCTGCCAGTGAAGAACCCCAAGATATTATTGATACAGTGGCGGCGGCTGTGGCAGAAAAAACAGATCAGTATACAACCGTTCTTGAACGTTGGAATGCCATTTATCATGCGGTAACTTTGGCAAAACCGGGGGACGTGTTAGTACTCGCTGGAAAAGGCCACGAAAAACAAGAAATTATGCGCACAGAAACACTGTATTATAATGAGTGGGAAACAGCAGAAGAAGCGGTTCGGCAATTAAAAGAAAAATAAAAAGATCAGAGTATTAAAAAGAAACATCCCTTTTAGCGTGTGACATTCTTTAAGTGTACACCTAAAAGGGATGTTTTTTGTTTTAAAAAAAGTGAGACGGGGATCTGTTTCCTATAAAAAGTTTAAAACAGTGGGAATGGAATGAATCATACGTTGATTCGAACTGCCTCGAAAAGCCAAAGATGGATCACGTTTTGTGGCATCATAAGGGCCGTCGATCAAGGTATCGGTTTGACGAAGAAGGGCATTTATCGCTGGCGTGTTTTTAGCACGGAGCGCTTCGAGGGTATAGCCGGTATAAGTCATGATATCAAGGCCTTTTTTGTGGAGCGACGCAGCTAATTCAGCAAGATTTTCGGGTTGTGCAAAGGGTTCGCCACCACTGAAAGTTACGCCTTTAAGTAAGGGATTTTCACAAATTTTAGAGAGTAACACATGGGTATCAATGAAAAAACCACCACGGGGATCGTGGGTTTGGGGGTTATGACATCCGGGACAATGATGGGGGCAACCCTGGGTGAAAATAACAAAACGGAGGCCGGGACCATCGACAATCGATTCTTCGATCATACCGTTAATTCTTAGTAAGCCCATGTTTTATCCTCGCTTTTTCCTCGGCACGTTTGGCATTGTTCCAACGATCGGTGGTGCCGACCAGATAGCCCGTAATCCGCCTAATGCGTTCAAAATTCGGTGCGCCGTCTCCTTCGGTTCGGTGACAGGCGGGGCATTCTGTACCGATGATGCCGTTATAACCGCAAACCGGATCCCGATCCACCGGGTGATTGATAGAACCGTAACCGATGCCTGATTCTTTCATAAAACGGATAATGGCTTCAAAAGCCTCGGGATTGGCGCTTGCATCACCATCTAGCTCAACATAGCTAATATGTCCGGCGTTTGTAAGTGCGTGATAGGGTGCTTCTATCTGAATTTTCCTAAAAGCCTGAATGGGATAATAGACAGGAACGTGGAAAGAATTCGTATAGAATTCACGATCGGTTACGCCCGGAATGATGCCAAATTTTTCCTTATCAATAGCAATAAATCGGCCACTGAGCCCTTCTGCCGGTGTGGCTAAAAGGGTAAAATTAAGATGGTGTTTTTCGGAAAGAGCATCCATTAGGTGGCGCATATGTGAGATGATTTCAAGACCAAGTGATTGGCTTTTGGTGCATTCACCATGGTGAAAACCGGTCAGGTATTTGAGTGTTTCGGCTAAACCGATGAAACCTAGGCTGAGGGTGCCATGTTTTAGAACCTCTTCAATACGATCTTCACGCTCAAGGTTTTCGGAATCGATCCATACGCCTTGTCCCATTAAAAAGGGGTAGTTACGCCCAAGTTTGTGACATTGTATTTTAAAACGATGGAGGAGTTGCTCGGCAACAAGTGCGATCCGTGTATCAAGAATAGCATAAAAACGATCACGGTCTTTTTCAGATTCAAGGGCAATTCGGGGGAGATTAACCGAGGTGAAACTCAAATTCCCCCGACCACTGGTAATTTCTCTTGTAGGGTCATAGGAATTCCCCATCACACGGGTACGACATCCCATATAGGCGACTTCTGTATCGTAGTTGCCTTCTTTATAATAGGCGGCATTAAACGGCGCATCCAAAAAACTGAAATTCGGGAAAAGGCGTTTGGCTGAAACCCGAATAGCAAGTTGAAATAAATCATAATTTGGATCGGTCTTATTGTAATTAACACCTTCTTTTACTTTAAAGATCTGAACCGGAAAAATGGGTGTCTCGCCATTACCCAGCCCATCTTCAGTGGCTCTGAGCAGATTCTTGATCACAAGGCGTGCTTCGGCAGAGGTATCGGTGCCGTAATTGATAGATGAAAAAGGAACTTGGGCGCCGGCACGTGAATTCATGGTGTTTAAATTGTGGATAAAGGCTTCCATCGCTTGATAAGTGGCTTTATCGGTATCGTTAAGGGCCATTTCGAATGCCAGCGAGTGGCATTTTTTGAGGGCATCTTCCGAAAGTGAAAGGGTCTTTAAAACAGCGATGAGGTGATTTGAAAAAACCGGATCATTTTTCATGGAAATGCTTTGGGGTGCTTCTGATTTCACAGAAGATAAAAGAGACGAAAGAGTAGAGTCCGAGAGCGTATGACGTATTGTCAAACAATTAAAAAGAGCTTTATAATAGAGCTTCTCAAAGGTCTTTGCCACTCCGGGTGCCATGGAATAATCAAAATTAGGGACGCTTTGACCGCCATGCATTTCATTCTGATTTGCTTGAATAGCAATACAGGCCAGTGCTGAATAACTGCGGATATCATTGGGCTCTCTCAAAAAACCATGTCCTGTGGAAAAACCATCTTTAAAAAGTTTAAGTAAATCAATCTGACAGCAGGTTTCGGTGAGCATATAAAAATCTTTATCGTGAATATGAATGTCACCTGATATATGTGCAGCGGCAATGTTTTTGGGCAGAATATAATGATCTACAAAATACTTTGCCCCTTCGGAGCCGTATTTGAGCATAGTACCCATGGCGGTGTCCGAATCAATGTTGGCATTCTCACGTTTAAGATCGGCATCTTCGGCATAACGAAACGTTAAATCCTTATAAATTTCCATAAGATCACCCTCAGCGGCACGGGTTTTGGCATGTTCTGCACGGTAGAGGATGTAAGCTTTGGCTGTTTTTGGGTAATCGGCGCCGATCAGGGTTTCTTCTACGATATCTTGAATTTCTTCCACCGTCGGTTTTGCAGAGGTGGACATGTTTGTCATCACAACGCTTGTCAAAAATTGGATGTGTTTTTCAGACATCGGTTCACGGGGGACAGAGAGATTCGCTTTATAAATAGCGTTATGTATTTTACGGTCGTCAAAAGGCACCAAATCGCCGTTTCGTTTAATAATTGATTCAATCATTTTAAGTTGCTCCTATCGGTAATAAGTTTGATCGCAAATGAAATAATACTATATGTTGTGATATTTGTCAATTAAAATCTATATTTAGTATTAATTAGGAACTTTACAAAAAATAAAAAGTTGCTTGAAATACGCAATAAAAAGATATATTTGAAACGGAAGCGATTTAGTATAAGTTTAAATCCCATTAAATATTTGGAACAGCTCTTAGAAATTTAAAGGGGACTCTATGGAATTCGGTGGATCAATTCATTCATACGTTTGTCGTGTTAAATTTCTTAGAGCTATTTCAAAATGTAACACAGATGGAGTATAATTAGAAAAGAAGTACATTAAAATAATCAAAAGGGTGAAAAAATGAATATAGGTATTGATGTCGGCGGAACAAATTTAGCAGCAGGGTTTGTTAATGAAAAGGGTATAGTGATTGGAAAGATAAGTGTTAAAACAAATGCGGCAGAGGGATATGAAGCAGTGATTAACCGAATCGCAGAACTTGTAAAAGCACTTGAAAAAGAGAAAAAAGTAAAAAATAGATGCGTAGGTTTGGGAATTCCGGGTATTATTTCGAGAGATGGTAAGAGCGTTTTATCTTGCCCTAATTTAAAATGGGAGAATAAACCATTGAAAGCGGATCTGGAAGCGTTGACCGGACAAAATATTTATTTAGCCAATGATGCTACGGTTGCAGGGTTGGCTGAAAATAATTTTGGCAGTACCAAGGGATATAAGGATGCGGTGATGCTTACCATTGGAACAGGTATTGGTGGTAGTATCATTCTTTCCGGAAAAGGGGTCAATGGCGCTCATGGAGTGGCATCGGAAGTGGGGCATATGATTGTTGGTTGCAATTTTTATGATTGTAATTGTGGAAAAAATGGTTGTCTAGAAACGTTTTCGTCGGCAACGGCACTTATTCGTTTGGCACAAAAAATGATTGCTGAAGGTCAACCTTCAAAAATTATGGATAGCGCCAAAGGCGATTTTAATGCCATTGATGCAAAAATGGTGATGGATGCGGCAAAAGAAGATGATCTTGTAGGAAAAGTCTGTTTTAACAATATGATTGAACATTTGTCTATTGCTATTTCAAATATTACCGATATCATTGATCCGGCTATTTATTGTATTGGTGGTGGCGTCGCAAGTGCCGGTGATTTTCTTTTGAATAGTTTGAAGCAAGGCGTAAAAAAACAGATGACCTTTAAAAAAATAGCAATGCCGGAAATTGTCCTTGCGACTTTTTTAAATGATGCCGGTATTATTGGTGCGGCAAGTATTGTAGAATATTGTTAAAATCAAAGCAAAAATACTTGTTTTTTGTGGATTATCCGGATGTAGCAATCAAGGAGGCAAAGCAGAACGTTCATATACACTACCTGAAATGAAAATACCTCAATATTCTGGATCGAAAACAGCTGTATGTACAGAAGGAAGCATTGATTTTACGCATGCAAATGAGGGGTATATTATGGCAAATTATACCGGTAATTTCAAAGTAAAGCTTCAGATTGTCAAGGATGATAAAAAATATAATTATGATCTTGAAAATACGGGAACTTACGAAGCTTTTCCTCTTCAAATGGAAAGTGGAACCTATACGGTTAAATTGATGCAAAATGTAGGAGATGACCGTTTATGATTGTTTGGAATTGATGGTGCAGGATTCTGAAGATGAAAAGTTTAAAAATATTTTAAAAACCGTTGCCGACAAACTTTCGGATGTTTATTTTCTTCACTGTGCGATGGAAGAAAGTGGAAGTTTTCCGGAGTATGCCATTGGTATGGTTCAAGTGGGAGAAACATTGGGACGATTACCAGAAGTGCTACTTTTTTAGAAAAATCCGATATTTGTATTGCTAGAGTTAAAAATGGAGAATCCTTTATCCATGGTATTAGAAGCCGTTGTGTCACAGCAACTCATCCCCACTTTGAATGGGAGTTTGGTACCGGCCTTTGAAATCATGTTGGTTACTCCCGCCATTCGCAATATGATCAGAGATGGAAAGGTACATCAAATTGATTCTGCTATTTTTTCAGGAGCGAGTGAAGGTATGCGCACAATGGATAGTAGTTTATTTAACTTATATCAAGAGGGAAAAATTACGGAAGAAACCGCAGAAATTGTGTTTAATCGCATTAATAAAAAGGCTGAGGATTATTTTCTTCGCAATGGATTACGTCTAATTGCAAAATTTAGTCAACAAGATTCCATTACCGATTGATTTTTTATAAATAACAAACTTGTCGGGTTGATAACTAAAAATAATTAAAGCAACCATTATACCTATAGGGGTATGGGTATAAGCTAAACTGATTATTTTAATTGAAATTTGGTATAAAAGTATTGACAAAATAGCTTTACGTGATATACTTTAGAAGTAGTCTAGTTTTATAGAGTATGTATCTTATGGTTTCCATCAATAATTTGATGGTTGAAGCTGAATTGGGTGAAAATCCCAAATGGTCCCGCCACTGTGAAGACGCAAGTCAAGTCAGATAGCTAACCCTAAGATAAAGTTTCATTTAGTTACGAGGAGATAACTGAATGTGAGGACGGATTTGTGTATTGTTTTAACACATTTATTTCGGACTTTCATCGCTTGTCCTTCGGATTGGCGATTTTTTTATCGCCTAAATTTGAGGAGGTAAACAATGACAAAGAAGCAAAGAAGTATGGTAACGATGTTCATGGCAGGCGCACTTGTTTTTGGAATTACACCGATTGCAAACGCTATGCACATTATGGAAGGTTATCTTCCTGTGAATTATTGCATTATGTGGGGTATACTCTGTATTCCATTTTTGGTGGCCGGTTTTTTCTCCATTAAAAAGACATTAACCGGAAATAGACGGGCGATTACATTATTGGCGATGGCAGGTGCATTTATTTTCGTCATTTCATCATTAAAAATTCCGTCAGTAACCGGAAGTTGTTCCCATATGACTGGAACCGGATTAGGTGCTATTTTATTCGGACCCAGCGCAGTGAGTATTCTTGGTATTATCGTTTTATTATTTCAAGCTATTTTGTTAGCCCATGGCGGACTTACCACATTAGGAGCCAATACATTTTCGATGGCAGTTGCTGGTCCGTTCCTTGCTTATGGTGTTTATATACTTTCTCAGAAGATGAAAGTTAACCGTAAAGTAGGCGTTTTCTTAGCGGCTTTTCTGGGTGATATATTTACCTATTGTGTTACAAGTATGCAATTAGCTTTTGCTTATCCTTCCGAACAGGGTGGAGTGATGGCATCGGCTGTTAAATTTCTAGGTGTTTTTGCACCAACTCAATTGCCACTGGCAGTTATTGAAGGTTTGTTAACGGTTATTATCGTAATCGCGCTTGAAACCTATGCCACACCGGAATTGACGTCTATTGGCTTTTTAGCAGAAGGGAAACAAGCATGAGTAAAAATAAAAAAACAGTAATTATTATGTTAGTGGTTGTGGTTCTTATAGCAGTCGTACCTCTCTTTATGCTAAAAGGTGCTGAATTTGGTGGCTCCGATGATGCCGGAAGTACGATGATATCGGAAATTCAAGGGAGTGAATACGAACCTTGGTTTACGCCTGTGCTTGAAACAATGATTAACGGAGAACTTCCGGGTGAAGTTGAATCATTGGTATTCTGTCTTCAAACCGGTATTGGTGTTGGAATAATGGCCTTCTTTATGGGGCGTCTGGTTGAAAGAAAAAAACTTGGTAAAGAAAATTCTGAGTTATAATTTTTTAAAAAAGAGGGTAGGATCGCGCCTACCCTCTTTTTAGACGTTATAGGATTTTTTTTAAAGTTTAGAGGAGTAAGCGAGTGAAGTTTTTTTTAAGTGCCCTTGGGATTTTGTGCATCGTGGGTTTTATCTATTGGTTGAGACATCGGGACCATCAAGTAGGACATAAACACCGTCATAAACATCAACATAACGGATCTGTTTTTTCCATTGATGTTATTGCTTATAATTCGAAAATAAATTTCTGGAATCCCGGTTTTAAAGTGGGCTTTTCATTAATATTGCTGTTACTTTGTATTATAGCCAATAGTCTTTATATTTCGGTATTAGTTATTTTAATTACGGGTTATGTCACCATTGTGATGGGTGGAGTGTCTTTTAGAGATTACCTTGGTTTTTTAACAGTACCCATCGCCTTTTTAATAATGGGAAGCATTGCTATTCTTTTAAATTTTTCATCAACACCTTTAGGGCTTGTTTACTTAAATTGTCATTTTTTTTATATTTATATTTCAGAAGAAAGTTTGAGCACAACACTTTATCTCTGGGGAAAAGCCTTTGGTGCGGTTAGTGCGATGTATATGATGTCACTTTCGACACCATCAACAGAAATTTTTGGAGTTCTTGGTAGAATACATGTTCCTAAGTTAGTGATTGAATTAATGAATATGATTTATCGCTATATTTTTATCTTGATGGATACTCAGGCCAAGATGAAAAATTCAGCTGAATCTCGATTAGGTTATTGCGATTTTAAAACAGCCGTTTACTCTTTTGGACATTCTATGAGTAATTTATTTGTTGTTTCAATGAAAAAAGCATCCCAGTATTTCGATGCGATGGAAGCCCGATGTTATGATGGTGAACTGTCCTTTCTTGAAGCTGAAAAACCACTGAAAAAAAATCAAGTTATCCCCGGAATTTTGGTCATCATTCTTTTGATGGCAGTCTGGATTTTGAATATATAGGAGAAAAGTATGAAAGAAACAATGATCACAATAAAAGATCTGGAATACGCTTATCCCGGCGATAAAATGGCACTTAAAGGGATTAATCTCGAAAT
This sequence comes from Eubacterium sp., assembly GCA_036642535.1. Classification (GTDB taxonomy): domain Bacteria; phylum Bacillota; class Clostridia; order Eubacteriales; family Eubacteriaceae; genus Eubacterium. The sequence continues at coordinate 758 of JAVXTS010000050.1, read as the reverse complement.
TTCAAAAGGTGAGCGTATTGCTGTTATCGGGTCTAACGGAGCTGGAAAGTCGACTTTTTTCTTGAATTTAAATGGTGTTTTGACACCGGAGTCCGGAGAGATTTATTTTAAAGGTAAAAAGATAACCCACGATAAAAAAGACTTAAATACCCTAAGAAAATCAATTGGCATTGTTTTTCAAGATGCCGATAATCAGATTATAGCCTCCACGGTAATGGGCGAGGTTTCTTTTGGTCCGATGAATCTGAAACTACCAAAAGAAGAAGTGGTGCGTCGTGTCGATGAAGCACTAGAATATATGAACATTACCGATTTTAAAGATCGACCGCCCCATTATCTCAGTGGTGGAGAGAAAAAAAGGATAACGATCGCAGATATTATCGCCATGCATTCGGAGGTGATTGTTTTTGATGAACCAACGGCAGCACTCGATCCACTTAATGCTGAAATGTTAGAAGAAGTTCTTGAAAAGCTGAGCAACCAACAGAAAACGATGTTAATTTCAACCCATGATGTTGATTTTGCCTATCGATGGGCAGAACGTGCCATTGTATTTTGTAATGGTGAAATTATAGCCGATACCACACCGGTAGAAGTCTTTAGCGATGCAGATATTCTCAGACGGGCAAATCTAAAAAAACCGATGATGTTAGATATTTATAATGCGATGGTTGAAAAAGGATTACTTCCGGACGAAAAAAAATACCCGAGAGATATCAAAGAATTTAAAGCTTTGCTGGTATAATAAGTATTAAAAT
>JAVXTS010000049.1:0-11671 GCA_036642535.1 Eubacterium sp. | reverse complement strand
TCGATTTTATGTTCTTCTTAATCCTCAACAACAGAGGTAGGATACCCGGCATCATCTAAAGCATCACAAAGCATTTTATCGGTGACGGCATCGGTAACGGATAGGGTGGCTCCGGCATTTTCAAGGGATACTTCAACGTTTGAAACGCCGTCGATGGCGTTTAGAGTGTCGGTGGCGCGCTTAACGCAGTGTTTACAACTCATGTCATTAATGTGTAATTTTTTTAGCATAATAATTCCTTCTTTCTTTGAATCGTCAGATTCATTTTTAGTATGGATAACAGTCGTTTGTGTGGGCTGTTTATCGTCAATGTGAACATATTTGGGTTTGAATCGTTTTAAGGAAAGGGCATTGAGAACAACGGAAACCGAACTCAGGCTCATGGCACCGGCGGCAAACATGGGGTTTAGTTTAAGACCGAAGGGAATGAATAAAATTCCGGCGGCTAGAGGAATACCGATGGTGTTATAAATGAATGCCCAGAACAGATTTTGTTTGATATTGCGGATGGTGGCTTTGCTCAACTGGATCGCAGAAGCGATTTGCAGTAAATCATTTTGCATCAAAATAATATCAGCTGATTCAATAGCGACATCGGTGCCACTTCCTATGGCTATGCCAATATCACTTTGCGCCAGTGCCGGGGCATCGTTGATCCCATCACCAACCATGATCACTTTTTTACCGTCTTGTTGGAGCTTTTTAACAAGAGCAGATTTTTCTTCTGGCATCACATTAGCAATGACGTGGTCGATATTGATGGTTGAACCAATGGCTTTTGCGGTGCGTTCATTATCGCCGGTGAGCATGTAAACTTGTGATCCCATGGCTTTTAGCTGTGCAATGGCATTTTTTGAATTTTCTTTAAGGGTATCTGCGACGGCAATTATGCCAATTAGGGTTTTTCCTTCACCGATGAACAGGGGTGTTTTTCCGGCGTCGGAGAGGGTATTATAAAGGGTGATTTGGCTATCAGCATCAATGCCGGAGCCTTTCATTAATTTTAGATTGCCAATGGTTAAAAAATGACCGTCAACATTACCTTCGACACCTAAGCCGGGGATGGCGTTAAAATCATCAACGGGGGATAATGTCAAATGTTGTGCCTTGGCGCCTTCAACGATAGCTTCACTGAGGGGATGCTCAGATTGGGCTTCAATAGAAGCAACTTGCTGTAATAATGTGGTGGCATCAACCGCTTCAGTTGGAATAATATCGGTGATTGATGGTTTACCGATGGTGATGGTGCCGGTTTTATCAAGGACGATGGTATCGGCTTTTCCTAAACTTTCGAGGGCGGGACCGTTTTTAAATAAGATGCCTTGTTCGGCACCTTTTCCTGTTCCGACCATGATGGCGGTTGGGGTTGCGAGCCCAAGAGCGCAGGGACAGGAAATCACTAGAACGGCAATCCCCATGGAAAGCGCAAAGGAGAAATCATAGCCTAATAAGAGCCAAATACCAAAGGAAAGAACAGCAATTCCCATGACCGCAGGTACAAAATAGCGACTAATTTGATCGGCGATTTTGGCAATGGGTGCTTTTGAAGATTGAGCTTCCTCAACGAGATGAATAATCTTACTGAGGGTGGTGTCGTCCCCAATTTTGGCAGCGGTGAATTTGAAAGCACCAGTTTTATTAATACTCCCGCAAATGACACGGTCGCCTTTGTCTTTTTCAACGGGAATGCTCTCACCGGTGAGAAGGGATTCGTCCACACTGGAATGCCCTTCGGTAATATCACCATCCACCGGAATGCGTTCACCGGGTTTAATGAGGACAGTATCACCAACATGGACGTCATCAATGGCGATTTCAAAAATGTCACCGTCACGTTCAACCCGGGCGGTATCCGGTGCCAATGCGATGAGTTTTTCGATGGCTTGGGAGGTTTTCCCCTTTGCCCGGGATTCCATATATTTACCTAAGGTAATAAGGGTGAGAATAACAGCGGTGCCTTCAAAATAAATTTCGTGAGCAAAGTGATGCACCATCTCCATATTGCCATAGGAAAACCCCCAGGCGAGTTGAAAGAGGACGTAAACGCCGTAAATGAAGGCGGCACCAGTACCAACAGCGACCAGTGAATCCATATTGGGAATGCGTTTGCCAAGGGCTTTAAACCCTTCTTTATAGAAATGTGCGCCCATATAAATAACGGGTAAGGTGAGTAACATTTGGGTAATGGTGTTGATAAGGCTATTTTGAATACCGGCTAAAAAGAATGGTACCGGTAGACCTACCATGGGTCCCATGGATAAATAAAAAAGTGGTACGGTAAAGATTAATGAAATAATCAGGCGTTTTTTGTAGACGGTCATTTGTTTTATAGCATTTTCACCAGCTGATTTTGGATGTTGCCCCTTTTTTTTTGTTTCAATGATGGAAGCACCATACCCTAATTTTTCAATAGCGGTGATGATGTCATTGGGTTTGATTGCTGATGCTTCATAAGTAACGGCGAGATTTTCGGTAGCGTAATTGATGACGGCACTATCAATTCCATCCAATTTATTGACGGTACGTTCGATAGCAGCTGCACAAGCAGTACAGGACATACCGGTGATTTTAAAATTTTGTTTTGTCATTGTTTACCTCACAATCTGATAGCCACCCTAAGGTGAGAGATCAAATTAAGCATAAAGTATCTGGCTTAAAAGGTCAAGGGATTTCTTAAGATATCATGATTCAAACAAAAGAATTAAAATGTCTTATATAATAAGAAGAGAAAAAGAAGGGTTATGAAAGCGTTTTTTTTAGAAGTGAGTACTACAATCTTAAAGATTTGTCTAAAAACTGGTTTTGAAATCGTTATAGAATAAAAAATAGTAGTTGCGTTGCTTACATAAAGTGCTATAATGATCTAAACCGTAATGTTTATTTCACTAATAAAGGAGGCGTTCGTAGGATGATAAATGACGTTATTCAACAGATCATCGATTTGGATAACCGTGCGATTAAAATAAAAAATAATGCAACGGCACGGGCAGCAAAAATTGAGAATGATACGAGAAATGAATTAAAAGAAAAAGCAACGAAAATTATCACCGAAACAAAAGAACAAGGTAAAGAAAATTACAATATCGAAATTCAAAAAGCAGAAGTAGAGAAGAATGATAGTGTAAGTGATATGGAAAAATCCATTAGAAATGTGCGTGAACAGTATGAACAAAGTAAAACTGATGGCGCAAGACGTGTTTTAGAAGAACTATTTCAAAGTATCTAAAACGAAAAATTTATAGAAAAGTTGTGAATGGTGATGGGCAGTAGTAATCATGCGTGTGTGAACACGAAAATATTGGCAATGAAGGCAAAAATGCTAAATAGTTCTGATTACAGTACCTTGATAAAGGCATCAACATTACAGGAAGTGTTCACTTATCTCAGAGACAATACATATTATGGACCTTTTCTTGCGGAGGTAGATCATTCGCATTTACACCGTTTGGAATTGGAGGTTCCGCTAAATCGAATGAAAATTTTCGAGATTGAAAAAATGCTGCATTATTTACAAGGGGATGAGAAACGTTTTCTCAAAACTTTTTTAGTACGTGCGGATATTGAAGCACTCAGAATTTTGATTCGTGGTATTGCCAGAGGTGATAATCTTGAAGATTTCTCGCATTTGTTGGTTTATTCTGAAAATTTTACCCAGGTTGATTTTGATAAATTACTAAAAGTAAAAGATTGGGATAGCTTTAAAAAAGTTTTAATCGGTACGGATTATTATCGCTTGCTGGAAGTATATAAACAAGTGACGGTGGAAGAAGATCTTTTTCCAATTGAAAAAAGTCTTGAACGGTATTATTATGATCGTTTAAAAAATCGTCTTGAAAGTCTTGATAAGCGTAAAAATAAAAAATTGATTACGACGGTCAGAGAAGGTATTGATTTGCTGAATCTGGTTTGGTTTTATCGTGGTAAGCGGTTTTATCATTTATCGCGGGAAGAATTACTGGCTTATTCTCTTAGAGGCGGGCTTCGAGTAAAAGAAACAGAAGTGCGCTATTTGAGCGAAATAAAAGATGTTGAAACCTTACGTGAAGTGATGAAAAATTATTCAGAATATGATTTTTTGTTTAATCACACCAAGACCCTTGATTTGTATATGGAAAGAAGGCGGGAACGCTATTTATATTATGCGTATCAGAGACTATTTATGGATAACGAAGCCGGACTAGGCAAAGTGGTGGCGTTTGTACGACTAGCTGAATTTGAGATCGCGGATATTATCACGATTATTGAAAGCAAGCGGTATCGGATGACTTCCGCAGAAACAGAAAAATATTTAATCAGATCTTTAGAATAAGATGTGAAAGGAAGTATTATATGGCAATAGAAAGTGTTATGATGATGAACGTTGTAGGTAAGATTGATTACGTTGATCGTTTTGCGAAGGACATTTTTCTTTTCAATGATGTTCAGATTGTCGATGCCATGAACGAGATTGATACCGGACGCTTTACTTTACCGGTATGTGAAAAAAATATTGGGGAACTCCTCGGTTTTGCACAACTCGTTTCCGGCGACAGCATGATGGATGAGAAAATTTTTGTACAAAAATTACAAAAATTAAATGAGCTTTACGACAATAAACTAACCCTTAATATGGAGATGTTGACTAAAAAAGAATTTGATCTTGCCACAATCCTGGAAAAGTCAAATGGATTTGAACAGTATCTTGATATTGAATTTGGTAACCTCAACGCAAAAAAGACGCAATTAGCGGAAACTGAGATCAGCATTGTGGCTTATGATTATCTAAAAGAAATTGATGCTCGGATGGAAGATCTGAATAATATGGAATATTTTACTTATACCATCGGTTCTGTTTCTAAAGATAATGCGGCACGACTGAAAAGTATTTACAATACGGTCACTTCCTTAGTTTTTCATATTGGAGATAAGAAAAACGAAGAAGTCTTTATGATTATGTCCCCTAAAGATTTTGAAGTTGAAACGAACCGTATTTTGCAAGCATTAAATTTTAAACTCATTGAAGGATATAATGACACTTATGTTAAAACACCGAATGAGATTTTAACTGATTTAAACCTCAAAAAGGTACAATTAGAACAAGAAATTTCTGAAAGTGAAAGTGTTTTAGAAAAACATCGAAGAGAAAATTTGGCAGAAGCTAATGAAGCTTTTAATGTTCTGACATTATATGCGAATTTAAATATCATTAAGAAATTTATGGCTTTTAGTGATGATAATTTTTATTTTTCAGGATGGGTTTCTAAAAAAGATAAATCTAAGATTGAAGCGATTGCCGCTAAATATGAGGATATGATCTTAATGTTTGTTGAACCGGATTTGAATAATAAGGCCAACAAACCACCCACTAAAATGAAAAACAACTGGCTGTTTAAGCCCTTTGAATCACTGGTAAAAATGTATGGGGTGCCAGCTTATAATGAACTCGATCCCACCCCCTTTTTAAGCATTACGTATTTATTCTGTTTCGGTTTTATGTTTGGGGATGTGGGGCAAGGAATTGTTCTGCTACTGGCCGGCATAATCTTGGGCAGAAGGGGAATAGACTTGGGGCGTGTCCTTGTAAGAATGGCATGTAGTTCGGTCATATTTGGTTTTATTTATGGGAGTATTTTTGGCAATGAAACATTATTGCCAACACTTTGGATTAAGCCTTTTGACAATATCAACACAATTTTGTTAACGGCTGTTATTCTTGGCGTTGTGATGCTTTTTATTGCATATGTGTACAGCATTATCAATAAATTACGTCAAAAAGATATCAAAGAGGGGGTCTTTGGTAAAAATGGCATCGCTGGATTTGTACTTTACATCAGTATTTTATTGGCAGCTTTGTGTGGTACGAATATTATTCCGGGCGGAGCGCCATTTGTACCGTTTCTAGTTGTTTTATGCGTTATTTTGATTGTTCTGGTTTTATTGCGGGAACCCATTTCAAATGCGCTTGCAAAAAGACAATTATACGATACATCAGCAGGTGATTATTACGTTGAAAGTGGATTTGAACTCTTTGAAATGCTTCTGGCAATGCTAAGTAATACATTGTCATTTATCAGAGTTGGCGCCTTTGCACTCACTCACGTTGGATTGTTCTTAGCATTTGAAACATTAGCAAGAATGGTTGGCGGCGGTATTGGTGGCATTTTTGTTTTAATCCTTGGCAATGTTTTAGTGATTGTTCTTGAAGGTCTGATTGACTTTATTCAATGTCTAAGACTGCAATTTTATGAATTATTTAGTAAATATTATACCGGTAGTGGTGAAGAATTTATTCCGCTTAATTCAGAAAGCAATACAATTATATAATAAAGAATCACATATATAAAAGGAGTTTAAAATGAGTATTTTAACAGTTATTACAATTATGGCCGGTCTTTTAGTATTGGCAACTATTGCGGCAGGGGTATATTTTATTTATAAAGACTGCACTGCAAAACAAAGTAAATTAAAGAAGTTTTTAAAGATTAATTTAGCTGGGTTTATTCCAACAATGGCCGCTGCGCTTATTATGTTTGCACCATCTGCTGTTGCGGCAGCATCGAATCCTTCTGGAATGAGCGATGCCGGGTTAGGGTATATCGGTGCGGCATTATCGACAGGATTAGCTTGTGTTGGCGCTGGTTATGCGGTTGGTGTTGTTGGTTCGGCCGCACTTGGCGCTGTATCCGAAAACGAAAAAATTCTGGGTAAAACCCTAATCTATGTTGGTCTTGCCGAAGGGGTTGCTATTTACGGACTCATCATTTCTATTATGATCATCGGAAGTCTGTAAGATTATGAAATCTTTTATTATCAGTGAAAATCGTGATTCCTATCTGGGCATGAAATTAACTGGGATTGAAGGGGCTTACGTTAGGCAACCGAATGAGGTTGAAGCAACCTTTAAAAAAGTGCTGAAAGACAAAGATGTCGGGATTATCTTTTTGACCGAAAAAGCATATTTTATGATTGAAGACCTCGTCATGGAATCAAAAAAGAAAAATTTGTTCCCACTTATTACCGTTATTCCTGACCGGTACGGTTATCAGCGAGAACAAGGTATAATCACCCAATATATTAAAGAATCCGTAGGATTGTAAGGAAGTGAACAGATGATATCAGTTGAAGAAAAACTTGGTGTCTTTACACAATATCTCCTTAAGAAACAGCGCGAATGGGGCAAGCAGACCATCAATGCAGCAAAAGATAAACGTTTAGTCATGGTTGATGAGTCGACACAGAAACTTAGCGAAGAAAAAAGAAACATTGAAGAACGTAGCTATCATGTTATTTTCAGGGATAAAAATAAAATTATTGCCCAAGGTAAAAATATTGCTAAAACGCAGTTTCTTGAAGAACGCAGTAAAATTCTGGTTGATTTTAATCAGACTATTTTAGAAGAAGCTAAAAATTATATTGGCACAGAAACTTATCAAAATTATCTTATTCGATGTATTCATAAAATACCGGAGATTTTCGGAGAAAGAAAAGATCTCGTTATTTTTGCAAAAGAAGACGATAAAACTTTGATTCAGAAAAACGGTGCAACTCTTTTAAAAAATTACACCATTCGCATTGATACGTTACCTGAAGGTACCATTGGAGGCATTGTCGTAAGAGACAAAGAAAATCGAATAAATTGTGATTTTACCGTCGAAAATCTCATTCGTGATCATTATAAATTGATCGGTATGCGTTTAAATGAAGTCATGGAAAAGCAGGTGGGTTAACTTGAGTAATGAAGTAAATAACGAAATAAAAGGGACGATTTCAGGCATTAATGGGCCGGTTGTCACCGGAATCGGGATGACCACTTTTCAGATGCGTGAAATGGTAACAGTGGGTCAGAAAAAACTCATCGGCGAAGTCATCGTCCTTGATGGCGACATCGGAACGATTCAAGTTTATGAAGAAACAGAAGGCCTAAGACCGGGAGAAGAAATTGTTGCAACCGGTATGCCTTTAAGTGTTAAATTGGGACCTGGAATGCTTAAAAATATGTTTGATGGCATTCAACGTCCCCTTGAAAAAATTAAAGAAATATCCCCTATTTATATCCCCGAAGGCATTGGCTTAATGTCCATTGATAGTGAAAAACTATGGGATGTTAAACTGAATGTCAAAGTAGGCGATATTCTTAAACCGGGTCAGATTTACGGCACCGTACAAGAAACGGTCATGATTGAACATCGCCTGTTGGCACCACCAACTTTAGAAGGCACCGTGGTCGAGGTTAAAGCGGACGGTCGCTATAATATTGAAGAATCGGTTGTTGTGGTTGAAGATAGCCGCAAAATAAAACACGCTCTAAAATTATATCAAGAATGGCCGATCAGAACACCACGTCCCAGTGCGTTTAGAAGAGAACCCGAAAAACCACTGATCACCGGTCAGCGAATTATCGATTTCTTTTTCCCCATTGCAAAAGGGGGCACCGCCGCTATTCCCGGTGGGTTTGGAACCGGGAAAACCATGACCCAGCATCAGCTTGCTAAATGGTCCGATGCCGATATTATTATCTACATCGGTTGTGGTGAACGTGGGAACGAAATGACAGAAGTTATTGAAGACTTTCCGGGTTTGATTGACCCTAAATCAGGCAAATCAATCATGGAACGAACGGTTATGATTGCCAATACATCCAATATGCCTGTTGCCGCCCGTGAAGCCAGTATTTATACCGGCATCACGATGGCCGAGTATTTTAGAGATATGGGGTATGATGTGGCCATGATGGCCGATTCAACCTCACGTTGGGCAGAAGCACTGCGTGAAATCTCCGGTCGTCTTGAAGAAATGCCCGCTGAAGAAGGCTATCCGGCTTATTTATCTTCACGTATTGCAGAGTTTTACGAACGTGCCGGTTCAGTTGATACTCTAAACGGCAAACAAGGTTCCATCAGTATTGTTGGCGCCGTCTCACCCGCCGGGGGGGATTTTTCGGAACCCGTAACTGAAAATACCAAACGTTATGTCAATACCTTTTTGGCACTCGATAAAAATTTAGCTTATGCTCGTCATTACCCTGCCATTAACTGGATGGAAAGTTACTCCGGTTATGTGAAATTGTTGACGGATTGGTATGAAGATAACGTGGCTGAAGATAGTATCCAGCTTCGTAATAAAATGCTCGATTTACTGTTTCAAGAAAGTAAATTGCAAGAAATGGTGATGCTTATCGGTGAGGATGCGCTCCCAGATGATCAACGTTGGGTGCTTGATATTTCAAAACTGATCCGGGTTGGTTTCTTACAACAAAATGCTTTCGATGATGAAGATACTTATGTCCCTTTGGAAAAACAGTATCGCATGTTAAAGTTGATTGATTATCTTTATGAAAAAGGTCTACAAGGACAGAAAAGTGGAATTCCTGCATCTGTTTTATACGATGAACATATTTTTGACAGTATCATTAAAATGAAATACAATATTCCCAATAAAGATCTCAGCGGCATCGACGCCATTCAACAAGAAATTGATGGCTACTACGATGGCTTAGCGAAAAAATATCAGGATTAAGAGGAGGCGTTATCGTGAGAAGAGAATATTTAAAAATTGACAACATTAACGGGCCTCTGATCGAGATTTCAGATGTAGATGATGTTTTCTATGGCGAAGTGGTTGATATTCAGGATCAAAAAACAGGGACCATTAAAAAAGGAAAGATCATTAAAATTGCCGGAACAACGGTCACCATCCAGGTGTTTCAGTCCACTTCCGGTATGGCGGCTGAAAACAGCATTACAAAATTCACCGGTGAATCGTTTAATATCCCCATTTCAATGGATTTAATGGGTCGTGTCTTTAACGGAATTGGGGAACCCATTGATAATGGTGCCGATATTTTCAGTTCGACCGAAGCTAATATTAACGGGGCGCCCATCAATCCGATGAGCCGTGAATATCCCCGTAACTTTATTCAAACCGGGATATCCTCCATTGATGTTTTAATGACATTAATTCGTGGTCAAAAATTGCCGATTTTCTCAGGCAATGGGCTATCCCATAATGAATTGGCAGCACAAATCGTGCGTCAAGCAAAATTAGGCGATGCTAACGAACAGTTTGCCATCGTATTTGCCGCCATCGGCGTTAAGCATGATGATGAAAAATTCTTTCGCAAAACCTTTGAAGAAGCCAATGTTATGGATCGTGTTGTTATGTTTGTCAACTATGCCGACGATCCGGTAGCCGAAAGAAATACGGCACCACGTTGTGCGCTAACAGTTGCCGAATATCTGGCGTTTCAAAAGGATATGCATATTTTAGTTGTTATGAGTGATATCACCGCATATTGTGAAGCCTTGCGTGAAATATCCTCGGCTAGAGAAGAAGTGCCTAGCCGTAAAGGTTATCCCGGCTATATGTACTCCGATCTTGCATCATTGTACGAACGTGCCGGAATGCTTCGTGAAAGCAAAGGTTCCATTACGTTTTTACCGATTTTAACCATGCCGAATGATGATATCACCCACCCAATTCCTGATTTAACCGGTTTTATTACCGAAGGTCAGATCGTTTTGGGACGTGATTTATTCCAGCGCAGTATTTATCCACCCATCGATATTTTGCCGTCATTGTCACGTTTAATGAAGGATGGTATTGGTGAGGGTTATACCCGTGAAGATCATCAGGATTTGGCAAATCAGCTATTTGCCGCCTATTCAAGGGTACAGGAAGTCCGTGATTTATCCCAGATTATGGGGGAAGATGACCTGAGCGATGTTGATCGCTTGTATATGGATTTTGGACGTGAATTTGAAGCCCGTTTTCTAACCCAGGCATTTGATGAAAATCGAACGATTTTTGAAAGTTTAGATTTGGGTTGGGAACTCCTAACGATCCTGCCGGTAACAGAACTCGATCGTTTAAGTCCGAAATTAATCGACAAATATTTACCGAAGAATGCGTAGGTAAGGTATTATGGCCATTAAAATAACGCCAACAAAGGCGAATTTAATTAAGTCAAAATCCAGCCTGTCTTTTTCAACCAAAGGGTATAACCTTTTAGATAAAAAACGAACGGTTCTCATCCAGGAAATTATGAAACTGGTCAAACAATCCGAAGAAATTGAAGCTCGGATTCAAGTCATTTTTAGAGAAGCCTATACTGCGCTCCAACAAGTTTGTATCAGTATGGGTCTAAACCACCTTGAAGAATATGCGCTGTCCATTGCATCCGAAGAACCTTTTGATGTGCGGACACGAAGTGTTATGGGGGTGGATATTCCGGAAATTGTGGATAATGATCATGGTAATAAAAATTTTAGTCTGCCCTATGGCTTTTATGAAAATAATCCGGCACTAGACGTTGCGATTGAAAAATTTAATGAAGTAAAACACCTTTCATATCAACTCGCAGAAATTGAAGGTACCGCCTTTAAATTGTCTTTAGAAATTAAAAAGACGCAGAAAAGCGCCAATGCCCTTGATAAAATCCAAATTCCAAAACTAAAAGATCAAATTAAATATATTGAAGACAGTATTGAAGAAAAAGACAGAGAAGAAAATTTCCGTATTAAAAAAGTAAAAAAACACAATCAAGCATAAGAAAACCGGTAGTGTAACGCATGAAAAATTCATAAGCGTTACAGTACCGGTTTTTTGTTTTTTATGCGTGAAAGGCCGTGGTAAAGCCCAAAATTGAAGTTGCACTAAAGTAAGGAATGTTCGCAGATTAGATAAGTCTGCGAAC
>JAVXTS010000048.1:6602-11905 GCA_036642535.1 Eubacterium sp. | reverse complement strand
TTTACAAAATCTTTCTTTAAGACCACAAAAAAACACTGTTTTATCGACAAAAAACCTCCATCAGAGCACAATGCTTTAGATGGAGGTTTTTATTAAAATGAACGAGTTAACTAACGTGTTGCCATTTCTTTTTTAACTGCTTCTGTGAACAGTGGTAAAATTTTCAGGCAATCGCCAACAACGCCGAAATCAGCAACGCCGAAAATCGGAGCGCCCGCATCTTTGTTAATTGCGATAATAACATCAGATTCTTCCATACCAGCCAAATGCTGGATCGCACCGGAAATACCACAAGCAATGTATAAGTTAGGACGTACTGTTTTACCGGTTTGTCCAACCTGACGGTCTTTTTCAACCCATCCGGCATCTACACATGCTCTTGAAGAAGAAACAGTGCCACCTAAAGCGTCTGCTAAATCTTCTAATAATTTGAAGTTTTCAGGAGAGTTCATACCACGGCCACCGGATACGAGAATTTTAGCATCCTGAATATCCATTTTTTCAGCAACCGTTTTAACAATGTCCAAAATTTCAACATTGTCATGATCTTTTAAGCCTTCTACTTTTTCTTTAATCACATTCACAGGGGCATTATCGTTAACTTCTAATTTCTTCATAACGCCTGGACGTACTGTCGACATCTGAGGACGATGTTCCGGACAAAGAATGGTTGCCATAATGTTTCCGCCAAATGCAGGACGTGTCATCATTAAACCTTTGTCTTCCGGATTAATTTCTAATTTTGTACAGTCAGCGGTTAAGCCGGTGTGTACTCTTGCAGAAATACGCGGTGCTAAATCACGACCAATTGCCGTTGCGCCAAATAAACAAATTTCTGGTTTATATTTTTTAACCATTTCTGTAAAAGCATGTACATATGGTTCTGTTTTATAAACTTCCAAAACCGGATCATCAACCATGATCACTTTATCAGCGCCATGGCGGGCAAGTTCTTTACCCATTGCATCAATATTAGAACCAAGTACAACAGCCGTTACTTCTGTTCCTAAATCATCGGCTAATCCCTTACCTCTGCCGATCAATTCGTAAGAAACGGGGATAATTACATTATCAACCTGTTGTACAAAGACGAAAACACCTTTATAATCTTGTAAACTCATCTATGCTCACCACTTTCCACTAAATAATGAATTTTTCTTTCAATTTTTCCAGCATGAAATCAGCAGATTCCTGAGGATTCAATTGAACAACAGTTCCGGCTCCTTTTAAAGCTTTCGGGAATGATTTAAAAACACGTGTAGGAGAACCTTTCAGACCAATGTTTGTCTGATCAACATCCATATCAGCTAGCGTACAAATTTGAACTTCTTTTTCTCTGTAAGCATCAAAAACGCCACCCGGAGTCATGTAACGCGGTGTATTCATTTCACCAAGAGCTGTAATCAAGCAAGGCATTGCCATTTTAATGGTGTGGTATCTGTCTTCATACTGACGTTTTACGATAACATTGCCATCTTCAACTTTAATGTCTTCAGCATAACTGATATTTGGTAATCCCAAATGTTCAGCAATCTGAGGACCAACCTGAGCGGTATCACCATCAATTGCTTGACGACCGGTGATAATAAGATCAAAATCTAATTTTTTAAGTGCAGCAGCAATCGTTGTAGAAGTTGCCCATGTATCAGCACCACCAAATGCTCTATCTGTTACCAAAATCGCTTCATCTGCGCCCATAGCCAAAGCTTCACGCAATACGGAATCTGCCTGTGGCGGTCCCATTGAAACAACGGTAATATGTGCGCCGTTATCATCTTTTAACTGTAATGCGGCTTCTAAACCTGCTTTATCATCAGGGTTCATGATGCTTGGAACACCTTCTCTAATTAAAGTACCAGTTACCGGATCAAGTTTAACTTCGTTCGTATCAGGAACTTGTTTTACACAAACTACAATATTCACCTAAATTTCCTCCTTTAGCATTTCCTATTTCAGAACATCGCCAGATATAACCATACGTTGTACCTCGCTTGTTCCTTCGTAAATTTCGGTAATCTTAGCATCACGCATCATACGTTCAACTGGATAATCTCTTGTATAACCATAACCACCAAATAACTGTACACATTCAGTTGTAACAGCCATTGCTGTTTCAGCTGCGAACAATTTAGCCGTTGCGGCTTCTACTGAAAATGTTTTTTGAGTATCTTTAGCAATTGCTGCTTTGTAAACAAGGTTACGTGCTGCTTCGATACGGACATACATATCTGCTAATTTAAACTGAGTATTCTGGAATTTCGCAATTGAACGTCCAAATTGTTTTCTTTCTTTTACATAAGCAACGGTTTCATCAAAAGCGCCTTGAGCCAGACCAAGAGCCTGAGCAGCAATACCGATACGGCCACCATCAAGTGTTTTCATAGCAAGACCGAAGCCTCTGCCTTCTTTGCCTAAAAGATTTTCTTTAGGTACGATACAATCTTCAAAAATTAATTCTGTTGTAGAAGAACCACGGATCCCCATTTTCTTTTCTTTTGTTCCGATAGAGAATCCTGGGAAATCTTTTTCTACGATAAATGCAGAAATTCCTTTGGTGCCTTTGCTCTTATCTGTCATTGCCATAACAATGTAGATATCGGCTTTTCCACCATTGGTGATAAAGATTTTTGTGCCGTTAAGAACGTAATGATCACCTTCTAAAACAGCTTTTGTCTGTTGACCGGATGCATCAGTACCGGCGTTTGGTTCGGTTAAACCGAAAGCGCCGAGTAATTTACCCTGTGCAAGTGGTTTTCCGTATTTTTCAATTTGTTCCGGTGTTCCGTTTTTGAGAACCGGGTCGGTTCCTAAAGAAGTATGTGCGGAAACGATAACGCCTGTTGTACCGCAAACTCGTGACATTTCTTCAACACAAAGGATATAAGCCAGTGTGTCGCATCCCTGTCCGCCTAATTCCTTAGAAAAAGGAATACTTAACAACCCGTTTTTCTTCATCTTTTCAACGGTTTCGATTGGGAAGCGTTCTTCTTCATCCACTTCCTGTGCGATAGGTTTTACTTCTGTTTCTGCAAACTCTCTGTAGAGTGTGCGTAACATCTCATGTTCCTTACTTAGTTTGAAATCCATACTGTTCCTCCTAAATATTTTTTGTTACACAAATTTATTTTGTATAATCAAAGAATCCTTTACCTGATTTTTGACCCAAAGCACCTGCACGAACCATTTTTCTCAATAATGGAGCAGCGGCATATTTGTCAGAGCCTGTTTCAGATTGTAATACATCCATAATGGCTAAAACAACATCCAAACCAATTAAATCACCAAGAGCCAGTGGTCCCATTGGGTGGTTACAGCCTAATTTCATAGCTGTGTCAATGTCAGCTGCTGAAGCAGTACCGGCAGCGAAAACGCCAATGCCTTCATTGATCATTGGAACTAAAATACGGTTAACAACAAAGCCTGCAGCTTCTTCAACCTGAACCGGTGTTTTTCCGATTTCTGTTGCAATGTTCTTAATTGTTTCAACTGTTTCAGGTTTTGTGTTGTATCCGGCAATAACTTCAACTAACTTCATAGCAGGAACCGGATTAAAGAAATGCATTCCAATAACAGCACGATCAATCCCTTGAGACATTTCTGTCAATGATAACGATGATGTGTTTGAAGCAAAAATACAGTCCGGTTTACAAATTCCCTGTAAAGCTTTGAATAATTCATGTTTCATTTCCATTTGTTCCAGAACCGCTTCAACAACGAGGTCGCAATCAGAAACTTTGTCTCTTAAACCTGTTGTAATTTTAGCAGCAATTGCATCTGCTTTGTTCTGTTCCATTCTACCCTTAGCAACCTGTTTTGCTAAAGCTTTTTCGATCTTTGCTTTACCACCGGCAGCGAATTCTTCTTTGATATCACATAATACTACTTCATAACCATCGGTAGAAGCAAATACTTGAGCAATACCAGATCCCATTGTACCAGCACCAATAACGCCAACTTTCATTTGTTATCCTCCTAAATAATTAATATATAATTTGTATATACAGATTTGTATATACAAGTTAAAAGCCCAAAGGCAAGGGTATTCCCACGTAAAACGCATAAAATACCCTTGTTATAATCAATTTACTTAAACCTATTTATTTAAGAATGGTGCGTGTTTACGTTTTTCTAAAAACGCCGCCATTCCTTCTTTTTGATCTTCTGATTCAAAGCATCCGCCAAATTCTACAGCTTCAAGAGCAATTGCTTGATCCATATCAACTTGTAATCCTTCATTGATTGCTTTTTTAGTGTTGCGAACAGCAATAGGTGCATTAGATGCAATTTTACCCGCTAATTTAAGAGCAGCAGGCATCAATTCATCCGCTGGATAAACGGCATTAACAAGACCTAACTGTAACGCTTCTGGTGCTTTCACATTTGAGCAAGCATACAGCATTTCTTTTGCTTTGCCAACCGGAATCAAACGTGCTAAACGTTGGGTTCCACCAAAACCGGCTGTAATCCCAAGACCGGCTTCAGGCTGACCGAATAATGCATTTTCAGATGCTAAACGGATATCACAAGACATGGATAGTTCACATCCGCCACCTAAAGCAAAACCGTTAACAGCAGCGATAACAGGAATTGGTAGTGTTTCGATTTTTCTGAAAACAGCATTTCCTTTTTCGCCGAAAGCTTGTCCTTCAGCTTTTGTAAGGCTACTCATTTCGCCGATATCAGCTCCGGCAACAAATGCTTTTTGTCCGGCTCCTGTGATAATCAGGCAACGTACAACGCCTAAATCCACAGCATCAATTGTTTTATTTAAATCATCAAGAACTTCACTGTTTAAAGCATTCATTGCTTTTTCACGATCGATCGTGATAATACCAACAGCATTTTCTTGTTCAAATTTTACAAAACTCATATTCGTATCCCTTTCCGATTAATTAATCGTCGATTGATTCTACAATCGTTGTAACGCCCATACCACCGCCAACACATAAAGTAGCTAAACCACGTTTTGAACCACGACGTTTCATTTCATGCAGTAAAGTAACCATGATACGGCAACCAGAAGCGCCTACTGGATGACCTAAAGCAATAGCGCCACCGTTAACATTTAATTTTTCATCAGGAATATTTAATTCTTGTCCAACAGCACAGGCTTGAGCAGCAAAAGCTTCGTTTGCTTCTACTAAATCAATATCATCCATGGTTAAACCAGATTTTTCAAAAGCTTTACGTGAAGAAGCGATTGGTCCGATACCCATGTAAGCAGGATCAACACCGGCAGAAGCACCGACAATAAATCTTGCCATTGGTTTAACGCCCAATTCTTTTGCTTTTTCAGCAGACAT
>JAVXTS010000048.1:0-6502 GCA_036642535.1 Eubacterium sp. | reverse complement strand
CCATATCTTTTAGCAATGTTTTCAGCAGTAACGCCCATGTGATAATGATTAAACGCATCTGTTAATGCATCATTGATCATGGTATCGACTAATTCGCCATTGCCCATTCTGTAACCATAACGTGCTTTAGGAATAGCATATGGAGCGCCTGACATATTTTCCATACCACCGGCAACAATAACATCCGCTTCACCGGCTTCAATCATTGCAGCAGCAAGATTGATACATTTTAGACCAGAACCACATAAGTTATTAACGGTTAATGCCGGTACTTCTTCCGGAATACCAGCGTTAATAGCTGCCTGACGTGCTACATTTTGTCCTTGTGCCCCCTGTAAAATACAGCCAAGTAAAACTTCATCAACATCTTCAGGTTTAATTCCAGCACGATTCATTGCTTCTTTAACGGCAGCTGTTCCTAAATCAGCAACTGGAACATTCGCTAAAGCACCACCAAAACTACCAACAGCTGTACGTACAGCACCTGCTAAAACAATTTCTTTTGTCACTTTTATTTCCTCCATATTTCTCACATTATGATGTGAAAATTGTTGATTATTTTCCTTTTTGTTTCCATTTTTCATAAATTTACTACAAAGAAACAAAAGGTAATATCTGTTAAATATATCACAATTCTACCATAAATCTTATCGTTTTGCAATAGATTACAGGAAAATTATGCTATTTATCCGTATTTTTTTGTTAAATGTGTATATACAGGTATATTCTTTCTTTTTTCTTTTAAGAATCTATGCTAAAATATCTTTATTGATTAAATCTATTTTTATAAGGAAAAACGACATGAATTTATTATCGCTTATGAATCTTAAAAAGACCTACGGTATCAAGACTCTTTTTGAAAATATTAATTTAAATATTACCGATACCGATAAAATCGGTGTCATCGGTATCAACGGTACCGGAAAATCTTCCATGCTCCGTATTGTTTCCGGACAAGATGTGCCCGATGCGGGTGAAGTTCGGATTTATGGACAAAAGCGAATCGAATATCTGGCACAAGCACCAGATCTTGATCCTAATATTACTGTTTTAGGTCAAGTATTCAAAGCGGATACTCCCGAAATGAACACTCTCCGTGATTATGAAAACACCCTCGATCTCATGGCAAAGCACCCCGATGATCAATCTCTTCAAAAACAACTCATGCGCCTTACCGATACCATTGATATCAAAAATCTCTGGAATCTCAAATCTCAGGTTGAAACCATTCTCACGCAACTGGGTATTAAATATTTTGATAAAACCATCGGTACTTTATCTGGTGGGCAACGTAAACGTGTTGCCATGGCCTCCGCCTTACTTTCTCCTTGTGATTTACTCATTCTCGATGAACCTACCAATCACTTAGATAATGAAACTATTTTATGGCTTGAAAAATATCTCGGCAACCGAAAGGGTGCTTTGCTTATGGTCACCCATGATCGTTATTTTCTTGACCGGGTGGTGAACAAAACCATCGAGCTTGATAAGGGCAATCTTTATGAATATACCGGAAACTATTCCGAATTTGTAGAAAAAAAAGCCGCCAGAAGAGAATTTGAAAATAGTATAGAACAAAAACGTCAAAATCTTTACCGTAGAGAACTGGCATGGATACGGCGTGGTGCAAGAGCTCGAACCACCAAACAAAAAGCTCGAATCCAACGATTTGAAGAAATCGAAAACAGTGCTCCCGATCTTTCAGAAGATAATCTTCTTATTAACGTTGGATTTACCCGCCTCGGCAAGCAAGTGATTAACCTCAGTCACGTTACAAAATCATTTAAAAATCTCTGTGTATTGAAAGATTTCAGTTATATTTTCGGTGCCAACGAACGAATCGGTATTATTGGTAAAAATGGACGCGGTAAATCAACCCTCCTCAATCTTATTGCCGGTAAATTAAGACCTGATGAAGGCATAATTACTATTGGTGATACCGTTAAGATCGGTTATTTCTCACAGGAATCTGAAGATATGGATCTTTCTCTCCGTGCCATCGAATATATTCGAGAAGGTGCCGAATCCATTGAAAATGCCGATGGTGATATTGTTACCGCCGCACAAATGATGGAAACCTTTCTTTTTGATCGCAATACACAGTGGGTCTATATTTCAGAACTTTCCGGTGGTGAAAGACGTCGGCTTTATCTGTTACGTATTCTCATGTCCGCACCCAATGTACTCCTTCTTGATGAACCCACCAATGATCTGGACATTGACACTCTCACTATTCTCGAAAATTATCTGGATGATTTCAAAGGCACTGTCCTCACCGTATCCCATGATCGTTATTTTCTAGATCGTGTCTGCGAAACAATTTTTTCCTTTATTAACAGCGGTGAAGTTATTGTCCAAACCGGAAATTTTTCAGATTACATTGCTAAACATGATGGTAAAGATGACGAACCGGAACCTCATAAACCCAAATCCGAAAAAAATGAAAAACCCCGACCTAAAGTCATCAAACTCACTTATAGGGAACAACAGGAGTATAATACCATCGATACTGATATGGATACACTGGAATTCCGCATCTCCGAAATTGATGAAACCATTTCTAAAATTGCCACTGATTACACAAGATTGCAAGTATTATCCGAAGAAAAAGAAACCCTTGAAAATGAATTGCTCGAAAAGATGGAACGTAAAGAATACTTAGAGACTATTCTGACACAAGCATCAAAATAATTTTTTCTATAAGACTGTCTAAAATTTATAAGCAAACTACCTTTAGTCATCAATGGAATTTGCTTATTTTTTTACAGAGAGTTATTGACATATGACGGATTCAGTGGTAAACTTTTTCAAGTAAACGGCATATGTCGAAAACTACAAATTGAGGTGAAGTGCATGCCAAGACCAAAAAAATGTCGTAAAGTTTGCTGTCTGCCAAAAAATACTGCCTTTGTACCCCTAAAAAACGATTTTTCTGATGATGCCATTGTAATCACCATCGACGAGTACGAGACAATCCGCATCATTGATTACCGGGGCTTTACCCAAGAAAAATGTAGCCAATATATGCAAATCGCACGTACAACCGTTCAGCAAATTTACAATGATGCCCGAAAAAAAATTGCCACAGCACTGGTAGAGGGTAAGTCTCTTGTTATCAGTGGTGGCGATTATAAGCTTTGTGATGGTAAAGAACTCTATTGTGGCTGCGGTGGCTGTTACAAACACCGTTTTCCATATGAAAAAGAAGAAAAAGGAGAGACAAAATAATGATTTTAGCTATTCCCGTTGATGAACAAAAAGTAGAATCCACCGTATGTGTGTCTTTGGGCAGAACACCGTATTTCATGTTTTATAACACGGATGACCATACATCGTTCTTCCTTAATAATCCCGGTGCCCATGCCGAAAGCGGTGCCGGCATTAAAACCGCACAGACCATTATTGACCATAACGCCGATGTTTTACTGACCATACGCTGTGGTCAAAACGCTGCAGAGTTACTAAATGCGACAGACATTAAAATATATAAAACCACCTTGCCGAAAGCACTTGAAACTATTTCGGCATTTAATAATAGCGAATTGGCGCTAATGACGGAATTCCATGCAGGATTTCTGGGGCATCAATGAAAATCGCGGTATTAAGCGGTAAAGGGGGCACTGGCAAAACGTTCATTGCCGTTAACCTTGTTGCCGCATCAAGCAAAGCCACTTATATTGACTGCGATGTAGAAGAGCCTAACGGCCGATTGTTTTTGAAACCGCAAAATCTCCAATCAGAAACAGTGAACACACTACTACCTGTTTTTGATGCGGACAAATGCACCGAATGCCGTAACTGTGTGGATTTCTGTCAATTCAACGCACTGGCTTTTATCAAAAATAAACCCCTGGTATTTTCTGAAATCTGTCATTCTTGTGGTGGTTGTGCTTTGGTTTGTCCATCCGGAGCCATCAGCGAATGTAAAAGACCCATTGGTACGATCGAATATGGAACTCGTGGTGAAGTTCGGGTGGTTACCGGCATATTAAATCTCGGTGAGGCTTCCGGAATTCCCGTTATCAAAGCCGCCCTTTCAAAATCCGGCACATCGGATGAACTCACCATTATTGACTGTCCTCCGGGAAGTGCCTGTAGCGTAATGGAAAGTGTCAATTCAGCTGATTATTGTATTCTAGTGGCTGAACCCACCGCTTTTGGTCTTCATAATTTAAAGATGGTCTATAATTTGGTACATCTGTTACATAAACCTTGTGGCATCATCATTAATAAAGTTGAAGAAACCTATACTCCTATTGACGAATTTTGCAATGAACAAGGGCTCGACATCCTTTACCGTATTCCATACCGTAAAAAATTTGCGCAGATCGGTGCCGAAGCTAAACTCATTTGTGAGCAAGATTCCGAAACCGCAACTTTGTTTTGGAAACTTCTCTCTCTATTGAAAGCGACGGTATACAAATGAAAAAACTACTCATATTAAGTGGTAAAGGGGGCACCGGCAAAACAACAACAGCTGCAGCTTTTATCGACTTTTCACAGGCTGATGCCTTTGCAGACTGCGATGTGGATGCACCCAATCTTCACCTTATCACCACTATAAAAACAAATCCGGAAAAATCAAACTACTTTGGTTCACAAAAGGCGTTTATCGACACCTCAAAATGTACAGATTGCGGATTATGCCAAAAATATTGTCGTTTTGATGCTATACAGCAAGTGGATACTCACTATACAATTAACACCTACGCCTGTGAAGGTTGTGGCGTTTGTCTTTATACCTGTAATGAAACTGCCGTGTCAATGACCGATGATATTGCAGGAGAATTAAGCCTTTACCGTGACGAATCGGTCTTTTCTACCGCTCAGTTAACAATGGGACGGGGTAACTCTGGAAAACTTGTCACTGAGGTTAAAACTTTACTCACAAAATCCGCGCCAGAGGCAAAGCTAGCCATCATTGACGGTTCACCGGGCATTGGCTGCCCAGTTATTGCCTCTATTAGCGGTGTTGATTTGGTACTAATCGTCGCTGAACCGTCACTTTCAGGCATCAGTGATATGAAACGTATTTTAAAAACCGCAGAAATTTTTCAAACCAAAACAGCTGTCTGCGTTAATAAATATGATACCTGTATTGAAAATACCAATACAATTGAAACCTTTTGTATTGAAAACGGCATTCCATTTGTTGGTCGTATTCCCTATGATCGCCAAGCATCGGCAGCCATAAATGCCGGACATAGTCTTTCAAATACAAATTGTCCTGCAAGCAAAGCGCTGTATGGTGTTTATCAAAATACAGTGATACTCATTTAATGAACGGTTTTACAAAGTGGATCATCCACTTTAAAATAAAAAAGTATTGAAAGCGAGGAATTTTTAATGAAAATAGCAGTAGCAAGTATGGGAAGCATCGTATCGGGACATTTTGGTCATTGTGAAAACTTTAATATTTATGATGTCGAAAATGGTGCCATTACAGCAATTTCAAGCGTCCAAAGTCCGGGACATAAACCTGGATTTTTACCAAATTTTTTAGGCGATATGGGCGTTAATGTTATTATCGCAGGGGGAATGGGCGGCGGTGCCGTCGATATTTTTAATCAAAGAAATATCGAAGTCGTTGTCGGTGTCGAAGGTGATGCAAAAGAATCTGTCGAACGTTATTTAAGTGGCGCTTTAAAATCAACCGGCTCCATTTGTCAAAAACACGAACATGCTGACGAATGCGGCAATCATTAATCCAAATGATTAACCTATAGGGACGAACTGTGTTCTCCCGAATTTCTCTCAAAAATTAAACCGATCCAAGTTATAGAAATTACCAAAGGTGACTCCCTATAACTTGGATCGGTTTTTATATTTTATCATGCATCTTTTGTTTTTCGCTGACCATAAGAATTGTTAAACTTATCAATCATTTTTTCCATTTCAACATCGTCTAAAATAACCGGTGTTCCAATGGATCTTGCCAAAACATAAACTTTTGCACATTGTTCAATTTCTTCGGCAACATTGAATGCGTTGAGAATATCCTTGCTGCCGGCAATAAGACCATGATTCGCCATAATCGCCGCATAACGTTCCTTCATCGCTTCAAACGTGCTCCTTGCCAGTTCCATACTACCGAAGGATGCATATTCACCACATCTTACATCGTATCCCGAAAAAGCAACCAAATAACTTGAAGCCGGAAGACCTTCTCTTAAAACGCCCAAAACCGTGCTGTATGTTGAATGCGTGTGCACCACAGCATTGATATCATCCCGATCCGTGTAAAAAATTCGATGTAGTTCGTGTTCACTGGAAGGCTTTCTTTTCCCATCCACAATCTCACCTTTAAGGTTCATGACCACCACATCTTCCGGTTCCGTTTCAAAATAATCAATCCCACTGGGGCTGATGGCAAAAAGACCTTCTTCACGGTTTAAGATACTGATGTTTCCACCGGTTCCCTTTGTTAAGCCTGATGTGATTAATTTCTGACAATATTTGACGACATCTTCTCTTTCTTGTTGTAAGATCATTGTTTTCTCCT
>JAVXTS010000047.1:0-12375 GCA_036642535.1 Eubacterium sp. | reverse complement strand
AGGGTAATACAATGAAAAAGAAATTTAAAATGATCGATCTAGATTGTGCAAACTGCGCAGCAAAAATGGAAGTAGCCATTAGCAAGATTCCCGGAGTAACTAAAGCAAGTATTAGTTTTATGACACAAAAACTAGTTATTGAGGCAGAAGAGGAACGTTTTGATGCTATCATGCAAGAAGCGGTCAAAGTGTGTAAAAAAGTAGAACCGGATTGCGCAATTCAATTATAAAAAATAAGACGAGAATAAGACGAGGTGGATGAGTGTGACAAGAAAACAAAAAAAGACCTTAATACGAATTATCATTGGTGCGGTTATTTTTGGTGTAGGTTATGCGGTACCTGAAACCGGGTACTGGAAACTGACGGTTTATCTGGTTGCATATCTAGTTGTTGGCGGTGATGTGGTACTTAAAGCGATTCAAAATATTTTTCGCGGGCGGATTTTTGATGAGAATTTTCTCATGGGTCTTGCGACGATCGGTGCTTTTTTAATCGGTCAATATCCCGAAGGTGTAGCCGTAATGTTATTTTATCAAGTAGGTGAACTATTCCAGAGTTACGCAGTGAACAAGTCTCGAAAATCAATTACAGAACTAATGGATATACGACAGGATTATGCAAATATCGAACAAGAGGGAAAACTTATTCAAGTTAATCCGGATGATGTAGAAATTGGTACGGTAATTGTAGTAAAAGCCGGTGAAAAAATTCCGCTTGATGGCAAGGTGATTGATGGAAAATCAATGGTAGATACCTCAGCGTTAACGGGTGAATCGGTTCCCCGTGAGCTTGAAACAGGAAGTGAAGCACTCAGTGGATGCATCAATTTAAATGGTGTTTTAAGAATTCAAGTGACCAAGGAATTTGATGATTCAACCGTTTCAAAAATTTTAGAATTGGTGGAAAATGCCAGTACGAAGAAAGCAAAAACGGAGCAATTCATCACCCGTTTTGCCCGCTATTATACACCTGCGGTAGTGATCGCTGCCACTGTATTAGCCATTGTACCACCACTTGTGTTGCCCGGTGCGGTGTTTAGTGACTGGCTCCAGCGTGCACTCATTTTTTTGGTTATTTCATGCCCTTGTGCTTTGGTGATCTCGGTACCACTTAGTTTTTTTGGTGGAATAGGTGGCGCCTCCAAGTGTGGAATTTTAGTAAAAGGTAGCAATTTTTTAGAAGCCCTCAGCCATGCGGAGACTATTGTTTTTGATAAAACCGGCACCCTTACAAAGGGGGTTTTCAAAGTAACAGATATCCACGCCATTGGTGTTTCGGAGTCTGTCCTTTTAGAAACAGCAGCTTTGGCAGAAAGTTATTCAGATCATCCTATTTCATTATCCCTTAAAAAAGCATACGGTAAAACAATTGATAATGAGCGTATTACCGGTGCAAAAGAAATATCCGGTTATGGCATAGTAGCAGTGGTGGATGGTAAGAAAATTAATGCCGGCAATCGAAAACTTATGGAGCAATTAAATATTAATTGTGAATATAATAATATAGGAACAGTGGTACATGTTGCCATCGACGGTATTTATGCCGGATACATTGTGATTTCCGATGAAGTAAAAGAAGATGCAGCCAAGGCGATAAAAGATCTCCATACCGCCGGTGTAAAAAGGACAGTTATGTTGACCGGTGATAACCATAGAGTAGGTGAAAAAGTAGGTGCAGAACTTGGTATTAATACTGTTTACGCAGAACTTTTACCTGGGGATAAAGTGGACAAAATGGAAAATTTAATGGCCGAAAAAGCAGGTAAATCGAAGTTGGCTTTTGTGGGCGATGGGATCAATGATGCACCGGTTTTGATGCGGGCCGATATTGGTATTGCTATGGGTGCCATGGGTTCGGATGCGGCGATTGAAGCGGCAGATATTGTCATCATGGATGATAAACCCTCGAAAATTGCCACGGCGATGAAAATATCTCGAAAAACGCTTAAGATTGTCAAACAAAATATTATTTTTGCCCTTGGGGTTAAAGCCATTGTACTCATTATCGGTGCCCTTGGTTTTGCCAATATGTGGGAAGCTGTTTTTGCGGATGTCGGTGTATCGGTTATTGCTATTTTAAATGCAACCCGGGCATTATCGATCAAAGATTATCAGAATGAAATTGAAAAATAACAGAAATATCTTGACAAAGCCTCTGCGTAAAGCTAAAATATATAAAGTGCTCATTGCGCAGCACCATAGGGGTATAGCCAAGCGGTAAGGCAATAGACTCTGACTCTATCACTCGCAGGTTCGAATCCTGCTACCCTTGCCATAGACTTTTTAAGCTGATGATTCTGTTTCAAGCAATGACTTGATTTCAGATTGATCAGCTTTTTATTTTAGAAATAAGAATGGAGATTATAATGAAAAAACATTTAAAAACAGCGTTGGTATTGGGACTTGTTTTTTTGACAACATTTTTTTTCTTTGGATGTTCCGAAACAAAAAATGGTACAGCCGGTGGAAAAACCGGTCATACAACTGTTGAGGAATCCGGTAGTTATACAAGCAAAGATGAAGTAGCTCTTTATATTCACACCTATAACAAATTGCCGAATAACTTTATTACTAAAGAGAAAGCCGAAAAACTGGGATGGAACAGTAAAGAAGGAAACCTAGAAGAAGTAGCCAAAGGTAAAAGTATCGGAGGCAGTCATTTTGGTAACTATGATGGAAAACTTCCGGAGAAAAAAGGTCGTAATTGGAAAGAATGTGATATTAATTATACCGGTGGACGTAGAAATGCCGAGCGCATTATTTACTCAAATGACGGTCTGATTTATTATACTGGAGATCATTACAAGAATTTTGAACCGCTTTATTAAAGGAGATGACGATGAAACATTTTACAATTGAAATGCGTTGTTTTAAAACAAATGACGACATTCATACAGGATTAAAAAAAGTTTTTGATTTTCCGGATTATTATGGTGCAAATCTGGATGCACTCCACGATGAATTAACGTCAATCACCGAAAATGTTGAAGTAAAGCTAATTTTAGCAGACGATCAACCCTTATATTTTAATAAAATAATCCACGTTTTTGAAGATTCGGCAAGGGAAAATCATCATCTTAAAGTAGAAATTAAAAATTAAAGTGGTTAATATTAATGTAAAATAAGTGCTAAGTGTAAATTGATTTTAGGATTCAGGAGCTTTTGTTTAGCAGAAGCTCTTTTTTTTATATTAAATTTGGCGTATAATAAAGCTAATATAAAAGATAGGAGTAAAACCATGGTAGAGAAGCTTTTGAACTCGGAACTTGATAAAAAATTAATGGTTCTGAAAGAAATAATCAATCAATATAAAAAACCATGCATCGCATTTTCGGGTGGTGTTGATAGTACATTGTTACTTCAAGTAACTGTAGATGTGGTTGGAAATGCGGTGGTACCTATAACGGTCAACGGCAGTATGATGCCCCGATCAGAATTTGAAGATGCGAAAGAACTGTCAGAATCTTTTGGAGCGAGACTAGAAATAATTAATTTTGACGTTTTTGCTCAGACAGAGTTTGTTGAAAACGATCCGGAACGGTGTTATTATTGTAAGAAAAATATTTTTACCCAAATAAAAAAAAGAGCTGAGACTTTGGGGTGTGATGTTATTTTTGACGGATCAAATTTAGATGATCAAAGTGATGATCGCCCAGGATTAAAAGCACTATGCGAAATGGAAATACTAAGTCCTTTAACGATGGCGAAATTAACGAAACAAGAGATTCGTGAGCTTTCTAAGAAACGGGGTTTATCAACAGCTGAAAAACCATCAATGGCTTGTTTAGCAACACGGATACCATCCGGTGAAAAAATAACACCGAAAAAGCTTAGAATGATTGAAACAGGTGAAGAATGTTTAAAAGAATTGGGATTGCAACAGTATCGATTAAGAAGTATCAATGGGACGGCGAAAATCGAGTGTCTGCCTTCTGATTTTGAAATTATTCTTGAGAATTCTGATGTTTTGGTGAAAACCCTAAAAGCGATTGGATTCAAAGGGGTTTCACTAGATTTAGCCGGTTATCAATCCGGCAGTATGAATGGAGTGAAAAAATGAATAAAGAACAGTTAAAAGAATTACTTGAAGGGGTTCATTCGAATACAGTGGCAGTAGACGATGCATTGGAAAAAATAAAAGATCTTCCGTACAAAGATTTAGAGTATGCTAAAGTCGATTATCATCGTGAAATTCGCAATGGTTTTCCGGAAGTTATTTACAGTCCGGGCAAAAGCTTGGCGCAAATCCAGGGAATTGTAACCGATATGCTTAAACAAACAACCGGCAATATTTTAGCCTCTCGTGCAGATGAAACGGTATATGAAGCGATTCGTGAAATAACGTCAGATGCAATTTATTATAAAGAAGCCCGTTCAGTAGTGGTTAAACGTGAACCCTATAAAACAACAGACGATTATATTGCGGTTATTTCCGCAGGAACCTCAGACATTCCGGTGGCAGAAGAAGCAGCCATTACAGCAGAAGTGATGGGGAATCGGGTAAAAAGACTCTATGACGTCGGCGTGGCAGGGATTCACCGTTTGCTTGACAATGTGGATGTTATCAATCAAGCAAGGGTGATCATTGTTATTGCGGGAATGGAAGGCGCTTTAGCTAGTGTGGTCGGTGGACTGACCGATAAACCGGTAGTCGCTGTACCAACAAGCATTGGATATGGTGCTAACTTTGGCGGAATATCAGCACTTTTAGGGATGCTAACCTCTTGCGCCGGTGGGATTGCAGTGGTAAATATTGATAATGGTTTTGGAGCGGCCTGTATGGCGTCGAAAATAAATCAACTATAATAGAAAAAAGGTAGGGTGAAAAATGAAAATACTTTATTTTGATTGTTTTGCAGGAATTAGCGGAGATATGACTTTAGGCGCTTTTTTAGATATTGGAGTCGATCCGGAATTTTTAAAAAGTGAACTGAACAAATTGGGCGTACCGGGGTTTCATTTAGAAATAGAAAAAACCCAGAAACGGAGCATCACTGGCACTCAGTGCCATGTCATTATGGATAGACATGAACATTGTCATCGGCACTACTCAGATATTGTGAAAATTATTGAAGATAGTACCTTATCCGATGCGGTAAAAAAGACAGCCATTGCGATTTTTGGACGGGTGGCGGAAGCCGAAGGAAAAGTCCATGGTGTGCCGATGGATCATGTGCATTTTCATGAAGTGGGCGCAGTGGATTCCATTGTGGATATTGTGGGTGCGTCTATTTGTTTTCATGCATTGGCACCGGATAAAGTTTATGGTTCAGCGGTTAATGTAGGCTGTGGATTTGTAAAATGTGCCCACGGACTGCTACCTGTACCCGCACCGGCAACGGCTGAAATTATTGGGCAAAGTAATTTTGAAGTTTACACAAAAGGGATTGATGGTGAATCGGCAACACCCACTGGTATGGCGATTTTAACAGAACTTGCCGAGTACACACATTCTTTTCCCCAAATGAAAATTGATCGTTTGGGATATGGTTTTGGTGATCGGGAATTTGAAATTTTAAATGGACTTCGTTTCTTTTTAGGTAATACGGAAGAAGAAGAAACGGTGCCAATTGTTGAGATCGAAACAAATATTGACGATATGACTGGAGAGAATGCCGGTTATGTGTTAGAAGGTTTGTTTGCAATGGGCGTTAACGATGTATTTTACACCCCGATTTACATGAAAAAAAATCGACCGGCCATGAAGCTAACCGTAATTTGTGAAGAAACAAAACGTGTCGCCGTTGAAAACTATTTATTTAAAGAAACGTCCACCATTGGTTTGCGTTATTATCCCGTTAGGCGTACGATCATGGATCGAAAAGAAGAATTGTTAGAAACTGCTTTTGGCCCCATTCGGATGAAGTGTTGCCGTATCGGTGATATTGAAAAACGGTCACCGGAATATGAAGATGTTAAACGAATCGCTCTTGAAACGGGAAAATCATTTTTGGAAATCAATCATCTTGTTTATAAAAAAGATTAAAGGGTATTTATGAAGGAATAAAGCCTTTTTCCGAAAAAATTTAAACTTAAATTTAGGAGAGCGGTATATAATATAAAATAATATTATTTTTGAATAAGAAAAGGAGAAAGAAAATGGCGAATTTTGATTTTGGTGAAGAATTAAAGAAGGTAATTTTGGCTGGTGTGGGTGCAGTAGCATCAACTGCGGAAAAATCAAAAGAAATGATTGATCAATTTGTTGAAAAAGGTGAATTGACGGTTGAACAAGGCAAAGTCATGAATGAAGAGCTGAAACGTAACATTAAAGATAAACTGAAAGAAAATGTTACAGTGGTTGTTAAAGAAGATGAACCAACAGCAGAATCAGTCGCAAAAAATTTGGACAAATTAAGTCCGGAAGAATTACAAGTGATCAAAGATAAATTAACCCAAATGGAGCGTGAAAATGCAGAAGACGCAGAGGTCAAAGAAGCCGAATAACAATGATAAACCCCTGTCTGATCATCCCACGGGTTCAGGCGCTACTGAAGCAAAAGAATATAACAGACAGCGCCTGAAAGAAATTATGACAATATTAGCAAAGCACGATATTGTCAAGGGAATCACACCGGAAAAATTACGATTGATTATTGAAGACTTGGGGCCTACCTTTGTTAAGTTGGGACAGGTTCTTTCCATGCGGCAGGATATCCTGCCGCCAGCGTATTGCGATGAACTCATCAAATTACGAACCGACGTGCGTCCCATGTCATTTGAAGAAGTGAAACTGGTGATTGAGGAAGAATACGAAGCACCGCTCGATGAGGTTTTTTTAACCATAAACAGTACACCGTTAGGCTCTGCCTCTATTGCGCAGGTACACCGTGCGACGCTCAAAGATGAACGTGATATTGTGATTAAAGTTCAGCGCCCCGGCATTAAAGAGACCATGGCTAGGGATATTTCCCTTCTAGATAGAGCCTCTACGCTACTTAAAATAGCAGGGGGCACCGGCAATGCCATCGATTTTAAGATGGTGTTAGATGAAATGTGGTTTGCCGCCCAGCAAGAAATGGATTTTCTCATTGAAGCCCATAATGCCGATCATTTTTATGAATTGAACAAAGAGATTGTTTATGTCACCTGTCCCCATATTTTGCATAAATATACCACATCCAAAGTTTTAGTGATGGAATATATCTCAGGCGAAGGCATTGATGACAATCAAGCACTGATCGATTTGGGGTATGATCTCAACGAAATTGCCATGAAACTTTCAGAAAATTACGTCAAACAAGTGATCGATGATGGCTTTTTTCACGCCGATCCTCATCCTGGTAACATCCATATTCGTGACGGACAAATTGCCTGGATCGATATGGGAATGATGGGGACATTATCGTCTAGAGATAAAGAACTGTTTAAACAGGCTGTTAGCGCATTGGCGACCCAAAATACCGATGCTTTAAAAAATGTTATTTTAACCATAGGCGTTCATACTGGACGGATCAATCACGCCCGTCTTTACGCTCAAGTAGATGATATGATTGCAGAGTACGGTAATATGGATCTGGGTAACATAAATATGGGTAAACTGATGGAAGAGATGTTACGTCTTGCCAATGAGAATCACATTGCCATGCCAAAAGGCGTGACCATGCTCAGCCGTGGAGTGATTACCCTTGAAGGTGTTTTATCGAAACTTGCCCCCGACACCAATGTGATTCAGATTATGGTAAATCATATGACCGGTGAGGCGATTGAGAATCTGGAAATTAAAAAAGAGGCACTCGAAGTTGGGCGTGATCTTTACCGTGCCGGACGGAGCACCTTAGAACTACCGGGACATCTTTCTGATCTTCTGAAAATGACAGTAAAAGGTCAGTCAAAGATCAATCTTGAAATTATGGGATCCGAAGAACCCCTCGATCGCATTGATTTAATGGTAAATAAACTAGTGACTTGTATTATCACAGCAGCACTGCTCATTGGGTCAAGTTTTATTAGCACCACCAATATGGATCCTAAAATTTTAGGGATTCCCGCATTGGGTGCTTTTGGTTATATTGTTTCTTTTATTTTGGGAGGAAGTCTTATTTACAGTATACACCGGAAGAAAAAACATCATCAATGAAAAGCAACACTTTCCTTTTTTCGGAAACGTTGCTTTTTTTATTTTTTTGAAAAAAAGATTGACAAGAGAAAAGAATAGTTGTATTATTGTATTAAGTCATTAGTACAGTAATACAGTGAGATAAAATAAAAGGAGGATATTATGAAATGGATTATTAATTCAGAGCGCCCCATTTATAAACAATTGATTGAACAAATCGAACTCAAGATTGTTTCAGGATTGTTTTCACCGGGGGATAAACTACCTTCTGTCCGAGAACTGGCAACAGAAGCATCGGTTAATCCCAACACAATGCAAAAGGCACTTTCAGAATTAGAACGGACCGGTCTTGTTTTTGCACAACGCACCAGTGGAAGATTTATTACGGAGGATAGTAAAATGATTCAGGAAGCAAAAGAAAATTTGGCAGTGAAAGAAATTGAAATGTTCTTTGAAAAAATGCAACATCTCGGATTTCAGAAAGATGAAATTATGGCATTAATGGAAAAAGTGAGCAAGGGGGGAAAGGAATGAATTCAATTTTAGAATGCACAGGTCTTACCAAAAAATTTGGGAATAAAGAGGCACTCAATGACATTACGTTTCAGATTCCGAGAGGAAAAATCGTTGGACTGTTAGGACCGAACGGCAGCGGTAAAACAACGATGATCAAATTAGCAAATGGATTGCTGACACCCACAAGTGGCACCATGACCATTGCGGGAATGGCGCCGTCAGTCGATACAAAGCGCATTGTGTCCTATCTGCCGGAACGTACCTATCTCAGTGACTGGATGACGGTGACCCAGTTGGTTAAATTTTTTTCTGATTTTTACGAGGATTTCAATAGTATCAAAGCCTTTAATATGATCAATGATCTGGGAATCAGCATCAAGGATCGGATCAAGACAATGTCAAAGGGGACAAAAGAAAAAGTACAATTGATTTTGGTCATGAGCCGAGAAGCAGAACTTTATCTTTTAGATGAACCCATCGGTGGGGTTGATCCGGCCGCACGTGATTATATTCTCAACACTATTATCGGCAATTACAACGACAATGCAACTGTGGTCATTTCAACCCATTTGATCGCCGATATCGAAAAAATTCTAGATGAAGTGATCTTTATCAATCAAGGGAATATTGTCATGCAGTCCAGCGTAGATGATATCCGTGAAAAACAGCAAAAATCAGTAGATGAATTGTTTAGAGAGGTGTTTAAATGTTAGGTAAATTATTAAAATATGAAATCAAAGGAACCGCACGGATGATGTTTCCGCTTTATGCGGCGCTACTGGTACTTACGATTATTAACAAGATCTTTTTATCCATTAATTCCCAGGCCACCGGTTTTGTCATGTCAATGGGCATTAGTATGACACTTTATATCTGTATTATTGTCGGTATTATGGTACTTACAATGGTGGTGATTATCCAACGATTTTATAAAAATTTGATGACCGATGAGGGCTATTTAATGTTCACACTGCCAGTACCGGTATGGCAACATATTTTGGCAAAATTACTCATTGCTATGATGTGGTGTATCGTTGCAGGGATTGTTTTCTGTCTTTCTATTTTTATTTTAGCCGCAACCGGCGATTTCTTTAGTCTGGTGGGTCAATTTTTTAGGGATTTGCAGACATTAGAATTTGGCGTACCATTTACACAGGTTATTCTTTGCGGTGTTGAAATAATTGGTGTCACGCTTCTGGCGATGGCAACCGGCATTCTTCAGATTTATGCCTCTATCGCCGTTGGACAATTGTTTGGGACACATAAAATTTTAGGATCATTTGGAGCGTATATTGTGATTGATATTATTTTACAGATAGCAGGAACGATTATGATGTCAAGTTTTGCAATGAGCGGTGCTATGAACAATCTTGAAGTTTTCGATGCGATGGATGTTTTCCCGATGTTCCAGCTATTGATGGGCGTTGGCACACTTATTAACGTTGCGTTAGGCGCCGCCTTCTTCTTTGGCACAAAGTATCTCCTCAAAAATAAATTGAATCTGGAATAAAACTAAAAAGGGCGAAAGTCCTTTTTTTAGAAGGATAATGAACACATAATAGAAGAAAAAACGGTTACATTAAGGCATTATAAAGAAATTTGCTTTGATTTTATAATATGTTATAATAATGCTATTGCATCATTATTGTGAAGAAATAATTGGGAGGTTGGCTTAGAACCCTTCACATTACGGATACAAAAGCGCCAGAACTCATGCGTAAGCCCGCATTTTTGAGTTGACGAGGGCAGGGAATATCGAAAGTTCGGCGGATACCCTGGAGGATAGACTGTTAAAACGGAGAAGCGATTTTCCGGACAGAGCGGTCTGTTAAATTCGAATGAATGAGGTGTATTTATGTGTGGAATTGTTGGATATATTGGAAATAAACAAGCACAAGATATTTTAATAGAGGGTCTTTCAAAACTAGAATATAGAGGATATGATTCATCAGGCATTGCCGTCTTAAATGAGGATCATAAAATCAAGGTGAAAAAGCACAAAGGACGCTTAAAAAATCTTGAAAACGAACTGGAAAAAGAAAGTCTGAAAGGCTTTTTAGGCATCGGCCATACGAGGTGGGCAACCCATGGCGAGCCTTCGGATATTAATTCGCACCCCCATTGCAGCATCGACAACCGCATAGCCGTAGTGCATAATGGCATTATCGAAAATTATATGGCATTAAAAGAAGCATTAATTGCCGACGGACATATGTTTAAATCCGATACCGATACCGAAGTGATTGCACATCTGCTCAGTGCGCTTTATACCGGAGATATGGTTGAAACCCTTAAGCTTGCGGTCAAAAAAATTAAAGGCTCATATGCCCTTGGTATTTTGTGTAGCGATGAACCGGAAAAACTGATTGCCATACGTAAAGATAGCCCGCTAATTGTTGGAATCGGCAACGGTGAAAACTATATTGCCTCAGATATTCCTGCAATTTTAAAATATACTCGTGACGTTTACCTTTTGGATAATGATGAGATCGCCGTTTTGACAAAGGATAAAATAGAAGTATTGGATAAATACGGTGAACTCGCCGGAAAACAAATCTTTAAAGTCGATTGGGATCCGGGCGATGCGGAAAAAGGCGGATACGATCATTTCATGCTGAAAGAGATTCACGAACAGCCAAAAGCCATGGTCGATACCTTGACCGGTCGCTGTCTTGATGATGAAATTGTACTGGATAAAGTGAAATTGGATTCCGAATCCATGAAAAATATCAATCGTATTCAGATCGTTGCCTGCGGTACCGCCTATCATGCCGGAATGGTCGGGAAATTTTATATCGAAAAATTTGCCCGTGTAGCTGTCGAAACAGAAGCCGCATCAGAATACCGCTATAAAAATCCACTGGTAGACGAACATACACTGCTCATTGTGATCAGTCAGTCCGGTGAAACCGCTGATACTCTAGCCGCTGTTCGTCTCGCAAAAGAAAAAGGCGCCCGAGTATTAGCCATCACAAACGTGGTAGGGAGTTCCGTCGCCAGAGAATCAGACGATGTGCTTTATACCAACGCCGGGCCTGAAATTGCCGTCGCCTCCACCAAAGCCTATGTGACTCAGGTAGGGTGCATGATGATGTTAGCACTTCATTTTGGGAAACTTAACGGAAAACTCTCAAAAGAAGAAATGAAACGCATTGGAGATGGACTGCATAAAACGCCGGAACTGGTTGAAAAAGCCTTAAAGGCAGACACTGTCCTTAAAGAGATCGCCTATGACCATTTTAAAGTCAGAGATCTGTACTTTATCGGTCGTGGGATTGATTACTATACGTGTATGGAAGGATCCCTCAAGGCCAAAGAAATTTCCTATATTCACTCCGATGCCTATCCTGCTGGCGAGCTGAAACATGGTCCTATTGCGCTGATCGAACCCGGAACCGTTGTGATTGCCCTGTGTACCCAGGAAAATGTTTTTGAGAAAATGCTCAGCAATATCAAGGAAATTAAAGCCAGAGGCGCACATGTCATCGCTATCGCCAAAGAAAACCATCAGGAAATTGCCACAGAAGTTGACGAAAGTTTCTTCATACCCGATATGGATGACGAAATTACCCCGATTCCAACCGTGGTTTATCTCCAACTTTTCGCCTATTATTTATCCGTTGCCAGAGGATGTGACGTGGATAAACCAAAGAACTTAGCAAAATCAGTCACGGTGGAATAGACGAATACAACAATTGAACAATGAAAAGAAAAAAGCTGTCGTGTTTGCGACAGCTTTTTTGGGATGAAAAATAACTGCCTCAAACTAAATTTGAATGATATAATAGAATATATGATGA
>JAVXTS010000046.1:0-12808 GCA_036642535.1 Eubacterium sp. | reverse complement strand
ATTATACATCAAAATACTAATCAAAGCACTTGTAATCTATGATAAAATTCAATAAAAAAGAGTCGTCCAAAAGCCACTTCAAAAAATCAGCACCTAAAGACAACCCTCAATTTTTAATTTTTAACGTTCATCAAGTGGAATATATTCCCTACGTTTGTGAACATTCATGTAAGCTGGACGAATAATTTTACCGGCATTAATAAGTTCTTCTATCCGATGTGCACTCCAACCAGAAATACGTGCAATTGCAAAAATCGGTGTATAAAGCTCTGTTGGAAGCCCTAACATATGATACACAAACCCACTGAAAAAATCCACATTCGCACTAACGCCTTTGTAAATTTTACGTTCATCTCCAATCACAATCGGCGCCAAACGTTCAACACTGGAATACAATTCAAACTCATCCATGCGTCCTTTTTCTTCTGCCAGATTCCGTACAAAACGTTTCAAAACCTCGGCTCTTGGATCAGATTTCGAATAAATCGCATGACCCATCCCATAGATTAATCCTGTATGATCAAATGCTTCTTTATTTAAAAGTTTTTTCAAATATGTTTTTACCTGTTCTTCATCTGACCAATCTGAGAGACTTTCTTTCATGTCTTCAAACATTTGAACCACTTTAATATTAGCACCACCATGTTTTGGTCCTTTCAAAGAACCAATGGCCGCTGCAATTGCCGAATATGTATCCGTACCCGAAGACGTCACCACATGGCAGGTAAAAGTTGAATTGTTTCCTCCACCGTGTTCAGCGTGAAGAACCAGAGCAATATCCAAAATACGTGCCTCTAGCTCAGTATACTTGCTATCCGGTCTTAAAATATATAAGATATTTTCAGCTGTTGATAATTCAGGTTGAGGTGAATGAATATAAAGACTTTTACCCTGTTCGTAATGGCAATAAGCCTGATAACCATAAACCGCCAGCAACGGAAAAAGAGCTATCAATTCAAGGCATTGTCGCAACACATTTGGAATAGATGTATCATTTGCATGGTCATCGTAAGAATAAAGCGTCAAAACACTCCTGGCCAATGTATTCATCATATCATGACTAGGTGCTTTCATGATAATATCACGAACAAAACTGGTAGGTAGTGTCCGATAATGAGTTAATACTTTTGTAAAAACATCTAAATGCTTTTCACTTGGTAATTCACCAAACAAAAGAAGATAGGTTGCCTCTTCGAATCCGAAACGTTTTTCTTTAACAAAACCTTTTACAAGATCTTGAACATTAACGCCTCTATAAAAAAGTTGTCCGTCACATTGAATGGTTTGGTCACCATCTACAATATGAGACATAATTTCAGATATTTCCGTGAGACCGGTTAAAACCCCTTTACCATTTACATCACGCAATCCACGATTTACTTGAAATTTATCAAACAAGGACGGATCAATCGAATTATTTTTTTTAAGCAGTTCAATATAATCAAGTATTTCAGGTTTAGTTTCAGAAAATACGTTTGCCATTTTTCACACTCCTTTATTCTTATATCAGTTTTTCATTTAAGTATTGTACTATACCAACCTTAAATTTAAATAAATTTTTAAAAGGAAGATGATATTTTTTCTATTTTTTTTGCATAATCGATCGATTATTATGACTTTTAACTTTATTTCTATTTTTTTTTGAAAGAAAAAACAGAAATCTTTCAAACTAGTTGTATTCTTTATCAATTTAAACTATTAAATCGTCCCAAATTATTATTGTTTTTCACTTTATTATATCTTTTGTTCTGAATGAAATTTACAAATTATCCTTTTATATCCCAATTTTCAGCACTTAATTGTTGAGCCAGTATTTTTAATTTTTCTTTCCTCTGTTCAAAATCCGGCATCTGTTTTCGAACAATTTCCCAAAAATGCGCGGAATGATTATGCTCTAAAATATGCGCAAGTTCATGCACAACAACGTAATCCACCGCATCTTCCGAACCCATCATCAACTTCCAAGAAAAATTAAGACTATTTTTGCCCGAACACGAACCCCATCGAGTATTTGCACCATTAATTTTAAGTCCGCTAGGATAAACACCCATCATTTTCCCAAAATCAGTCACTTTATCCGTTAAGATCTTTCTGGCCAAGCGTCGATACAACCCAATCACCTGAACTTTAATTTTTAATGGATCCTCCGATGGTTCAACATAAAAACATTCCCCATCAAAAATTGCTTTCTGACCTTTACAAAAAACAAGCGGAATTTCTTGTCCAAGAACAAGCAATCGATCTCCATCTTTCAGAAAAAAGGTTTTTGACGCTTCACTATTTTTCTTTATAGCTCTTAAGTGTGTTTCAATCCATTGCTCTTTTTCATTGATAAACGCTGTAATAATTGCTTTTGATAATTCAAAAGGTGCTCTCACTTCCACTTTTGCATTTTTTGTAATATGTATTGCCAGTGTTTTTCGTGTAGAGCGAATAATAGAATATTCAATCATCTTAAAAATCCTTTAATTTAAATTCATTTTTCTTGAAAGAAATAATATCCTCATCCCTCATTTTGCACAATTCTCTAGACATTGCGCTTCGATCAACACAAAGATAATCTGCTAGTTCACTTCGATTAAACGGTATGCTAAAAGGATT
The DNA here is from genome assembly GCA_036642535.1 of Eubacterium sp. GTDB lineage: Bacteria > Bacillota > Clostridia > Eubacteriales > Eubacteriaceae > Eubacterium. The sequence continues at coordinate 10,207 of JAVXTS010000046.1, read as the reverse complement.
GCTTCCCATTCGTTTTTGCTCCTCCGCTAAATATTTGATCAATTTTTCACGGGTCGTTCTCAAACTCAAATAATCAAGCTTTCTATTTAATGCGAGATTTTTTCGAGCAATAATTTTAAGTAAATTTTCGATTAAATGCGTATGAAAATGACACTCTTTACCACAAACTGACACCATTTTTGAAAGGTTCACATAAATAATGTCACATTTTTCAACAGCTGCCACTGTTACCGGACTTTTTTTCATTCCCGCACAGACGACCGACTCTGCAAAAAGATCACCACCCTCGATTTCTGCCACAATATTTCGATTTCCAAAAATATCCTCTTTGATAACTTGAGCCTTTCCTTTTGCCAAAATTCCAACCATACTCACCGAATCATCTATTTTTAAAATCAATTCATTTTTATCATAATAGCGAATGATTGCCCCCAAACATCCCATCATCGCCAGTAAATCACTATCCTTTACACCGGCAAAAAGAGCGCAACGTTTTAAACTTTCAAAATATTGTTCCATTTTCATTCACCCCGGTCAACACTTTGCCTTTTTCTAATCAAAAAGACCAATGATTTCTTCTTTTGACATTTTAGCAAGTGATCCTTCCCCTTCTCTAATAATAGAATCAGCAAGGTCTGCTTTACTTTGCTGCATCATACGTATTTTCTCCTCAATTGTATCTTTTGCAATAAGATTATAAACCTGAACGCTGTTAAGCTGCCCAATACGATGTGCACGATCCGTCGCTTGATTTTGAGCACTCAAATTCCACCATGGATCATAATGAATGACCACATCTGCTCCCGTCAAATTAAGACCGGTACCACCTGCTTTTAATGAAATTAGGAAGACCGGCGTGTCATCTTCATTAAAAAGATTCACCCTTTTTAATCGATCTTGAGCCTTTGTTTGCCCTGTAATCTGGTAATAAACGATTCCTTTTGCCTTTAGTTTATCCTCAATAATTCTAAGCATTGATGTAAACTGAGAAAATAATAATAGTTTATGTCCTGATTCTAAAGATGTTTCCACAAGCTCCATACAAAGATCCAACTTCGCACTTTCTTTATGATAATCATCATAAATTAACCCCGGATCACAACAAATTTGACGTAAACGCGTCAGCATCGCCAAAACAAAAATTTTACTTTTTTCAAAACCTGTTGTTTCAAATTCATTAGCAAGATCTTGACGAATTTCAGCAAGATTCGCTAAATACAGTTTCTTCTGATCTCCCTCTAAATTCGCATACATAGTCGTTTCCGTCTTTTCAGGTAATTCTTTCAAAACATCTTTTTTAAGACGACGCAAAATAAAGGGCGCTACTAGTTTTCGTAAGCGCTCTAGGGCTTTTTCATTCCCCTCTTTAACGATGGGGATTTCAAACTTTTCTCTAAATTTACGATACGTAAATAAATATCCCGGCATCAGATAATCATAAATCGACCAAAGCTCAGACAGGCTATTCTCCACAGGTGTCCCCGTAAGTGCAAAACGTGTTACACAATTAATCACTTTAACCGATTTTGCATTTTGAGTATTGTGATTTTTGATATACTGAGCCTCATCAATAATTTCATATTGAAAATTCAATTCTTTATACTGGAGAATATCCCTTTTCAGCGAATCGTAAGACGTAATCATCACATCGACTTGATCTATTTTTGCAATCAATGCCTGTCGCTCAGCCACTGTTCCCATAATAGAAATAACTTTCAAATCAGTCGCAAACCGATTAATTTCACTTTCCCAATTAAGCACCAAGGATGATGGACAGATAACAAGTGAAGTTGTATGACTCACTTCTTCATCTTTTTGTGAAACGAGTAACGAAATGACTTCAATCGTCTTTCCAAGGCCCATATCATCTGCTAAAATCCCGCCAAAACCGTAAGAACTAATAGTTTTCAACCATCGAAATCCTGTTTTCTGATAGTTTCTCAAAATTGATTTAAGGTTTTCGGGCACTTTAAAATCAGAATCTGAGACATCTTTAATATCCCGAATAATTTGTTTAAAATGATTATCTCGATCATATTTAATACCATCACTCTGCTTTAAAAGAGCATCCAAGTACAATGAACGGTATTTTGGTATTGTGGTCATACCACTGACTAAATCCGCTTCATTAAGTCCCAACACATCCACTAATTCCGAAAATTCATTCATGGCATTATCTTCAATATTGATAAAACTGCCATCCTTAAGGCGATGATATTTTTTAGATTGACGGTAAGAATTCAGTACATCCATCACCTCATTCAGGTCTAACCCCCCAAGATCAAATGACAGATCAAGAAGATCTGCATTGACGTGAATGCCAACTTTAACCGTTACAGGTGGCTTTACTTTATATCGCTGAAATTGCTTGGTGGCAAACACTTCTGCTGTTTGGGCAATCTGCGCTAACCCTTCACTAAAAAGATCAAAAATTTTATCTTGGTCATCATCAATATAGACATAGTTTCCGATTGTATTATAATCTTTTAAATAATTTTTAACGCTCCGCTCAACAATATATTCCCCTTCCAGATTCTGACTACGCTCAAAAGATTTTGGCTTAAAGCCTTCATGCTCCTCGCTGCCATAATTGAAAAAGACCTTTGCCATCACAAAATTTTCTGCTGGCGCATCAAAATAAACTTTAGCACAAAGCGGTTCCGGCTCGTACAAATGCATATCCTCATCCGTTTGGATCGTGATATAATCTGATATTTTTTCTAGTACCGTGGAATAAAAAGCTTTCATATCATTTTCAACAATAGTGATCATCATCTTGTTTTTGATCAATGTATCTAAAAATTCTGATACAGCTCGACTGTATTTTTTGCTACACCTATAAAAAAATCCATTTTCATAAATATAAAGCCGCTCCTGACCTTTTACAAGTGTCACATCTATATTTTCAAGTTCTAGAATATAAGCATTTTTTTCACGATACATTTTTAACATCAACTTTGGATCTTCTTCCACAACTTTTGTCTTAAATATAACATCATCTATTTTAACAGTTTTTATATTTGGACCGAATTCTCTAAAAAACAAATCGATCATCGCAGTATTAAGATATAAATATTTTCGGATATCCGAAAAATTACGTCGATAAATCGAAAGATTACGATTATTCTCTTCTAAATAGTGATTCTGCAGAAAATGAATATACTGCTGACTTTCTTTATCAAAATTTTCAATAAAATGTGGAAAACTCAAAGCTTTTCCATAGCGAATTTCCTCACCATCTTCAAAAGCATCCAAAAAATTCTTCAAATCCTTCAAAATATAATATTTATTTTGTCCCAATCGAAAACCTAACCGAACCGTTGAGCCATACCAATAACTGTTCATAATCTCAAAATTTGGCTGAAGATGAACCTCATAATCGTTTAATCTTACCAATGCGGCATTTTTAGACTTTCCCGCATAACGCTCCATCAAACGTTTAGCTGCCGGATCAGTTACCTGAATTATCTCTGGCTCTAATGCGCCCTTTTTTTGCGTTGTTTTCCATTTAAATGCAGAACCGACCGTCCGTTGTTTATCAACGTTAGAATCCGTTGTTTTAATATCCGCAATGGTTATATTTTCAAAAGGATCACTATTATCTTTTTCTCTGAACTCACCGGATTCATAATATTTCAGAGTAAAACCGTCCCGTTCTTTATCGTCATTCATTTTATCTGCCTCTTCATTTATGATTGTTTAAAGGAAATTCTTAATAGTTTATTATACCATAAAAAAGACATTAACAGCTAATTTTATTTAATCAACAAATACCGACAAAACCCTAACCATTAAAAAAATGCGACCGAAGCCGCACCTTTATACTCTCATTTTTAATTTTCGATTGTTACGATTGTTTAACCACTTTCGTCAAAACCTTGCCAATCGCAATGGTCAACACCGCAGCCACAATAGCCTCCGGTACACCATTGATACCAATAACAGCAAGTATTGCGCCATAAAGAGCTGAGATATCCATTTCCTTAGCACTTGCGTAACTCTGTCCAAAGAATAAATAAATCATATTCATAACCAATAAAGTATTGGTCAGTGACCCACATACACCTGCTGTTCCCAGTGCCAAAACCTCATTGTTTTTAACTTTTTTTAAGCCTTTATAGACATAATAAGGCACAATTCCCACTAAGATACGGGGAACAAAACAAATGACAAGGCTCCAGAAATTACCGCTGTACCCTCCTAGCGAATAAAAGGGTGTAAACACAAAAGAAGTTACCGTTGGATTAAATGTGTTCGAAATCAAGCTTGTTACTCCAAATACAAACCCCAAAAATGCTCCATATATCGGGCCCAGCATAATGCTTCCCAGAATTACGGGCACGTGGATAATTGTCGCCCGGGTAAATCCCAATGGGATATATCCTAAAAACGGCGTAACAGCCATCAAAACAATAATCGCTACAAAGAGCGACACCTTGACCAAATCGGCGGTCTTTTGATTCTTCATTTTTGATTACCTCCTGCTATCGTTCCAGCTTATGCCAGATACAATGCTTAATCTTAATTATTTTACACGAAAGTGATCACTATTTCAATGTTTTTTTTTCATTATGTTCAAAAGACTTATTGAAACTCAAGAACAAAGACTCTTGACAAAATGATCGGTTCGCTATAAGATGTACTCTAACCATTAAAATAAAAAGGAGATATTCTATGGAAGAACAAGCACTTGCAGTCGTTGAAGGTAAAAGTATTTACAACCACGATCTTGATGCCCTTATACAACAATTACCGGAACAACAGCAACAACAATTCAAAACACATGAAGGTCGTCACCAATTACTTGAAGAATTAGTCGCCCAAGAACTTTTCTATCTTGAAGGTAAAAAAGAAAAAGCAGAAGAAACCGAAGAATTCAAAGCAATGGTCGAAGATGCCAAAGAAAAACTTTTAAAGACACATATGATTGCTAAGTTTATGCAGTCCGTCACCGTCAGTGATGAAGAAATTCAAACCTATTACGATGAAAATCCAAAACAATTTATTGCACCGGATAGCATCCGTGCAAGTCATATTTTATTACCTGCTGAGCAACAGGCGATTGATATTATCGCAGAAATTAAAAGCGGTGCAAAAACATTTGAAGAAGCCGCTAAAGCTTATTCTATCTGTCCTTCAAAAGATGTCGGTGGCGATTTAAATTATTTTTCAAAAGGAAAAATGGTGCCTCAATTTGAAGAAGCGGCCTTTAAACTTAAAGTTGGTCAAATGAGTGAGCAACCAGTAAAAACTGATTTTGGTTGGCACATTATCAAAGTAACCGATGAGAAAAAATCTCAGACAATTCCTTATGATATTGTTAAAGAAAGCGCCCGCAACTATTTAGTAGGACAAAAACAAAACCGTGCTTTCCTTAACAAAGTAGATGATCTGAAAAAAGAATACACCGTTGAAATGAAAGTTGGTTTATTTTAAATTGATTGACTAGCCTTTAAAAGCAGGAAACGATGTAACACTCGTCTCCTGCTTTTTTTAATTGAACTCTTTTTTATGTTTTTCCATGTACTCTCCAAAGATATCATAGGGCATTGGGTGTCCATAATAATAGCCTTGAACAATATCACATCCAAAATCACGTAGCATTTCCATTTGTTCTTTTGTCTCTACACCCTCACAAAGAACGGTATAATCCATGCTTTTAATAATCTGAATGATTTGTTTCAGAAAACTTCTTCCTTTTTCTGTTTTTTCACAATTTATAATAAAAGAACGATCTATTTTTATAGTATTTGCAGGCATTCTACTCATAAAACTTAACATTGAATAGCCTGATCCAAAATCATCAACCGATGTTAAAAACCCTTCGCTTTGCATTGCTTTCATCATATTAATCACCGATTCCGGTTTATTTACAAATGCAGTTTCTGTCAATTCAAATTCCATATACTCCACTGAAATACCGGCATTAATAACTTTTTGAACTAGTTTTTTAATACTATATTTATATTCGGCATGAACTCTGGAAATATTGATCGATATTGGAATCATTGGTCGACCTTCTTCTTTCCATTGCCTCATTTTTTCTAACACGCAGTCAATTACATAATTATCTAATTCTAAAATAAAACCGTTCTTTTCAAAAAACGGAATAAATTGGTTTGGCATAATAATTTCTCCGTTTGGCTTTTTCCAACGTACTAACGCTTCGGCACCAACCACCAATTCATTTTGTAAATTAATTTTCGGTTGAAAATAAACGATAAATTCCTTATTTTTAAGTGCTGTTGTCATCGTATTTCCCAATTCGTTTTCCCATGATATTTTTTCTGCTAAACGGTCATTATAAAGCCTACAATTATTTGTTCTTGCAGATTCCGTAATGGCATTTTTAGCAATATTTGCTCTATCCACAGCCACTGTTAAACTCTTACAATCTGCTTCCAAAATATAAATACCTGTACGCAAAATTAAATTTGCGCCAATAAAACGTTTGTTCATATCATCACAAAACTGAGCCATAAATTTTCGAATATACTTAATTAAATTTCCCTTACCTCCTTCCTCTACCGGAATTAAAGTAAGAAAATGATCCGCCATCATACGTGCTGCCACAACACTTTTTCTGTTTTTCCCCTGTAGACGAAGTGCTAATTCTTTTAATACTGCATCACCTTGCTCATAACCGAACTGCTCATTAAAATATTTAAAATTTTTAAAATCTGTATAAATCAGCGCATATTTTTTATCTTTGTTTTCTTTTAAAATAATATGTGCCTCTTCTCTAAATTTTGTAAAATTCGGTAAATTAGTTAATTGATCATGTTTAGTCAAATGCTCAATATGACGGCTAATCGATTTGTATACATTTCCACTTTCATTATCTGAAATAACGCGAATAACTTCATCAATCGTATTATTATCTTGCTCAATATCTTTATAAAACAGAAAGTTACTTTTTCCATTTTTCTTAACTTCATACAGCGCAATATCGGCACGTCTAAATAACAGATCATAAGTATCTTCTTTTTTAGAGGTAAATGCAATCCCGATACTACACGAAAAATCACGGGTAAGATCGTCATCATTATCATAAAGAGCTTTTATTTTACAAATAATTTCATTCGCCTTAAAACTAGCTTCTTCCTGATTTGTATTTTTTAAAAAAATAAGAAACTCATCACCGCCCACGCGACTAATTAAAGCATCTATACCACAAATTTCTTTTAAAATATCACTGATACTGATCAGAATTGCATTCCCAAAAAGATGTCCCTTAGTATCATTGATAATTTTAAAATTATCCAAATCCAACATGAGTAATACTGCATTCTCTGAAGAATTTTTTTTGATTTGATAGCGTTCAACCGCTTCGCGTACGGCTCTTTGATTGAGGAGCCCTGTTAGTGAATCTTGATTGGCCCGATCAATAAGACTTTGTTCTCTTTTCTGTTCTTCTGAAATGTCTCGTATCGTTCCAATGGTTCGGACTGCTTCATCATTTACATCAAAAATAACTTTACATTGAATCTCTTTCCAACACCACAAAGGTTGCTTATTTTTTTTATAATATTCATTCATTCTCACTCGTATTTTTTGATTGTTCTTACCGCTGCAATGTAACCATAATGCATCACGATCATCCGGATGAACAAAGTTATCATTACTTAAAAAATGTTTAAAATGATAAATTTCAAAACGATCCATTGTTTCACCTTTATCGGATGCCGTTTTATCGAAACTGACAAAAACATCTTTAACGAGATCATATTCAAACATCACTTCTGTAATATTTTGAAGGGCTATTTTATAGCGTTCTCTTTCAATTTTTAAATCAGACAACGCTGTTTTTAAAGGCGTAATATCCATAATAAAGCTATTAATTAAAATCTCACCTTTATCATTTTTTGTTTTTCTGCCACTGTCCATCACCCACATAAGCGTTCCATCTTTTTTAAGCATCCGATATTCCGCCGAATAACTGGCACTTCTTTCAAAACAACGTTCACATTCTTCAAGAGCACCCGCAAGATCCGGTGGATACACAGCCCCAACAGCTGATCCTCCCGACATTTCCATAAATTCCTCATAGGTATAACCCAACATTTTAGGAAGCCCTTCATTGACATAAAAATAGGTATAATTTTCATCATCAATACTCCCTTTTAAACCACCATTGATACTGTCTGCAACCATTTTAATCACTTCTGTCTTTTCAGTAATTATTTTTTGCAAAAGTTCATAATTAGGATCGGCTATTTTTGTGATTTTATCCGGTGCGCTTGTTCTCAATTTATCGATCATATTATTTTCCTCTTTTTTCACATTCATATAACTGTTGCTCATTTTTATATTTTGAGTATATCTGATTTAACTCGATTTTGCAAATATTCCCTATGTGTAATCGTTATTTTTATATTTTTATTAAAATCAAGACTAATTTTTAGTTAACGAGTAAAGGATAAAGTTTTTGTTTAAAAAATTACAGCGATAAGCCTTTAAAGCCTATCGCTGTAAATATATTTAATTCAACAAGAGCACTTTAACTGCATCCACTATTTCTGGATCAAATAAAATCTCTTTATTTTTTTCAATTTTACTTTGAATTTCCATCACATTCAAACCGGAATGTTCAAGATGATCCCATGCATTTGCCACCGCACATATTCGGGCAACAAAAGGAATATCCGTTTTTGAAAATCCACTGACATTTCCCTGTCCATTCCAATTTTCATGATGATAACGACAAAGATCAATTCCTATACTGTAAAAAATACGTTCTGATGTTTTTCCGGTACTCTTATCATAACATTTTCTAAACAACTCTGCGCCTTGCTCCATATGTCTTTTATTTAAATCATTACTATTTTTAAATTTACCAATATCGTGATATTTGAGTGGTGTTTCTCCCTCCCAGCACCATAATTGCAATAATTTTTCATGTCCCATCTGAATTAAAATTTGTTGCATTTTGAGTCCAGTTCGCTCACAATGTGCCTTTATATCTTGCCCACATTTTACTAAATATTGATCAAATTTTACATTCATACTTTTATTCCTCTTTATATTCTTTTCATTTTGGGTATATTATCTTTAATCAATTATGTCGTAAAGTTTCATACTTTATGACATGAAAAAATAAAAAGATTTAATCAAATACTATATTAATGATAATGCATTAAAAAATGATCCATTTTTTGAATTTCTTTCTGTTTATGTTCATCACTGAGGTGAACATACAAATCCATTGTTGTTGATGTCTTTGTATGACCCATGAATTCGCTGACAGTTTGAATATCAATACTGCTTTCAACCGCACGTGTTGCAAAGGTATGACGCAAAATATGAAAAGTATAACTTTCATTAAGGTTAGCCATTTTTAAACATTTTTTAAAATGACGTTGGAACGTTCTTACGTCATAATGCGTATTATTTTTTTTAGAAATAACAAAACTTTTACCGCTATTTTGTAATCGAGACAATGTTTTTTGATGTCTTTGAAGAATTTTTTGAAAGCGTTTCGGAATAGGTATTTTTCGCTTTGAACTTTCTGTTTTTGGTTCTCCAAGATAATGCTTCGTCTTTTTTTGAGAATTATCATCTGATTTAATTCTTGAAAAGCTATGATTAATCATGATAAATCCATTTTCAAAATCAATGTCTTGCCATTGAAGTGCTGCTATTTCAGAAACACGCAATCCCATGTATAACCCAAACATTATTGCAATATCTTGTTCTTTAAGTCTTTTTTTAAGCAATGTTTCCAATTTTTGCTGTTCTTTAACAGAAAGGACTTTAACACGTTTTTGTTTTTTCTTTGGCAAAATAATATCTTTACAAGGATTTGATTGAATTCTACCATCATTAACGGCTAATTCTAAAACAGACTTCAATCGATTATAAATTTCTCCAATTGTTTTTGCCGATTTTGTTTTCTCTAATTGATTGATAAACTTTTGAATAATATCGTTATTCATTTCTGTGATTTTTAAGGAACCCAATGTTGGTATAAGATGATTTTCAATTTGACTTTTATAAATAATGAGAGACTGCTCTTTTAACTGTTTCTTTCTTTGTTTAACTAACCATTTATCAAAATAATTAAGCATTAATGTCATTTTCATATTCTCCTATTAATTTTTTTAAAAACACTAGAATTTCTCCTTTTTTGTTGGTATACTATATATAAAAACGCATGTCATAAAGTATGAAACTTTACGACATGCGCAAATATGTATAATGTCTGCTA
>JAVXTS010000045.1:0-12973 GCA_036642535.1 Eubacterium sp. | reverse complement strand
AACAGGTTTTATGGTACTATTCTCTTTTCTATGACCGTGTAAACGTTGTTCTCTCTTGCGAGGGAACTTTTATATTATAGCATCTCATTCTCAGTAATGTCAAGTACTTTTTTAAAGTTTTTATTTCCAGAACAAATTTGATTTGCTTTAATCATTGTGTCAGCGTATCTCTCGTGACAGCTTCATTATTATACGATTTTGATTGGTTGATGTCAACCCCTTTTTTAACTTTTTTCAATTTATGTGTGATTGAGATATGATAATGTCTCTATATATCACAAATGATTATGTCCCAAAAGAATAATCGTGTATACTGAAACCTCATACTAAAGAAAGAGGTGGACGTTATCAGAAAGGTAAGTTTAACAATGGCCGAATCAGATTCTCACGGATTACGGGATTCCTTATCCGCTTTTTACAGACAACCGTACCGTAATTGATATATGAAAAAACAGCTTCATCGAAAACATACTGCTTAACTTAAAAAAGCACCCGTTTCTTGGTGCTTATGTTTACGTATTTTGGGGACATTTTCAAAAATCATTGACATTTATTTTTTACTTTTTTTTATTTATTTTTTTTCGGCGACAATTTGAACGCGATCACTTTCGTTGCCACCGTTAATAAATGTACCGAAGGTATAAACTTTAATGTTGGTAAACCCGGCATTTTTAAGGCAGAAATAAATATCTTCCACTGTATAGATATATTGGCTTTGGTTTTCACCGTAACGGGCATAAAGTCCATTTTCCTGTTTAGTAAAAAATTCCAACTGATAATCCATGCGTCCGGCTTCAAAATCTGGTTCATTTTCCCATACACAGAAAACATCCTCTAAGTCATAAACGTATGTATTGTCTTTAATCACCTCTTTAAATTTTGTAGGTGTATTAATGTCAAAAAGAAGTAATCCCTTTGGTTTGAGAGCTTCATAGCTACAAAATAGGAAACTCTGAATGGCTTCCATGTCCGGTAAATAATTTACTGTATCACAACACGAAATAACCGCATCAAATTTTTCTCCAATTTGAAAGCTACTCATGTTCCCCAGAAAAAAGCGCACATTTTGAAGCCCTAGCGCATCTACTTTTTCATCAGCAACGGTCAACATTTCTTCAGATAAATCAACGGCGGTAATTTCGAATTCTTTTTTAGCCAGTTCGCAGGTAATATTACCTGTACCACAACCAAATTCTAAAACAGAGGTCACCTTTTCCGGTGCATTCAACAATAAACGATAGACATAATCGGTCCACTGTTCATAATTAATTTCACGCATCAACTCATCATAAACTTTTGCAAAATCTTCGTACATTTTTGTCCTCTTTTCTTTTTTGTTCATTTTTTTATTTAAACTTGGTAGAGTTCTTCTTTTTCGATAATCTTTAAATAAACATGCACTCCTCGTAATAAAACTTTTTCATCAAAATTGAAACAATGTGTATGAAGATTTTCAACCATTCCCTTTTCTTCATTTTTTGTTCCTAAACCGATAAAAACACCAGGTATTTTTGCATGGTACATGGCAAAATCTTCTGCCAGCATTACTTTCTTGAAAATTTCTTTGTCTTCTACCTCTCCACATAAGGGCCAAATTTGATTAAAAAGTGCCTCATTATTAATCACCGGCGGATACATATCTACAAATCTAATTTTTATTTGACACCGATACATTTTTTCAATGCCTTCTGCCATTTCGATCATACGATTTTTCATTTCATTTTGTATCTTCATCGAAAAAGAACGCACTGTTCCCGAAATACTGACTTTATCGGCAATAATATTCATACGTGTTCCACCATTTATTGTCCCTACCGATAAAAGCGCACTTTCATTGGGGCTAACGGTTCGGCTAACAATTTTTTGCAGCACCGATATGTAATCAGCCACTGCGACAATAGCATCGATTCCTTTATCAGGATCGGCAGCGTGACCACTTTTACCCAAAAAATCGATATAAAATTCGGTGGTCATTGCCATCATCGGCCCCGGTGTTGTACTAATAATCCCTTCTTCAATAAATGGAAAAAGATGGTAAGCAAAAATTGCTTTTACGCCATACTTTTCAAAAATACCACTCTCAGAAATGGGTCCTGCTCCTCCGGGTCCTTCTTCTGCCGGCTGAAAAATCAATAAAATATTGCGTTTTAATTTTTCAGGATGTTCTTTAAGATAGTGCGCCGTTAAGAGCACCATTGTCATATGCCCGTCATGTCCGCATGCATGCATCATGCCTTCGTGTTCAGACACAAAATCGATGTCACTTTCCTCGACCACTCCTAACCCGTCCATATCAGCACGGATCGCTATCGTTTCTTTTAGATCACCATTTCCTGGAATATAAAGTGCGACACCAGTCTTACAAATTTTTTGGGGTATATAACCCAGTTTTTTTAAATAACTCAAAATATAGTGTTGTGTCTTAAACTCTTTAAAGCCACTTTCCGGAATTTTATGTAAATCACGACGAAGATTAGTCACTTCTATCTCATATTTTTTAAGGTCATCCGGTAAATTTTTCATGTAATCAACTGCCATATATCCACTCCTTTAATCCACTTATCTTTATTATATAGTAACGGACAATAGAAAACAACCCGGCGAAAATCGAGGTTTTGATTAACTGGATTTCAATTACAATTAGGAAATTTTATACACTTATGCCTTTAATTAAAATATTATTCCTTTTTATATCAAAAAATGATATAATTAAAAAAATAATAAAACGTTTTCTAAATAGTAAAAAGAAAAACTAAAGCATCATTTTAAAATTTATAAAAAACTAAGATAGGGGTATATGATGAAAACTTTAACTCAACAATTTCAAAATAACCAAAACACGTTTAGTTCAAAAATAGCTTCTGACGATGAAAATAAAACCATCGACAACAAAAAAGTGCAGAATTGTTATGATATGAATGATGCTTATACTTTGACCGATAGCCAGCTGGGTATTTATCTCGAATGCATTAAAGAACCTGAAAGTCTGATGTATAATAACCCCGCACGTTTTTGTTTTCCGAATAGTATGGGTGTTGATGCTGAAAATCTGCGAAAAGCCTTGATTACGGTTATTGAAAGCTATCCTTTTATGAAAGTCCATATTGAAACCCGTAGTGGGCTTCCGGTTATTGTCCCGAATTCAACGCTTTCTTACACGCTTTCGATCACCGATGTTGGCGCACTAGATGATGAGGATCTTGCAAAACAGTTCATTCAACCCTTTAATCTTACCACCGGCCCATTGTTTCATTTTTCTATCTATCAGCGTAAGCATGATCTAGTCTTGATGGCTGATATCCATCATATCATTACTGATGGAACCTCTCTTTCTTTATTTTTCAATCGTATGGTAGCTGCTTATGAAGGACAAGAACTTGATCCGGAAGACGTAGATTCTTTTATGCTGTGTCGTTATGGAGAAAAGATCAAGACAACTCCTGACTATATTGAAAGCAAAACTTTTTTTGATACACTTCTCATCGATGCCGATGTCGATTCCAATTTAACTCCAGATGAAACCGATGTCAATTCTGTGCTACCCAAAAGCCAAGTGATGCACTTTAGCCTCAAAAAAAGCCTTGACATTAAATCACTTGAAAAGAAAATTAAAATTTTAGGATTGAAAAGAAGTGCTTTATTTTTAAGTGCATTTGCTTACACTCTGGCAAAAACGAATGGACAACAAGAGACGTTATTTTGTACCATCGATAATGGACGCCATGTGCCTGAACTCAAAAATACCTTTGGTATGCTCGTACGGACTCTTCCTTTTTACGTTGCGATTGATGAGACTGAAACGACCGAATCTTACCTAAAGAGCATCCAAGATAAATTGCTTAAATGTATCCAACATGATGCCTGTTCTTTTGTCGAACTGGCTTCAGACTATGGCATTAATTCTGATGTTATTTTTGTTTATCAAGGTACTATTTTAAATGGCATTACTTTTAACGGACAAAATATTCCTATGACATTGCTTAAAATGGACGATAATATGGCCAAACTTTCCCTGGATGTTTTAAAACTTACAGATGATTATGATCTTTTATTTGAATACCGCAGTGATTTATATCGCACCGAAACCATTGAAAATTTTGCCAAATTGATGATCCGAGTTTTGAAAGGCCTCCTTGAAGATATTTCACTTTGTGATATAGCGCTTTGCGGATCCGAAGATTTAAAAGCATGGCAATCTTTTAATGATAACCCTCTAAACTTTGATCGAAACCTCACTATGGTCGATCTGATTAGACAGCAATGTGAAAAAACACCGGAACGTAACGCTGTTATTTGTAAGGATCATTGTCTTACTTACAAAGAACTGGACGATCTTTCGGAGCGCCTTGCTCTTACCCTTGCAAAAGAAGGTGTGAAACCCGAAACGCCTGTAGGAATTATGGTTAATCGTACTGAAATTTTCCCCGTTTGTACGATCGGCGTTCTTAAGGCCGGTGGTGCTTGCCAACCTCTCGATTCAAACTATCCCGAAGAACGTCTCCAATATATGCTTGACGATTCCGGTGCCTCTCTTGTTATTATGGACGAAAATCTCGCCCATCTTTTACCGAATTACACCGGAAAAATTATCTTTGCAAACACCATAAAAAACCTACCAAAGGATTTATCCGTCACATTAACCCCACCAAAAGCTGAGAATCTTTTTACCCTGCTTTACACTTCCGGTTCAACTGGAAAGCCCAAAGGATGTATGCTTGAACATCGGAATCTGGTCAATTTTTCACTGGCTTTCATCGATTATTTTAAAATAACCAGTGAAGACCGAACCTGGGCTTATAACAGTTTTGGATTTGATGCTTCGATGCTTGATTTTTATCCCTACCTCATTTGTGGCGCCTGTATTTTTATTGTGCCTGAAGAATTTCGTTTAGATTTAAACGCACTGCACACTTTTTTAATCACTAACAAAATCACCATGGCCGATTGCACCACCCAGCTAAGCCGTCAATATGCCTGTACCCATCCTGATAATCCTTATCTGAGAGTACTGAGTTTCGGCGGTGAAAAAATAGTCTCCTGTGCACCTCCGAATTACCGTTTTGTCAATACTTACGGTCCTACCGAAGCTTCAATCTATGTTTCTAATTTTGATGTCGACAAAGAATACACATCAGTGCCCATTGGTAAATCCTTTGGAAATTGTGATCTTTATATTGTTGATTCTTATAAAAGACCACTCCCCATCGGTGTTCCGGGCGAACTTTGTATTGCCGGATATCCAGTAACCAGAGGCTACTTAAACCGTCCGGATTTAACCGCCGAAAAATATGTAGACAATCCTTTTAACTCGACACCCGGTTACGAAAAAATGTATCTGACCGGTGATGTCTGTCGTTATTTGCCGGATGGTAACGTCCAGTTCAACGGTCGTCAAGATGAACAAGTGAAAATTAGTGGTTTCCGCATTGAGCTAAGCGAAATCGAAAGCCGTATCAATACTTTTAACGGCGTTTCAGTATCCTGTGTTTTAGCCCATGATCTTCCCTCTGGCGGTAAAATTCTGGTCGCTTACGTTGTATCAGATATTCCCTTAGACACAGTCGCCTTAGACGCTTTTATTGCCGAAGTACTGCCTCGATATATGGTACCTTCCATCACAATGCAACTCGATGCTATGCCATTTAATCAAAACGGAAAATTAGATAAACGCCGTCTTCCGGAACCGGAACTTCAAGTTTCAAAGACTGAAGATTTCAACCGACCGCTTAACCGTCTTGAAAAAGAAATCATGGCGATTATCACCGAAATGACTGGTCAAGAAGCTTTTGGTTTGGAACAAGATCTGGTGCGTTCCGGCCTATCTTCCCTCTCAATGATGCTATTATCCAACCGTATTTTTGAAGAGTTTGGTTGTACCCTTAATGTTTCCTCTCTACTAGATGGTGGCACGATTCTAACCATTGAAAATGCCATCTTAGAAACCTTTATGAACAAGAACACATCCCCTCAAACAGTTGATACACCCCTTGTAAATCCCGTTGATGCGTTTCCACTTTCGGCCGCTCAGCTCGGTGTATATTATGATGCCATGAAACGTCCAAAAGCTATGCTTTATAATATCCCTATGTTTTACACCTTTAGTCCGAAAACCCATGCCGATGCACTTTTAAAAGCCGTCGAAAAAGTAATTGTTGCCCACCCTGTTTTGTCGTCCCATCTTCAAACAGAACAAGGTGTTGTAGTCCAAATAATGGATCCAAACATCGTGCCAAACGTTAAGCTCACCGAAATGGATGAAACTACTTTAACTTCTTTAAAAACCTCTTTTGCCCAACCTTTTGATCTTTTTAAAGGACCTCTTTATCGGATTATTATTGCAAAAACTCCAAAACGGGTTGCACTGCTCATGGATGTTCATCACATTATTTTTGATGGTTTATCCCTTAGTGCTTTTCTTGATGCGGTTAAAACCACTTATGAAGGTGCCGATCCAAAACCGGAAACACATTCTTTCGCTCAATCAATTCAAGAAGAAAACCGTTTTGAAAAAAGTGTCGATGCCAAAAAATCCGAATCCTATTATGATGCACTTCTCCGTGATTTTGAATCTGCCAGTGATCTTCCACCCGATCTTTCTGGAAAACCGGAGGATGGACAATTATGTGAATGTGTAACAAAAACCGACGGTGCTATTATTGAGCATTTCTGTCGTGAAAATGGATTTACAGCCGCCCAACTTTTTCTGGCTGCTACTTTTTACACCACATCACGTTTTACTGCAAACCGCCAAGTTTATCTATCGATGATTAGCAGTGGTCGTGAAGATCGCCGTTTCCAGGAAAGTTTTGGGATGTTTGTTAAAACATTACCGCTTAGTGCCTCCATTCAACCCGAAACCAGTGTCCTTGACTTTATCCAGTCCTCCGGAAAGGGGATGCACAATGCGATTGATCACAGTATTTATCCTTTTATTAAATTGCTTAATCGCTATGGCTATATTCCAAAAATCAATTACGCCTGCCAATTAGGAATCGACCAAGTGGTTGAAATCGAAGGAGAACCTATTTTGGAGGAAGTTCTTACGCTCCCACTCCCTAAATTTAATCTTTCGGTTCATATTGAAATGCGTGATGGCTCTCCGGTAGTCTGTATCCAATATAATAATGCTCTTTACAGTCAGCGTCTGATCCAACGTTTTGCCGATGCCCTTGGGGTTTGTGTAAAACATATGATCGAAACACCTCATACTGATATCACTTCTATTTCTCTGCTTGACCACAACAGCCGTGCTCAAATCGAAACTTTTGGGCAGGGTGAAAAAGCCGAAATTGGTTGTTCTGTATTTCATCAATGTTTTGAAAAACAAGCAACTCTCCATCCTGAACGCACAGCTCTTATTGCAACCGATACTACTTTAAGTTATAAAACGTTGGATGAAAATATGAATCGCGTGGCCAATGCACTCGTGAAAAAAGGCGTAAAACCCGGTGATCGTATTTTAATTTTATTGCCACGAACCAGTCATCTCATCATATCCATGTACGGTGTTATGAAAGCCGGCGCAGTTTATATTCCTTGTGACCCCCATTATCCCGAAGAACGCATCACCCACATTGCCACTGACAGTGCTGCAAAATATATTTTAACCACCGTCGAAAATCAAATTGCTTTAAAAACCGAAAAGGTCCTGACCATTGAAACACTGCTTCAAGAAACCACACTTACCGCACCTAAAATAACAGTTTTACCCGATGATCCCGCCTACATGATTTATACCTCTGGGTCTACCGGAAAGCCAAAAGGGGTTATTTTAACCCATAAAGGCATTTCTAATTATGTAACTAATCATCCGGCTAACATCCATATTCACGCCATCTGTGAGAATGCGCATACGTTAATTTCGGTGACTACCGTATCCTTTGATATGTCTTTAAAGGAAACAGCCGTAGCTTTGTGCAGTGGTTTAACACTGGTTTTAGCCAGTGAAGAAGAAGCTGCAAATCCATCTCTTTTAGCCGATTTGTTTGAAAAAACACACGGTGATGTCTTTAATGCCACACCCTCAAGAATGACTCAGTATATTGGTCTACCGTCTTTTTGCAAAGCCCTTTCAGCCTGCCAAGTTGTGATGTGTGGTGGTGAAAAATACCCTCAGCGCCTCCTTGAAAAACTTCAATCCATCACAAAGGGACAGATTTTTAACACTTATGGTCCCACTGAAATCACCGTATCATCAAACGCCAAAGAACTGACTTATGAAACAGATGTTACCATTGGCAGACCTTTGCTCAATGTCAGTGAATTCATCACCGATTGTGATGGAAACGACCTGCCGGCCGGTGTGATTGGTGAGCTTTACGTGGGTGGAGCCGGTGTCGCCAAAGGCTATTTTAATCAAGACACACTCACCCAAAAAAGTTTTATCACGCACCAAGGTCTCCGCGTTTATAAAACGGGTGATTACGCCAAATGGGATGAAAATGGTAATGTTATTATTCTTGGCCGTTTAGATCATCAAGTTAAATTAAGAGGACTAAGAATCGAACTCGGTGAAGTTGAAAAAGCAATGTTGACCGATACCCGAGTAAATGAAGCTCTCGTTATGATCAAAGAAATCAATCAAACCGAGCATCTCTGTGCCTTTTTTACAGCAGATGTTCCCCTTAATGAAAATGAAATAAAAGCCCATCTGGCAAAAACATTAACCCCCTATATGATCCCAACTGCTTATGTGCAGCTAGAAACAATGCCCATCACTCCTAACGGAAAAATTGATACAAAAGCATTTCCGCTTCCGACACTGACAAAAAATACCGAAACCGTAGCTCCGATTAATAAAACGGAAGAACAACTATGCCATATTTTTGCCGATACGTTAAATCTAGAAACCGTTGGCGCAACCGATAGTTTCTTTGAACTGGGTGGAACGTCCCTATCCGTCACAAATGTCCTTATCGATGCAAATAAACAAGGATTAACCATTTCTTATGGCGATGTCTTTACCCATCCTACCCCCAGAAAATTGGCAAATTTACTTAAAAATACCGATCTGCCTCCTGCAACGGAATCGATCGACACTTTTGATTACAGCCATTTCGATTCTCTTTTGAAAAAGAATAATCTGGATGCATTCAGAGAAGAACAGATCCGCCCTCTAGGGAACCTTCTTATCACCGGAGCCACCGGTTTTCTTGGTATTCATATTCTCCACAACTATCTTGAAAATGAATCCGGCGATGTTTTTTGTCTCCTTCGGAGTAAGGGCACCATGACAGCGAAAGAGCGTTTAAAAGCACAACTTTTTTACTATTTTGAAAACAGTTATGACGCTTTATTTCAAAACCGCATTCATATTATCGAAGGTGATGTCACCAATAAAGATTGGATGATATCTCTCGAAAATGCCCCTATTCACACCTTGATTAATTGTGCTGCCTTAGTGAAACATTTTGCCAGTGACGATACCCTTGAAAAAGTCAATGTGAATGGTGTCAAAAATCTCATCACTTTTTGTAAGGATAAAGCCATAAGGCTCATTCAGATTTCAACGGGCAGTGTTGCCGGTGACCGTGTCAATGAACTGCCATCACCCGAAATCACCCTTACCGAACAACAATTTTATTTCGGGCAAAATATCGATAATCAGTATGTTCACAGTAAATTTATGGCCGAACGTCTAGTGCTCTCTGCCATTACCCAGGGTCTTGATGCAAAAATCATGCGAGTTGGCAACTTGGCCCCACGTGAATCAGACGGCGAATTTCAGATCAATTTTACCACCAATGGTTTTGTTGGTCGTTTAAGAGCCTATTTACTAATTGGTTCTTTTCCATACCGTTCACTCAATGCGATGGTCGAAATGGCACCCGTTGATAGCACCGCCGAATCTATTTTGAAGTTATCACAAGCACCCTCTGCTTGCTGTATTTTTCATCCTTATAACAATCACTTTGTTCCACTCGGTGATATTATCCTCCAAATGCGACGCATGGGCATGACCATTACACTGTCCGAAGAGGATGACTTCCGAAAATCCCTTGAAAAAACGCAAAATGATCCCGAAAAGGCAAAAGTACTCACCACTTTACTCGCTTATGAAAACATGGACATCCGTCGCAAGATTGAACCAATCGCCACCGATAATACGTATACCACCCAGGTTCTTTATCGACTTGGATTTGAATGGCCAATGACCTCAAGATACTATATGGAACAATTTTTAAATGCCCTCGACGGTCTTGGATTTTTTACTAAAGAAGCATGACAGGAGAAAAAATGTTTGAACGTAGCAGTCAATTAGTCAATCGAAAATTCAGAGAATATCTCATCCCTACCACTTTAAGCGGTGTGTCCATGATGCTCGGTATTATTGTGGATGGCATTATTGTAGGGATGACCATCGGTCCCGATGCTATGGCCGCCGTGAGTGTTGGTGATCCCATCGTTTTGCTCTACCAAACTATTTTCTTTCTCTTTGGGATGGGCGGTGCCACTCTAGTATCTATCTTAAAAGGGGAGCATAACAACCCTAAGGCCGATACAAGTTACACGGTCAGTTGTCTGTTACTCCTCATAAGCTCGGTAGTTATTCTAATTCTAGGTCAAATTTTTCTTGACAATCTCGTCGGGATCATTTGTAATGATCAGAGCCTTTTTGATTTCACTCATGCTTATGTCAGAGTCCTTCTTTGGGGCGCTCCTTTTATGATTTTCGTCCCTGGTATGGTCTATTTTATACGGGTTGACGGACAACCTAAATTGTCCGCCAATATTCTTCTTATTGCGAATATTGTCAACCTAGTGATGGATCTGGTTTACATAAAGATTTTTAATTTTGGTATTGGTGGCGCAGCACTGGCTACGGTCACCGGATATATAGTCGGCTTTATCTTTATTTTAAAGTATTGGTTTTCAAAAAAAAGAACCTTACATTTTATTAAAATACAATATAATGATTTTAAGCTGACCACCGAGATCTCAAATAGTGGGTTAGCCGGAGCGGTGAACACCTTACTCTTAGGCCTCAAAACCCTCTGTATTAATCTTATTGTAATGGCCGCTTCTGGTGCCGACGGTATGGCTGTTTTTGCCGTTTGTAACTTCGCCATTTCGTTTGTATCCATGTTTATTGTCGGTACTTCCGACACCATGGTTCCCCTTTTAGGGATGCTTTATGGCGAAAAAGATTGGCAAGGCATCCGATTTTTGCTCAAACAAGCTTTTACGGTTGTATTAATTTCCTGTGGAATATCCGTTGCGTTAATGGAACTTTTCCCGGTGCAAATTCTCGCTTTATTTAACGTAACCAGCACGGTTCAAGTCTCCCTTGGCATTCCCGCTCTACGGATTTTTGCATTTAGTTTAATCGGAGTTGGCATTTCTTATACTATGATGTATTACTTACAAACCACTAAACATCGTAATATCTCCGTCACCATTTCGGTGCTCCGTGGGTTTGCGCTCATTGTGCCTTGTGTCTGGATTTTTTCCCGATTTTTGGGGTTAGCAGGCATTTTAAGTGCCTATGTCATTGCAGAAACATTGACCATTCTCATTACACTTATTCTCTGTAAAAGAGCGGTCCTAAAATCAAAGGGAAAATATAGCGGTATTTTTCTCTATGAAAAACCCACCGAAGAAGCCCTTTATGATGTAACCATTCACAGCCAAATCGAAGATGCCGTCACCATTTCGGATCAGTTGATTGATTTTGCTTGTACCCATGGGATTGATCCCACAACAAGCAATCTTGTCGGACTTATGGCAGAAGAGGCCGTTGTTAATATCACCTCCTACAATCGAGGTGAAAAACCATTGGAAATCGATATTGCCTGCCGCATCAAACCCGAATTTATTTTTTTAAGCTTACGGGACGATGGCAAACCCTTTGATATGATGACCGTCAGTCCAAAAGAAAAAGATCATTTTCAATGTGACAGTATTACGATAATCAACAAGATCGCAA
The DNA here is from genome assembly GCA_036642535.1 of Eubacterium sp. Taxonomy (GTDB): domain Bacteria; phylum Bacillota; class Clostridia; order Eubacteriales; family Eubacteriaceae; genus Eubacterium. Next base: position 1,047 of record JAVXTS010000045.1, on the reverse strand, counting down.
AAAATGTTGACTATGCACGAATGATCGGATTAAATAATACTGTAATTATGCTTGAAAGAAAGGAAGATTCTAATGAACTATAAATTTTTTTGTTATAATTTTATGTCCGTAAAATCGATCGATCAAATGGTTAAAGAAACCAATATACTGATAAATGCCACAAAGCAATATAACCGAAAGGAAGCTATGCTAGTCTTTGTTTATCTTCCTTTTACTGCTCTCCATACCGTGCTATCATCAGTCGACCGGCGTTATATTAAGATCAGCGCCCAAAATGTCTGTCTGGGAAAACAAGGATCGATTAACGGTGCCATCACCCTGCCGATGCTAAAAGATTTAGGAATCGATATGATTCTTACAGGATCGATTGACCGCCGTCTGTATTGTGGTGAAACAGATGAAAGTGCTGCTGAAAAGTATTATACAACTTTAAAAAGTGGTCTCAAAGCCACGCTTTGTGTTGGTGAAACCAATGCAGAAACAGCCAATGACAGTGCGAATGCGGTCATTCGGCATCAGCTAGAAATAGGATGTTCTAACATTCCTGAGGATGCTATTTACCGTAGCGCCATTATTTATCAGCCTGAACGATCCATCGGTGAAAATGGTATGCTCATCGAAAAAAATGATCTTTTTCAAAAAATAGAATTAATCCGGAATGTTCTGGCACAAGTGCAACCAAACATTCCGGAACCTCTTCCAGTTTTTTATGGTGGTAAAATGGATGCATCAGAAGCCGTTAAATCCTTGAAAAATGATTTTCTTGACGGCATTTTTATTGATGATCGACACTGGGATCTTAAATGCTTTATTGATGTGATCCACCAAGTAATGTCGTAAGCTTAAAAGCTCGTTTAAACGGTTCTGATACGCTCAATATGTAAAACTAAGTAGCTAATTTCTTTCTCTGTAAAATTTTCATTGAGCTCTGCTAATAAAATTTTGGTAGTGTCAAGAATTTTTCGCAAATTTAATTTTAGCCGTTTAGACTCTCTGTCAACTGGTGCTAGTATGCTATGCGTACCAGCACCAAATATTATAGAACCC
>JAVXTS010000044.1:7324-13193 GCA_036642535.1 Eubacterium sp. | reverse complement strand
CTCTATAAAAAGGCAGACCGTGCCCTTTATTATGCTAAAGAACAGGGGAAAGATAAATTCATAATCTTTTGATTTTTAGTTGAAATTATTATATAATGCGATTAAAGGATTGAAAAGAATGATTGAAAAGATTGAGGAGGATTATCATGCAGCGTCAAAGCCCAAGTATTTTTAATGATATTGTTGGACCCATCATGGTGGGTCCATCCAGCTCTCACACCTGTGCCCCATCAAGAATTGGTTATCTGTGCCAACAGCTAGTAAAAGGGAAACTTCAAAAAGTAGAGATTGAATTTGCAAAAGAAGGTGCCTATACAGAAATGTATAAAGGTCAGCGTTCTGACATGGGGTTTGTTAATGGCCTTTTAGGTCATCGACCGGAAGATCCAAGAACTAAGGATTCATTTGTTTTGGCAGAAGAAGCAGGACTAAAAGTAGAGTTTATAATTAGTGACTTTATACCTATAAAACCAAATCTTTCACGCATAACACTATATAGCGATCAGGATGAAATCGTTCGAGTCGATTCAGATTCGACCGGAGGTGGCACCGTCAAACTTTTGAAAATTGATGGGTATGACACCGATATTACAGGAGACTGTTTTGAACTTTTGATAAGAACAGACGCCTTGGGTGAACCGGCAGAACGGCTAATGCAGGAGTGTCTAAAAAAAATACCCACTCATGAGGGCTACACGCTTTCTCAGGATCAACAAGGAAGTTTGATTAATATTAAGAGTCGGTCTAAATTTGAGGAAGACATTATCGATGCTATTAAAGCAATGGATCTTATAAAAAAAATTCAAATCATAAATCCTATTTTAGTAGTAACCTCTAATCAAAAGGCAGAACTGCCGTTTCACAGTGCAGAAGAATTGTTGGCTTTATCAGAAAAAACCGGAAAAGCACTGTGGGAATTGGCGATTAATTACGAAGAAATACGAAGCGGATGGTGTCCTAAGGAGATTAAGGACTATATGCGTTTTCTCATTGAGACCATGGAGGAGAGTATTACAACAGCGCTTCAAGGTGACATTCAAATGAATGGTATCTTAGAACCCACTGCCGGCAAGATTGATCAATTTATGAAAACGAATAAACACGCATTAGATATGGGGATTCTTAATTTAATGGTACCTTGGTCAATGGCAACCATGGAATATAGCAGTGCTATGGGGGTAGTACTTTGTGCGCCAACCGGTGGTTCAGCCGGCGTATTTCCGGGAGCGGTTCTTGGCGCAGCGACAATGCTTAATTTGACAATGGACGAAAAAGTAAAATTGATGCTTACTACTTCAGTTATCGGTATTGTTATGTCAAAGGACTGTAATTATTCAGCAGAGCTTTATGGGTGTCAGGTAGAACCCGGAGCGGCATCGGCTATGGCAGCAGGGGCATTGGTCTTTATGATGGATGGAACGCCAAAACAATCTTTGATGGCAGCATCCTGTGCCCTTCAAAATATACTAGGTACTATTTGTGATCCGGTTGCGGGGATGGTGCAGTTGCCGTGTATCAGCAGAAACGCATTGTCTGTAGCCAATGCGTTAGTCAGTGCTAATATGATCATGGGAGGTTATGATCCCCTTATTCCCCTTGATCAAACAACAGAAACCATGTTCAGAGTGGGCAAACAATTACCATCCGAGCTACGATGCACTTGTAAAGGGGGGCTTTGTACAACACCCTATGGACAGCAGTTGGCAAAAGAACAAGCAGAAAGAGATAATGTAAGATATAAGTAAATTTTTAAAACTTAATACTGGCAAAAGAAGCCATTGCCACTAAAAATAAAAATAACGGTCATCTGGTTTAGGATAACCGTTATTTTTTATTTATGGGTCTGTTGATCAATCGTAGAGATGATCCTGAATTGACTTTTATAAGCATCAGCAATGGATGTTCCGTATTGGATGATACGTTCTTTTGTATCATAAGATAAAATGCGGGTTACAGAGACAGGAAAATGTTTTTTTAGATTTAGATAAGTCGATTCTTGAAGATCGGAACGTCGAAACTCAATACTCTTATCCTCTTTATAGGGAATAATATTATTTTCTTTGAATGTTTTATAAAGGGAGTGATCGGTAAAGTCAATGTTCATTAAATTGGGACAGATACTCAAGGGAATATAATCATCAGCTAATGAGTACAGTTCATCATTGACATAACGCAGGCGTTTTAAATGAAAAACCAAATCATTTTCGTGTAAATTAAGAGAAGCCATAACATGAGGTGACGGTTCTTCAATAATATGCTGAAGGACATGGCTTTTTGTGATTTTTCCCGCGGAAGTGAGGACACTAAAAAGCCCAAGACCTTGGTTGTCATGGTTTGAGTAATTAATAGGGATTTTATTGCCAATGTAAAAGGATCCTCGTCCTTGGATACGAAGAATCATATTGTCGTTTTCCAAATTTTTAAGGGCTTTACGGATAGTTGGGCGGCTGACGTTAAATATTTGGCAGAGTTCACGCTCGCTGGCCAGTGGTGAATAGTAGGCCATATCTGAGAAGAGTGCAATAATCTTCTTTTGAATTTCTAAATATAGAGGGGTGTTTTTCATGATGGATGCTATCTCCAATACTTTGTAATATAATCTACGTTCATATTTGTTAGATCCATCATAATATAAATCAAAATAATATTCAAGTTATTGATAACACTTTTATGGATCATTTGATGAAAGAAAAAATCTGCAAATATTTTGAGATTCATAGAAATCTTAAATTATAAATTCTGGTTGATTTCAAAGATTAATTATGATAATGTTGACGCATAGATTACCACTGGTAATAAATAAACCACTGGTAAAATTTTTTAAAAAATACTAAGACATAATTTTAAAAATAAGGCTTAAGGCCCTATTAAATAAAATCAAAGGAGAGGGATTATGTATAATAAAAAAGAAGCAAAGGAAAGTAGTGTCGGAAAAAATTACGCATTAGGGATTGATTTAGGAACGGGGGGCGCTCGGGTTGGTATTTTTGATTTAAAGGGAAATCCGATTGTGTTTTGTGAAGAAGCTTATCCACTCTATACACCCGCATCTGGTCGTGCGGAACAGAAACCGGAAGAATGGTGGGATTCTATTTGTAAAGCATCTCAAAAAGCAATCTTAAAAAGCGGTATTAAGCCGGAAGAAATTTGCGGAATAAGTGTTGACACAACGTGTTGCACCGTATTAGTGGCAGACGAAAAGATGGAGCCTTTACGTCCGGCGATTATGTGGATGGATGTGAGGGCATCAGAGCAAGCAAAAATGATTGCAAAATCGGAACATTCTTCACTCAAATATAACGGCTATGGAATGGTATCGGCAGAATGTTTACCGGCAAAAGCGTTATGGCTTAAAGAGAACGAGCCGGAAATTTATCAAAATGCTAAATATTTATTTGAATGTACCGATTGGCTGATGTACCAACTCACAGGTATTTTAACAGCCAGCATTAATTGTGCATCCACACGGTGGTATTACAATTCACTAGAAGGTGGCTATCCTACCGATTTTTATAAAACGATTGGATTGGAAGATTTAATGGATAAGTTACCGAAAAAAGTAGTGCCTATGGGTGAACTTGTTGGTGGATTAACAGAAAAAGCGGCAGAAGAAATGGGCTTGATTCCGGGAATTCCCATTGGCGAAGGCGGAGCGGATGCGTTTGTTGGAATAATTGGTTTAAATGCCGCAATGCCCGGAAAACTGACACTTATCACAGGATCTTCCCATTTACATATAGCACTTGTTGAAGAAGAAATTCATAAAAAAGGAATGTGGGGTTCTTATCCGGATGCGGTTGTTCCGGGGCTTCAAATGGTTGAAGGCGGGCAAACTTCCACCGGCTCTGTGGTGAACTGGTTCAAAACAAATTTATGTGGCGATGTAAAAATCCAGGCGGAAAAAGAAGGCTGTAGTGTTTATGATATCCTCAATCGTGAAGCGGAAAAACTAGACGTTGGAGCAGATGGTTTGATCGCATTAGATTTTTTTCAGGGGAACAGAACGCCTTATGTAGATCCTGATGTAAGAGGAATGTTCTATGGGCTTTCACTGGGACACACGCCGGCGCATATGTATCGGGCTATTATTGAAAGTATTTGTTATGGGACAGAAAGAATCATCGATGTTTTCCGAGATGCCGGTTTTAAGCTGGATGGTATTGTTGTATCCGGAGGGGCAACGAAGAGTGCGTTCTGGTTGCAAACACATGCGGATGTTTGTAATCTACCGTTAATTATTCCTAAATGCCCGGAAGGACCGGTTTTAGGTTCTGCTATTTTAGGTGCGGTTGCCGGCGGTGCATATCCCGATATAGAAACAGCTGCAGAAGCAATGACCAGTGTGGATTACGTTGTAAAACCAAATCAGAAGCGTCATGAAGAGTATCAATTTTACTATCAAAAATATGTTGAATTTTATGAATTAGCAAAAGATTGGATGCATTCTGTGACGAATCATGTGACAAAGGAATCTTAGAAAAAAGGAGCAATATTCGATGGCAAAAGTATCGGCATCAATATTAAACTGTAATCATGCCAGAATGGCAGAAGCGGTACAATTAGCAGAATCCGGTGGCGCAGATACGATCCATGTTGATGTTATGGATGGTGTCTATTGTAATAATTTAACGTTTGGTCCCGGTATGGTTGAAGCGATTAAAAAAGAATGTACCTTAAAGGTAGAAGTTCATTTTGAATTAGTGGGTGTAGAACATTTTATTCCAATGTTTATTCAGTCAGGGGCAGACAGTATATCTTTTCAACTCGATGCCTGCCCAAACCCAATTCATGCCCTTAAAATGATCAGAGAAGCAGGACTTAAAGCGGGCATCGGTTTTGGCCCTAGCTATACAATTGAGCGTTTGCCGTATTTGCTTCATTTGGTTGACAGCATCACATTGATGAGTGTGGAGCCAGGATATGGCGGTCAGCCATTTGAAGAAAGTATTTTTGAAAAAGTTAAAGTCGCCAAAGAATATATGGAAAAGACAGGTGTTTTTGTTCCAATAGAAGTGGATGGGGGCGTTAATTTAAGCACAGGGAAAAGATTGGTGGAAGCTGGAGCAGATACATTAATCGTAGGATCTTATATTTTTAATTCAGATAATATAAAAGGTCGTGTGGAAGCATTAAAAAAACTTTAGAAGAAAGGACTCTTTTAAAGGAATAAATAGAAGATCAAAATGAAAAAGAATGGTGCTTAGGAGGTATCACGTGGCAGTTTATAAAGAAACGATCGAAGTAAAATCACATGGAAAAACACCAACATTTGTTAATATAACGGAAAGTGTAAAAAAAACAATTGAAGAAAGTAAGATACAAAATGGAATTTGTACGGTAATTTCACCGCATACCACTTGTTCTGTTTTCTTTGAGGAATTTGTCCATGACTATGACGAAAATGGGGATGAATTTTTACAAGTAGATTTAAACAATGCATTGAAAAAGATAGTCCCTGACAATGTTAAATTGGGTCAATATAATTATCCGGGCGAAAAACATTTTGAAGATGTTTTTACATGGCCGGATATTGAAGATTGGATTCCTGGTGGAGATAAGAACGCACTACTTAATTGTGATGCCCATCTTAAATCGACAATTCTTGGATCAAGCGAAACCTTTGATGTTGATCAGGGACAATTAGGTGTTGGCAAAACCGGTTATGTCTATTTTGTTGATTTTGACCGTACAAGAGCAAGAACCCGAAAGTGTAAAATAATTGTTATTGGAGATTAAGTGCTTAAAAAGGGGTTAATTATCAGCCATATCTGATGTATTCAAACGTAATATACCGTTTTCGACTTTAGGGTTGGGAGCGGTATATTTATTATTCAAAAAAACGTTGAGGGTCATTATCACTACTGATGCT
>JAVXTS010000044.1:0-7224 GCA_036642535.1 Eubacterium sp. | reverse complement strand
ATGCTGAATATGATGGTAAGTGACAACCAAAAATCGCATTGAAAAAGGGCTAGAAATTATTTAAGCGGTCGTTAGTTCATTTGAGTGGGATTGTTTTCAGAGAGCAGAGATGTTATAATTAAATAACAATTTAATCGATAGAAGGAAGAGGAGAAGGATGAAAAAACGAATTTTTGGTATTTTATTAAGCTTTTTAATGGTAATGTCATCGTTATCATTTCCGGTAATGGCACAAGAGGAAACACCGGTGAGTTATGGCACACCGGGTATTGATTATATTGAAGGGGAGGTTATCGCTTGTGTAAACGGTGGTGTAAGTGCACTAACCGGCAAAGCTCGGAATGCTGAAACGTTTCAGGTTGAAGAGGTGATGGATGTTAGTGGTGCGACAAATCCGATGGCACGCAGTGCGACAAAAGAGAGCCTCGTTTTTGTAAAAGGCAATCAGGATACGGCATCACTTATTGCAGAACTCCAAAGCAATCCGAATGTCATATTTGCAGAACCCAACTATCGGGTCGAACTTTGCGATGCAAACACGCCGACAGATCCTTACTACCCCTACCAGTGGGGTCTTGATAATCGGATGAATCCCGAAAGTAAAACGATTCCAACGGCAAATACGAATGTCTCAAAAGCATGGGGTCAGATGGGTGAAGAAACGACAGACGATCCGGTGGTTGCGGTGGTGGATACCGGCGTGGATTATAATCATGACGATTTAAATGGTGTGATGTGGAAAGACGGTGAATCGATCGAGGCGCTTAAGAATATGGGCGGTGGAATGTACGGTTATAATACGTTTAACACAGAGGGAACCGGTGAAAGAAGCGATGATCCAATGGATTCCGATAGTGGACACGGCACTCATTGTGCAGGTATTATTGCCGCACAGTGGAATAACCTTGGCGTTTCCGGCACTAGTCCGAGAGCTGAAATTATGGCAATCAGAGCGATTGGAAATAATGCGACACTACTTAGTATCATTAAAGGTTATGCATATATACAAGTAGCAAAACAAGCCGGTGTCAACGTTGTAGCGGTTAATAATTCATGGCGTGTCTACAATAATGGCGCACTGGATCATGCCACATCAACGGCGGTTACCGCTCTTGGTGAACAGGGGATCGTTTCCTGTTTTGGCTCCGGAAACGATAGCACAAATAATGATGCTAATACCGGCAGTAATGTTAACAGTCCTTATTGTGTGACGGTTGGTGCCATCGAAAGTGAAGGATATGCGACTTATTTCTCGAATTACGGACAAGAATCGGTTGATGTTTTTGCGCCGGGAAGTCATATTCTTTCGACAGTACCAATGGATACAAACAAGGCATCTGATCTTCCGGGTCAGTATCTGCCACGGATGATGGATTCCACAGAATCGTATCTGTATGAAGATTTTGAAGGAGTAACGCCAAAAGTAACATTGGCATTGATTGATGAAAATGATCAACCGGTGGCCAGTGCGCTCCAAACGCCGATAACACCGGGTTACACCAGTGCACAAGGAACGCAAATTTCGTTGGATACCATCGCTAATGGTGAGCAGTTTTCAATTGAAATGCAGTTTGAAAAAAGTGATTTGGCGGGCATTGATCAAAAATCCCCTCTCTATTTAGCACTGCAGGGGGGGTGCACAAACGCTATGTATGGTGAAACATTTTTAATGCACTATAAAGATGCGGACGGAAAATGGCAAATCCTCGACAGTATACAGATGAATGAAGGAAAAAACAGACCGGTTCGACTGCGTCTAAGCGATCATAACTGGAATCAGTCTAGTTTTGGGATCAAGGATAAAACGTTTTTGAATACCACAGAAGAAATTGTTTCATTGCGCCTGACCCCTATAGAGGGTATCATGGAAGGGAAAACAGACGGTGTCCCGTCAAGTTTTAAACTGGATGATATCGGTTTTGGAAAAACAACCACGCCCTATAGCTATTCGGATGGCACATCGATGGCAAGTCCGGCAGTTGCCGGCATCGCCGCACTGCTGGCATCAAAAGCGGACAATGGCAAAAGAGCTTATGATGCCGCAGAAGTTTGTGCCCGTATTAAAGGCGGTGTCAACCGTGAAGATGCAATTGGTTTGAGTGATAAATCGGTATCCGGTGGTTTTGTGGATGTGGAAGCAGCGTTTGATGATACAAAAGTGATGCCCGTTCTTAATGGGTTCACCATGACGGGAAACACCGGAGTCTTAACGGGTTACTTCTTTGGGAGCACACCGGGACGTTTAAGCATTGGTGGAACAAATATCGTGATTGATCCTGAAAATTGGAGTGATCAAAAGATTACCTTTACGGTGCCGGAAGGCATGACCGGTAAACAGCAGATGATTGTCACGACTACTGACGGACGTGAAGGACAAAATCATCTTAAAATTACGGCGGATACGGTGGGGTATATCCCACATCAGGCACCCAATATTGATTACGGCATAGTGAATGGTTATGCATTAACATCGGCAGATGTGACCCCAATGGCGATGACCGCCGCTAATAATCAGCTGTTTTATATCGGAGAGTTTTTGGAATCAGGGATGTTGACCATGGAAAGCTATGATAGGGCCAAGGATCAATGGGAAAAGAACACTTTACCGGAGAATATGATGCGGGCGTATTACAGTATGACCGGGGGACTGACGAAAGTCTATTTGCTGTATAATGAACAAAAGGATAACGTGAGCAGTAGGATGCTTGGTGTTTATGATCCTGAAACCGATCGTTGGGAATGCGTTGAAACAGAGCTTTCGGGAACTGAAAGTTTGGTTGTTTATAAAAATCAGCTTTTAGCTATCGGAGGGGAAGACACGGTAGGTGAAGAGGTTGAAGACATTAAATCGACTCCAAGAAAAACGGTTAAAATCATGGATCCAAAGACAGGGAAAAGCATTGGAAACTTGCCGGATTTACCGGAAGGTCGCAGTATTGCAAAGACCTACGCCTCAGGTGATACCCTTGTGGTTCAAGGTGGATCGGATAGTTTTATTTTAAAATTCTATGGAAAACAAACGACTGATTATCACAATACAATGACCTTTGACGGCACAAAATGGATCGATCATAAAGATGATTTCTTAGTCAAAACAAACAGTGCATTTGATGCAAATCAAGGCTTCGACACCGCTGTCGGTGCAGTAGATACCGGACTGATTGTAACCGGTCCGGTTAAGAATCTAGGTCAAGAAAACATGATCGACACTTGGCATTTTAATCTTACAAATCCGGTGACCGATCCAAATGCCTTATGGTCGGCCGATACCGCAAATCTTTACAGTCAAACAAAAATAACACGCAACATGGGCGTGAGTTATGATGGTGAATTCTATGTTTTAGGGTATACCGGATCGATGGAAGAACCGCTCATTTTTAGGTCGACAAAGGTTTCTTATACCGGACCAACGGCGGATCCTAAAGGGAAAGATCCCGTTAAGCCGGTCGATCCTGATAAACCTGTCAATCCTGATAAGCCCGTTAAACCGGAAGCGCCCGGAAGTACGGGAAATAAGGTCACGAATAGCACACAAAATGTTCATACCGGTGTCATTGAAGACACCGGAACATCGGCACTGATCTGTGCAGGATTACTTATTTTATTAATCGGCGGATGCACGTTTTTAAAGAAGAAGAGCCTTAAAAATTAGGAATCAAGCATGAGTTAGAGAGGAGGTTTTTATGAAAAAACGAATCGTTAGTATTGTATTAAGCATTTTAATGGTGTTGTCATCGGTATCCTTACCGGTCATGGCGCAGGAGGAAATACCGGTGAGCTACGGCACACCGGGGATTGATTATATTGAAGGCGAAGTTATCGCTTGTGTAAATGGCGGAGCAAGTGCGCTAACCGGTAAAGCAAGGGGTGCCGAAACGTTTCAGGTTGAAGAGCTGATGGACGTTAGCGGTGCTGCAAATCCGATGGCACGGAGTATGACGAAAGAGAGCCTTGTTTTTGTAAAAAGTAGTCAAGATACGGCATCACTTATTGCAGAACTCCAAAGCAATCCGAATGTGAAATATGCAGAACCGAACTATATCATGGTACCCTACGTCGCAGAAGATACCGAACCAAACGATCCCTACTATAAGTATCAGTGGGCGTTTAAAAATCAGATGAACCTCGGTGGCGTTGGAAATCCGACAGTCGACGCCAATGTATCAGACGCATGGGAAAAAGTGGGCACAACAATAACAGATACACCGGTCGTTGCCGTCATTGATTCCGGTGTGGATTATAACCATCCGGATTTAAAAAATATCATGTGGAGCGAGGGTGATAACATTCCTGAACTTAAAGCATTAGGTGGCGGAACACATGGTTATAATAGCAATACAAATGAAGTAAGCAGTGATCCGATGGATGTTGGCGTTGGTCATGGTACCCACTGTGCAGGGGTCATTGCAGCACAGCAGAAGAATGCAATCGGTGGTGTCGGCGTTGCACCGGAGGCTCAAATTATGGCGTTACGTTTTCTGGGAAACCAAGAGGGTAGCAGTACGGTTGGTGTCCTTAAATGTTTCGCTTACGTTCAGGCGGCTAAAAAAGCCGGCGTCAATGTGGTCGCCACAAACAATTCATGGGGACCGTCAAGCTATGATGGCGTTGAGATACGTTCGGTTTCGACAGCCGTGACCGCCCTTGGTCAAGAAGGCGTTGTTTCCTGTTTTGCGGCAGGAAATGCTGGTGCTAATAGGGATTTAAATACCGGTGGTATTACGGATAGTCCTTATGGTATTACGGTTGGTGCCTTAGAGAGTGAAGGCCATCCTGCAAGTTTCTCAAACTATGGACAAGAAACCGTCGATGTTTTTGCACCCGGAAGCCAGATACTGTCGGTAACGACAACGGATAAGAGTGCTCATAAAGTACAGATGCCTTATCAGTATTTACCACAAATGATGCCTCCAGAAGACAGTTATTTCTATGAGGATTTTGAAAGCGAGAGCCCTCGTGTGAAATTGACACTGCTTGATGAAGGGGATCAACCCGTTCAGGAAGGGGTTCAAAGCGATCTAACACCGGGTTATACCAGTAAAAAAGGCACAAAGCTTTCATTGGATTCCGTTAATGAAGGGGATCTGTTTTCAATTCAAATAGAGATTGAGAAGAGAGACCTAAAACCGGTGGATGAAACGAAACCGATATACATTGCGCTACAAGGTGCCATGGATAATGCCCTGTACGGAGAAGGATTGGGATTCGAATATAAAGATGCCGATGGAAAATGGCAACCCCTTGAAAGTACGAAAATGAACCCTGATCAGACGTACCAGAGAGCGGCAATTTTTCTAAGAGACCATCACTGGAATCAAGGAACAAATGAAATTAAAGATAAGGCATTTTTAAGTGGGGATACAATCACACTGCGTATGGCGCCGGGAGACCGAATTATGCGTGGAAAAACAAGTGAGTCGGCAACTTTCCGTCTTGATGATATCGGTATGGGTCATTCGGCTATTCCGTATTATTATGCCGACGGCACCTCGATGGCAGCCCCTGTGGTGACCGGAATTGCCACATTGCTAGCATCAAAAGCGGATGATGGCAAAAGAGCCTATGACGCTACGGAAATTTGCGCCCGTATAAAGGGTGGCGTTAACCGTAAAGATGCAGCGAGTGATCTCAGCGATAAATCGGTATCGAAGGGTTTTGTCGATGCAGAAGCAGCGTTTGATGAGACAAAACTTGTGCCGGTACTGAATGATCTGAAAATTGAAGGCACCACAGGAACCTTGACCGGTTACTTCTTTGGGGAATCGGGAAGCTTAAGCATCGGTGGGACAGATTGTGTGGTCGATCCTAAAAATTGGAGTGATAAAAAAATCACCTTTACGGTGCCGGAAGGCGTGACCGGTAATCAAGAAGTAATGGTCACCGCCGGTAATGACAATGACCGCTATGGACGAGATCATTTTGAATTTACCGCAGATACAAAAGGGTATAGCACCCACAAAGCACCCGATCTTACTTATGGTGAAATCGAAGGTTATCCCATTACCTCGGCAAATCAGATTAGTTGTACAATGGCAGCCGCCGGAAATCAAATCTTATCGCTTGGGGTACTCCCTGAAAATAATGAAGCGATCATAGAACGCTATGACATCGCAAAAGATACCTGGCAAAAAGTGGCATTCCCCGGAAAAATAGTCAATGGAACGGAGCAGTATTGCAGTATGACCGGTGGACTGACAAAAATCTATATGCTTTATTTTACAGAAGATGATCAAAAGAATGAACAGCAGATGCTGGGGGTTTATGATACAATAACCGATCAGTGGAAGGCTGTTAAAACCGATTTAACCGGATTTGAAAGTTTGGTGGTGTATAAGAATCAGTTATTAGCCATCGGAGGCGAAAGTATCACACAAGAAGACCCGAATGATCCGGAAACCCTTAAAAATACACCGAAAAAAACGGTACTTATTGTCGATCCGGACACCGGCAAAATAATGGGTCAATTACCGGATATGCCAGAAGTACGGACAACTTGTGAAACTTACGCATCAGGCGACACCCTTGTGGTTCGTGGCGGGTGTGACAGCATCGTTAAAAAGACGGTTGATTATGAAAATACCCTCACCTTTAACGGAACCGAATGGACCGATCACAAAGATAATTTCTTAGTCAAAACAAACAGTGCATTTGACACAATGCAAACCTTCAACACCGCTATTGGTGCGGTGGATAATGGGCTAATTGTTACCGGTCCGGTTAAGAATCTAGGCCAAGAAAATATGACCGACACTTGGCATTTTAATCTTACAAATCCGGTGACCGATCCAAATGCCTTATGGTCGGCCGATACCGCAAATCTTTACAGTCAAACAAAAATAACACGCAACATGGGCGTGAGTTATGATGGTGAATTCTATGTTTTAGGGTATACCGGATCGATGGAAGAACCGCTCATTTTTAGGTCGACAAAGGTTTCTTATACCGGACCAACGGCGGATCCTAAAGGGAAAGATCCCGTTAAGCCGGTTGATCCTGATAAACCTGTCAATCCGGATAAACCCGTGAATCCCGTTAAACCGGAAACACCCGGAAGTAATGTCACTAATAAAACCCATAATGTGAATACCGGCGTCATTGAAGACACCGGAACATCGGCACTAATCTGTGCAGGATTGCTCATTCTGTTCATTGGCGGATGTAGGATATTGAAGAAAAAATAAAAGAAAAAACGGAAACCTGTTATAAAAAACAGAGTTTCCGTTT
>JAVXTS010000043.1:0-14028 GCA_036642535.1 Eubacterium sp. | reverse complement strand
GAATTTTCGATGTCTAACTTGTTTATTTACCAATTCTAAAATCTTCTTTTTTTGAAATAGTTCCACCGCTTTTGAAACAGTATTGAACGACAAATTCAGATTTTTAGCCACTTCCAGGATTTCAGCAGTTAAATTTGCTTTATAGTAATTGTATACCAACAATGTATTCTTCGAAAAAGCAAACTTTTTAATTTTTTCGCTATCCTTCACGATTAACGCCTCGTATTGTTCAATCAGCATAATACTTTTCTTGGCGGCTGACGTGAATCCGCCAAGCATGAATTTTACCCATGATAAATAATCTCCATTCAGCTGTGTAGAAGAAAGCTGGCTAAAATATGCCTCTGTGTTCTGAAGCAGAAAATCTGATATACATAGAAAAGGCGCGGCTCTAAATCCAGCTTTGAAAAAAAGCATTGAAATACCCATCCGTCCAATTACGCCGTTTAAATGTGGAAATGGACGGATCATCTCAAATTGATAATTTTTTATAAAAAGGAAGTCCACACTAATAATTCAAACGAATTTCCAATTGGACAATATTTGGACAATTTGTTAAAATTCCCCGGCGCATAGCTTTTTAAAACATTAAAAAAACGGCTATTTCTAGCCGTTTATAGACGTTTTCTGGTGATCCCGATTGGGCTTGAACCAACGACCTCTACCATGTCAAGGTAGCGCTCTTCCAGCTGAGCTACGGGATCACTTTTTAAGTGCTTGTTTATTATAACGAATTCCCGAATATTTGTAAAGCATTTTTAATCATTTCAATTAAAAAAGATTTTAAAAAAGAAGCTTCCTTTTTCAGAAAGCTTCTTTCAATTCTCTGCTACATCATTTACGCTGCGGGTTTATCAATTTGTTTTGCAGAAAACACATTCGATTCTGTTGGTGTTTTTGTCATATCGACGGTTACACTGACTTTATCGCCAATGACTAGTCCGCCATCGATGTTATTTTTAGAATCACTTGTGTTAAAAATGATGGTTGCTCCATCATCGGTCACAAGCTGCATACTATTCATGGATGCTGCTTTAACCGTTCCTGTAATCTTCGATTTATCACCTACATTTTGATTGTTATCGACAACGGATACAGGAACCCATTGATCCGGGCTTTCGCCTTCTTCATTATAATTAAGTGTGACTTCATTTCCTTCTAACAATCCATTCGTTAAATCCATCTCAACGTTGCTCACATCATAAGCGGCTACTTTATCGCCAATAATAAGATTCAGCATACCCATTCCATAGTTTGCGACAAAAGCTTGTGTCGATTTTACTTCTTCAGGGACTGGTGTAGGTGCCGGAGTAGGGGTTGGATCGGGTGCCGGCGTCGGTGTTGGTGCTGGTGCAGGAGTTGGGGTTGGTGCTGGGGTTGCTTCAGGCGTTGGGGTTGGTGCTGGGGTTGCTTCTGGTGTTGGGGTTGGTGCTGGGGTTGCTTTTGGGGTCGGCGTTGGTGCTGGGGTTGGTGCAGGCGTTGCTTTTGGGGTTGGGGTTGGGGTTACTCCCGGTGCCGGTTTTGTAGTGGTCAGGTACCTTTCATAAACATAAGCTGTTTCTCCATTATAAGTAACTCGTGACCATCCATTATCACATATACCGGTTCGATTGACTTCATCTCCTGCTTTAAGTTGTGCCAATACATTACCATCGGTAGAATAATTATCCCGAACGTTTACAGTATCCGTTGCCCATACTTGTTCGTTTACATCTTTAATCTGAACTTTATTTTTTTCAACTTTAATATTATCACTGGTATCAATCACCGATTCTACTTTTACAGCTGAAGCATCGGTTCCGTTGATTTTACCATGATAGATCACTTCAACCCAGTTGCCGACTTCCATTCCATTTTTAAGTTGCATTTTAGCACCTGTCAAATTAAACTTAAAGGTCTGACCGCTATTATCCTTAATTGTCACACTATTCTGGGTGATATCATTAACGGTTCCATAAACAACCGAACGATCCGGAGCGCTTGCTCCGACATCAACAAGTTTTGTTACTTTTACTTTTGTTGTATCGGTTCCATCAATCTCTCCCGTAAAAAAGACTTCTATATTATCTCCGGAAACCATATTTTTACTTTCAATTTCTGCTGATGATGTATCGAATTTTAATTCAAATGGTTTTCCCTCTTTATCTGTATCCATCGTTAAGACACCGTTTTCATATGATTTTAATGTACCGTCTAGTACTGCCTCTTGTTTTTTAGTGTCAGATGCCGTTTTCTGTCCACATCCGGTAATGGTTAACAACACTAATAATGTAATTCCAAGCAATAATACAATCTTTTTTTTCATTTTCCTTCTCCTCATTTTTTATAGCCATTATATCATCTGTGTTGTGAATAAGTCAATAAATTAATATTCCTACAAAATTCCTACAAAAAGCAAAAAAAAAACGCCTCGCGACGTCCTATCCTCCCAGGCAGTTACCCACCAAGTACTTTCAGCGCTGAAGGACTTTACTACTGTGTTCGGTATGTTAACAGGTGTTTCCCCTTCGCTATTGCCACGAGACTATATTAGTATACTTCGACATTCACTCTTTGTCAAGCTTTTTTATTTAAAATTTCACACTTGTTTTATGTCGTTCCACTTTAAAGCGTTGCATTACAAGCCGATCATCATCATCTGTTTCGGATTCTAAAATACCGGCTTTATGCTTCGCCATGGCAAGTTGTTCTTCAGCCGTTTCAATACCGGTTAAATTTGGCAGCAAAAGCCCCCGACGTAATCCTTTTTCAACAATCAGTCCATATCTTTTAGGATCCAGTTCTTCCTTATTTTCGATATATTCGGGAATTTCTAAAATGTCGACACTTACTTCCAATTGATAGAGTTCTTGGGTTTCAACGGGTAAAAAGCGAGGATCATAGCTACTGGCTTCAATGGCATTTCTTATGATTTCTTCCCCTAAATTTTCTGTTACGGGCTTTATGGTACCAATACATCCTCGCAGTTCACCTGCTTTATAAAGGGTTACAAATGTACCAGCGCATTGTTCTGTCAATTGTGCTACTACTTTCTGATCATCAAGCGTTTTTAGATATTGATCTAGGCTTAACTTCCGTCCATCTTCTACCCATTTATCCACAGTCATCCGTGCCAATGCCACATAAGGATCTTCTTCGTTCAGACGTTTTTCATGCTGATCCATCATATCTTTTTCATAACGGGTGATAAGACTTTCATTAATTGGATCCTCTGCTTTAAGATTAAAACGAATAAATGCTGATAAATACCCGACGCCAAAAGGGCCTTCATATGAAAAAAGTTGAGCTTCTGTCTTAATACTATCGGTTGCGCCTAGAGCCATAACAATGGGACGCAGACCACATTGTCCTGCGGGTTCATAAATTTCAGGGGAAAGGGTCAAAATCGAATAGTAATCTTTCTTAACAATACCGGTGGTGATGGCTTTATCAAAGACTGATCCCATCGCATGATAGCGGTAAGGTCCTTCATCTTTAAGACAGTGGGATAAATCCGCACTCGCAAGAATAACGGTATCCCTTCCATAAGCTTCAATCGCTTCTCGCAGAACACGTCCGGTTCGAAAAAGTTCAATCAGACTGAGTTCTCCAATAGTAATATGGATCACTTTATATTCGGGGTGCACCTTTTCAATAAAATACAACGGAACCAAACAACCATGATCCAGATGACGATCAATATTATAATCCTTGGCAGTTGTCTCATTTAAAAAGAGGGTTTCACATTCGGCAGTCGCAAAGCGACGGTTCATTTCTTCGAGTAATCCCATATCACATTTCTTTTCAATTGCTACTGTGGGCGCACCGAATTCTTCCAAATTTCCTGCGATTTTTGTTTCATAAACAATACTGACACCATCCCTGAATACACTGCCGTGAGGCGTAATGCAGACGATGATTTCCGGCTTCAATTCAGCAACTGCCAGCGCCATATCTTTCATCCCTCGAATGGTTTTTTCTGCGGATAGTTCTTTACCTTTTCCTACTTCCGGCACAATGATCGGTGGATGTGAAGCAATGCTGATTCCTTTTAAAAACATAGTGTCTCCTTTTATAAATCAAATTTTCATTTTTTAACTTTTCTTTCAATTATAACCCATTTCTCTTTAGTTTCATCAAGGAAATTTTACAACATTTATGGTAAACTATTTTTATGCTTTATTATAAAATAGTTTGGGAGGATTATTACTTATGTCTGATATGTTAAACCACTATGCCTGTGGCCGTGAATCATTTGAATTACTACCGGCCGACAGTGCTTTAAATACCATTATTTTTAATGCATTTGACGCTTACCGCCTTGGTACACAAGGACCGGATTTTTTCTATTACCATCATCCCATGCCTTGGAATGATCTTCGTCCACTCCATCGTTATGGCCATTTAATTCATACAGAAAATATTGATGATTTTTTCTATAATGGTTTTCTTTATGCTTTATCTACACCACAAGATCGAACTATTATTTTAAGTTATTTGGCTGGATTCAGCTGCCATCATTCTCTTGATGTGGCAACGCATCCTTATATTTTCTATATGACCGGGCATTATGATAAAAACAATCCCGACAGTCGTATTTATTCTTATTATCATAAATATTTCGAAGTGCTTCTTGATGTTGCTTATTATCAGTATGAATACGGAACACTGGGATGTTTTGTTAACCTTGAAAAATTATTTTCACCCCATTCCGAAACGATCGCTGCTCTGGATCGTTTTTATGCTTTTATCATTAAACAGGTTTACCATGAACAGATTGGTCATGATTTTATTAAGGATGTATTAAACGATACCGCAGAACTTGCCCGTCTTTTCTCTGATCCTAACAAGATTAAAAAACACCTGACTGAAAAGCTCGAAAACCTCATTGGTGAAAAACGTTTGATCAGCCGTGTATTTTATCCTCTCTATACCGACGAACTTCGTATTCTTAACCTTGATCACAGCGAATGGCAACATCCTTGCACCGGTGAAATTTCAACCGATACTTATCCACAGCTTTTTGCACAGGCTGTTGGTGAAACAGTGGATAAATTTAAGATAATCGACACTTTTCTAGAAAATACTCCCCCTACTCCGGAAAAAATCCACAAAATGTATGCTAATAAGTGTTATGGCCGGGCACTTTCCTGTGATTCATCTTTAGAAATGACACATTTTAATATTATTTTTGAAAAAGATCTGAAATTATAACCTAGTTATGCACATTATAAACACTTTCAACGTTGAACATTTGTCGTTTGTCCACAATTAAACCCCATTTTGTGGATAAACTGTTGAGAGTTTAAAATAATTCCTATTTTCATCACAAAAAGAGCCGATCATCACCTTTTAATGTGATGAATCAGCTCTTATTTTTTTATGTCATTCTTTAATTGCTTGGTAAAAGAAAGGGGGGCTTCCTTTACTGTCTTTATCATACCCCCATGCCCTTAATTTTAACTTAAATATTTTTGAGATTATAGAAGGATTTGATCCCGCCGTAAACGGCTGTTTCACCCAAATATTCTTCTATTCTCAACAGCTGGTTATATTTTGCCACACGATCTGTCCGTGATGGTGCACCTGTTTTAATCTGTCCGGCATTAACGGCAACTACTAAATCCGCAATTGTTACATCTTCTGTTTCACCTGAACGATGGGATACAATTGCTGTGTATCCTGCTTTTTTTGCCATTTCAATAGCATCCATCGTTTCAGTCAATGTACCAATTTGATTTACTTTAACTAAGATCGAATTTGCAACGCCCAGATCAATGCCTTTTTTTAGTCGTTCCGTATTTGTCACAAAAAGGTCATCGCCCACAAGCTGAATTTTCTTCCCAAGACGATCGGTCATACGTTTCCAGCCTTCCCAATCATCTTCATCCAGACCATCCTCAATGGAGATAATCGGATATTTTGAAATTAATCGTTCATAAAAATCGATCATTTCATCCGAAGTCATTGTAAGACCCTCTCCTTTGAGCACATATCGGTCTGTTTTTTTGTCATACATTTCAGAAGCAGCTACGTCCATAGCGAGCTTTATATCCTCGCCCGGCCGATAGCCCGCTGCCTGAATCCCTTCTATAATGGATTCCAGTGCTTCCTCATTGGAGCTCAGATTTGGTGCAAAACCACCTTCATCGCCCACACTGGTTGCATGACCTTTCTTCTGGAGTACCTTCCTTAAATTATGAAAAATTTCTGATCCCATTCTAAGGGCTTCGGCAAACGTTTTTGCACCCACCGGCATGATCATAAATTCCTGAATATCAACATTATTATCGGCGTGTTCACCGCCATTTAAAATATTCATCATCGGTGTCGGCAATGTTTTACCGTTAATGCCACCAAGATATCTGAATAAAGGCATTCCCAAAGATTCAGCTGCCGCATAAGCGTTTGCCATAGAAATTCCTAATAGAGCATTCGCACCCATTTTTGCTTTATTGGGTGTGCCATCAATGGTAATCATCGCTTCATCAAGAGCTGCCTGATCAAGGGCATCCATTCCAATCAGATGTTCTGCCATATAATTAACATTTTCAATTGCCTTAAGAACACCTTTTCCCATGTAACGATTTTCATCCCCGTCTCTAAGTTCCACTGCTTCAAATGCGCCGGTTGATGCTCCCGAGGGTACAATACTTCTCCCCATAGATCCATCTTCCAAATATACATCTACCTCAATGGTTGGATTACCACGTGAATCGAGCACTTCCCGTGCCATGATATCTTCTATATATGTACTCATTTTTTCCTCCTAAATCACTTTCGAATTTCTATATGATGCTATTATACCCATTTTTCCTTTGGTTATCATTAAATTTGTTACACTTTTCTAACTTTTTATATAAATTTAACCTCTATCATCCCTGTATATTATTAAAATACAAAAAACTCCGATTCAGATTAGTCGATCGGAGTTTTTATCATTTATTATTTTGTGCAACAGTCCCAAAACATTTTATCTTTCCGGCACAACAGCGGGATTCCCTTCATCATCAAGCAGAACCGTCATTCCGGCGCCACCTTCACCATAACAATATAAATAGGTAATTCCTGTTTCCGTATCTTCTAAAATCTTAGTTCCAGAACCATCATCTGAGGTTTCATGTAATACGACTTTAAACCGATTTGATTTACTTTTCTTCTTCATTTTGAGTTCTATACACGCTCCTTTATCTTTCTGTTTTCTATTATACCAAAATTTAATCTATTTTTCAGCCTTTTTAAGTTAAATTAACAGACAAATTTTTACTCATATCGATTATCCACAATACGGATACTTTTTTTCTCAGAACGAGGTAATGATCCAATTGCTCCGGCTTGTGGAATAATACTGATTCCAATTTTAGATTTAAACTGATAATTAACTTCCTTTTGAATTTCTTCCCGATCAACATCATGTTCAATCTCAAAATTCAGATAGACCACATCTTTCCCTTTTTCATTGGTCACGATAGCCTGATATTCAGAGCTAACTCCTTTGATATCTTTTAATAATTCATCAATCTGCCCCGGATAAATATTGACGGCTTTAACTTTAACCATATCGTCCGTTCTGCCTACGATACGGTCATGTCTCGGAAAAGATGAACCGCAAGGACAATTTCCCGGAATTAAACGGGTAATATCGTGGGTTCGATACCGTAAAAGTGGTGCGCCTTCTTTATAAAGAGTCGTAATGACCATTTCGCCATATTCCCCTTCTACAACCGGTTCCAACGTATCCGGATCAATAATTTCTATGTAAATATAATCATCCCAGTAGTGCATTCCGCAATGATGATGACAATCAATCGAAATTCCCGGCCCATAAATTTCCGTCAAACCAAAAATATCAAAAATTTCAATTCCTAGTTCATTAATAATACGTGACCGCATTTTATCGCCCCAACGCTCGGATCCAATAATACCCTTTTTAAGATTGATTTTATCTTGAAGGCCTTGTTTCGCCACTTCCTCTGCTAAAACTAACGCATAAGAGGATGTACTTGCAATAACCGTTGATTGAATATCCACTAACATTTTAAGTTGTTTCTGGGTGTTTCCCGGTCCCATTGGGATTGCCATTGCCCCTAAACGTTCGGCACCAGCCTGAAATCCGATTCCTGCCGTCCACAAGCCATAACCCGGTGTAATCTGAATCCTATCTTTATTGGTCATTCCGGCATATTGATAACACCGTTCAAACATAATCGCCCAATCTTCTACATCTTTTTTCGTATAAGGAATAATAACCGGTGATCCGGTCGTACCCGAAGAAGAATGAATTCGAACCACTTCTTCATCCGGAACTGCCTGAAGTCCCAAAGGATACGCTCGGCGCAAATCACTCTTATCGCTGAATGGTAATGTTCTAAAATCATCCATTGTTTTAATATCATCAGCTTTAATGCCATTGTCTTTAAATTTCTTTTGATAAAAAGAGCTTTTTTCTTCTACCCTTTTCACCAACTTGATTAATGCTTCTAACGGTTTTTTCTTCACTATCTTGCCCCCATTTTTTACAAGTATATCGTTGTCCACCGCAATTTGTCAAGAACTAAAAGAAATTTACATCCTGTCCGTGTCCTTAATAATGCCATTAAGAACACAAATCTCAAGATTTAATTTTTTAAAGCCACAGCTTTCAAATTGAATGGTAACCATGCCATCTTTCACTTCTGTAATGATACCGGAACCAAATCCCTTGTGGATCACCGTTTTCCCTTTTGTGTATTTTGAATAATCTACATCACCGGTGGCGTGGCGCTGTCTTACGATGGAGACATCAAAATGACCAAGACCTTTTTGTACTTTTGACGATTTTTTTTCCGCAATTGGTTTTGATATCATTTTTTTCTGTTCTGGAGATTTTTCACCCATAAATATTTTAACAAACTGAGAAACCGGTCGTTTATTATGCGTACTGTTCTTTTTCCCCACCGAAATAAACTCCAATTCTTTTTTTGCACGGGTCACTCCCACATAAAAAAGACGTACCTCCTCACAAAAGAGCTTTTCGCCCTCCTCGCTTTTTTCCATGGCTGCCATAGATGGAAATTCACCCTCTACGGCATCAATAATAAAAACTTTTTCAAATTCTAACCCTTTACTGGAATGGATGGTGGAAAAGGTTACTTCTGCTTTTTTATCGGTTCTTTTTTCCCGCAAAATCATTTCCAAATTATCAAGATGCGCCAGCAAATTTGCCATTGTTTCTTCTCGTGCCGCCAAGGTGTGCAGAATATCCAATTTCTGATTTAACTGTTCTTCGTGGTATCCACAAGAAATTCGATATTCCAAATGTTCTCTATATCCCATATGATTTTCAATATAATTAATAGCTGCATCAGCTTTCATCATTTTTAGTCGTTTAAAAGAATGACGAATAGATTTCACTTTTTCTGCTAACCAATCCGGAATATCATCAAGGGATAGGAGCACGTCAAACACATTTTCTCCCGGTTTTTGATTTTTCTCCACAGCATCTAGATTTTTTCTGGAAATATTACAACTCATCTTATAATAAATCTTTTCAAACGTTTTATAATCACTTGGATCTTCTGAAAGCCTCACAAAATAACGAATATCCTGGACTACAAAGTGCGTAAAAAACAAAGGACTGTGTTCTTTAACATTATAAGCCACCCCTTCTCGCTCGAAAAGATCAACTAGCGGAATAACCGATTCATTATTCCGATAAAGAACTGCTGTTTCTTTTCCTTCATTTTTAACCGACCGAAGAATAAAATGATATTGATCTTCTACACTTTTAACATATTCATGAACCGCAGGCACTCCAGTTTCATTTTCGGTGCGCATATTTTTAACATAACGCTCTTTATTTAAAGTAATAAACCGATTGGCGGCATTAACAATTTTTTGGGTACTTCGATGGTTTGTTTCCATCAACAGTACCTCACCTTTAGGATAACTTTTCTTAAAACTCAATAACCCTTCCGGATAAGCACCTCTAAAACCGTAGATGCTCTGGTCTTCATCTCCCACCATAAAAATATTACCGGATTTTTCCGCAATTAAACGAATCACTTCATACTGAATTTTAGACGTATCCTGAGCTTCATCAATATTAATGTATTGGTACTGATTCGTAAAAATTTTAAGCAATTCCGGATTTTTTTTCATCAGAATCCAAGCGTATTTGAGCATATCATCAAAATCCATGAGATGATGTTGTCGTTTATAAGACTCATAGGCCTTATAAATCCGTAAAAAATTTATATCTCCCACTTCCATCTTCTCAACTTCAGCTTCCGTCAACAACATATTTTTACAATATGAAATCGCCGATACAATATCAGCAATTTCATTCTCCGCCGGATAGCCTTTGAAAATCTGAATAAAAATATCTTTTAGTATCATCCCCGGATTTTCAATAATTTCAAAAGCTTTACGATCAAATAACCGCTCATAATTTCGGATTACCGATAACGAAAAACTATGGATGGTACTAAAGCGCAAACGTTTCATCCCTTTATCGCCAAAAATCCGTTTGTAACGCACATTTAAATCTTTTGCACCCATTCGACTGAACGTTAACGTCAAAATAGATTCAGGCGAAATATTCAATTTGTGGATCATGTATGCAATTCGACAGATAATCACCGTGGTTTTACCGCTTCCCGGTACGGCTAACAAAAGGGTTGCTCCATCGATACGAGCTATCGCTTTTCGCTGTTGTTCATTTAGTTCTAAATGGTAGTGCTGCATAAATTTTTCTGGTTCATTCATTCATTCTCACAAATCTTTCTGTTCAACTCTTTGTTAGCCAATTTTATTCTTTATTTTCTCATTGTTTAATAATTATACGCTTGTTCTTATTGATACACAAGCTATAAAATCTTTACGCTATTTTACACAATCAAAAAACGCTACACCCTTTTAAGGTGCAACGTTTTTTTAATAGGCGTCTCTGTTCTAAATTCCGTAATAAACCTGATCCAATACCACACCCAATTTTTCGATGGTGGGTTTAATCGGATTAGTGGCGGTACAAACATCTTTCATCGCTTTTCCCAGAATTTCTTCACGATGCGCTTTATATTCTGCTTCATCAATTCCTTGTTCTTTTAATGACGATGGAATATTGACTTCTTTCGCTAATATACGAATACTGTTATAGACCATTTCAGTTGCATTGTCACCAATATTCGGAATACCAATCGCACTGATCAGACGTTCATAAAGATGTTCTGCCCGATCACATTGACCGTTAAAACGTATCACGTAAGGTAGCACAATGGCATTTGCCAAACCATGTGGGAGATGCCACTGGGCACCGATGGCATGCGCTAAACTATGAGTGATTCCCAATCCGGCACTATTAAATGCAATACCTGCCATACAAGATGCAATCTGCATGCTGGCTTTAGCTTCAAGATTAGAGGCATTCACATAGCATTCATACAAACTTTTGAAAACCAATTCTGCGGATTTGGCAGCATAACAACGTGAAAATGGATTATTATTGGTTGAAACATATGCCTCAATAGCATGGGTTAAAACATCCATTCCAGTAGCGGCGGTCACAGCGGCAGGAACACTTTCAATCAGTTTGGGTTCAAGAATCGCCGCATCCGGCATCATTAAAATATCTGATAAGGGAATTTTAGTGTTATTTTTCTTGTCGGTGATGACGGCGTATTCTGTTACTTCCGATCCGGTACCTGCTGTTGTTGGCATGGCAATGAAATATGGTTTATGGATGTAACTATCTTCAAAAAACATTTTTTTGAAATGATAGCAGTAATATATAATTGCTTTTGCCGAATCAATGGCTGATCCACCACCTAGGGCAATCAAAGCATCCGGTTTTTCCATCAGAATATGTGTCAGACCTTTTTCAACAATTTCGGTAGAAGGATCCGGCTCAACATCGGAAAAAACGTGATATTTAATGCTGTTTTTATCTAAAATATCGGTCAGCATTTTCAGTAAACCAAATTTAACCATTCCTTCGTCGGTTACAATACAAACTCTTTTGAATTTGTGGTTACCGATTTGTTCAATGGCACCAACGCCGTAATAAATGGCCGGTTTAACTTGAAAAAATCTTATATCCTTTAATTTGCTCATATTACCCTCCTTGTAATTTTCTTTTGTAAGAAACATAAGCTGTCAGCTTGTATTATAACAAGTTTTACAGTCCCTTAAAAGAGCATCACAAAATTTTGCCGGTAGTCGTCAAAGATGTATCTTCATTCCAAAGGAAATCCTTGCGGATTTAAAGATTATTCTTTATAATTAAGGGTACTCCATTAACACGACATTCAATTGAAACATTAAACTTACGAGGTGTCTTTATGATCAAACAACTCATTCCTTATCTAAAAAAATATCGCTGGGCTTCTATTCTTTCTCCCATTACAATCACTATTGAAGTACTTCTTGAGATACAAATTCCTTTTTTAATGGCAAAAATCGTTGATCAGGGAATCACATCAAAAGATCTGAATTATGTTTTTCAAATGGGTGGCATTATGGTTCTTATCGCCCTTTGCTCACTATTCTTTGGCGTTTTATCCGGACGATTTGCCGCTAAAGGTGCTATCGGATTCGGTAGTGAGCTACGAAAAGCAGTCTTTGATAAAATTCAAGATTTTTCATTTTCAAATATAGATCGCTTCAGTACCGCATCCTTGGTAACAAGGCTCACAACCGATATTACGAATATTCAAATGTCTTATATGATGGTTATCCGTGTACTGGTACGGGCACCGGTCATGTTAATCAGTGCTACTATTATGGCCGCCGCCATCAACAATAAACTGGTTATGGTTTTTTTGGTCGTCATCCCTATTTTAGGTCTTGCACTGGGGATTATTTCCAGTCAGGCCTTTCCCCGCTTTAATGCAATGCTAAAAAAATACGATAGCCTTAACGCCCAAGTTCAAGAAAACCTTATCGCCATTCGAGTCGTTAAATCATTTGTCCGTGCTCATTACGAAAAATCTAAATTCAAAAAAGCCAACAATGCCTTAATGGAATCCTCTCTGGCAGCAGAACGGATTATAATCCTCAGTATGCCCATTATGATGCTGGCCATGTATGGTACGATCATTGCCATTCTCTGGTTTGGGGGTAATATGATCATTAGCGAACAAATGCTCACCGGTGAATTGATCAGCTTTATATCATACGTCACTCAAATTCTTATGTCCTTAATGATGATCGCCCAAGTGTTCATTATGTTGGTACTTTCACGGTCTTCACTTAACCGTATTATTGAAGTATTACAAGAAAAAATTGATATCACCGATAATCATGCAAAACATGATCTCGTTGCTGCGGATGGCAGTATTGAATATCGAGATGTTTCCTTTAAATATCAAGTTGATGCCGAGGAAAACATTCTCCATCACGTCAATTTTTCAATCGCTTCAGGTGAAACCGTAGGGATTATCGGCGGTACAGGCTCCGCCAAAACCACATTGGTTCAACTAATTCCGAGGCTTTACGATGTAACAAACGGTCAAGTTCTTGTGGGTGGACACGATGTCCGTGATTACACCTTAGATCATCTTCGTGCCGCTGTTTCTATGGTACTCCAAAAAAATATTTTATTTTCCGGTACCATCCGTGATAATCTGAAATGGGGCGATGAAAATGCTACAGACGAAGAAATGATCGAAGCCTCTAAATCAGCCTGTGCCCACGATTTTATAGCGTCTTTCCCCAATGGTTACGATACCGATCTCGGTCAAGGTGGCGTCAATGTTTCCGGCGGTCAAAAGCAACGTCTCTGTATTGCTCGAGCCCTTTTGAAAAAGCCAAAAATCATCATTCTTGACGATAGCACCAGTGCTGTTGATACAACTACCGATGCTAAAATTCGCGAAGCATTTAACCAAAAACTTAAGGATACCACCACCATTATCATCGCTCAACGGATCAGCTCCGTCAGTGATGCGGATAAAATTATTGTTTTGGAAGATGGATTAATCAATGCTATTGACACCCATGAAAATCTTCTCCTTAACAACACCATTTATCAAGAAGTATACTATTCACAGCAGAAAGGAGCGTCTGAAAATC
>JAVXTS010000042.1:14299-14588 GCA_036642535.1 Eubacterium sp. | reverse complement strand
GAAAGAATAAAAACCAAAGTCGGTCTGCGGCGCACAGATCGACCTTTTACATTACTATTATGATCTACTAAATTGTTGTTTTATCCGTCTTTTCAATAGTAACATCACCTGTATTGCTATTAGCAGTATAGGTAATTGTAATTAAATGTCCATTCTTTAAATATTCAACTTTTGTAATTTTTGAGGCTGCTACTGTTACTTTATATAAACCAGTACCAAGATCTGTTGATAATTTATTAACTGCTGATTTTTGAACTTCAGCTTGTTTGGCAACTTTTCCAGCTGGCAT
>JAVXTS010000042.1:0-14289 GCA_036642535.1 Eubacterium sp. | reverse complement strand
GTGTTGCTTTATTTTTATCCCCTGTTTTAGGACCATCTGCTGTTGCATTTTTAATAACCTTTGATGCGATAGTGGCATTATTAAGATCTGCACCAACTAATGCTTTAATTTGATCATCAATAGCAGTACTAGGTCCTGCCACTAATGCACCACCAGCCGCTTTAGCTGTTTGATCTGTTGCTGCCGATTGACCGGCAACATAAACTTCTCTAGCCATAGCAATGGAAGCTTTACTTTTTGCATCTTCAACAAATCCCAACATTGCCGGAATCGTGAAGGCTGCTAAAATCGCTAAAATAACGAGTACAACGATGAGTTCTACAAGGGTAAACCCTTTTTGATTTTTCTTCAATTTGTTTATAAATTGCATGTTATCTCTCCTTTTTTTAAAACATATTTGTTTCTCTTGAACACTCTCATATATATGCACTGTCTGCGCCATGACAGTTTTATATACTTTTCTAATACACCTTATGAATATTTCTATTTTACCTATTTTTTACTATTTTGTCAAGAATTCTTCGCCTTTTTTAGCGGTTTCCTTGAAGGTTTACCGCTCTTTTTTAGCACTATTAGCGTCTTAACTTATATTCTATTTTGCGCACCGCTCTAGTGTTTTTCGAATAAATCTTAATCTATAAACCAAACAGCCCTTAACACCTCTAAAAAGTGCCTTTCAAAGAATCCCTCATATAAAACCCTATACACTATAAAACAAAAGATCTTGCAAAAAGTTTTCCTTTAAAAGTTTTTACTTAAAAAGTTTTTATCCTTAATGGGCATGGTTTATGTTTATTTTCAATCTTCTCTTAAGGTTCGTTCAAGATTCGAATAATACTTTAATGTAATCTTTCATATACAGGGGTAAATCCGGTGGGCGGCGGGCGGATATAATGTGTCCATCAATAATAGAGGGGGTATCATGCCAAATGGCCCCTGCGTTTTCCATATCGTCACGGATACCCGGCGTACTGGTCACATTTTTGCCCTTCAAAATTCCGGCGGATATAAGCACCCAACCGGCATGACAGATTTCTCCTATGGGTTTGCCTGCTTTATCCATGGCTTTTACCATATCGAGTACCACCGGATACCGCCGGAGCTTATCGGGTGCCCAACCGCCGGGCACCAAAATTCCATCGTAATCCTCCGGATTGATTTCATCAAACGAAGCATCCGCTAGGCAAGGAACGCCATATTTTCCATGATAGGTTTTACCCTTTTCTTCTCCGACAACCGTTACGGTTACGCCGTCTTCTTCACGCAAACGATGCACCGGATACCACAATTCTAAATCTTCAAAATCATTGCTGATTAATGCGATAATTTTCTTTGTCATTTCAAATCTCCTTCACTTTTTTCATTGGGATTATACGTATAAAAACTTTTTTTACCGTGTCTTTTCATATAATACAGCGCATTGTCGGCTTCATTGTACAGTTCTTCAAACGTCCTACCTGGGCATGAAAAGGTGATGCCTACACTCAATGAAATTTGAACTTCCCTTTTATTTCGCTGATACTTTTTATTCATTTTAGCGCATAATTCGGCCGCTCTTTCATCGGCGGTTGTTTCATTCTTTCCGGTATTTTTGATAAACGCCATAAATTCATCGCCACCGAGCCGTCCCAAATAATCCTCCGGACCGTAAACTGTTTTCATTAATTGACCAAGGTCATACAACACTTCGTCTCCAATTTGATGCCCTAAGATATCATTCACACTTTTAAAGCAATCCAGATCGATGACCATAAACGCCCCTTCTTCACCTGCCGGACGTTCTTCAAGATACTTTTTCACCCGTTCTTCAAAATATACACGATTGTAAAGACCTGTTAATGGATCTTTCTGCGCTTTTTGAATCAGAGCATCTTTTTCTTGTTTTTCTTTTTCAATACTCACCATCTTTCCAATGAAACGGAGTGGTTGATTTTTTTTATCACAAACGGTGGTCACGGTAACGTGCATCCATTCTTTTGCGCCATCAACCATCACACATTGAACATCAAAGGGTTCCACTTGTTGCTTCTTCCCGTTTATAAAGAGTTTTTCAAAAATCTGATGGTTGGTGCCATCGCCATATTTTAATTGACCATTTTTAACTTTTTGCATAAAATGATCGATCACCGGCTCACCGCCTTTAAAAAAACGGTATTGATTCGATAACATTAAACGGTCACTTTGAATATCATACTCAAAAATAAATTCATTGGATATTTCCGAAAGAATACGGTAACGTTCACTGTCGAGTAATATCTGCTTGATCCGTTGATTTCTTATATAGAACATCATTCCCACAGTGGCTGCGGTAACAAGCCCTATCGCCATTGCGCCAATCACACTTCCCATAGGGTTGGCTCTTACAAATCGATCAAGACTGACACTTTGATTCCCCTGATCAAAATATTTCATATAGAGTTCAGTGGCGTAATGGGGATTTTCTTCATTAATTTTACTAATCGCCATATTCATCCCGCTGACTACTTCGGCATTGCCTTTAGTCACTGCAAAATAATAAGGTTTTCCATCAAAACGGGCCACAATACGTTGATTTTCACCGATTACCAAATCGTTTCCAAGGAGACTATCGACTTCTTTATTTTCTAAAGCCTTATCCATATCATCCGTTGTCTCGTATTCCTTTTTCTCAACCTGAATACCGTTGGCATTACAAAAGGCATCAAGACTTTTAATAATGCGTTTGCTCTTTTGTTTCACCCCTACACGCATGCCATTAAAAGTGCCATAATTTGTTTCATTGATCTGCTTATTATCTTTGAGTACTGATAATGTTGAATACGTCATTCCACAATTATATTCAGGAAAATCAAACATTTCCGCAGTTTGCTCGGTATTTAATATCCCTCCGATGATATCGACTTCACCTTTTTCTAATTTGTCAAGCATCAGCGATAATGCTTCATTCTCATCTTTAACGGTTACAAATTCATATTTCCAACCGGTATATTTGGCAATTTCATTTAAATATTCATAGGTATAACCACTCAACGTGCCATCTTCCGCAACATTACTAAACCCGCTAAAGGTCGGAAAGCCCACTTTGACAATTTTTGTTTCTTCGGCAAAAACAGATACACCCTTTGAGCCAAATAAAAAAAGCATCAAAAACATCAATGCCACTATTTTCTTAATTTTTATTCTCAAAATATCCCTCCTTTTTTATGGTTGATAGACGTTTACTTTTCTATTATAGCCCAGTGTTTCTATTTGCGCAACGAAATATTATTAAAAAAAGTTGTCACTTCACAGCAACAACTTTTTTAAACTTATTTTAAAATGCCTCTTACTTCGTCAATATTCGCAATGCCTTCTGCTTGACAATAGGTTCTTAAACCTTCAATTATTTTGATGGCTATCATGGGATCAATAAAATTCATGGTTCCTACCTGAACACAGGTTGCGCCGACCATGATAAATTCTAGGGCATCTTCCCAAGTACTGATGCCACCCATCGCCATCACCGGAATATTGACCGCCTGAACCACTTGATGGGTCATTCTCAGGGCAACGGGTTTCACTGCGGGACCGGATAATCCGGCGTAGGTATTATCAAAGACAATTTTCTTCTTCTTATAATCGACTGCCATCGCTTGGAGGGTATTAATGAGTGAAATACCACAAGCGCCCCCTTTTTCACAAGAAGCGGCAACTGCGGCAATATCCGATACATTGGGCGATAACTTCACCATGACCGGATGTTTTGAGACGCCCACTACTTTTTCGGTAATTTCTTGTGCCATTTCAGGCTTAATGCCGTAGGCCATTCCACCGGCTTTTACATTTGGACAAGAAATGTTAAGCTCGATTAACTGAATGGGAATGGCATTGAGTTTCTCTATGGCGCCTAAATAGGTTTCTTCATCTTTTCCGCCAACATTAACCACGGTAACCGTATCAATCGGTTTAAGATGGGGCCATTCTGTTTCGATAAAAGCATCGACTCCCGGATTTTCAAGCCCGATACTGTTCATAATTCCGGCCGGTGTTTCCCACATCCGTATGCCTGTATTGCCGGGTCTTGGCTCAAGGGTTAACCCTTTTGTACACAATCCGCCGAGTTTTTCTAAAGGATAGTAGGTTTCGTATTCTCGCCCAAATCCAAAGGTTCCCGAGGCGGTGAGTACTGGATTTTTAAACACAAGCTTATTGAATCGTGTTTCTAAACAATTATTATTTATTTGTCCCATCCGACTACCTCCCTCGAAAATACTGGACCATCTTTACATATTTTTTTACGACCTTCGGTTGTTTCGCATGTGCAAGCCAAACACGCACCGATCCCACAAGCCATATGAGATTCGAGCGAAACATAAACCGGATTTTCTTTAGGGACTACATCACAAAGACTTTTCATCATCATTTCCGGCCCGCAGGTAAAAAATGTTTCCCCTTCACGTGCTGTAACCTGATGGGTGATAATACCGCCGATATCAACAATGACTTCATCGGCTAATTTTTCAAAAACATCCACACAATAGGCTGATTTTCGAAAACCCATATACACACGCAGGTATTTATCGGGATGCTTGCGTTTAAAATCTCGGCAAACATAATAAAGGGGGGCAATCCCAATGCCACCGCCAACCACTGCCAAATCTGTTTCAATTTCCGGAAATCCGTTTCCGTACGGGCCTTGAAGTTCAACTGAATCTTTTGGTTCAAGGTGCGATAACAGCTCCGTTCCACGTCCCACAACTTGATACAAAAAAGTGAGTACGCCTTCTTTAACATTACAAACCGAAATGGGACGGGATAGCAACGGATCTTTTTCCCATGCTCTCACCATAAAAAATTGACCCGTCGACACGTTTCCCTCATAGGCCAGATCCATTTTATAAACGGAATCGGCTACGCTTATATTGGATAATATTATAGCCACTGTAGAATATCCTCCTTCATCATAAGGGTTTTTTCCCTTATAAAATCGGCAAAATTTTCATCTTCACACTGTCCTTGATGACCGGTAATCAGTCCTCTTGATGAGTTGATGACCGCACAGCGTGATTTTTTGAAGATATTGGCAATGTCCTTACCGGTTCCACCTTGGGCACCGTATCCCGGTACTAAAAAGAACAGGGATGGGCATTGTTCTTGGAGTGCTTCAAATTCTTCGGGAAAGGTAAGTCCGACTACTGCACCAAGTGCGGAATAACCACTTTTACCCCTAAAGGCTTTGCCCCATTCGGCTATTTTATCGCCAACGGCTTCATACACTTTCTGACCGCCTTCTTCAAGATGTCGTTCCTGAAAATCTTTTGAACTTGGATTGGAGGTATGTAGGAGTATGAAAAGTCCTTTTTCATTATTTTCGATATACGGAAAATAAGGTGCTACCGCATCTTCTCCCATATAGGCGTTAACGGTAAGGATATCCGCTTCAAAATCGCCTTCAAAATGACCTCTTGCATATTGAGTGGCTGTTGAGCTGATATCGCCACGTTTCGCATCCGCAATGGCAATTTTCCCGTTTTGACGGACGTATTTCACTGTTTCTGAATAAGCTTTCATGCCGTCTAATCCAAGGGCTTCATAACAGGCGATCTGGATCTTGTAACAGCCTGAAATATCTTTGGTGGCATCGACTATTTTTTTATTAAATTCGGTTATTTTTTCACCGATTGACCAGTCTTTGTCCTTCAAATACCCGGGTAAGAAACTTTCTTTTGTATCTAATCCGACACAAACAGGGCTTTTTAAGGCCTCATTATACAAGCGATCCATTATCATATGCTATTTTTCCTCCTTTAATGGTCATGAGTACTTTTCCTTTTAACAATTCTCTGCCAAAAGGGGTGTTATGGCTTTTCGAAATAAAGGTTTTGGGATCTACCCGTTCTTCAATGCTAAGATCGACTAAAACGAGATCTCCGGCGTAGCGTTCTTTAATTAACCCGGCTTTAAGGCCAAGACGTTTTGCAGGGGCTTCACTGAGCATTTGGCTCAACCTTGAAAGTGGAATATCAGAGCCTTCAAAAACAGTATAGTACATGGAAAAAGCCGTTTCAAAATTATTGATGCCCGGTGCCCCTTTTAATTTATCGTCATCAGAATGGGGGGCGTGATCGGTGCCGCACATATCAATACGTCCATCTCTGGCGCCTTCGATTAAGGCTCTGCGGTCTGGATAACTTCTAAATGGGGGGTGTACTTTATATTCCATCGCCGATGCATAAAGGTGATGTGGGGTGACTTCACAGGTAATATCAAGACCTTCAGCTTTTGCGGCTGAGATTTCATCAAGGGTATCTTTTTTACTGATATGACACACATGAAGATGCCCCGGAACGTTTCTTAAAATTTCAATATCCCGTCTGACGGTTTCAGTTTCCGGTTCACAATGGGTTGCCAAAATAAAGTCATTGTCTGTGGATGCGGCAAGTCCCTTTTGCATCATTTCCGGATTATCTACATTACGGCCATCATTGGAATAAACGTTGGTGAGTGCTCTGGTCGCTTCAAAATCGACGGTTTCTTCGCCGTTAAATCCTTTGGTGAGTGCGCAAACCTGAATCAAATCACATAGATCAAGTGCTTTTGCCTTATCCATATTGGCTTTTAAAGCTTCAGCATTATCCATAATCGGGCTTGTATTCGCCATGGCGACAAGGGTTGTAAATCCGCCTTTAAGTGCTGCTTTCATCCCCGTTTCCATATCTTCTTTATAGGTTAGCCCCGGATCTCTCAGGTGACAGTGCATATCGATAAATCCGGGCATGAGTACTTTTCCCTGTCCGTCTATTTCTTGATCAAATGCCACTTTTACATGGCCTTTTTCTTTGTATACCTTTTTGATCTTTCCATCTTCAATCAATACTTTTCCCCGACGATTACCGGAGGCATCTACAATTTCAACGTTTGAAATTAAAGTTTTCATGGTTCTTTCCCCTTATTATTTTTCGATGAAAGTGGTGTAGGAATCACAATATTCACATCGATATAATTTTTTATTTTCATCGACAAGGTGGAAAGTAATATCACCTACATCTTCATATTGTGTGATACATCTTGGATTTTTACAGGTCATAATTCCGGATACTTTTTTTGGAAGACTCAACTGCACTTTATCGACTAATTCACCGTTGTTAACCGAATTAATGGTGACATTCGGATCAATCAACCCCAAAACGTCCATATCCAATGCCAAATCTGTTTCGATTTTGATCAGATCTTTTGTCCCCATTTTTTTACTTGGAATATTTTTAAGTAACACGACCACATCGTCAATGTCATTGAGATGCAGTTCTTTATAAATTTGAAAGCCGTGTCCGGCTTCAATATGGTCAATAATAATTCCTTTTTTTAGTTTTGAAACATTAATCATTGATATCCACCCCCAATAACTGAGAAATCAGTGCCATTCTGACAAACATACCGTATTTTGCTTGTTTAAAATAGACTGCCCGAGGATCGCTATCCACCTCAACCGCAATTTCATTAACCCGTGGCAAGGGATGCATGACGATCATTTTTTCTTTCGCCTTTTTCATTTTTTTCTTATCCAGTATAAAGTAATCTTTCAAACGAACATATTCTTCTTCACTGACAAAACGTTCACGCTGAACTCTTGACATATAGAGGATATCCAGATTCCCAATAACCTCATCCAAATTATCGGTTTCAATATAAGAGCCCGGTGTTAACTGACTTAAAAAGAATTCAGGCATTTTTAATTCTTTCGGTGAAATAAACACAAATTTATTTCCTTCATAACGGTTTAGCGTTTTAACTAAGGAATGGATCGTACGACCAAATAAAAGGTCACCGCATAGTCCTACAACATGATGTCCGCATTCACCCATTTCATGATTAATGGTATGCAAATCGGTTAATGTTTGGGTTGGATGTTCGTGTCCACCGTCACCGGCGTTAATAATCGGCATTTCCGGAACTGCTTTTGAAACTAGTTTTGCGGTTCCTTCTCTCGGATGACGTATAACAGAAATATCGGCATAACAGGCAACGGTTTTAAAGGTGTCAGAAATACTTTCTCCTTTAGATACCGAAGAATTAGCCGGATTATCAAAACCAATCACTTGTCCGCCTAATCGTAACATTGCCGACTCAAAACTAAACCGGGTTCTTGTTGATGGCTCGTAAAAAAGGCTGGCTAATATTTTACCTTTGCAAACGTCAATATAAGCATCTTGGTTTGCAATAATATTATCAGCCAGCTCAAAAATAGATTCTAATTCTGTTATCGTAAAGTCACCGGGTTCTATAAGATGTCTTCCCTTTAGCTCTTCTGTTAACATTTATTTCTGCCTCCCTTTATTTAACTCTCTGGAATACCCACGCAAAACGACCACCAACCCGTCAAAAAAACGCCTTTTCAATTCAAAATCAAAAGGGCGTCGTGCGCAGAGTTCATTTGATTATTACTATACCTTGGTGGCTTTTAACAGAGTGACCTCTGCCCTTTTGGTAAAAGTTTTTAATTAAATTAATAATAAGGTATATTCCCTCAAATGTCAACAACTTATCACTTAAAAATATTGGTCTTTATCAGTAAATTATGATATCATTAAGAAAAAGATTTATACTCTAAAGGAGGAATTTCAAATGTATTTTGCTACTTATCAATATGCGTCTTTTAGTGAAGCCGGTATTATTACCGCTGACAGAAAGCGTATTGTTCCCGTGAGCACCATCGGAAAGGTTTTAGGATTGAAGCTTTCTGAAAAAATGATTGATTTTATCAAGATAGCGGATGAAGCTTTAATTGCTCAAATCAAAACCGCCATGGCTGAAAACCCGAATATGGGCATTAATTTAAACTCCATTAAACTGCTGGCTCCTATTCCTAAACCTGAACGTAATATCTTCTGTATCGGAAAAAACTATGCCGAACATGTTCAAGAAATTAAAAACATTCCTAATATTGGTGGCATTCCGGAAAGTCCCATTTATTTTTCAAAGCTTTCTTCCTCGGTTACCGGTCCTGATTCCACTGTTTTATCCCATGCCAATGCTACCAAACAAATTGATTACGAAGCAGAACTGGCCATTATTATTGGAAAGCAAGGCTCGGATATCAAAAAAGAAGATGCGGAGGATTATATTTTTGGTTATACTGTTGCCAATGACATCACCGCTCGAGATCTTCAAAAAAAACATTCCCAATGGTATAAAGGAAAGTCTCTTGATACATTTTGTCCTCTTGGTCCGGTCATTACCTATAAAGATGCTTTGCCACTTCCTTTTGATTTAGGCATACGTTGCCGTGTCAACAATGAAATACGTCAAGAATCCATGACCAGTCATATGATTTTTGATGTTCCGTCCATTATCAATGATCTTTCCCAAGGGGTTACCTTATATCCCGGTGATATTATCTTAACCGGAACGCCTTCCGGTGTTGGTTTTGCACAGTCTCCACCGTCTTTTCTAAAACACGGTGATGTGGTTGAAGCTGAAATTGATCAAATAGGGACTTTAAGAAATACAATTGAATAAAATAATGTATTTATCTGTACCACAGCAAATTGCTGTGGTATTTTTTTAATGGATGATCCCCCTTTTATTTAAGTTTTTCTATGTAATTTACTCAAAAAAATCTTATTATTAATGTAAAATCCTGTAAAAACAGATTTAAACACCTTTTTCCTGATAAATTCTTGTTATTTGAGCAAAAAAGCAAAAAAACTGGAAGCGTTTTCTTGACAAACACAATAAAACAGGGTATCATATAGACATCAACAACACATGTACACACATGTGCTTACGTAAAGATTATTTATTTAAAATTTGAAGGGATGGTACAAAAAAAATGGCAGATTGGAAAAATTTAACACAAGCAGTTGGGGATTTAGAAGAAGATGATGTAATGGAAATCTTAAATGATTTCATGACTACAAATCCGAGTGAAGCAGCAGCAGAAGAAGCTGTTGGAGCTTGTCAAGCTGGTATGGCTATTGTTGGGGATTTATTTGAAGAAGGCGAATACTTTGTTGGCGATTTAATTTTCGCTGGTGAATTATTAACAGAAGCTATCAATATTTTGAAACCTGCTTTAGGCGCTGGAGACACTGCTGTAGCTGGTACATTATTAATCGGAACCGCTCATGGTGACTTACATGATATCGGTAAAAACATCTTTAGAAGCATGGCAGAAGCTGCCGGTTTCAATGTTGTCGATTTAGGAATTGATGTTGCGATTGATACATTCGTAGAAAAAGCAAATGAAATTAAACCAGATATCGTTGGTATCAGTGGCGTATTAACACTTGCTATTGACTCAATGAAAGAAACTTCTGATGCTTTAAAAGCTGCTGGCGTTGATTCTAAATTAATCATCGGTGGTAACCCTGTAACAAAAGAAGCTTGCGAATATGTAGGCGCTGATGGATTCACAACAAACGCTGCTGAAGGCGTTAAAATGTGTCAAGCTTGGTGTAATTAATCTTATAAATTAAAATGATTTTAAAAGACATCGTTCAGACGGTGTCTTTTTTATACGTTTTTTATGATTCTGCTATATTTGTATATACAGGTTAGTATAAGTATGTTATAATAGGACAAAACGATTTCATATTAATTTCATTTTTTATTGAGTTTTTATTGGGTTTTTATTGAATGGTTTCCTGACTATATTTAAAAATAATTATTTGTGTGAACACAAATTAAGGTGTTAAAATGAAAGAAAGTATTGTAAGATCTATTGAAGGACTTTATGAACAGAGAACTCTTGAACTGGTAAAAATTGCCATTCGCAAGGGATTTCCCCCTGTTGATATTCTTGAATGGCTTCAAGCCGGTATGGAACGGGTTGGGGATCACTATGAAAAATGTGACTACTTTATTGCAGATCTCATTTTTGCAGGCATTATTTTTCAAGAAGTTATGGGCTTAGATGAATTTAAAGTTGTAAACTCCGCTCCTAACACTCCTCAAATCGGTAAAATTGTAACCGCTTCGGTTTACGGTGATTGTCACGATATCGGTAAAAATATTTTTGCCTCTTTCGCAATGACTGCAGGCTTTGAGGTTACTGATTTAGGGGTTGATGTTCCGACGGAAAACATTATCAATAAAGTAATGCATCTCAAACCTGACATTATCGCTTTAAGTGGTATGCAACAAGATACAATTCTTGAAATGAAGCGCATCATTAATGGTCTATTTGACCTTGGTGTTCGCAATCAATTTCACATCATTATTGGCGGCGCCTGTATTGATGATGGCATTACACATCTGAGTGTTGGTGCTGATTATGCAACAAAGGACGTTACAAAAGCAGTCGAAATCTGCAAACATTGGATACAGGAGAAATAGGTAATTATCATGGGTGCACCTGAATATATTAGAATCGTAGAAGCAATTAAAAATAAAATTACAAGTCAAGATCTAGAACCCGGAGACGCTATACAATCCGAAAATCTGCTTTGTGAAGAATTCAACGTCAGCCGTATGACTGTTCGTAAAGGTTTGGCTGTCCTTGTTAACGAAGGTTACATTTATTCAATTCCGGGTAAGGGCAACTATGTTTGCGAACCCGATCTTGATCAGTATATTTTACATTACAATGAAATGGCTCCAACTGTTGAGCGTGGTGATGAAATAAGACTTATTGAAGTCAATGTGGTCAAACCAAGTTATGAAGTTGGGTTTAATTTAGAAATACCTGAAACAAAACACGTCATCGTGGTTAAGCGTATTTTTTTAAGCGATGGTTTTCCAACAGCTTTCGATATAAAATATATCCCGTATTATCGTGGTATACCGATTGTCGAAAAGGAAATTCGTTATGCTACTTTTCCTGAAATGGTCGCCAAGAAAAACTCTATTTTTGCCATGACTAAAAAATTAAAGATTCGTGCCGTCATCGCCGAAGATGAAACTGCACGAAATTTGGAAGTTCCTACAGGTACCCCACTTTTAGTTGTTGAAGAAAAACTCCTCGATGAAAAAGATAAACCCATCGGCTGGGGCATGATGTATTTAGCCGGTGAAGATTCTGGTCTTGAAGCGGTTGCTTCATTTGATTGATTTTAAAATTTTCATTCACTTTTAGTTTTATTTAATGTACAATAGGACTGAAGTGAGGTGTCTCAATATGAATAAACAAACATTTTTCAAATTCAAAACTTTCAAATCACAGACTAAAAATACTTTTTCAATCCTTAAATTTAATTTTTGGCCTTTGATTTTTTTTAAAATCATTTATACTTTTTGCGGCAGTATTCTCATCTATCCTGTCGCTCTTTTTTTACTTAACCGAACCTTGGCGGCTGCCCGTCTTACTTTTATTTCAGGGTTTAATTTCAGTCAGATTTTTACCCATCCTTTAGCTTGGGTTATCATTTTTGTTCTGTTATTGTTTCTCGCTTTTTTTGTTTTATTAGAATTATCAACATTGATCATTCTTTTTAATGAGAGTTATTTCAAGCGAAAAATTCGTGTATTTCCTTTATTAAAAGCCGGTTTTCAAAAATCGCTTACTCTTATTAAACCTCAAAATATTTTACTTATTCTCTTTGTCGTTGTTGTTATTCCAATAACCAATATCGGCTTTTCATCATCTTTTATTACAAAAATTAAAATTCCTGAGTTTATTATGGATTTTATTTATAATTCACCGATGTTACATCTTTCTTTTATCCTTTTATCATTATTCATTGGAATTCTTATGATTTACTGGATTTTTTGCATCAGTGCTTTTGTCCTTGACAACAAATCATTTTTAAATTCTATCCGTGAAAGCTGTGGGCTTGTAAAAAAACGTTTTTGGAAAACAGTTTTAACTTTAGGCTTTTGGAATGTTTTTATTTTTAGCCTCTTACTCGCTTGTTTATTATTATTTCTATTAATGATTGGCATCCCTACCTGTATTTTTCTGGCCTCTTATGACATTATCCAGCACGGAACCTTGTTTTTTTCTATTCTGATTGGTTTTATTGCTGTCATTAGTACAACCTTGCTGTCTTTTGTCAAACT
Source organism: Eubacterium sp. (assembly GCA_036642535.1). GTDB lineage: Bacteria > Bacillota > Clostridia > Eubacteriales > Eubacteriaceae > Eubacterium. The sequence goes on along the minus strand of JAVXTS010000042.1, from coordinate 1,335 downwards.
CATCATTACTCCGTTGAATTTATCTTTAATCTCTACTCTTTATTATGATTATTCGGCTGATAGCGGATTTAACCGAAAAACTACCCCCATGGTTATCCAACGAGAAAAAAGTCCCTTTAAAAAAAGAACTGTTATTATCGTCTCATCCATTATTTTTGCCTTTATGATTACCCTTCAATCATTCCATGTTTTTGTTACTTTGCAACCCGATAACATCAATGAAGCTTTAGGTGTTCCACAGGTATCGGCACATCGGGGAAGCTCGACAAAAGCGCCTGAAAATACATTAGCAGCCCTTGAAGGTGCCATTGCGGATGATGCTGATTATGTTGAAATTGACGTTGCTCAAACAAAAGATGGTGTTGTTGTGGTTTCTCATGATAATAACCTTAAACGGGTCTCAGGTCATGATATCAATATTTGGGAATCCAACTACGCTGATATTAAAGATTTAGATATCGGAAGCTTTTTTGATCCTAAATTCAGCGATCAACGTATTCCAACTTTAGAAGAAGCTATTGAAACGTGCAAAAATAAAATTAAAATGAATATTGAGCTAAAACCGACTGGTCATGAGAAAAGTCTTGTGGACAGTACTCTTGCCATTATCAATAAAGAATTTTTCCGAAACGATTGTTTTTTGGCCTCTTTGGATTATCCTACCATTGAAGATGTTCTGGCAAAAGATCCCGATCAGCGTGTTGCTTATATCACGCCTATCGCTCTTGGTAATATTGATACGTTACCGGTCGATATCTTTAGTATTGAAGCCACTTTTGTCACTCCCGAACTTGTTGAATCTATTCATCGCCGTGGTAAACAAATTCATGTTTGGACCGTTGATCATGAAGATATGATCAATGAAATGATTAATATGAATGTGGATAACCTCATTACAGATGATGTTCCCCTTGCCAAAGAAACCATCAAAAACACGCCTCAAAAAGATAATATCTTCGAAAAAGTATCTCGTATTATTTTTGATTATTAATGAAGGGGTAATCTTTCATTTATTTTACGATATTTCATCAAATTAAAGATATTTTAAAGGTTATATGAGTATTATAATATGCGAGAGATAACAATCTCCCCTTTTTCTTTTCATTCCTAATTTATATAAAAAAACAGTAGGTTATCGGAGCCTGCTGTTTTTTTATTGTCGTAAATCCAAATCTCGAAAATTTCGAGAACTAAACATGCTATAAAAAAAAAGACCAGACACAATAGCGTCTGATCTTTTTTTATTTTTATATGGATCCTATGATTAGTCAGTAATAATCTTAGCAACAACTCCGGATCCTACTGTACGTCCGCCTTCACGGATAGCGAAACGTA
>JAVXTS010000041.1:0-14599 GCA_036642535.1 Eubacterium sp. | reverse complement strand
TTATCGGATTTTTGTTCTTTTTATTTTAATAGATCAATTCTGAATATCTTGGACAAAATTTTCAACAAAACCCATATGTTTTATCATTGCCTTTGCCGCTTCAGTAGAATTATGATTTTTAATAGCCCTTATAATATCTTGATGTTGTTCATTGATAGCTGATGCATTTTTGGAATCACGAAGAAGAATAACACGTAAATCTGTAATTAATTCTTCAATGAGGGCAGAGGCAGAATTTAAAACATCTTTAATAAGACAATTGCGTGAATATAGAGCAATTGAATCATGAAAACGCTTATCTAATTCCGCACTTTTCGATTGATCCGGTTCATTTTCAATGGCAGCACAAATTTCTTCAAGATGTATAATTTCTTCTTCCGTTATATTTGAAGCGGCTAATTTTGCGGCTTCGGTTTCCAGTGAACACCGCAACTCATGAATTTCAGAAATTTTTCCATTGTTTAGCCAGAACATAATTGAAAGAGGTTGGTTTAATGTATTATCAAAATTTTCGGTAATAAAATTACCTTCACCTTGTTTGCAATGTACCAATCCGATCATTTCAAGAGCACGAATTGCTTCTCTTACAGTTGCTCTTGAGACGCCTAATTTTTCTGAAAGTTGCCTTTCAGAGGGGAGTCTATCGCCACTTTTCAGTGTTTTATTGATAATATTGCCTTTAATTTGCTCGAGAATTTGTAGATATATTTTTTTTTGTTGTATTTCTGTGTACATAGCACTACTCCTAAATTAATAAATTCATTCTATCACAGGATGATTAAGAATACAATTATAACCTGTTATTCAGCCAATTTTTCTAAAAAAATATTCGTAAAAAATCTATTTGTTAAAAAAAAAACAAATGAAAACGATAAAAAATGCTTGACATTCCTTTACATGGATCCTATAATTAAAATAATTCAAGTGGTCAGACCACTTACCATTGAAAGTTTAGAAGGAGTAGTTATGAAAACATTAGTATGTATTAAGCAAGTCCCGGGAACTTCAAATGTTGAAGTTGATTCTGAAACCGGTGTATTGATTCGTGATGGTGTCGAATCAAAATTGAATCCTTATGATCTTTATGCGTTAGAAACAGCCTTCCGACTACGTGAAGATTTAGGCGGAAAAATTACAACTATTTCAATGGGTCCGATGCAAACGAAAGAAGTCCTTGAAGAATCATTCTATATGGGTGCCGATCGGGGTTGTTTGTTATCAGACCGAAAATTTGGTGGAGCAGATGTTGTTGCAACCAGTTATACATTAGCCCAGGGTGCAAAAAAATTAGGTGATTTTGATTTAATTATTTGCGGTAAACAGACAACTGATGGTGACACTGCACAGGTTGGACCGGAAATGGCTGAATTTTTGAGTATTCCTCATGTAACCAATGTAGGTAAGATTATTCAGGCAGATGAAAAGGGTTTAACGGTTCAAATGAACATGGAAGAATCGGTTGAAATTCAATATGTTCCATATCCTTGTCTAATTACTGTTGATAAAGATATTTATACACCAAGATTACCTTCTTATAAACGAAAAATGAATACGTCAGGCAAACAAGATATAGTGGTTTTATCGCTGAAAGATATGTATGATACCGATGAAAAAAATTATGGTTTAAGTGGTTCAGCTACACAGGTCGAACGTATTTTCCCACCAGAAAGCAATGTGGAAAAAAGTACTTACGAAGGTTCCGGTGCTCAAATGGCAAAAGCGTTGTATGGCATATTATCAGAACAAAAATACGTATAAGATAGGAGAAAGATCATGGCAGGAATAAAAGTAATTAATGAAAACTGCGGAAAAGAAATATTTGAAGAATTTTCGGAACTTTGCCCATTTGGCGCATTTACATTTGAAGATGAAAAATTAGATGTTACCTCTGCTTGTAAAATGTGTAAAATGTGTATCAAAAAGGGACCGAAGGGTGTTGTCGAATTAATCGAAGACGAGAAAAAAGAAATTGATAAAAGTTTATACCGAGGTATTACCGTTTATGTAGATCATATCGGAGGAAAAATTCATCCGGTTACATTAGAACTTATTGGTAAAGCAAAAGAGCTGGCCGCTGTTATTAATCATCCGGTATATGCTTTGTTTATTGGTCACAATATTGGTAAAAAAGCTGAAGAATTACTCCATTATGGCGTTGACAAAGTCTTTGTATACGATGATGAACGCTTGTCACATTTCACGATTGAACCCTATACCAATGCCTTTACAGATTTTATTGAAAAGATAAATCCGTCTTCTATTTTAGTCGGCGCAACAAATGTTGGACGGTCACTTGCACCACGTGTTGCAGCTCGTTGCCGTACTGGTTTAACAGCAGATTGTACAATCCTTGAAATGAAAGACAATACAGATTTAGTTCAGATCAGACCAGCGTTTGGCGGTAATATTATGGCTCAAATTGTGACTCAAAATAATCGTCCCCAGTTTTGTACGGTACGATACAAGATCTTCTCTGCGCTTGAACGTTCTGATGTAGCAAATGGTGAAATCGTTAATATGACGATGGATCAAAAACAATTTAAATCAGCGATTGAAGTCCTTGAAATCATTAAAAAAGAAAAAGGTTTTGATATTTCGGAAGCCGAAGTGATTGTAGCAGTTGGACGTGGTGTGAAAAGCGAAAAAGATTTACCAATGGTTAAAGAATTTGCAGAAGCGATTGGTGCTAAAATGGCATCTACAAGACCAAATATTGAAAATGGATTCTTTGATCCACGAGTTCAGATTGGTTTAAGCGGCAGAACAGTTAAACCTAAACTTATTATTACCGTTGGTGTTTCCGGATCGGTTCAATTTGCTGCCGGAATGCAAAATTCAGAGTATATTATTGCTATTAATAATGACAAAAATGCATCCATTTTCAATATTGCACATTGTGGTATTGTTGGTGATTTATATGAAGTCATTCCTTCATTAATGGAAGAAATTAAGGCTAATAAAAATGTCAATGAAACCTTGGAAAGTGAGGCTGTATAACCATGGAATATAATAAAGTAGAACAAAAAGATATAGATTACATTTTAAGTGTTGTTGAAAAAGAACGTGTTTTTACAGGTAATGAAATTAGTGAAGATTTTAGTCATGACGAAATGGGGACGGTTTCTAATTATCCTGAAATTTTAGTTAAAGTATTATCAACAGAAGAAGTTTCTACGATTATGAAATATGCACACGAACATACTATTCCTGTAGTCGTTCGTGGTTCGGGAACAGGTCTTGTGGGTGCATGCGTACCGATTTTTGGTGGAATTATGCTGGAAACAACTCTGATGAATCATATTCTTGAACTAGATACAGAAAATCTTACAATTACAGTTGAACCGGGTTTGTTACTAATGGAATTATCTAAATACGTTGAAGACAATGATTTGTTTTACCCTCCGGATCCAGGTGAAAAATCAGCCACGATTGCCGGTAATATCTCAACAAATGCTGGCGGTATGCGTGCTGTTAAATATGGTGTAACACGTGATTATGTAAGGGGTTTAACGGTTGTAACACCTACTGGAGAAATTGTTGAGCTTGGTGGAAAAATCGTTAAAAATAGTTCGGGTTATAGTTTGAAAGATCTTGTTATTGGTTCTGAAGGGACTCTTTGTATTATTACAAAAGCTATTTTAAAGTTATTACCACTTCCTAAAAAAACCTTAAGTTTGCTTATTCCGTTTGAAACATTTTCGGAAGCGGCTATGGTTGTTCCTAAAATTATTAAATCAAAAGCTATTCCAACAGCCATTGAATTTATGGAACGTCAAACTATCTTGTTTGCAGAAGATTTTTTAGGAAAAAAATTCCCGGATAGTAACAGTAACGCCTATATTTTATTAACCTTTGACGGAAATTCTAAAGAACAGGTTGAAGCCGAATATGAAGTGGTTGCAGATCTATGCTTAAAAGAAGGCGCTAAGGATGTTTATATTGTTGATACAGATGAACGAAAAGATTCGGTTTGGTCGGCAAGGGGTGCTTTTTTAGAAGCGATTAAAGCCTCTACAACTGAAATGGATGAATGTGATGTTGTAGTTCCACGAAATAAAGTGGCTGAGTTCATTAATTTCACCCATGATTTAGAAAAGAAATTAAATATTCGTATTCCAAGTTTCGGTCATGCCGGTGATGGGAATCTTCATCTCTATGTTTGTCGTGACGAACGTAGTGATACAGAATGGGAAAAAGACGTTGAAAATGTTATGAGTATTCTTTATACAAAAGCATTAAGTCTTGATGGTTTGGTATCCGGTGAACATGGTATCGGTTATGCAAAGCGTAAATATTTACTTCAAGATTATGGTGAATATGAAATGGGATTAATGAATGGTATTAAACATGCTTTCGATCCTAAGAATATTTTAAATCCTCAAAAAGTATGTCAGATGTAGGCGGGAAAATTGATGGATAACATATATGTATTGTTTATATTAGCGCTTATACCAATTATCTGGTTGATTGTTTCGTTAGGCGTACTGAAAATCCCAGGTCACAAAGCATGTCCTGTTGCCTTGGGATTAGCGCTTGTTTTAAGCATCTTTGTTTGGAAAATGTCTGTACTTGATACCGTTACCGGTGCCCTTGAAGGTATTGTAATGGGCTTATGGCCAATTGTGTATATCATCATTGCGGCGGTTTTTACGTATAACTTGACCACTTATTCCGGTAGTATGGATACCATTAAAAAGATGATGACAAGTGTTTCATCAGATAAACGTATTTTGGTTTTAATTTTAGCTTGGGGATTTGGGGGATTCTTAGAAGCAATTGCCGGTTTTGGTACAGCGGTTGCTATTCCGGCCGGTATCATGGCTTCCCTTGGATTTAACCCCATTTCAGCAGCGGTTATGTGTTTGATTGCAAATACAACGCCTACTGCTTTTGGAGCCATTGGATTGCCGGTTACTACGCTAGCTCAAGTTACAAATCTTGATGTTATGCATCTTTCGTTCACCGTATCTATCCAACTTTTTGTATTAATTTTAATTATTCCCTTTGTTTTGGTTATGATCACAGGTGGTGGGGTAAAAGCTATTAAAGGAGTCTTTGGTATTACTTTAGCTTCAGGATTAGCCTTTGCAATTCCTCAGATATTTGTTGCTAAATTTTTAGGTGCAGAACTTCCGGCGATTGTTGGATCACTGATTTGTATGGCTGTAACTATTTGTATGGCTAAAACATTTTATAAAAATTCTGCAGCCGTTGATGCGGAAAAAGTACCTGTTAAAACCGCTTTTAAGGCTTGGCTTCCATTTATTTTAGTGTTCGTTTTTATTATTCTTTGCTCGTCACTCTTCCCAGTCATTAACAGTACACTTGCAAAAATAAAAACATCTATTCCAATTTACACTGGAGAAGGTGCAAAACCATATACGTTCTCATGGATTGCTTGCCCGGGTACATTAATCATTTTAGCTACTTATGTTGGTGGTCTTTTACAAGGACTTACTTTTAAAGAAATTTCAGGTGTTTTACTAAAAACAATTAAACAGATGGGAAAAACGGCACTTACAGTTGCTTCAATTGTCGGTCTTGCAAAAGTGATGGGTTATAGTGGAATGATTGGATCGATTGCAATGGTTTTAGTGGCAGTTACCGGTATTTACTATCCACTGATTGCACCGATTATCGGCGCATTGGGTACTTTCGTAACAGGAAGTGATACATCGGCAAATGTTTTATTTGGCTCTTTACAGGTAAAAGCTGCAGAAGCCATACATGTTGATCCATATTGGATTGCAGCGGCTAATATGGCTGGTGCAACAGCCGGTAAAATGATATCACCTCAAAGTATTGCTGTAGCAACAGCGGCAACGGGACTCATTGGAAGTGAAGGTAAGATTTTAACTTCAACCATGAAATTCTGTGCAATTTATGTTGTTATAATTGGTCTTGTTGTATTTTTCGGCGGCCCACTTCTGGGTTACTGATAATTAAATAAAATTTAAGTGTGATGCAGATTTTTACCATGAAGCTTATGGCACTTAAGGAATCAGAAATAAGACTACAGTGCGCAACCTGTAGTCTTATTCTTTTTTATTGACGAAAATGAAACGGCTTCCGATGATTGAAATGATCGCTGCCAGAAAAACATAAGCAAGGCGTAGTTCGAATATTTCGGATTCTTTCATGAATAAAGTGCTGAGCGCAATGGCATAGCAGGTCATATAACCAGAACGAAATGCATAATTATTGACGGCATAAGCAAAAAAAGTAGCCACTGAAAGAATGATCATATGCCAAGTGTAACCTTTTAGAAAGTGAAGTAACAACGCTGAAACAAATACACCAGCAACATTACCAATAAGACGTTCACGAATTTTAATGACACTATCCTCATAAAATGGAAGGGTCATAATAAAAACATTAAGAGGGAGCCAATATCCTTTAGGAATATTAAAGATGCGTTCTAAGAAAAAGGTAAAAGTAATCAGTAAAGCGATTCTTAGTGCAAAACGTGTTTTACGAAGATCAAAAGAGGTAGCATCAATATTAAGTCGATCATAAGTAAAAAGATGAATACGTAATATAAATAATAAATTGTAAAAAGATTTTTTTAAGGTGGTTATAAAAAGTCTAATTTTTTCTTTTAAATGGTAAAAAGGATTCAATATATTAATATTAAAAGAATAGCCAGTTTCTTTTTTAGTTATTAAAAAAAAGATGATTAATGTGATAAAGGTTAAAAATGAAGAATAACTGATTGCAATCAGTCGTGAACCCATTTCATGAAACGTGATTGAAAAACTTTGAAATAAAACAAATCCAAAGCCATAGCTAAAATAAACTTTTGAAGTATCTGAATCAGTTAAGAAAAAGACCATTAGATAAGTGATAAAAAAATCAATTGTAATAGAAATTCCTATATTTAAAGTAGCCAGATAAGCGAAAAAAGATAAACAAATATTAATCAAAAAAAGACTGAAGGGACACCATTTATCAGGTGATCGTTTAAAAAGACGGTTGAAAATAAATGTCATTGGAAGTGCAATAATAGCATTCCTATAGCCAAAGAAAAAAAGATTAGTAAAAAAAAGAAAGAGACATAAAAGTGTTGGTGGCAATGATTTTTTTAAAATTTTAAAAATTGCTTTTTTTAGGCTTTTTAATCTGATTTTCATTTAATACACTTCCTCAAAAAGTCTTTTTATTAATCATACTTCTTATTTACCCTAAAAGAAGTTCTTTTTTCAGTTACAATGAAATTTTTTTTATTTTTAATTCTAATTGTGTTACAATAGTGAGATGGATTTTTAAAAAAGGAGACAAAATAAAATGAAAAAAATATCAAAGGGCCCATTAAATCGTGTTGCGGCGATTCATGATATATCCGGTTTTGGAAAATGCTCGATGACCGTTGTATTGCCGATTCTTTCGGCAGCAGGGATTGAAACATGTTGTATGCCAACGGCCGTATTATCCACACATACCGGTGGCTTTACAGGCTTTACTTATCGAGATTTGACAGCAGATCTTCCAGACTTCACCAAACACTGGCAATCATTGAATTTAAAATTTTCAGCAGTCTATACAGGCTTTTTAGGTTCAGCGGAACAAGTTAATTATGTTTCAGATTTTATAGATACATTTAAAACACCGGATACCCTCATTTATATTGATCCGGTTATGGCAGATGATGGGGAGCTATACAGTGTTTTTGATCAGAAAATGGTTGAAAAAATGCGTGAATTATGTATAAAAGCAGATATACTTTTACCAAATATAACCGAAGCTGCATTTTTGTTAGGGGAAGATTATCAAGAAGGACCCTATACAAGAGAATACGTCGAAAAAATGGTTAAAAGACTTGCGACTTTGGGACCTCAAAAAATTGTTTTGACCGGTATTTATTTTGATCAAAAAAATTTAGGAGCAGCTTCTTATGATGCAGAAAGCGAGTGCTTAGATTTTTCTTTCTCTGAAAAAATAATGGGTCATTTTCATGGAACTGGTGATGTTTTTGGAAGCTTTTGCTTGGCAGCTATTTTAAATGGGTTGAATCTTAAAGATGCCACACAATTTGCGGTGGATTTAACACAGATGTGTATTTTAAGAACGGTTGCTAGAGAAACAGAACTCCGTGAAGGCGTTGATTTTGAAGGTGTTTTGCCAGAAATGATTAAAAGACTGCATTTATCAGCATCATAAAAAATAAAAGAATAGTAAAGAGTCTTATTATGAATACTGTTATAAAAAAAATAAAGATGAAAATGAACGCTCCATTCTACTATAAAATGATAGTTCTTTTATTTGTTCTATTTGTAATCTCTCCATTTTTAATAACTAAAGGAATTCCTCTTGGTAACGATGCGAGCTTTCATCTCTCACGTGTTTCATCGTTAGCTGAAGCACTTAAAAACGGGGTTATTTTTCCGGGTGTTTATGCGGATTATTTTAACGGGAGTGGTTATGGAACCGGCTTATTTTATCCGGATCTTTTTTTATACATTCCGGCTTTTTTGATGTTTATGGGATTTTCTAATATTGTTGCTTATAAAATATTTTTAATTTTATTAACTGTAGCAATGGCTGTCAGCATGTATTGGTCGGTTAAACAAATCTGGCAATCTGACCTCGGGGCAATGATTTCAACGCTTTTTTATCTTTTATGTTCTTTTTATCGAACCGATTTATATCTGCGTTCATCTGTTGGAGACTTATTGGCATTTGTTTTTATTCCTATTATTATTGTTGGATTTTGGCAGATTATTGTGGGGAATGAAGGAGAATGGAAAAAACTAACCTTTGGATTTAGTGGTCTTGTATTATCGCATATTTTAAGCGCCACCATTATGGCAATTCTTTCATTTATTATGGTGATCTGTCAAGCGTCTGTTTTTATTAGAGAACCTCAACGATTCAAAGCTCTCTTAAAAGCAACATGTTTGAGCATTTTTTTAACGGCTTTTTTTATATTTCCGATGATCGAACAAATAATTGTTAATCCGATATGGGGTGATACCGGACTTTTAGGAAATATTCAATATTGGGCTGTACCGTTAAAAGATCTAATTTTCGCATTTCCCCAAAAATTAGGCGTGAAATATGTACCACCGTCTGGCATTGGATTTATTCTTTTTACCGTTGCTATTATTGGGATTTTCCAATTAAAAAAGAACAAATTAGTGGGAGAATTATGTATAACAGGGTTGATTCTTTTGTTTTGCACCTCAACACTTTTCCCATGGAAAGTGTGTGGTTCATTATTTCAAACTTTACAGTTTCCATGGCGATTATATCTTTTTACTTCAATTTTCTGGTGCTTTTCTTCAGGTGAGATTATCATGAATTTATTTTTAAAAATGAAAATCCGGGGTATTATGATAGGTAGTATGATTGCTTTATTGATGATTAGTTTTATTATAAATGTCGATTATATTTACAATAATTATCCACCAATGATTATAAATAAGTATCCTCTTTTTGCCGCAGGATGTGAATATTTACCAAAGTATACAACCTTTACAGAAATACAAAATAGTCAAGAAAAATTTAAAAGTAATACGCAACGCAGTAATTATAATAAATATAAAATAATATTAGAACGTAACGTTTCGAATGAACTGCCTATTATTTATTATTCAGGCTATAATGGACAACTTAATGGTAAGGAAATTAAAATTTTAAAAAGTAAAAATGGCCTATGTTTTATTGAGAATAATGAAACAGGAACGTTGATGCTTTATTATAAAGGAACAACAATAAGACAGTGCTCATGCATACTTAGTATTATCAGTTTCATAGTTTTGGGAGGATTTTATAAAGTTCAAAGAAAAAGGAAGAAAAGATAATGGTGGAAAAATTTTATCAATTGAGCAAAAAAGAAATCATTTTTTTAGTAGTGGTGATTTTTCTTTATGGTATTTTAGGTTACTGGAATTTAGGTTCCTGCAGTGCACCGGAAACGTATTATAAAATAGAATCAGAAACCGATTCTGCAGAGTTTAAAGTTAATGAACAACCAACGTCAATTTTACTCTATGCACCGGTAAATGATTCTACAAAATACATTGGTCTGAAAATTTCATGTTCAAGCGATGGTATTAACTGGACGTCAGCTTTTGATACCCGTACTGATGATAAAGATTATACTGCAGCAATGATCTGGTATAATTACCCTTTAGAAACAAACATTGATACCCATTATATAAAAATCGAAAAACTTGAAACAGCGAATCGTCTTGTTTTAAGCGAAGTCGCTTTTAAAAATGCTGCAGATACTATTATTGAGGCTGAGCCTCTCAATGAAGGTTCGACTTTATTAATGGATGAGCCGGAGACAATTCAGTTAAAATCAGATCGTTTAAATAGTGCTTATTTTGATGAAAGTTATTTTCCGTCATCAGCACTTGAAATGCAAGATGGATTAAATGTAGCAGAAATGGATCATCCTCCGGTGGGGCGTTTAATCATTGGTTTGGGTATGACTATTTTTGGACGAAACCCTTTTGGTTTTCGATCCATACAAGTTTTCTTTGGTATTATGATGTTACCACTTTTGTATTTTTTTTCAAAAGCATTATTTAAATCCTCTAAATGGGCCGGATTCACAATGCTTATTCTAGCACTTGACTTCATGCATTATACTCAAACCCGTATAGGGACATTAGATGCATTTCTTGTTTTTTTCATACTGGGTATGTATTCTTTTTTGTATTTTTATCATATTAATACACATCAAAGAGCACGGTATGTTTTACTTTTAATCAGTGGAATTTTTACCGGTTTAGCAATTGGTACCAAATGGTCAGGTTGTTATGCAGCATTAGGTTTGGCCATTTTATATTTTTATTGGACGATTTGTGGATTTGTAAAAGGTGATATATCTATAAAGAAAATGTATATTAAAGAAACGCTCTGGTGCTGTTTGTGTTTTTTAGTTTTTCCTATTATAATTTATGCTATTTCGTATATTCCATATGCTTTAACGATACCAGATCAGTCTTTTTTCAAAACATTTATTGAACATCAACAACAAATGCTTGGATATCACACTGGAGATTCTACCCATTATCACCATCCATATTCCTCTAAATGGTGGACGTGGATAGTAGCATTGAAACCTGTTTTTTATTATTACCAAGCACAACCGGTGACGATCTATTTGTATGGTACGGGAAATCCTCTTATTTGGGGAATTGGTTTTCTGGGCGTTATTTTTGCAGGTATAATGACCTTTTTAAAGAAAAGCGATTCAGGAATGGTCATTGTAATTGGTTATTTTTCACAATTGATTCCATGGCTTTTTATAACACGCGATACGTTTTTATACCATTATTTTCCAATGGTTCCCTTTTTAATCTTAGGATTGAGTTATCTTTTAAAAAATATTGGTAATACACCAAAGTACTATCAAATCAAACAAGGATATGCTTTATTATTTCTGATTGTTGCTTTCGTTTGTTTTATAATGGCGTTCCCATTTATATATGGTAGTCCCATGGAGTGGAGTACGGTATTGTGGTTGAGACAATTCTTTCTTATCATAATGGGTATTATGTTTTTTATTTTATTGATCATTGGTGTTTTGGATCTTATTAGTGAACATTCATCTAAATTATGATATAATTAAAAGGCTTATATTAAAACAAGGAGGTAAAAATGCGAGAAAATTTTCAAAAAAAATTATTAACATTTACAAGTATTCTAGAATTATTTATTGCTTGTCTCATTGTCATTGCGGTTGTACTTTCGGTGGTTTCATTGGTGATGAATCTTTGGGGATTTACACAAAATTATAAAGATCCTAAGGCATTTAGTCTATTTGTAGGCTACGCATTTAATACCATTATCGGAATTGAATTTTTAAAAATGCTTCTTAAACATTCTAGTGGCTCAGTCATTGAAGTATTACTTTTCGCCATTGCCAGACAACTTATTGTTGAACACACATCAAGTCTTGAGAATCTTCTTGGCATTTTAGCGATCGCTGTTTTATTTGTAATAAGAAAATTTTTGTATGTTTCAACGTTTGATGATGAAACAAAAAATAAAGATAACGCTAAACTTTCTTTATAATTAAGTATTCAAATATACAAAAAAATAGGAAAAAAGCACAATCGTTATTATGAAATGAGTGTGATATAATTTTTAATATTATATAATGAGGTGAAAAATGAAAACAAAAATTGAAACAACTAAAGTGCCGACAGCATTGGGTCCTTACTCTCAAGCACTGGTCATTGATCGAACACTTTATGCTTCTGGGCAACTTGGAATTTATCCCAAAACCGGTGAATTATCTGAAAATTTTGAAGATCAAGCACGACAAGTTATGATCAATATAGGGGAAGTTTTAAAAGCCGCTGGTTACGATTATTCTGATATTGTAAAAACAACGATTTTTATGTCAGATTTATCAAATTTTGATATTCTTAATGGTATTTATGGTGAATATTTTTCTGAAAACCAACCGGCACGTTCCTGTGTTCAAGTCGTAAGAATTCCTAAAGATGCAAAAGTAGAAATTGAATTTATTGCAGTTAAATAAACGGAGGCAAGAAAATTGATTATAACCTATGAAGTTGACTCAAAAGCTTATCACACCGGAAGATCACTTTATGTGAATCTGACCAATAAATGTAGCAATCAATGTGTATTTTGTCTGCGTTATGATCGAAAGAATTCTGAAAATTCTTTAGATGAATTATGGTTAGAACGTGAACCGACTAAAAATGAAATTTTAGAAGATATTTTAAAACATGATCTTAGTCAATATAGCGAACTAATTTTTTGTGGTTACGGAGAACCTACTTATCGATTGAAAGAAATTTCAGAAATTGCAAAGACTGTTAAGAAAACTTACCCGATATCTACCCGTATTAATACGAATGGACAAGCTAATTTGATTCATCATAAAGAAATGACCTCTTACTTAAAAGATGCTATTGACGTGATTTCTATCAGTTTAAATGCTAAAAATGCAAAAGAATATCAAACTATGTGCCATTCACAGTTTGATAACGCATTTGATGCACTCTTAGATTTTGCAAAAAAAGCAACACAATATTCAAAAGTTTATATGACCATTGTTGATATTTTAAGTGTATCTGATCAAAAGTGCTGTAAAACAGTTGCAGAATCAGTTGGTGCAGAATTAAAAATAAGAAAATACCTAAAGTAATAAAAAATTGGATACTCTTTGTGTACGGTAATCAGGAATGCCCATAGATGATTTAAATTGTTATATTTAAATCAATTGATAAATATTCTTAATAATAAAAGAAAAAAGATAAATTTTATACGTTATTAATGTAAATACTTAGTTTTTTTTCTAGGAAGCATAATTTATTGGGTACAAAAATTTAGTGTAAGTCTAGACTATCTATCTTTTTATAAGTATGGTAGAATAAGCGTACTAACAAATTGTATTCAGGAGGTAGAATATGAACAATTTTTTAAGTCCCGCAGAAATAGGGGAGGTTTGGATTGGAAATGGCGTCAAGAAAGCGTCGCTCCCCATTGGTAAAATGCTTGTATTAGGTATTTTTGCAGGTATTTTTATTGGATTGGGTGCACATGGTTTTATCTTATCCTGCGCAGCCGGAGGCGGAAGTCCATTTGAAGGCATGATTACAAAGTTTATTGGCGCCTCTATTTTTCCAGTCGGTCTCATGCTCGTTATTATCTGTGGTGCAGAACTTTTTACAGGTAATAATTTATTAACGCTAGCCCTGATGGATAAAAAAATTACAGCCAAAGCGATGCTTATTAATTGGGTTGTTGTCTACATTGGTAACTTGATTGGTGCAATTTTATTAGCTTTTATTTTAGCAAAAAGTGGCCTTTATGTAGATGCAGTGATGACAAAAGCGGTTGGTATCGCACAAACAAAAGCAAACATCCCATTTACAGATGCTCTACTTCGAGGGATTCTATGTAATATGTTGGTTGTTTTGGCATGTTGGATGCAAGCGGGTGCAAAAGATATTATCGGTAAAATTTTTGCAATTTGGTTCCCGATCATGCTTTTCGTTTTTGCGGGATTTGAACATAGTGTTGCCAATATGACTTATATTCCGTTGGGTATTTTCTTAGGCGCAGATGCAAGCTGGGGACAATTCTTTATTGGAAATTTACTCCCTGTTACTTTAGGAAACATCATCGGTGGTGCTATTATTGTACCTTCTGTCTATTATTATGGTTATTTGAGGAAGAAAAAACAAGTTTAGTCTCTGGGTTATAAAAGAATTCTGTTTTAAAGAGCAGAATTCTTTTTTATTGAGAATCATCCCTATTTTTGTGAAGGTGTATGCTTTATGTCATTATTTTCTTAAAAAAATAAAAAGTATTTGACATCAGTACCAAAAGAGATTAGGATATATAAGGTAGTAAAAGTCATTTAAGAATAATACATGGGAACGTATTGAAATGGTTATAACAAGCTTGACTCGAAATCAAGTCAGTTAAACGGCTTGTCGATGCTTATAATTCCTGTGATTATACGGATTTGGCGGTTTTTAGGATTTTTAGCTTTTAGCAATTTCTACGGTTTTTCTATATTTTTGCTTTGTTTTTACGAAGCGTAGATGTGTTAAAATAAAATACGGAGCGGTATCGAAGTGGTCATAACGGGACTGACTCGAAATCA
>JAVXTS010000040.1:0-14931 GCA_036642535.1 Eubacterium sp. | reverse complement strand
TTTATAATGACAATATTCTTGAAAGAATCTTGAAAATATTGGGTATTAAATTATGTCATAATAAAGATAAGTTCTATTAAAATACGATAAGTAAGGCGGAAAATAAAATGAATTTATTGAAAAATATCACTCCGGTGGTATGGATACTTGTAGCCATATCCGTATTAATCAGTGGTTTGATTTTAGTTTTTGATACAACGCTGGCATGGGGAATAATTGAACTTGTTATTGCAGGCCTCGTTATCTTAGTTGGAATAATGTATTTGTTTTCGATCTTTATTAAAACGACTGAACGAAAATTGAAAGTTTTTGGGTTAGGTGTCCTCTGCGTATTAGGCGGAGTAGCATTACTGACCTTTCCACAATTTATTAAAGGAACATTTGGACTTGTTGCCGGAATTTTAGGGATACTTGTGGGGGCTTTAGTTTTTTTAAATGCGCTCAAATTGAGAGCAGACGGTGCAAGTTATATTTTTACGGGCTTAACGGCACTTATTTACATTGGGTTTGGTATTACGATGGCATTTGCCGAACCGGGAGGTCGATTATTTGGTCTCATTTTTGGATTTTATCTGATTGTTTTTTCATTTAATATTTTTGGAGATGCATTCGTATCTTTAATGGGATCGAATGATGAGGCAAAAAAAATTAAAAAACATGTTCGTATTCCATTACCAACGATTATTGCTGCTTTTTTACCCATGAAGATGTTGCGAAAAATTAATAAACTGGTCGAAGAAGATCCGGAGGAATTGTTATTAATATCGGATAAAAGTAAAAAATTAAGCCCGGATATGGAAATTTATATTCACACAAGAGAAGGTTTAATACCGGGAATGGGTCATGTTGATATTTGTGTTGGCGATATTGTCTATTCTTACGGAAATTATGATGATTCAACATGGAAATTAGGTGGCTTTTTTGCCGATGGTGTAATGGTTGAAATGAGCCGAGAAGACCATATTCAACAAGCATTGGATGTTGAAAAAAAGATATTGATGGTTTATGGCCTAGCATTGAAAGATGAGCAAAAGAACGCTGTTTTAGAAAGAATTGATGAAATCAAGAGGGATCTAGTCCCTTGGAAGCCACTTTCACAACAGTGTGAAAATAATGAAATTGAGGGTAAACCTGAAGATTTTACAGATGTTTCAAGCCAACTTTATAATGCAACAAAAGCGTGCTTTTATAAGTTTAAACAAGGCAATCCTTTTAAAACATACTATGCAGTCGGAACGAATTGTGTGAAATTAGCCGATACAGTGGTCGGTAAAACGGGAATTGATCTTTTAAGAGTGAATGGGATTATCACCCCCGGAACCTACCTTGATTATTTAGATAGTTTATTTGAACGGGGAGATTCCATCGTGGTAACCCGTAAATTGTATCAAAAAAGAGGAAAAGAAAACAATGAGGCGCAAATGAGTGTTTAAAAATTTTTTTAAAGACGAGCACCAAAAAAACTTGATTAATACAAACGGCTAGTGTATACTAATATAGTATGCAAATTAAGAGATGGTCCTCTGTATGATATAGATTAAATATATGAACATCGAAAAACGAAGGAGATTGTCAAAATGGACATTATTAAAAAAATTGAACAAGAAAACATGAAGGCTGAAAAACCTCAGTTTAATGTTGGTGACACTGTTAGAGTACACGTTCGTGTTATTGAAGGTAAAAGAGAAAGAATTCAGATGTTTGAAGGTGTTGTCCTGAAAAAACAACATGGTAGCGTTAAAGAAACATTTACCGTTAGAAAACTTTCTTCAGGTGTTGGCGTTGAAAGAACTTTCCCAATTCATTCACCAAAAATTGAAAAAGTAGACGTTATAAGACGTGGTAAAGTTAGAAGAGCTAAATTGAACTATCTGCGAGACAGAGTTGGTAAAGCTGCTAAAGTTAAAGAAAAACGATCATAAGCGGGAGCCTTTAAAGGCTCCTTATTTTAATTAAGGAAGTGAATATAGTGGGTAATAGTGGAAAAGGTGAAAATCAAAAACAGCATTCAGAAGCACGAGAATGGATACAATCGATTATCATTGCTGTTGTTTTAGCGTTTATTATTAAACTTTTTTTATTCGATTTCGTGCTGGTTCAAGGCAGTTCGATGTTTCCTACCCTTGAAAATAAAGATCGCTTAATCATTAATAAAATTGAATATAGAGTCAGTGATCCTGATTATGGAGAAATCGTGATTTTAAATTATAGTAAAAGTACAGAGTATGTCAAACGTGTGATTGCTAAGGGCGGTGATACGGTTGCCATTAAAGATATGGTCGTTTATGTGAATGGAAAACCGATTCAGGAAGATTATGTGAATACCGATTCCTATGCAGATTTTTCGGAAGTAACGGTTCCAGAAGGTAAATATTTTGTTATGGGTGATAACCGTGCCAATAGTTCAGATAGCCGTTTTAAAAATTTAGGCTTTGTGGATCGAGAAGCGATTATAGGACATGTGTTTTTCCGTTTTTGGCCACTTAATCGATTTGGACCGGTGAACTAAGATGGAAAAAAATGATGTTATACAATGGTACCCGGGGCATATGGCCAAAGCAAACCGTCAAATTCGTGAAAAATTAAAACTCATTGATATTGTGGTTGAAGTACTCGATGCACGCTTGCCCATTGCCAGTAGAAATCCGGATATTAATCAATATACGGCTTATAAACAGCATATTATTTTGCTTAATAAAGCAGATTTATCGGATCCGGAACAGAATATGCGTTGGATTGAGCATTTTAAAGCCCAAGAAGGCGTAAGTGAAGTGATGCTTTATGAAGCCTTTGACCGCCGTAAAAAAGTGGAACTTGTCAGCTTGATTAAAAGTTGTAATCCTAAAGGAAAGAATCAACTTAAATGCTTGATTTGTGGTATTCCAAATGTGGGAAAGAGTACAATTATCAATAGTTTGATAGGTAAGAAAAAAACACAAATTGGAAATAAACCGGGTGTGACAAAAGGGCAGCAATGGCTGAGCACACCGGATAATCTGATGCTTTTAGATACACCGGGGATTCTATGGCCTAAATTTGAAGATCCAAATGTTGGTTTTCATCTAGCATGGATCGGTTCGATCAAAGACACCATTTTTGAAAAAGAAAATATCGCAGCCGATTTAATGAAGTTTTTAATCCAATATTATCCATCCTGTGTTGAAAAAATATATAAAATAGAGCTTTCAGAAAAAACATTGCCAGAAATTTTTGATGCGATCGCTAAAAGTCGTGGACTCCTTCTAAGAGGTGGCGAATATGATTATTTACGAACCAGTGAAATGATTTTAGGTGATTTTAAAAACGGAAGAATGGGGCGAATAACCATTGATCGATGTTAATCAAGCAGATATTGCAGAAATGTCTGTTAAAGCAGTAAAAAATAGGGCAATCGGTTTTTCGGTGGAGGTTTATCCTGAATTATGTGCGATTTTAGACCAAGATAAACGGGTTGCCGTTAAAAATTTATCTAAAAGTTTGTTGAATCAGTATTTGAAACATCAGAAATTGATTGAAAAATTAAGTAGGATGAAAGTTATTGAAAACAAATGCTATGCAGAGGGTTATCATGCTATTTGTGGCATTGACGAAGTAGGGCGTGGTCCATTGGCCGGACCGGTTGTTTGTGCCGCAGTGATTATGCCTGCGGATTCTCGAATTTTAAAAGTAGACGATTCTAAAAAATTATCTGCAAAAATGCGCGAAACGTTAAATGAACGTATTTTAAAAGAAGCGGTTGCAGTGGAATTTGGTCTTAAAACACCGGAAGAAATTGACCAAATGAATATTTTAAATGCGACCAAGAACGCTATGGAAAATGCAGTAAATGCGATGAAAGTGGTACCGGATCTGTTGCTGATTGATGCGGTTACGATTAATACAAAAGTAGAAACTCGGGCAATTATCCATGGTGATGCTGTTTGTTACAGTATTGCAGCAGCCAGTATTGTAGCCAAAGTATACCGAGATAAACTGATGAAAAAATATCATGAACAGTATCCAGAATATGGGTTTGATCGTAATATGGGATATGGAACAGCTGAACATATTGCGGCCATTAAAGCACATGGTATCACGCCGATTCATAGACTTTCTTTTGTAAAAAATTTTATTTAAAAATGAAAAAACAAAATAATGAAAAAGGCCGTGACGGTGAAAATCTGGCAAGCGTTTATCTAAGCGAAAAAGGGCATTGTATTTTAGCTAGAAATTATAGAAAAAGGACAGGTGAAATTGATATTATCAGCTGTTATAGGGAAACTATTATTTTTACTGAAGTAAAATTGCGAAGAACAATAAATTATGGCACGCCCGCTCAGGCTGTTAATGATAGAAAACAGCAACATATTATTAAAACAGCACTGTGGTATTTACAAGAAAAAAAACTATTTGATTGTAATGTAAGGTTTGATATTATTGAAATACTTGGTGAACCGATTGTTGGTTATAGTATTAATCATATTGAAAATGCATTTTTGATGGAACATTAAAAAATGGTTGCATGTCAATAAAAATTGTAGAGAACTGAATTTTCGGTTCTCTACAATTTCTTGTGTCCATTCAATTTCTTTGAAAAATGTTGTTTTACTCAACCTGATCATCCACGTCGATTAAGAAAGTATTACCGGCATAAGTACCTTTGCTTTCTTTATTTTGAAGTTTTAAATAATCAATGTGCATGGGTTCAAAATCAAATTTTTCAACAATGACAGATAGTAACTCATAAATATCTGAAACTTCGTCTTCAGAAGGACGTTCAGAAAAAATATTTGCTTTTTCGATGAGCTTTTCTTTTAGAGCGTCGAGCATTTCTGAATTGCCCAAAATTTTATAATCGCATTGACGGCCACTTTCACGAATGATTTCAGGGATTTTATCTCTGACAAGCTTGTTGTATTCATGTTTCATAAATGATCACCTCATCTATATTATACCCTATTTGGGGTATAAATAAAATACTTAAACCTTTTATTTAAGGCTACTTTCAAAAATGAAAAATAGGAGTTTGATATGATACAAATTTATTTTGGTGTATTGCTTGCTTCAGTAATGATGTTAATGGGTGTTTGGATATTTGTCGTTTTAAATAAAAAATATCCAAAGAGTATTGGTCTTTTATTGGGATTATCGGCCGGATTTCTTTTGGGAATTATTTTTTTTGGAATTATTCCGGAAACAAAATCAATGTTGGAAACTGTTTTTTCTGAAAATGTAATCTGGGTTCTCAGTGCTTCTATTGCCGGTGGTGCTTTGTTTATTATTCTTTTTGAGAAAATCATTCCAGTCCAGCATCATCATGATCTTGATGAGCATGAGATAGAAACCCATGATCATAAACGCTTGGTTTATATTATTTTAGCGGCTTTTGGATTTCATAGTCTTTTTGAATTGCTTTCAATTTTAGTAGCGGGCAGTGCGGAACCGATGCTAGCGTGGTTTATGATTATTGTAATTGGCCTGCATAATATTCCAATTGGTTTTGTAATCATTGCGCAGTTGGAAACCCTTGATTGTAGTATTAAAAAAAGTACAATGCTCATTGGTGGTCTGGCATTTGCAGAAACAGCTTTAGCGGTGGTCTGTTATTTAATTTTAATGCCCTTTATTACAGAAGCATTCCAAGGTATTTTATTGGGAATGACAGCAGGTATTATGATTTATCTTGTTTTTGATGAGTTACTCCCTAAAATATATCATGATGAAGAACAACATCATGTGAATTATGCCATTGTTATCGGTATATTAATGATGTTGATTTTACTTAATTTAACAGGTCATTAAAGATAAATAATCAGAAGTAAATAGAAATAAGATAGAAATGAATGTATTTTAAAAACTTACATCAACATGGACTTGAAAAAATTCTTATGAAATGATATATTGATAGGCATAACGACAAATAATGAAGATCAATAAGGGAGGATAATATGAGTTTTATTAAAGAATACGCTGAAAAATCAGTAACTGCAGAAGAAGCGGTAAAAGTGGTTAAATCCGGTGATTGGGTTGATTATGGTTGGTGCTCTGCTACAGCAAAAACGCTTGACAGTGCTCTGACTGCTCGTATCGATGAATTAACAGATTTGAAACTACGCGGTGGAATTTTAATGTGGGAACCGGAAATTTTTAAGATTGAAAATCCGGCCGATCATTTTGTCTGGAATTCATGGCACATGAGCGGGATCGAAAGAAAAGCCATTGCTAAAGGGTTTGCTTACTATACACCTATTCGTTATTCTGAAATGCCACGGTATTACAGAGAATCAAAAGAACCGATGGATGTTGCTATGTTTCAGGTAGCACCTATGGATGAACATGGTTACTTTAATTTTGGCCCCAACGCATCACATATGATGGCCATGTGTGAAAATGCGAAAGTCATTATTGTTGAAGTTAATAAAAATATGCCCCGTTGTCTAGGTGGTTTTGAAGAAAGTATCCATATTTCAAAAGTGGATATGATCGTCGAAGGACCAAACCCAAGAATGGCAGAACTTGGCGGTGGCGGACCGGCTTCTGATGTTGATAAAAAAGTAGCAGAACTGATCGTAGAAGAAATTCCGAACGGTGCTTGCTTGCAACTTGGAATCGGTGGTATGCCTAATGCAGTTGGCTCACTTATTGCAGAATCCGATTTAAAAGATTTAGGTGTTCATACTGAAATGTACGTTGATGCCTTTGTCGATATTGCCAATGCAGGTAAAATTAACGGTTCTAAGAAAAACATTGACCGTTTTAGACAAACTTATGCTTTTGGCGCCGGCACACAAAAACTTTATGATTATATCCATGATAATCCACAATGTATGAGTGCACCAGTAGACTACACCAATGATGTACGATCCATTTCATCTATTGATAATTTTATGTCTATTAATAATGCGGTTGATGTTGATTTATTTGGTCAGATTAACGCTGAATCAGCCGGACCAAAACATATCAGTGGTGCCGGTGGACAACTTGATTTTGTATTGGGAGCTTACTTATCTAAAGGTGGAAAGAGTTTCATTTGCTGTTCATCAACCTATACCACAAAAGACGGTACCATGAAATCACGAATTCTACCAACGTTAAATCCGGGTTCTATCGTTACCGATACCCGTGCAAACGTGCACTATCTTGTTACAGAATATGGTAAAGTTAATTTAAAAGGGTTAACCACTTGGCAAAAATGTGAAGCAATTATTTCCGTAGCACATCCGGATTTTAGAGATGAACTCATTGCAGAAGCAGAAAAAATGCATATCTGGAGAAGAACAAACAAACAAAAATAAGCGTATGTTAAAATAAAAAAAACTCCTGAAATTCTATGGTTAATTGAATTTCAGGGGTTTTTGTTTACTCATCATTAGTGGGTGTGGGTTTAATTTTATCGATAATATTTTGAATAACACCATCCGCAGGACTCGGGGTTGGGGAGGGTCTATTATTGGTGGTCTGGTCATTTGTTGAGGGAACGGTATCGTTAGTGGCGGGTGTAGGTTCTGTTTTATTGGTACTTGATTTTCCTTTTGTGTTTTCAATAAGCCGTGTTACCTGGGACTGCATTGAAGTCATCCATTTTTCGATAGATTTCTGATTCACACCGGTATCAATCCCAAAAAAGCTTAGCCAGATAAGAAGCGTATAAAGAATAGCTACTAAAGTGATTAAAAGGCGTGGGAAAATTTTGAAACGCTTGAAATAGAACATTAAAAAAATACCAAAAGGTGGAATCAAGAGTAACATTAAAAGAATAAACCATGTTCTACTCAGTAGAGACCGTTTGTTTTTAAAATGGGATAGACTCGGCATATTAAAAGATTTACTACCATGATCTTTTGATCTTTTAGACCGTCCGGAATAACGTCCTTGGGAATGATTACCCCGGTTGTCATCGGTATCGTCATCGTAGTCGTTGTAACCATCATTTTTACACGTATTATCATTTCGACGTTGTGAAGAAGCAGATGGATGCGTCATTATTTCGGTGATATAGCGCTTGTATAAGTTTAGCGTATTTTCATCGGATGCTTCGATTTCAAGCCGAACACGTTTATCATTTTGTATTGTAAAATTAATATGAATATATCCGGAGCGCCCATAATAAGCTGAAATCCGATCAAAGACATTGTCTAACTCAACTTCTTCAAAGCCGGCATTTCGGAGAGCCTCTTCGGAAGCATCAATCCACTCATCAAGATTGCCTTGAGCCGATAAATTTTCTCTCATGTCATTTTATACCTCCATCGTCTATAAGAATTCATTTGATCTTTATTATACCCTTAAAGCCTGAGCTTTGGGTAAAAAAGCGTTTTTTTTATGAAATATTTAAGCCTTTTTAAACAAAATAGCAGTTGACACTAAATTATGGTATAATAAAAGCACGATACTTTACTTTAAGGAAAATATATGTTGCAGCAAATGTCAAAAATCGGAAAACTTTTCTTTTTTATCAGTTTGATCAGTTTATTTTTTATAGGCTATCGAACTTATGATGCATTAATTGGTGGGAATCTTAAAAATTATAGCGATATTCTTTTTATTTATTATACCATACAGGTTATTATTGGTATTGTTATGGTCGGAACCCATTTAATTCACGATTGGTTTCAATCAGCGGATATAAAACCTGTGTTAACCCTTGTCTATATTAATATTATAATTTATTGTGTTTTAAGTATCTGCTTTGGATATTTCTATACTTATATTGTTGATATGTTCGGTTTGATTGCAGATGTGCTTAATGGTGTATTTTTAGTGTGTATCATTTTTTGGTATAAACAAATGATGGGATAAAATAATTTAATTAAAGGAGAAAGCAAATGACCCCACAATTTTTAAAGCAAATGAAAATAGCAAAAGAAATTTTATCGGCAATTCAAGTTGTCCTTTCAGCCGCAATTCTTACCTTAACGGTTATTACCATAAAGGCAGAATGTGATGCTAAAAAAGGTTTAATTGAAAATGAAAAATTTAATATTACCAACCGGTGAGTTGGTTCAAACTGATTTTAAAGCTGCTGTTATTCGTTTTGAAACGCCACGAAAAGTAATGAGTACATCTGTACTCAACGGTGGTATTCAAAAGGGATTAACGGCTGTTTTTAATTATGATGAGTTGCAGGATTCAAAAAAACGATGTGAAATGCGTGCTAAAACCTATAAAGAGCATCTTGAAATTGTGGCAAAAGAAGAATTGGGTTTATTACCGGAGAAAACAACCGGTCTGACCACAGCGGCACAGATCAAAAATATGGCTGATTGTACCATGGATTATGATGATTTCAAATTGATGACGATAGTAACCGCAGGGGTTTCAGTGAATGGATTGCGTGCCGGAGATCCGGCAACATTGCATCAAAAAGAAGGGGAACCCTTTGAAGTTGGAGGAACCATCAATATTATTTTATCAATTGATGCAGACCTGACCGACGGTGCTATGCTCCAAGCTTTAATGACTTGTACAGAAGCAAAAACAGCTGCTTTGCAAGAATTGCTCTGCCCTAGCCAAAAGTCACGGGAAATTGCAACGGGGACAGGAACGGATGGCGTTATTATTATTGCGAATCCAGATGCTTCAGTTCATTTGACCGATAGCGGAAAACATTTTAAGCTAGGCGAATATATTGGAAAAGCGGTTAAACAAACGGTAAAAGAGGCTCTTTTTTATCAAGAAGGGCTCTGTCCGGATAAACAGCATACCGCAGGGCAGAGGCTTAAACGTTATGGAATAGTGTCGCCGGAGAAAGCATTGAAGCGTGATTCGGAATTAGTGGTTGAAGCATCTTTACTCGCACATCTTCTCGATCAGTATAGCTGGAATCTTCTTTCCGAACGGGAAGTTTTAAATGGAGCAGAAGTAATCTTTGAACAAATAGAAAAAAGATTTAAGTTGGACGTTAAAAATAAAAAAGCATTAACAATAAGGTCGTTAATGTCTGTATTTAAAGATTATTTAAATGGGATTTAAAAGTAAATTAAGAACATAACCGGAAACGCCTTAAAATAGGATTTCCGGCTTTTTTTAATTCTATGATAAGATCCACGTTATAACTTAAACGCTATTTTGGTCGCTTCTACGGCTTTATCCGTATCGCTTGCTTTAATAATGCAAGAAATACGAATTTCGGAGGTGGCGATCATTAGAATTTGAATATCGTTATCGGCGAGTACTTGAAAAAAATTGGCAGCGACACCGGATTGGGTGCGCATGCCGATGCCGGAGACGGATAGACGGGTGATATCTTTATTGATAGTAATTTTAATTTCGGGGTATTCGTCACCGAGGGCATCGATGATGGTTTTAACCGTTTCTAGATCACGCTCAAGGACGATAAATGAAACATCGATGGCATTTTTAACGGGAGCAGTTTGAGTAATAATATCGACATTAACATTGGCAGCTGCGAGATCATTTAAGCAGCGATTAAAGATAAAAGAACTGACAGGCACCCGTTTGAGTGAAATCATCAGGTTCTTAGAGTCAATATTTAATCCATCCACGCTGTGGCGTTCCATATAAGGCATAGTAACCTCCTAGAGATTAAAAGCATCAGCCGTGGCCATAACGGCAACATTTCGCAGTTCGGACGGGATGACACAAGAAATACGAATCTCAGATGTGGTGATCATCAGCATTTGGATATCGTTATCGGCCAGAAGTTGAAAAAACTTAGCAGCGACACCATACTGGCTACGCATGCCGATGCCAACCACGGATAGTTTAGAAACATCTTCATTGATATCAATATCAATTTGTTCATACTTTGTTTTGAATTTATTTAAAACTTTTTTCAGCTCTTTTGAATCTTCGATGGGTGCGGAAAATGAAATATTGATGGTACCATAAACCGGTGCGGTTTGGCTGATCATATCAATATTAATACTTTTTTTGGCTAAATTAGAAAAGAACTGGGCGGTAATGTTCATATCAAAAGGAACATTTTTAAGCGATACCATCAACTCGTCATTATCAAGAGCGAGGCCGGTAATAGATTGTTGTTCAATAGGACTCATACTGTGATCACCTTCCTTAATGATGGTTCCGGGAACATCGTTTATACTGGATCCAACGTAAATATTTGCATTATATTTGCTACCAAGTTCGATGGCGCGTGCATGCATCACACCGGCACCAAGACTTGCCATTTCGAGCATTTCATCATAGCTGACGGTATTCAGTTTTTTAGCCGGGGGATAAAGGCGTGGATCAACACCGTAAATACCATCAACATCTGTGTAAATTTCACAGGGACAATTGAGTACACAGGATAAAGCGACGGCGCTAGTATCAGAACCGCCTCGACCGAGGGTCGTAATATCGTCATTTTCATTAACCCCTTGAAATCCGGCAACAATGACAATTTTATCATCATTTAAGGCATTGACAATTTTCTCAGTTTCAATATCCATGATCCGAGATTTACCGTGGTGCCCCATGGTATGGACGCCTACTTGGGCACCTGTGAATGAAATAGCATCGTAGCCCATTGAATTCAGCGCCATCGACAGCATGGAAATTGAAACTTGCTCACCGGTAGCGAGCAACATATCAAGCTCCCGCTGGGGGGGATTATCACTGATGGCATAGGCTTTTTTGATGAGTTCATCCGTACTTTTGCCCATGGCAGAAACCACGACAACAATCCGGTTGCCCTCTTGTTGCTTTTTAATAATACGTCTGGCCACATTTTTAATGCGGTCGATGGTGCCTAGGGAGGTACCACCATATTTTTGAACAATAATACTCATTTAAAATTAACCTCTCAAATCATCGAGTCATTCCGTTTTCTGATTTGTTTTTCATCTTTTTTAGTGTATGTGCAATTTGATAAAGATCTTTTAAATCAAATTGCTTTTTTACCATTAGAGAAAGGATTTTCTTCCTTAATGGGCTTAAAGAGTGTTGATTACATCTTGCATATCGTAAAGACCGGGGTCTTTGGTAACAAGATATTTTGCGGCTTTAAGGGCGCCGTTCGCAAAAACTTTTTTAGATAATGCGGTATGTTTTACTTCAATTAATTCATCATTTCCGGCAAAGAGAACAGTGTGTTCACCGGCAATGGTACCACCGCGAATAGCGTGGATTCCGAGTTCATTCACTTGGCGTTTGCAATCACGTCCTTCACGACCATAGGTATACTCTTTTTTTGTGTTTAAACCGTCATTAACAGCATCTGCTAGTAACAAGGCAGTACCACTTGGGGCATCCACTTTTTTATTATGGTGCTTTTCGATAATTTCAATATCAAAGGTATCTTCTAATACGCCGGACATTTCTTTTAATGCACGGGCTAGGATGTTAATACCGAGTGACATATTGGCAGTTTTAAAAATAGGGAAATTCTGTGATGCCACTTGAATATCCGCCATATTTTGATCTGAAAGACCAGTGGTAGCAATGACAATTGGGGTTTTAGTGGCTTTGGCATAGTTAAAGATACCGTCAAAAGCTTTGAAATGCGAGAAATCAATAATAATATCGACCTTCTCGGTACACAGTGTTAAATCGGAATAAATGGGAAACGGCGTATTTTGGTCGGTATTGAGATCAAAACCGGCAACAATTTGGCATTCCGGATCGTCGGCAATCGCACTCTGGAGCGTGTGTCCCATAGCGCCACCAACACCGGATAAAAGTATTTTAAGCATTGATGATAACCTCCTTAAAGTAATCCATATGATTTTAAAGCAAGAACGAGTTTTTTCTCGTTCACTTCGTCCATCGAAACGAGAGGAAGACGCAT
Organism: Eubacterium sp.; assembly: GCA_036642535.1. Lineage (GTDB taxonomy): Bacteria > Bacillota > Clostridia > Eubacteriales > Eubacteriaceae > Eubacterium. Next base: position 2,201 of record JAVXTS010000040.1, on the reverse strand, counting down.
TTCACCGGTATCGGTTCCGAGCAGACCCATGGCAGTTTTTACTGGAATCGGGTTGGTTTCGTAGAACATGGCAAGACTGAGGGCATTGGTTTTAAACTGCATTTCACGAGCTTTATCAATATCACCGGCAAAAAATGCTGCGGTTAAATCGTGCATATCCTGTGGGATAATATTGGCTGAAACTGAGATAATCCCTTTGCCACCGACAGCCATAATCGGTAAGGTTTGATCATCGTTACCACTGTAAATATCAAGTTTATCGCCACAAACACGGGCAATTTCCGTAATCTGGCTAATATCGCCACTGGCTTCTTTAACCGCTTGAATATTCGGGATTTCAGATAAGGCTTTAAAGGTATCAATGGTAATATTGGCACCGGTACGGCTGGGTACATTATAGATAATAATGGGGGTATGGATCGATTCGGCAATAGCTTTAATATGGGCAATAATTCCCTTTTGAGTGGATTTATTATAGTAAGGATTAATGATAAGTACCGCATCGGCGCCACAGTTTTCGGCATATTTTGAAAGCATAATGGAGTAGGCGGTATCGTTACTGCCCGAACCGGCAATATAAGGAACGCGTCCTGCAATATGTTCACCGGCAACTTTGAGTAAATCAAGGTGTTCTTGATCGGAGAGGGTGGATGTTTCACCGGTGGTGCCGGCGACTAGAATGGCGTCGGTGCCATTTTCAATGTGCCAATCGATGAGTGCTTTGAAACGATCAAAATCAATTTTATTATCTTTGAAAGGGGTTACTAATGCAACGCAGCTTCCTGTAAAAATTGTATGTGACATGGTAAATCTCCTTTGTTTTTTAAATTAAATAAGGCCTTGGTCAACGAGTGAAAAAGCAATTTGAACGGCATTGGCCGCAGCGCCTTTGCGAATATTATCGGCAACACACCATAGATTAAGGCCATTATCGAGGCTGAAATCACGGCGAATACGACCAACATAAACATCGTTTGTACCAGTGGCTTCGAGAGCTAGTGGGTAAACATTGTTTTGGGGATCGTCTTTTAAAACGCAGCCCGGAGCGGTTTCATACAGTTTTTTAACTGCATCAATTTCAAAAGGTTTTTTTGTTTCAACATTGATGCTTTCAGAGTGGCTATAGTAAACCGGTACCCGAACTGTAGTGGCGGTAATGCGAATGGCATCATCATGGAAGATCTTACGGGTTTCATTGACCATTTTCATTTCTTCTTTAGTATAGCCATTATCTAAGAAATCATCGATATGCGGAAGGCAGTTAAAGGCAATCTGGTGAGGATAAAAGTTATTGTTGCCACCTTTTGAACCTTCTTCAAGATCTTTATAACCTTTTACACCTGAGCCGGAAACAGCCTGATAAGTCGAGTAAACGATACGATCAATCCCGTAGGTATCATAAATGGGTTTTAAGGCAACCATAGCTTGAATGGTTGAGCAATTGGGGTTTGCAATAATGTTTTTATGGTTTTTTAAATCCTCGGGGTTAACTTCGGGAACCACTAAAGGAACGGTAGGATCCATACGCCATGCGGAACTATTATCGATGACGATGACACCTTTTTTAGCGGCAATCGGTGCAAAGCGCTCACTGGTGCTACCACCGGCTGAAAATAATGCAATATCAATATCTTTATCAAAGGCCTCGTCACAGAGTTCTTCGACGATATAATTTTTTCCGTTAAAGGTAATGGTTTTACCCTTAGAACGGGCGGACGCCATGGGGTATAAAATATTGATGGGAAATTTTAATTCTTCTAAAAGTTGAAGCATTTTTTGACCAACCATGCCGGTAGCACCGACAACGGCAACATTATATGATTTCATTATGAAATCCTCCTTTAAAATGATTGAAATAAAACAGTTAAAAAGATAATAAAAAAAGCCAGTAAAGATACTAGCTACAAAGTTGCAAACGTACAGAATAAAATAAAAGAGATTAAGCCTGCAATTTTGATAGTCCTCCATCTTCCGATGACAGTGCTATTGTTTTTCACAATAACCCCAGAATTTTTATGAACAGACATAAAATTCTTCGGCGTTTTCCCCTTTTGCTGCAAATCAATTTATTCTGCTATAATCCTTGCAGTGACTCTTTAAAAACGCGCCTCTATCTTTACATATTTAGTTGTACACTCATTGTAACAGATGTATATCGGAAAAGAAATAGAAAAAATAAAAAAAGGCGATTTTTGCGGAAA
>JAVXTS010000039.1:0-15365 GCA_036642535.1 Eubacterium sp. | reverse complement strand
TGGTAACAATGAAGCTAGACAGATGATTATTTAAACAGAACTCGGCTTACAGGTTTAGTAACATGATATTAAAATGATAGCCCCTCATAAATGGCTTAAATAGGCTGCTTATGAGGGGTTATTGTTTTTTAATAATCAAAATAATGTTCATAAAGACGTTTTTGATAAACGACTGAACCAATAATTTGAACATTATCTTTATGGAGATCATAAATTTCGACGGGAAATTGAGGATTGTGGGGTTGTAAAATAATCTGATGTTTTTTAAATAATACTTTTCGAATCATCAAATTAGATTGGTTGACATGAATTGCGGTGAGATCACCTGATTGCAAAAAAGTATTTATCTTAATTACGACAATATCTTTTTCGAGTAAGGTAGGTGCCATACTTACATCATGTAATTCAAGTGCAAAAACAGAACCCCATTTTGTTAATTGTATACCTGAAAGAGAAAGGGTAGAAACTGATTTTTTATTGGAAAAAAGAGGAAGATTATATTTTATTTCTTGAAAAACAGAAATTTCTACTTTTGGATCAAAGGAGGAATCTTTGATGCTCATTAAGTCAATATCGCTGTACATGGAATTATTGTTTCCCATGAGCCATTCGGGGCTAACATCAAAATAATCGGCCATAGCACGAATCGTGGTTACTTTAGGAACCATTTCACCGCGTGTATAACGGGAAATACTAGGGGGTGACAGTTTGAACTTTTCAGACATAGAATAGGTTGTTTCATGAAAATTTGTCATTAAATATTTTAAACGCTGACCAAATATCAGTTGATCAATCATTGTATTTTTATCCATCATTTATACCTCACAATAATTATATTATAACGCCCTTTAATGCAAAACACAATAATTAATTTAAAATAATATGAAAAGAGTACGTAACTTTCTATTTAAATAGAAAAAATAAAGAATTTTAATAAAATCTTAAATTTAATTGAAATCTTTGAAAAATGGGACTATAATTAAATTATCGTTTACAATAATTTTGGGAAAGAGGATTACATATGATAAAAAACAAAATTGCTTCAATTTATTGGAGATTGCGTTACTTGACTTTAAAGAAAAATTTTCTAAGTTTTTTTCATAAATAAGGAATGCACTAAAAAACGTCTACATCATCATGTGGCCGTTTTTTTAGTGCTTATTTTTTGGCAAGTATAAATATCTGATTTTACAGCAGATAAAATAGGAAGTTGTTCACGGACAGAATCAACCAAAGTAATATCAATTGTAGAACGAATACTACCTTCGTTTTCTAAAGCATCTGCAAGAACCGTCCCCCATGGATCAATGATACAAGAATGCCCCCAGGCATAGTAAGTTGCCCCTAAATTTCTAGCAGATGAACAAGCCGCAATAAAACATTGATTATCAACAGCTCTGGCACGCATTGCCAGTTCCCAGTGAAGGGGACCAGTAGTCATATTAAAAGCAGCAGGAATAACGATGAGTTTTGCACCTTCTTGAACCATAATGCGAAAAATTTCAACGAATCGGACATCAAAGCAAATGGCAATACCAATCGGACCGAAATCTGTTTTTACAACGGTGATTGTATCGCCGGCACTGAGGACATTTGATTCTTTAAATGATACACCATTTTTAATAGCTACATCAAAAAGATGAATTTTTCGGTGCTTTCCGATACATTTTCCACTTTGATCAAAAACAAAACATGTATTGTAAATTTTATCATTATCACGTTCTGGAATCGAACCGGCAAAAATAATAAGTTTAAGTTCTTTTGCTAATTGTGCGATGAATTTTAAAGTAGGTCCATCTTCAGGCTCGGCAGCAGTGATGAAATTACTGTTGCAATAAGGACAGATAAACATTTCAGGCAAAACAATAATTTTAGTTCCCTTTTGAGCTTCAGTACGAATCATTGTTTCGGCATTTTTTAAATTTTTATCTTTATTATCTGATAATAAGAGTTGACAACAGGCAATTTGAACTTTCATAGTGAACCTCCAAAGATTTATTATGATTATTATAACTTTAATTTTTTAAGATGTACAAATTTTTATGAATCTGCAAAGGATGTCATACTTGTTTTAAGTATTGGTTTTTTGAATAATTTTTAAATATCTGTTATAATACGATAACAATAGTATTCTAATCTATTTATTAATAAGAAGCGATTTTTTTGACATAACGCTTTAAAAGTATTAATTTAAAAATTTACAGACAATGTATTTAATACGAACAGAAAATGAAAGCAACAAATTAATGAGGCAAAATGAATGAACAAAATCTATAAAATGGGTCTTGATGTAGGATCGACAACAATTAAAGTGGTTGTTATGAATGAAAATGATGAAATAATTTATAAGAAATATCGAAGGCACTTTTCAAATATTAAATTGGTCATTGCAGAACTTCTGGATGACACCTATAAAGAAATGGGAGATATTTGTGCACGAATCTGTGTGACAGGTTCCGGTGGATTGATGATCTCAAAGTGGCTTAATATTGACTTTGTTCAGGAAGTAGTTGCCGGAACAACGGCTGTTGAGAAATTGATTCCACAAACTGATTGTGCTATTGAACTTGGTGGTGAAGATGCTAAGATTACTTTTTTTGAAGGAAATATTGAACAACGTATGAACGGAACTTGCGCCGGTGGAACGGGTGCTTTCATTGATCAAATGGCAACACTTTTGAAAACAGATGCTTCCGGATTAAATGAAATGGCAAAAACCCATCGAACCATTTATCCAATTGCTTCACGGTGTGGTGTTTTTTCAAAAACAGATATACAGCCTCTTTTAAACGAAGGTGCAGCTAAATCAGATATTGCCGCTTCTATCTTTCAAGCGGTAGTCAATCAAACCATTAGTGGGTTAGCCTGTGGACATCCGATTCGTGGGAATGTAGCTTTTCTAGGTGGTCCGTTGTTCTTTTTGTCAGAATTACGGAACCGTTTTATTGAAACACTGAAATTAGAATCGGAGCAGGTTATTTTTCCGAAAGGTTCTAATTTATTTGTGGCAGTCGGTTCAGCTTATACATCCGAAAAATATGATGAAATTAACTTAAAGGATCTTGTATGGCGGGTCAAAAATACGAATAATACGGTGGGGAGTGAGGTAGGTCATCTTAAACCTTTATTTAAAGATAAGGATGAATTGACGTGTTTCACCAAACGTCACAAATTAGCACAAGTAAAAAGAGGTGTGTTGAAAAACTATTCCGGTGTTTGCTTTTTAGGGATTGATGTAGGTTCTACAACGACAAAAGCGGTTTTGATTGGTAGAGATGGTGAATTGCTTTACAATTATTACGGTAGCAATGAGGGAAACCCTCTCAATCAGTCGGTTAAAATTCTTGAAAATATTTACAGTCAATTGCCGGAATCGGTAAGGATAGGTAAATCTGCTGTTACCGGATATGGAGAAAGTCTTATCAAAACGGCACTAAAAGTGGATATTGGTGAAATTGAAACCATTGCCCATTACAAAGGAGCCAAATATTTCAAACCGAATGTCGATTTTATTTTAGATATCGGCGGTCAGGATATGAAATGTATGAAAATACGTAATGGTACCATTGATAGTATTATTTTAAATGAAGCGTGTTCTTCAGGATGTGGTTCTTTTCTTGAAACTTTTGCTAAATCACTGAACCTTGAAATGGAAGATTTTGTAAATCAGGCACTTTTGGCTCAAAAACCGGTAGACTTAGGAACGCGTTGTACTGTTTTCATGAATTCAAAAGTGAAACAGGCGCAGAAAGAAGGAGCAGAAGTCGGTGAGATTTCAGCAGGGCTTTCTTATTCGGTTATTAAAAATGCACTCCAGAAAGTTATTAAAGTCCATAATGCCAAGGATCTTGGTGAAAACATCATTGTTCAGGGTGGCACATTTAACAATGATGCCGTTCTGCGGGCGTTTGAAAAAATTACCGATAAAGATGTCGTTCGACCGGATATTGCTGGTTTAATGGGTGCTTTTGGTGTAGCGCTTATTGCCCGTGAAAAATATACCGAGGGTGAAAAAAGTAATTTATTGGATCTCTCGACTCTCCATAATTTTGATGTTAAAATTAAACATAAACGTTGTGGCGGATGTAGCAATAATTGTCAATTAACGATTAATATGTTTAATGATGGTAGTCGGCATATTACAGGAAATCGTTGTGAAGTGGGTGCTGGTAACGGGCAAAAAAATAAAGATTTACCAAATTTATATAAGTATAAATACAATCGTGTTTTTGATTACACGCCACTTCCGACAAACCAGGCATCAAGAGGTACTATCGGTATTCCCCGCGTGCTTAATCAATATGAAAATTATCCTTTCTGGTTTATGTTTCTTACAAGTCTTGGTTATCGGGTTGAATTATCTGAGGAATCTAACCGTAATGTTTATGAAAAAGGGATGGCTAGTATTCCGTCTGAGTCGGTCTGTTATCCAGCTAAACTTGTTCACGGACATATTCAAGATTTGATTGACCGTGGGATTAAAACTATTTTTTATCCTTGCATTCCTTATGAAGAACAGGAATTTAAAAAAGTTGACAACTGGTATAATTGTCCAATTGTCATGTCTTATCCGGAAACTATTAAACATAATATGGAATCAATCAAAGATAATAATGTTACTTTTTTAAATCCCTTTATTGCTTTGGATGATCATAAACGTTTAGAAGAACGTCTGGTTGATGTTTTCGATAAATTAGATGTGCCTAAAGATGAAATATCCATTGCGTTAAAACTGGCGCTGGGTGAAAAAAATCGTTTTAGAGAAGATATTAGGAAAAAAGGTGAAGAGACGCTAGCATGGCTTGAAAAACATCATAAAAAAGGAATTGTTCTTGCCGGTCGTCCGTATCATGTGGATCCTGAAATTAATCATGGCCTCGATAATATTATTACAGGGCTTGGAATGGCAGTTCTGACGGAAGATTCTATTGCTCATTTGGATGATGCGCCTTGTGAAGATCTTAGGGTTCTGGATCAATGGAAATATCACAGCCGTTTGTATAAAGCCGCCAGTGTAGTAACCCAACATGATTTTTTGGAACTGGTTCAGATTACTTCTTTTGGGTGTGGATTAGATGCTGTAACTTCGGAACAAACCCAAGAAATTCTTGAAAGTAAAGGGAATATATACACATTAATTAAAATTGATGAAGTCAATAATTTGGGTGCAGTACGTATTCGGATGCGTTCACTCAAAGCTGCGATGGAAGAACGTGAAAAGAATCACATTAAATTGCCAAATATTCAATTACCTAAAAAAGTGAAATTTACTAAAAAAATGAAAAAGCAACACACGCTTCTGGCACCGCAGATGTCACCTATTCATTTTGACTTTATCAGTGATGCCATGGCTACCAGTGGTTATAATGTAGAAGTGCTTCCAAGTGTGGATACTCATGCAGTGGAAGAAGGACTAACCTATGTTAATAATGATGCGTGCTATCCAACCATTATCACAACCGGTCAAATTATGGCTGCTCTTAAATCCGGAAAATACGATCTCAATAATGTGTCTATATTGATGACTCAGACCGGTGGGCCATGCCGAGCCTCTAATTATGTCGCTTTTATCAGAAAGGCTTTAAAAGAGGCTGGTATGGAGCACATACCGGTAATTTCTTTAAACCTTGTAGGTCTAGAAGATAATCCAGGATTCAAACTAACACCAAGGCTTGTTAATCGTGCACTTATTGCCATGGTTTACGGTGATTTATTCCAGCGTGTTCTCTATGCGACAAAACCGTATGAAAAAGTACCGGGTTCAACTATGGCACTTTACAATAAGTGGCGGAAACGAGTTAAAATTAATATTCGTAAACCGAAACGATCAACATTTAAAAACAATGTCAGACAGATTGTAGAAGATTTTGATCACTTGTCAAGAATCAAAAAAGTGCTTCCAAAAGTGGCTATTGTCGGTGAGATTTTGGTGAAATATCATCCGACGGCTAATAATAATCTGGTTAAAGTTTTAGAAAAAGAAGGGGCAGAGGTAGTTGTTCCGGACTTGATTGATTTCTTTTTATACTGCTGTTATAATTCGGTTTATAAACACGATGAACTTTCTGGAAGTTCTGCAAAAAAACAGAGCGCTTTATTAAGCATTAAAATTATTGAAATGTATCGAAAAAACATGAAAAAAGTTTTAAATGAAAGTATTCATTTTCATGCACCTTCAACCATTCAGAAAAAGGCAGAAAAAGCACAAGAATTGATTGCCCTTGGGAATCAGGGTGGAGAAGGATGGTTCTTAACGGCAGAAATGATGGAACTTATCGAAAGTGGCGTTGAAAATATTGTTTGTGTTCAACCTTTCGCCTGTTTACCGAATCATGTCATGGGGAAAGGAATGATTAAACCCATTCGTAAGCGTTATCCAAAAGCGAATATCGCCCCGATTGATTATGATCCTGGTGCATCGGAAGTTAATCAAATTAATCGAATTAAACTAATGATGGAAACCGCAAACAGAAATTTGTAAGAATAAATATAAAAAACCAGCGCTTTGAATTAAAAGCGCTGGTTTTTTATTTAAGTGATTATTTTAAAGAGTAACCCCTCTCCGAGAGGAAATATCGGTAGGGGTTTTAGGGATTTGGAATAGAAAATTTTCTATTCCGAAGACTTTCATTTAGAAAAAGGGGAGTCATTCTAAATGAAAAAAGGATTATATGTGATATTTTTATTATAGAGGTATTCATAAAAACTTGCAAGCTTAAAAAATGAAATATCGTTTGCAGTTTTTAAAATACTTAAAAAAAGAAAGTTTAAAAAGATATCCTCCAACGATCGATAAAATGATCATTGGAGGATATTTGTCACTTAGATATAAAGATATAATTTTTCAACTATCTTGGCTAAAAATATTGAAAGCTTCTAATAAAACACCAACTGCAGACTCACTGGCTCCTTGTGCTTCAATATAAGTGATTAAGTCATCCATAGAGCCACTATCCGGAAACTGGTCATCAGCGGCAATATCTTTAGCGAGATCACCTAAATACGATGAATCATCTTTGTACATTTTACAAATCCATTGTTTAAAAGACAAAATTTCTCCCATTTTCAGACCCCCTTTTTCTTTTATTATAACATATTTAGAAATAAGGGAAAAGCAAACTAAGAATTTTTTTAAGATTTGATCAGTGCTTTTTTTACTAACTTTCTTTTAGATAAACGGTGGAAAACAATTAATGTTACAATGAGAAGAATAATAGATGTTCCCAAAGTTAAAGGAAGATTTCCATAGGAGAAACCGGCAACAATATAACCAACAAAACAACAGGCGGCAACAGTTATAGCATAATACATTTGCGTTGAGACATGCTTAATATGATCACAGCCGGCACCGGTTGATGAAAGAATCGTGGTGTCGGAAATAGGTGAGCAGTGATCACCAAAAACAGAACCTGCAAGGGTTGCAGATAAAGTAACAACCATAAGTTCCGGAGCAGATGCTTGACAAATAAATACAACGATTGGAATAAAAATTCCAAAAGTTCCCCAAGCAGTACCAATTGAAAAAGAAAGACCGGCTGCAACTAAAAAGACAATTGCAGGAATAAGACCCATTGGAATATTACTAGCTTGTACAAGATGACCGACATAAACACCTGTTCCTAAATAGTCTTGACATAAAGAACCAATGGTCCAAGCAAGGGTTAAAATAATAAAAGCGGGAACCATACTTTTGACCCCTTCACCAATACCATCCATAAATTCTTTAAAAGTAACTAGTTTTCTTGGAATAAAGAGCAAAAAAGTCACAACAAGTGCCCAAAATCCACCGAGAACAAGTGCAGCAGAGGCATCACAGTTACCAAAAGCTTGTCCGATACTTAAACCTTCTCCAGCCCAGTATCCACCATTCCAAAGCATTGAAAGAATTGAAAAAAGAATCAGCATTCCAATAGGAATCACAAGATCCCAAACTGTTCCCTTATCAGAAATACGCTGGTTACTTTCTAGTTCATCTTCAAGTGCACCTACATCACCGGTAGTTTCTGCAATATATTCTTCTTTTGCCATCGATCCAAATTCAAGATCTGTTGCCGATAAAACAAGCACCATAATAATGGATAAAATAGCATAAAGATTGTAAGGAATCGTTGCAAAAAATGCTTGTAATTCATTGGTAAAAGCACCGGTTTCCAGAAGTGTGGAACCTACCGCAGCAGCCCAGCTTGAGATGGGGGCAATAATACAGACAGGTGCGGCTGTTGCATCAATAATATAAGCTAATTTTGCCCGTGATACTTTGTACTTATCAGTAACAGGTTTCATAACCGTACCGACGGTTAAACAATTAAAATAATCGTCAATAAAAATGAGCATTCCTAAAAAACTTGTGGCTAATTGAGCACTTTTTTTACTTTTTAATTTAGTAGCTGCCCAATTTCCATAAGCTTTCGAACCGCCTGCCATAGTGACGATGTAAACGAGAGCTCCCAGTAGTGCTAAAAATAAAATAATATTAAATTTACCTGGTGAACCAACAGTTTCAGCAGTTACACCAAAGGCAATACTGCTCATTTCAATAATTCCACCACCAGTGTTAAGGGCATAAATTAATCCTCCGGAAAGGATACCGATTAACAATGATGAAATAACTTCTTTTGTACAAAGTGCTAAAACAATGGCAATAATAGGGGGTAGAAGTGATAAAAAACCCACGTCAATTGTTTCCATAAAATATTACTCCTTATTTTTAATTATAATTAGGCATTTGTTAAATGCCCTCAACCCACCTAATTTAGCAGTTTTCTATCTGCACCTATTCTTTCTTAGATGATTCGGATTTTAAATTAAAACATCCTGAAGTTGACATTCAAAAGCACTTATCCCTTAATTATGTAAGTTTGTTTATTTTACCATGAAAACAATATCTAATAAAGAACTATTTAATGTTAAATATTGAAAAAAGGAGGGTTCGTTGACTTTTGTAGAGAGTTATTGTAAGATTAATAAACCAAACAATTGAGATAAAGATGAGGAATTAAATGAATTACGATAAAAAAATGATTGAAAAAAAGGTGTTACCGCTGATTACAAAGCCCATCACCTATCTTGGAAACGAAGTAAATGCGGTTCATAAAAATAAAGAGAGTATAGCTATTCGTTACGCTTTTGCTTTTCCCGATATTTATGACGTAGGTATGTCTCACTTAGGACTTAAAATTCTCTACACATTGTTAAATGATCAGAAGGATATCTGGTGTGAGCGTACGTTTGCTCCTTGGGTGGATATGGAAGAACAGATGCGGGAGAAAAAAATTCCTTTATATGCCCTTGAATCAATGGATCCAATTTCAAGTTTTGATTTTGTAGGTTTTACCTTACAGTATGAAATGAGCTATACAAATCTTTTAAATATGCTTGATCTTGCCGGAATTCCCTTAAAATCATCCGATCGAACAGATAGCGATCCGTTTATTATGGCCGGTGGTCCGTGCGCTTATAATCCGGAACCATTAGCTGATTTTATAGATATTTTTGTAATTGGCGAAGCCGAAGAAAGCCTTTTAGAATTGATGGAAGCATATCGCTTTTGGAAAAAAGAAGGCGGTAGCCGGATCGATTATCTTAAAAAAATTGCCGGTATTAACGGTGTTTATATTCCAGCCTTTTACAAGGTTGACTATGCTAAAGATGGAACGATTGCGTCTTTTGAACCAATTATAAAAGAAGCACCACAAAAAGTAAAAAAAAGATTTATAAAAGATTTGGATACGGTTTATTTTCCAGATACTTTTGTGGTTCCTTACACCGAAACTATCCATGATCGGGTTACTTTTGAAATTTTCAGAGGTTGTGGACGAGGTTGTCGTTTTTGTCAGGCTGGTATGATTTATCGCCCTACTCGGGAGAAATCCCTTGAAACTATTGAATCTCAAATTCAGACACTTCTGGCGAACACCGGGTACGAAGAAATCTCTCTGGCATCCCTCAGTACCGGCGATTATTCACAGATAGAGGAACTTATTACCCATTTGGTTGCTTCTTATGAAAATGAGCGAATTGGTGTTTCATTGCCGTCCCTTCGAATTGATTCATTAAGTATTGAAATGCTTCAGCAGATTCAAAAAATTAGAAAAAGTGGTATTACTTTAGCACCTGAAGCCGGTACTCAGAGAATGCGGGATGTTATTAATAAAGGTGTAACTGAAGAGAATCTTCTGAGTACTGTTCGGACTGCTTTTGAAAATGGATGGGGACATATCAAGCTTTATTTTATGATCGGATTGCCTACAGAAACAGATGAAGATGTTTCCGGAATTGCTATACTTGCTCAAAAAGTACTTAGCGAATATTATTCTGTTCCCAGAGAAAGCCGAAATAAAACGGTAAAAATTGTTTTGAGTACATCTTGTTTTATTCCTAAACCATTCACTCCTTTTCAATGGATGGGGCAGAATACTGGTACACAGTTTATCGAAAAACAAAAGATGTTGAAATCAAAAATTACAGATCGAAAGATCTCTTATAACTGGCATGATGGTTCGCTGAGTTATCTTGAAGCCATTTTTGCCCGTGGTGATCGACGCCTTTGTGAGGTTCTTTTACGTGCTCAACAGGTGGGATGCAAGTTTGATGGTTGGAATGAACAATTCAATTATGAAAAATGGTTAAGCGTTTTTAAAGAATTGAAAATAGATACTGATTTTTATGCGCTGCGTGAACGTGATTTTGATGAAATATTACCATGGGATTTTATTGATACTGGTGTCACTAAAGATTTCCTTAAAAATGAATGGATAAAAGCAATGGAAGAATCAGGAACCCCTTATTGTCGTGAAGGTTGTAGCGATTGTGGAATAATGGAATTTTGTAAAGGATGGAAATGTCATGAGCACTATACGATTTAAATTTTCACGAAGTGAGGCATTACGTTTTATTTCCCATCTGGATCAGCAACGTTTATTTCAACGGGCTTTTCGCCGTGCCGGTATGTCGATTTCTCATTCCAACGGTTTTAATCCTCATCCTAAGTTAGCTTTTGCATTAGCGATGTCCGTTGGATTGATCAGTGATTGTGAATATGGTGATGTTACATTAGAGGAAGATGTCGATTTAATGGATTTTATTAAGCGTTTAAACGGAGCATTACCTAGAGGATTATTGGTATTTGAAGCTTGGGCTATTCCTCAAAACAAAACATCTCTCAGTGCCTCGTTAACCAGTAGTCGTTATACAATTGAAGTGGATCTTATTGATTCGTCAGCGGTAGACAAACTAGAAAATGTGCTGTCAGAGTATCTTTCAAAAGATGAGATCATTTTTCAAAAACGTAATAAAAAAGGGAAAGTGATTCCACGAAATATTCGCCTTTTTATTAAAAGTATTGAAATTATCAGTAAAAATCAGGATAGTGTATGCCTTGATATGAATCTTTTATATATTGAGCAGCAATGTATAAAGCCGGAAATAATTCTTCAAAATATCAATGATGTGATGGAACCAGTTTTCAAAATTGACCCAACAATTGTGCTGTGGCGTAAAGATATGACATTAGATTAAAAGGTTTTCTCATTTTTAAATCCCTTCAATAGTCTTGAAATATTGGAGGGATTCTTAATGTTACAAATTGTTTACAATTAAATCCTTTACAAATAGATGTAAACGGTTTATAATGTAGATAAATCAAAGATCAAAGGAATCTTAAATTATCTTTAGAAGGTCTTAGAAAATCAAATAATTGCTCAACTTGATTGTTGGAGGTTAATTAAAAGTTTAATTGTAAATGAGAAAAATATTCAAACCAAATATCAAATGTTGATGTAATAAGTCGACAAACAAAGATAAGAAAATGGTTGAAAAGTTAATTCAAATTTAGTGCCAAGATTAGGTAAACGATCAATGTTATTTCAGGTTTTAAAATCGTATTTAAGATATTTTATAAGTAATTGATCGGATTTTCAGCATTGTCTAAACGCAGATGTGTGAACACCTTATAGCATATAGAGACTTAAGGGGTTTTAGAGTCGGCAGAGTAGATGATATTACTACATATAACTACTGATAATCCTATAAGATCATGAACATAAAAGAAATACGAAAAAGAAGTACAAAATACAAAAAAGTAATAACAAAGATGAGCATTTATTAAAAAGGATTTTAAAAAATAATTAAGACAATGAATTTGATCAATGATAGGTAAGATTCGAAAGGGGTGAGTCCAAAAGATATGAATCCAGAATCTGAAAGCTAAGGCCAATTTTACAGAAATTGTATAAAACGTAAAATTGGTCTTAGTTATTTTTTGGCTTTTTTCTGATGAGTAGCACTTAAAGTAAAATTAGTATGACTATATTAAATGTTACAAAAACGTTACAATAAAAAGGTTTACAAATAGATGTAAACGGTTTATAATAAAGTTAAATCAAAGATCAAAGTTAGTACAAGTTGAAATGACGATTTTGGAAGGTCATAGAAAAGTAAATAGATCCCAACGACCAATGATTAAATTATAACGAGCAACTAGCAATTCACTTGAACATAAAAGTTATTATTAAGCAGTGAATCGCATTAATCATATAGTTTAGTAAATTTATAAAAGATCCAAATTACCGTTAAACATTTCAATGTAAAAAAATTGAAATATTGATCGAAAACAAAAGAGTAGGTGTCCGCATTTTGAAGTGAGAAAACAATCTGAACATAGAGGGTAAATAACTTGTCGTATATAGAATCGTAAGTATTAAACACTATAAGTATAGGAACTCACAATTGAAACCATAAGATGATAAAGGATAAACTGAAAGTTGTAAGTAGAAAAATTACAATTGAATAAAGAAAAAGGTTGGGATAATGTTTACAGTAACGTGAAAAAATTTTGATATTTGAAATGTATTTGAAAGGAGTGAGTCCAAAAGAAATGATAAATGAATTTAAACGCTAAAACCGATTCAACATAAAATAATGTGATGAATCGGTTTTAGCATTTTTTGTATTGGAAAATAAAAAATTAAAGTATATTTGCATTTTTAAAAGAATAAAGGTAAAATGAACATAAAAACGAAAAAAGGAGAATGTTGATGTCAGTTCAGCAAGTAAAAAAATATTTCGAAAAATATGGAAAGGCGGATGATGTAAAAGAACTTACAATTTCAACAGCAACCGTTGAATTAGCAGCAAAAGCAGTGGGGGTTATTTCGGCACGGATAGCAAAAACATTGTCCTTTAAGATTGATGATGCCTGCATTTTAATTGTAACCGCAGGAGATACAAAAATTGATAATAAAAAATATAAAAATAAATTTAATACAAAAGCTAAAATGTTGACACCAGATGAAGTAGTCTTTTTTACAGGACATGCTATTGGTGGAGTATGTCCATTTGCCATTGAGAACAGTGAGGTTAGTGTTTTTACCGATGTGTCGCTTAAACGTTTTGAAACTGTTTTTCCGGCAGCCGGTAGCAGTCAGTCAATGATCGAATTAACTTGCGATGAACTTTTTGAATATTCCAATGCGCAGGAATGGATTGATGTTTGTAAATTTGTATAATAGATTTTAAGGTGTTTTAAAAATAGAGAATACCGCTCTATTGCTTAACCAATAGAGCATTTATTAATTATCCTTAACAAAAATTTCAGAATGTGTTATAATAAATCTAATTTGATTTTACTTGCCGTCAGAAGAAAAACTTTCTGACGGCGTAATCAGTTTAAATACAATTTGATACATTAAGGAGAATAGAAAATGGTTGAAGAAGAAAATTGCACCCATGATTGCGGTTCTTGCGGCTCTGATTGTGATGAAAGAGAAGAACACGCTACCGATTTTACGGTAAAACCTCATCCATGGAGTAATGTTAAAAAAGTAATTGGTGTAGTCAGTGGTAAAGGTGGTGTTGGAAAATCTCTTGTTACATCGACACTAGCTGTTTTACTAAGACGTCAAGGTCTTTCTATCGGGATTTTAGATGCTGATATTACCGGACCATCTATTCCAAAAGCATTCGGAATTACCGGAAAAGCTCAAGGATCAGAAAAAGGAATTTATCCGATTAAATCGGAATCCGGTATTGATATTATGTCGATGAACCTATTGCTGGAAAATGATACAGATCCTGTTGTCTGGAGAGGACCGGTTATTGCCGGTGCTGTTAAACAGTTTTGGAGTGACGTTATCTGGGAATATGATGATTATCTTTTTGTGGATATGCCACCAGGAACTGGTGATGTGCCCCTTACTGTATTTCAGTCTTTACCAATTAACGGTATTATTATTGTCACTTCACCTCAAGAATTAGTTTCAATGATTGTTGAAAAAGCTGTAAATATGGCAAATATGATGAATATTCCTATTATTGGTGTTATTGAAAATATGAGTTATGTTACTTGTCCTGACTGCAATAAAAAAATAAATATTTTTGGTGAAAGTCATATTGAAGAAGTAGCTTCTAAAAATAATTTAAAAGTTTTAGCAAAACTTCCGATTGATCCTGAAACCGCTTCGCTTGTTGATAAAGGAGAAATTGAAAAATTTAAAGGGGATTGGCTTGATAATGCTGCAAAAGCAGTATTGGAGCAATAAATTTAAAACAACGGTGGTAAAATCCCGTTGTTTTTTTTAAATTAATTGTGTTATAATACTCAATAGAATATTTTAACTCGAGGTGCGTGATGAAAAAGTTTGTAGAATTTGTAGATGTACATAAACGCTATAAAATGGGTGAGGTTGTTATTCATGCAGCTAATGGTATTTCTTTTGGTATTGAGAAAGGTGAATTTGCTATTGTTGTTGGTCCAAGTGGTGCCGGAAAAACAACAGTTTTAAATATTTTAGGGGGAATGGATAATTGCAATGAAGGGGAGGTATTTGTTGATGGTAAAGAGATAGCCTCTATGAATACAAAAGAATTAGCAATCTATCGTCGTTATGATACCGGTTTTGTTTTTCAATTTTATAACCTTATTCAAAATCTGACTGCTATCGAAAATGTTGAACTGGCCACTCAGATTTGCAATAATCCAATGGATGCATGTGAAACATTGAAAAGTGTTGGTTTGGAAGATAGAATAGACAATTTTCCTTCTCAATTATCCGGTGGGGAACAACAGCGTGTTGCTATTGCTAGAGCTCTTGCAAAACGTCCTAAACTTCTTCTTTGTGATGAACCAACAGGAGCCCTTGATTATATCACCGGTAAAAATATATTAAAACTTTTACAGAGTACATGTCGCAGAGAAAAAATGACTGTTATATTAATTACACATAATCAGGCTATTACACCAATGGCAGATCGTGTTATTACGATGAAAAATGGTAAAGTTGAAAAAAGTTATATGAATGAATCACCAATGTCTGTTGATGATATTGAATGGTAAATGTATTAAAATAAAAAGAACAAAAATCCGATAA
>JAVXTS010000038.1:0-15521 GCA_036642535.1 Eubacterium sp. | reverse complement strand
TATTTTGGGGGAGGATACAATGGATTAAAGAATTTTAAGGGGGATCTTGTGGGGAGGTGGTAAAAAAAGACAGACAGGGTGATGCGGATGTCTTTCCGGTTTTTTTGTTTTAAAAATACGGTTATTATCTACCTTATTTAAGTGTTTTATGGTACACTATAATGATATATGGAAAAAAGGTTTTTATTAAATTCAGACGCAGTGAAGTAGTGCGACACTACTGAGAAGAAAGGAAGATTTTATGAAAGGTTGTTGTGAAAAATGTGGCAAGGAGTTAGGCTTTTTTGAACGGTCACTTAAAATTAGCAATTCTCGAATTAATATACAATACGATGCATTGTGCGGAGATTGTCATCGAACCATAAAAGAAGGAATTGATCAGATTGATGCAATGTATCAGCGAATTATGGGTAATTTGAAAGAAAATTATAAGGTTGCCAATATGGCGACTGTCGATATTGATACCCTTATTTTTTTAGCGGCTGAGGCACTTCTTGTGGTTGAACCCAATTATTTTTCAGATAAAACAAGCTTGAATCAAACCATTATCAATCGAACAGAGCGGATGGTTAATAAACAAAATGATATGGCAAAAATCGTGTATAAAGTTTTGTTATATGGCTTTTTTGAGAATTTAGAAAATTATGGCTTAGAAAAAAGTAAAAATTTTGTCAGTTATATGCTCCAAAATACACTTTACATTGAGCAGGTTTCAATGAATTGCAGTGAAGAAGTCCCCAAAACCTATGTGAATGTCTTTTTTTCACGTAAAGGCTTCATCATGGAACGGATTGAGACTAAATCGCTTATTTATGTGATGATCAAAACAGAAACGGTCATTAACTATACGGTTGAAAAAACAGAGGACTATTTTGCCATTAATTTTAAAAATTTGTTTTATTCTCAAAAAGAAGAAAAGAATGTGGAATGTTATATTGTCGGCGAAGAAAATACACGTATGGTCACAAAAATGATTGATAGTTTTAATACGAAGACGAGTAAAAAAGAAGAACGCCGAAAACGGGATACACTCACCATTATTTATAATCAGGTGATTAAGGATTTGAAAACATTAAAACCGGATGAAGCGCCGGAAACGATTCATCTTGATTGTGTGCTTCTTTGTATTGCGAAAAACCTTAAAAATGACCCCGAAGGTAAAGATACGGTGCTTAAAGATCCTAATGGTTTGGCAGTCGATCTTTTATGGCAGAAATTTAATGAAAATTTAAAAATGATGGGTATTAGCAGTAAAGAAAAAGTAGCAGAATATATCGATAAAAACTGCCTCTATACAGAGGGTTTTAATGTCAAATATGGTAAAAAACCAGCGGAAACCGGTTGGGGCTTTTTTACAACCAAAGGATATAGTGTTTATTTTAATAAAAGCAAACGCATGCTTTTTATTTATACGGATACCTATCCGAACGATCTTTACTTTCCATGCAATAGTTTAATGTATAATGGTCATCAATATTTACAATTGCCGATGGAAGTTGAAAAGACCAATGACAGTGAATTTAAGGAACTAGAGGGTTTGATTTTTTATAGCCGCAATGTGAAGTCAATTATTGAAATTACCCGTTATTTTGAACGTAATAATATGTTTTATCAAATGGAAAATTTTATTGAGGTGGAAGAAGCCGTTTATGGTGATCCTGAACAACTGATGGAAGTTAAGCGGATTTCAGATCATCTATTCAGAGATTTTGGCTATCTGCCCTTTTGTCTTTATGACGAATGGTATGTGATCCAAAATGAATTGAAACAAGAGGATATTCTGCTGAATCGTTTGATTTCTGAAAAAAGCAGTTTGCGATCAAAATATGCGGCGGGTGATATTACCTATGCGCCAAGAATTTTAGAAGCCTTTAAAGCGGGTGCGAAAGAACTGCAGACCAATCTTAAAATTGAAGGGGACAGTATTGCGAAGGGATTGTTGTGGTGTTATTTTAAAGCCTCCCTTATTGATGCGCTTTCAAAAGAATGGATCCGAATTGGTGGCGATATCTTAACGCCGGGGGATGATTTGATCAATGCGTTTTATAAATATTCACGGTTAACGACGATTGAACCGGAGAAAACCTATTATATCGGTCTTTTTATCTATCATTTAATGGATAAAAATATTTTGCCGGATACTGATTTTTTAGATAACTATGAGCGAGCCGTTCAAACTTTTTTAGAATGTAAGCGAGAAGTTGAAGCCGAACGGGATCTGCAAAAGAGTGCAGAAGAATCGGATGGTATGATTGATCATTTTGAATTTGAGATTGAACCGGTAAAAAGAGGTGAATAAATGAGGGTTTTATTAGTAGAGGATGAAGTAGCTCTGGCAACAGCACTTGGAAAAATCCTTGAAAAAAACAAAATTCTCGCAGATATTGTTCATGATGGTATTGAAGGAAAGATTCTCAGCGAGAATGACGTTTACGATGTGATCATTTTAGATATTATGCTGCCGGGTATGAGCGGACTTGATATTTTAAAATCGATTCGTGAAGGTGGAAAAAATGTTCCCGTTCTTCTCCTGACAGCAAAAGATAGTACGGCGGATAAAGTGAAGGGACTTGATATGGGAGCGGATGATTATCTGGTTAAGCCTTTTGTGACAGAGGAACTCTTAGCACGTGTTCGTGCTTTAGGAAGACGTCCCTGGGAGGTTTATCAAGATAATACGATTATGTTTTCAGATTTAACGTTGAACATCAATAGTGGCGAACTTCTGATTGATGGTACGCCGAATAAACTCACATCAAAAGAATCACAGCTTCTAGAAATGTTTATCCGTAACCATGGAATGACGATTTCAAAAGAACAAATTTTAGATCGTATTTGGGGCATTGAAAGTTTAGCGATGGAAAATTCTGTGGAGATCTATGTTCACTATTTGAGGAAAAAACTAAAAAAATCCGGAGCGTTAATTAAGACCATTCGAGGTCTAGGATATGTTCTAAAGGAAAAGGATCATGTTTAGCCTTGATAAATTACGCATAAATTTAACGTTGATGAATACCGCGGTTTTAATTGGACTGTCGGTATTTGTCGCCGTTTTACTCTATGTTACCATTCGAGTGGATATGGAATCCGGGGTAAACAACAATATGGAAATCTACTGTTCCCAGCTTGCCAATAATATTGATATCCTTGAAAATAAAGAGGGAACAGGGCTGGGGATGGAAGAAAGTAAAAAAGGCTATAGGGAATTTACCGATAGTTTGACCCATAATAACATTGCTTATGTCATTTGGAATGATCAGTTTGAAATTTTGGATCAATCTGCGGATAAACCTTTGAACGAAAATCAGCTTTTTCAACTCATTAATCATTACTATAGCAATAATCGAGATAAATATTTAATCAGTAATTATGAAACAAATTCAGATACCTTAAAAATATGTACGTATACTACGGTGAATAAAGAGGGCGAGCTTAAAGTCGTTCAAGCCATTAAAAACATGGATACGGAGCGTATGATTTTAAACAATGCGGTACGCATGATTTTTATCGTTGTATTGGTTGGTGCGTCGGTTTCTTTGTTATGCGGATATTTTTTATCCGGTCGTTCATTAATTCCCATTAAGAAAAGCATGGAGCAACAGCAGGAATTTGTGGCAGATGCCTCACATGAATTGCGAACACCGATAGCGGTGATTCAAACGAATCTTGAAGTGGTTAAGGCCAGTGAAGACGAAACCGTTGAAAGTCAGATGAACTGGATTGAAAATGCGTATAGCGAAACCAGACGGATGCATCACATTGTGGAGGATCTCATGTTTTTGGCGCGTGCCGATTGTGGAGATATTCATTTTGAACCCGAACCGGTTGATATGACTTATTTAATGATGGAAGTTACGGAACGTTTTATTGCGTTAGCAGCGCAAAAATCCATTACGATTTTGAGTAAAGTACCGGATGAAAAGATGTTCGTTCTGGGAGATGAAAAACAATTAATACAATTAATGGTTATTTTAATTGATAATGCCATAAAATATAGTGCATCCAATACGTCAATTATTGTACAAGGTAGAAAAATTACCGAAGGCATTGAAGTGACGGTCATTGATAAAGGCATTGGTATTCCGAAAGAAGATCAGAAAAAAATATTTCAACGTTTTTATCGTGTTGATAAAGTACGATCCCGATCTGAAGGGGGTACAGGTCTTGGTTTATCCATTGGCTATTGGATTGTAAAAAAACATAAGGGCGATATTCGTGTGGAAAGTAAGGAAGATGTCGGAACAAAAATGATCATCCTTTTCCCGAATTATGAAAAGCCCAAGGAGGTTTAATATGAAAGAATTAAAGTTTAACGGATATAAGATTTTAATAGGTCCCGGATCGATTGATCAGATACAGGAAATTGAAGGAAAACGCATTTTTATAGTCACCGGTAAAGCATCCATGTTTAAAAATGGAACGATCGATCATCTTGAAAAATTATTAAATGCGCAGCATAAAAGTTATGAAATTTACAGCGGTATTGGTGGCAATCCAACAAGTACCGAAGTATTAGCCGGTCTTAAAAAAATGAAAGCTTTTGTTCCGGATGTGGTTTTAGCCGTCGGTGGCGGATCGGCCATAGACGCAGCAAAAGTGATGACGTTATTGTGTGAGTATCAAACCGTCACCCTAGACGATATCAAAGCCGGTAAGGGACCATCGATTAGAAAAAGAATCACGTTAATTGCGGCACCGTCGACATCGGGAACAGCCAGTGAAGTGACACGTGCGGCGGTGATAACCTTTGAAGAAGAGCATATAAAAGTTGGATTAAAAACCACTGCTTTCATACCGGATATTGCGATATTAGATGGTAATCTAACCTTATCCATGCCACAGAATGTGATGGCAGAAACCGGAATGGATGCTTTGACACATGCGATTGAAGGCTATATTAATCAAAATAATGATGATTTCAGTAAAGTGATGTCCAAAGGATCGGTTGAAGGTCTGTGCCAATATCTACCGCTTTCTTTTGAAAAAGGGGATCTTGAAAGTCGGCAAAAAGTACATCATTATCAATGTCTTGCGGGAATGGCGTTTCAAAATTCGGGACTCGGGATGGATCATGGTATTGCCCACGCTTTTGGCGGCCGTTTTTTAATAAGCCATGGCTTATTAAATGCAGTGGCACTGCCATATGTACTAAAGTATAATGCAAGGGATAAAAAGGTTCAAGCCGATTTAGAGGAACTTTCTCGTATGATTGGGGAAGATATAATCGCCAAAGTGGAAGCGTTCAATACACAATTTGGAATGCCAAAAACATTTCAAGCGATAGGCATTTTAGAAGCCGATTTTAAAAAATATTATGATTGTTTGGTAGACGATTCTTTAAAAGGATCGACCATTAAAAATCCGATATCAATGAATCAAGAGGCGATGGATAAAGTATTAAGAAGTATTTATTATGGTGACATTTTATTTTAAAGTAAACATATCGGAGGAATAATGAATTTATTAGACGGTTTGAATGAGAAGCAAAGGGAAGCAGCAGAAACAACAGAAGGGCCGGTTTTAATTTTAGCCGGTGCCGGATCAGGTAAAACAAGAACAATTATTCATCGGATCGCACATATTATTGAAAGTGGAAAAGCTTGGCCATCACAAATATTAGCGATCACGTTCACCAATAAAGCAGCCGGTGAAATGCGTGAACGTATTGCGGCTATGAATATTAAAGAAAGTGACCGTATATGGATGTATACCTTCCATGCGATGTGCGCCCGTATCATGCGCATACATAGCAAATGGCTAGGGTACAGTGATAATTTTATTATCTACGATACAGATGATCAAAAACGTCTTTATAAAAAGTTAATTAAAGAGTTGGATTATAATGATAAAACATTTCCGTTTCAATATTTGATGGGACAAATTTCAACAGCAAAAAATAACTTCTGGACACCGGATGATTACTTGAAAAACAATAACGATCATTTTCGCACGGAAAAAGTAGCCACCTATTATCGCCGTTACAGTGAAATATTGAAGAAAAACAATGCCATGGATTTTGACGATTTAATTTATAATACGCTGGTATTGTTTAAAGGGTTTCCGGAGATTTTAGAACAATATCAAAATCGATTTAAATATATTTTAGTCGATGAATATCAAGATACAAATCATAGCCAATATGAACTGGTCAATCTTTTAGCGAAAAAGCATCGTCATTTATGTGTTTGTGGTGATGATGACCAAAGTATTTATATGTGGCGTGGCGCAGATATTAACAATATTCTTGATTTTGAAAAAGATTATACCGATGCTAAAGTGGTCAAGCTAGAAGAAAATTATCGATCAACATCCATTATTTTGGAATGTGCCAACAAAGTGATTTCCAATAATACCGGACGTAAAGAAAAAAATCTCTGGACACGCAATAAAGGAGATCATAAGGTCATTGTATCTTCCTTCAATCAGGGATACGATGAAGCACGGCAAATTGCCGAAGATATTGAAATACTAAAAGCTGAAGAAGGCTATTCTTACAGCGACTTTGCTATTTTATACCGTACCAATGCCCAATCCCGTTTGTTCGAAGAATCATTGATGCGTCAAGGCATTCCTTTTCAATTAATTGGTGGCACAGGATTCTACTCACGGATCGAAATCAAAGATATCATTTCATATCTGCATGTATTGATCAATTCAAAAGATGATGTTGGCTTTTTACGGATTGTCAATGTTCCTAAAAGAGGCATTGGAGCGGCAACGCTAGATAAAATTTCGGAATTTGCGACCTTTAAAGATTGGAGCTTAATGGAAACTTTTTATCGTTGCGATGAAGTCCCCGAATTAAGCCAAAGTGTCCGCAACAAAGTCCATGATTTCGCAACGATTATGATGAATCTGAAAGAATGTTCCGAAAAAGAATCGATCAGTGTGTTGATTGATCATGTGATCAGAGACACCGGTTATCTCGAAATGTTAGAACTTGGAAAATTAGATCATAGTGAAAATCGTATTGAAAATTTACAGGAACTCGTGTCTTCGGCCGTTGAATTCGAAAAAAATAGTGATGATCAAAGTTTAACAGCTTATCTTGAAACCGTGGCATTAACCGCCGAAACGGATAAATATGACAGTGAAGATGGTAAATTATTACTCATGACCTTGCATAACGCAAAAGGATTAGAATTTCCGGTCGTCTTTTTACCGGGCGTGGAAGAAGGTATTTTCCCCCACGGACGATCACTGGATAATCCGGAAGAACTGGAAGAAGAACGGCGCATTTGTTATGTCGGTATTACACGGGCAAAAGAACGGCTCTATATGTCTTGGGCCGCAGAACGCACCACTTATGGGAGACGTCAACTCCAGACAAGATCACGCTTTCTTGGCGAATTACCAGAAGAATGTATTCAACTCAATGCACAAAAATATGAACGAAACCAGATTGTGGAAGATGCAATGGTTGAAAAAAAGACGGTTACTTTTTTGGATCGTTTAAGTTACACAAATGAAACACATCGACCGTCAGTAGCAAAGAAGAAAAAGGCCGCATCCTTATCAGAAGGTTTCAATTTAAGTGATCGTGTTAAACATAAGAAATTTGGAATAGGAACCATTGTAGAAGTTAAACCCAATCAAGTATCCATCGCATTTCCGGGAGTTGGTATTAAAAAGCTCGATCCATCTTTTGTGACAAAAGCGTGAAGGAACACTTTTTGACAGAGGATTAATATCGGTCGGAAAGGTAAACTATAATGAATGAAACATTTAATAAAATTGAACTTAAAATAAAACAACTCAGTCAGAAAATAGAAGAAAATAGCCATTATTATTATGATGAAGATGCGCCGGTGATCAGCGATGCGGCTTTTGACCAAATGATGCAGGAACTCATCACCTTAGAAACGGCGTATCCGCAATTTTTAGACCCCCATTCACCCAGCCAGCGAGTGGGCGGAAACGTGTCGGAAGCCTTTGAAAAAGTGACGTACACGACCCCTAAATTGAGCCTCAGCAATGCGTTTAATGCGGCTGATCTCAGGGATTTTGATGCCCGAGTCAGAAAAGTTTGTCCCGAAGTGACGTATTGTGTTGAGCATAAATTTGATGGCTTAACCGTGGTGCTCGATTATGAGGAGGGCCTTTTAATACGAGGATCGACCCGGGGAGATGGTGTCACCGGCGAAAATGTTACCCAAAATCTTAAAACGATCCGAACCATACCCTTAAAATTGAAAGAACAGGTTTCCCTTGAAGTTCGGGGTGAAGTGCTGATCTATAAAAAAGATTTTGACGCATTTAACAAAATTCGTGACGAGCAAGGCGAAACACTTTTTGCAAATCCTAGAAATGCGGCAGCTGGATCAATGCGTCAGTTGGATCCAAAATTGACAGCCTCAAGACCTTTAGATATTTTTATTTTTAACCTCGAATATTGTGAAGAAAAAAAGTTTAAAACCCATCAGGAAAGTTTTGAATTTTTAAAACACTGTGGATTTAAAACCAGTGAAGGCCGTCTTTTTGACACGATGGAAAAGATGATTCCTTATATTGATGAAATGGAACAGGGTGGCCGTCAAAAGCTCCCTTATGAAATAGATGGCATGGTCATTAAAGTCAATGATTTAGAGGATCGAAAAAAGTTAGGCGAGACGTCAAAATCACCCCGGTGGGCGATTGCCTATAAATTTTCACCGGAGCAGACGGTCACCACCGTCGAGGATATTACGGTTCAAGTGGGACGTACCGGAGCACTGACGCCGGTGGCGGAATTAACGCCGGTACGCCTTGCCGGATCGACTATTTCCCGGGCAACACTCCATAATGAGGACTATATTAAAGATAAAGATATTCGCATCGGGGATCAAGTCGTTATTCAAAAAGCCGGCGATGTCATTCCGGAAGTGGATCATGCCCTTTCGTTACCACGTACCGGTAAAGAGCGTATTTTTAAAATGCCTAAACACTGTCCGGAATGTGGTTCGGACACGTATCGTGTTCCGGGAGAATCGGTCACAAAATGTTTAAATATGGACTGTCCCGCACAGGTTTTTAGAAAGATGACCCATTTTACATCAAGGGACGCCATGAATATTGACGGTATGGGGCCAGCGGTTGTCAGACAGCTTTTAGATCATGGATTGATCAAAACAATGGTGGATATTTTTCACATTAAAGAGCATCGGGACGCACTGGTCAATCTTAATAAAATGGGAGAGAAATCCGTCGATCATTTACTAGCGGCGATTGAGGATGCAAAAAATCGCACCTTATCTCGGGTCATTTTTGCCCTCGGCATTCCGTTAGTCGGTGCCAATGGCGCTAAAGTATTAGCCACGCATTATGGCACGATGGATGCTTTAATGGCAGCCCAAGAAGAAAGTTTAACAGAAATCGATGCTATCGGTGATAAAATGGCCGTTGAAATTGTCGATTTTTTTAAGATAGAAAAAAATCGCAGTATTGTGGACGGATTAAAAGCCCAGGGGGTCAATATGACAGAAACCGCCGTAAAAGTTTCGGCCGAACTTGTAGGCAAGACCTTTGTTTTAACGGGCACATTACAAACGATGGGACGCAGGGAAGCCAAAGAAATGCTCGAGGCTAAAGGCGCAAAAGTATCCGGTTCAGTCAGTCAAAAAACAGATTATGTACTCGCCGGCGAAAATCCGGGTTCAAAAGTAGAAAAAGCGAGGACACTCGGCGTGGCGGTGATTGATGAAGAAACGTTTAAAAAGATGGTCCATTAGAAGGAAAGGCTTTTGAATAAAGATGAAAAAAATTTACATTTTAGTCGATTTGATTTATAATGTTACCATGATAAAGTTAAAGGGAAAGGAATTGAAAAATGAGTATAACCAGAGAAGAAGTGGCTTACGTTGCGAATTTAGCTCGGATTGAATTTAAGGATGAAGAAGTTTCTCGCCTTGCGGATGAATTGGGCGCAGTGCTTGATTACGCCGAAACGTTGAATCAATTAGACACCTCAAACGTCAAACCAACCGAACATATAGTAGCCTTACAAAATGTATTGAGAGCCGATGACGTCAAACCGTCATTATCAACCGAAAAAGCCCTTGCCAATGCACCGGAAGCTGAATCCGGTTGTTTTAAAGTGCCAAGGGTACTGGAATAGGAGAAGAAAATTGGAATTATCACACTTAACCGTGCACGAAATGAATGCACTGATCAAAGATAAAAAAGCATCCGTTCAAGAGATAACCCAAGCGGTGGTGAACCGTGTTGATGCGGTCGAAAGCAAAGTAGACGGCTATTTAAGCCTGCAAACAGAAGCCGCTCTGGAAGCGGCAAAAGCCACTGATCTTAAAATAGCCAAAGAAGGAAAAAAGGGAATCCTTGAAGGCATTCCGTATGCCCTTAAAGATAATCTCTGTACAGAAGGTCTTTTAACCACCTGTGCCTCAAAAATACTAGGGAATTTTGTCCCCCCTTATAACGCAGAGGTCTACGATCGTCTCATCGCTGAAAAAGGCATTCTACTTGGAAAAACCAACATGGATGAGTTTGCCATGGGGTCTTCCACCGAAAATTCAGCCTTTAAAAAGACGAAAAACCCATGGGACTTAAAAAAAGTACCCGGGGGTTCAAGTGGCGGTTCCGCCGTGGTCGTTGCCTCGGATATGGCGGCTTATTCCCTAGGATCGGACACCGGTGGTTCCATCCGTCAGCCCGCAGCCTTTTGTGGGGTCGTCGGCTTAAAACCCACCTACGGTCTGGTGTCACGCTATGGTCTGATCGCTTTTGCGTCCTCACTGGATCAAATTGGTCCCTTCACGAAAGATGTTTATGACAGTGCGCTGATATTAAATGCCATTGCCGGTCATGATCACAAAGATTCGACCTCATTAAAAACAGCGAAAAAAGATTATACCCATCATTTAAAAGAGGGCGTTAAAGGCCTTAAAATCGGCGTTGCCAAAGCCTTTATGGGAGACGGTTTACAGCCCGAAGTCCGTCAGGCGATCGAAGATGCCCTGTCGGTTTACCGCATGATGGGGGCAGAGATTGTGGATGTTTCCTTTGACTACCTCGATTACGCCTTATCCGCCTACTACCTGATTTCCTCGGCAGAAGCCAGCTCGAACCTTGCCCGTTACGATGGCATTCGTTATGGCATCCGTGCCGACGAGTATGAGGGACTTGTGGATATGTACCGCAAAACGAGAACCCAAGGGTTTGGCGCCGAAGTGAAGCGTCGGATCATGCTGGGGACGTATGCCTTAAGTGCCGGTTACTACGATGCGTATTATAAAAAAGCCATGCAGGTGCGGACATTAATCATGGATGATTTTAAAAATGTATTTAAAACCTGTGACGTTTTACTCACACCGACCACCGCAAAAACTGCCTTTGGCATCGGTGAAAAAACCGCGAATCCCCTCGAAATGTACTTAACCGATATTTACACGGTACCGGTTAATATCGCCGGAATTCCGGGGATTTCGATCCCCTGTGGCTTTGATCATAACGACATGCCGATTGGGATGCAACTCCTCGGACCGGTACTCAGTGAAGAAACGATTTTGCGGACGGCTTATGCTTTTGAACAGGAAACAGCGTTTAAAAGTAAAAAGCCAGTGCTTTAAAGTAAAGGAGGAACAACGATGGACTATGATATTGTAATCGGGATGGAAATCCATGCCGAATTAGCGACACAATCTAAAATTTTCTGTTCCTGTTCAACAGGCTTTGGAGCAGAAGAAAATACACATACCTGTCCGGTATGCCTTGGGATGCCGGGCGTTTTACCCGTATTAAATGAAAAAGTAGTGGAATACGCCACACGGGCAGGGCTAGCACTCAATTGTAAAATTGCGAATTTCAGTAAAATGGATCGTAAAAATTATTTTTATCCCGATCTCCCCAAAGCGTATCAAACCTCTCAGTTTGATCTACCAATTTGTGTGGGTGGCGTGGTTAATATTGATGTGAACGGTGCGACAAAACCCATTGGGATCACCCGTATTCATATTGAAGAAGATGCGGGAAAACTCCTCCATGAATCGGCAGACGGCACTCTGGTTGATGTGAACCGCTGTGGCGTACCGCTGATTGAAATAGTCAGCGAACCGGATATTCGTGGTGCTGAAGAAGCCCGTATTTTTGCTGAAAAAATTCGGAATATTCTACAGTATACCGGCGTATCCGATTGTAAGATGGAAGAAGGTTCCATTCGTTTTGATGTGAATATTTCAATCAAAGAAAAAGGAACCGATGTGCTTGGAACCCGTACAGAAATGAAAAATCTGAACTCCTTTAGAGCACTGATCAGAGCCGTTCAGTATGAAAGTAAACGTCAGATGATCGAGCTTAAAAAAGGGCATCGCATTATTCAAGAAACCCGTAAATGGGACGATACCAAAGGGGTTAGCTCCTCCATGCGAAGCAAAGAAGAAGCCCATGATTACCGCTATTTTCCGGAACCTGATCTCGTGCCGATCATTGTGACCGATGAAACGATCGCAAAAATTAAAGCTGATTTACCGGAATTGCCCGAAGCCAAGCGTGCACGTTACGTTTCCGAATTTAAACTTCCGGATTACGACGCAGGGGTTCTTACCGCTTCCCAAGTAACCGCACAGTTTTTTGAGGAAACAGTCGCTCTTTATGATGAAGCAAAGCAAATATCGAACTGGTTAATGGTTGATATTGCCGCATTGTTAAAAGAAAATGAGTTGACAATGGCGACCATTCCGTTTACACCGGCACAGTTGGCGGAACTCTTAACCCTCGTTAAAAAGGGAACAATCAGTGGAACCATCGGGAAAAAAGTGCTTGAAAAAATGTTCGAAACATCAGACGATCCAAAGGTGATTGTCGCAAAAAATAAGTGGGCACAAATGAGTGATACCGGAGAATTAGAAGCGATTATCGCAAAAATTATCGACGCTAATCCAAAGTCGGTTGAGGATATCGGAGCGGGCAATGAAAAAGCCTACGGCTTTTTAACGGGACAAGTCATGAAGGCAACCAAGGGACAAGCCAATCCGCAAGTCGCTAATAAAATTATACAGGCATGCGTTGCAAAAAAATTAGACGCATAAAATAAAAATGACAACAACGGACGATCTGAGTATCGTCCATTGTTGTCTAAAAGTGAGGGAAACGATTGAATAGAAACGATGGAAGAGCAAATGAAGCGTTACGACCGGTAAAAATGACACGTCATTTTACCAGAAATGCAGAAGGTTCGGTACTGATTGAAATGGGCCACACAAAAGTAATCTGTACCGCAATGATCGAAAATAAAGTGCCACCTTTTTTACGGGGTGGAAAAAAAGGGTGGATTACCGCAGAATATGATATGTTACCCGGTTCAACAGGAAGCCGGAAGTCAAGGGATCGTAACCGTGGCAAAATTGACGGCAGAACCGTTGAAATCCAGCGCTTAATCGGTCGAAGCCTGCGGTCAGTCGTTGATCTGGAAAAACTCGGTGAACGGACGATTCATCTTGATTGCGATGTGATTCAAGCCGATGGTGGTACACGAACCGCCTCAATCACCGGAGCCTATGTGGCACTGCATGATGCGTTAACCCGGCTTGTGGAAGAAGAAATCATTGATACCTTTCCACTAAAAGGTTTTGTGGCCGCCACCAGTGTCGGTATCTTTAAAGACGAAGTGATTCTTGATCTTTGCTACGAAGAAGATTCAAACGCCGCCGTTGATATGAACATGGTCATGACCGATAACGGAGAAATGATTGAACTCCAAGGAACCGGCGAACAGCGGCCGTTTAAAAAGGCTGAATTAGAGGCATTATTAGCCTTGGGCGAAGAAGGGATCTATCGCTTAATTAATCTGCAAAAAACAGTGCTTGGATGCCTTTAAGCGTGAAATAAGGGAGGTTACAATGAAAACAATTGTGTTAGCAACAGGGAATAAAGATAAAGCTTTTGAAATTAAAGCCATGTTAGATCATCAATATGAGGTTAAAACGATGAACGAAATGGGCATTGATGTGGATATCATCGAAGATGGACAAACCTTTGAAGAAAACGCACTGATTAAAGTCCATGGGATTAAAGCGTACCTTAAAGATAAAAATATGATCGTGATGGGCGATGATTCCGGACTTTCCGTCGATGCCCTCGATGGCGCCCCCGGGATTTATTCAGCCCGTTATGCCGGTGAGGATGTGAGTTATCACGATAATAATGAAAAATTATTAAACGCCATGAAAGACGTTCCAAAAGAAAAGCGAGGCGCTGAATTTGTCTGTTCAGTCGCTTTGATTTTGCCGGATAATCGGGAATTCACCGTGCGTGGAACGGTCCGTGGTGAAATTGCCTTTGATTTTATGGGAGATGAAGGTTTTGGGTATGATCCGTTATTTATGGTAGAAGGCCTTGGAAAAAGTTATGCGCAAATGACGCATGATGAAAAAAACGCCATCAGTCACCGAGCCAGAGCCATTGAAAAAGTCAAAGCCATTCTGGAAAATAACGGGATTTAGCACGGAGGATAAAATGCGCATTGGTTTAGTCAGTGATAGTCATGGAAACATGGAAATGTTAAAAAAAGCGGTTCATCAGATGGGAGAAGTTGAAGCAATCTTTCATCTAGGGGATTATACAGAAGATGGATTAACAATAAGACAGTGGACAGAAGTGCCGGTTTTTATCATTAAAGGGAATATGGATATTTACGACAATGAAGGCAGTCTTTTTATCAAAACAGAAATCGGTGGAAAAAAGATTCTAGCCTGTCATGGACATACCGCTCATGTTAAAAATAATTATGCAACACTTTATTATAAAGCGCTTGAAGAAGCCGTCGATATTGTAATTTTTGGACACACGCATATTCCGATGATCGAAACAACCGAACAATTATTGATGATGAATCCCGGTAGCGTAGCGTTACCGCATTTTAACGGAGAAAAAACATTTGGGATTCTGACAATCGAAAATGGAAAAATAAGAGGTGAAATTATTCCACTCATTGATGAATAGACCCATTATAAATTTGTTTTGAAATTCTTTTAAAAAAGTGTTGACACGGATCTTATTTTGAAGTATACTATCACTTGTCCTCAGAAAAAGAAAAACGGCAAAATAAGGACGTTTTAACACATTGCGGGTGTAGCTCAGTGGTAGAGCCCTGGCCTTCCAAGCCAGTCGCGAGGGTCCGATTCCCTTCACCCGCTCCATTTACGCAAAAAATATGCGCCAATAGCTCAGTTGGATAGAGCAACGGCCTTCTAAGCCGTGTGCCCGGGGTTCGAATCCCTGTTGGCGCGCCATTTAAAGAATTTATGGTGGACGTAGTTCAGTTGGTAGAGCGCCAGATTGTGGTTCTGGTTGTCGAGGGTTCGAGTCCCTTCGTCCACCCCATTTTAGTAAACCTAAAGGGGTATAGCCAAGTCGGTAAGGCACTAGACTTTGACTCTAGTATGCGTAGGTTCGAGTCCTGCTACCCCTGCCATTTTCACCGATGTGAGATTTTATGATTAAAGATTAAAGATTAAATTATATTTTATTTTATTTTGACCCATTAGCTCAGTTGGTATAAGTAGAGAACCCAAATCTATGATTTGGTG
>JAVXTS010000037.1:0-16386 GCA_036642535.1 Eubacterium sp. | reverse complement strand
ATTCTATTCATTTACGATAATCATAAAACAAGAATTAGGGGGTGACAAAAGGCACACCCTAATTTATTTTTTTTAATCTTCTTCCCCATTAAATGATTTTACAATATTACCAACCCCATCTAAAATAAACTGGGGGGCATAAGGGAAATCTTTAACGGTTTCTCTTGTTGAAACACCGGAAAGCACGAGAATGGTATGCATACCCGATTCGATACCGGAGATAATATCCGTATCCATTCGGTCACCAACGATGACAGCATCTTCAGAATGAACCCCGAGCATACGCACACCGGTGCGCACCATGAGGGGGTTAGGTTTGCCCACGAAATAAGCTGATTTACCGGTAGCAAGTTCAATCGGCGCCGTAAAAGCACGGCATGCCGGAACAAGTCCATCTTCGGCAGGCCCTGTAAGATCGGGGTTAGTGCCAATTAGTTTTGCGCCCTTTAAAACAAAGCGTACCGCTTTTAAAATGGTATCATAATTATAATTATAGCTTTCACCAACAATCACATAATCAGGGTTCATATCATTCATTGTAATGCCGTAACTATAAAGCGCATTGATCAGTCCGGGTTCGCCGATAACGTAAGCCGAACAGCCCGGAGATTGGGTACTGAGAAATTTAGCCGTAGCCAAAGCACTCGTGTAAAAGTGACTTTCGTCAATATCAAGACCGAGACGAGCTAGTTTTTCCTTTAGTTCAAGGGGAGAACGTTCGCTGGAATTGGTCAGAAATAAAAAGTTTTTATCTTCACGGTAAAGCCAATCCACAAATTCCGGAACACCTGGTAATAGGCGGTTTCCATGATAGATAACGCCGTCCATATCGCAAATAAAACCTTTAATATTTTTTAAAGTTTCTCTTAATACTTCACTCATTATTCTTACCTCCAAAATAATTTACTGTTAATGGTCATATTATAACCATTGAGCCTTAATTTTGTAAAGGCAATTTATGTTAAGGATTAGATTTAGAAGATAAATTCATAAAATAGTCACACATAAAAAGTAAAATATGGTATAATGCCATCTGTGAAGTGTGTTTAATAGATGTGAATCGTGTCTACTGCTTTGAGGATGAATGAGGAGAATGAGATGAAGAAAAAAACCTTAATTATTGGTGTAGTCTTTTTAGCAATCGCAAGTATTATTTTAACTTTTGGAAGCATTTTTTTAAGTGAATCCATGCATAATAAAGCACCGAAAGTGAAGGATAAAACCGCCATTGTTGGTATATGGAATGAAAATGATACGAAGGTTAAAATTGAATTTACAAAAGATGGTAAATTTAAAATGATGGATAGTGTTGCTGCAAATTATACAATTGATGATAAAAATAAAGTGATCAATTATAAATACACTGAAACTTATAGTGGTGCGGAATCCAGTATGTCCTATGCGCTCGATGGGGATCATTTGATCCTTACCAGTACTCAGGATGGACAATCGACCAGTCATTATACAAGAAGTAACGAAGAAAAGAAATGAATTTTGGAGGAAGAGAATGTTAGATATTAAACTGCTGCGGACCAATCCGGAAATAGTTAAGGATAATATTAGAAAGAAATTTCAGGATGAAAAGTTGCCACTGGTAGATGAAGTGGTTGAAATGGATCTTAAATATCGGGAAGTTAAAGCAAAAGGCGATGATCTGAGAAGCAAACGCAATACCATCAGTAAAGCCATTGGTGGATTGATGGCAAAAGGGCAGAAAGAAGAAGCTGAACAGACAAAAGCTCAAGTGACTGCCATAAGTCAAGAACTGATCGATCTCAAGGCGACGGAAGAAGAACTTTCCTCAAAAATCCGTGAGCGGATGCTGGTGATCCCCAATATTATCGATCCCTCTGTCCCCCTCGGTAAAGATGATAGCGAGAATGTAGAAGTCGAACGTTTCGGCGATCCCATTGTTCCTAATTTTGAAGTGCCCTATCATGTCAATATTATGGAAAATTTTAATGGAATCGATCTTGACAGCGCCAGAAAAACAAGTGGCAACGGGTTCTATTACCTCAGTGGTGATATTGCGAGACTGCATTCAGCCATTCTTTCTTATGCCAGAGAT
This sequence comes from Eubacterium sp., assembly GCA_036642535.1. Taxonomy (GTDB): domain Bacteria; phylum Bacillota; class Clostridia; order Eubacteriales; family Eubacteriaceae; genus Eubacterium. The sequence continues at coordinate 14,318 of JAVXTS010000037.1, read as the reverse complement.
TTTATGATTGACAAAGGGTTTACCTACTATATTCCCCCATTTATGATTCGTGGTGATGTTGTCTCCGGTGTGATGAGTTTTGCCGAAATGGAAAATATGATGTACAAAATTGAAGGCGAAGATCTTTACCTCATTGGTACCAGTGAACACTCCATGATCGGTAAGTTTATCGATACGATTTTGGATGAAGATACCCTCCCCCAGACCCTGACCAGTTACTCCCCTTGTTTCAGAAAAGAAGTGGGATCCCACGGAATTGAAGAACGTGGTGTTTATCGGATTCATCAATTTGAAAAACAGGAAATGGTCGTGGTTTGCGAACCCGAGGACAGCCCAATGTGGTTTGAAAAACTTTATGAAAATACCGTCGCATTTTTCCGCTCAATGGATATTCCTGTCCGTACTCTGGAATGTTGTTCAGGTGATCTGGCCGATCTGAAAGTGAAAAGCATTGACGTAGAAGCATGGTCACCCCGTCAGCAGAAATACTTTGAAGTCGGTAGTTGTTCAAACCTCGGAGATGCCCAAGCACGTCGTCTGAGTATTCGAGTCAGAGGCGCAAACGGCGAAAAATATCTACCCCATACCCTGAATAATACCGTAACCGCCCCCCCGAGAATGCTCATCGCATTTCTCGAAAATAACTTAAACGCCGATGGCACAATAAATATTCCCGAACCTCTTCGGATGTATATGGGTGGGAAAGAAAAAATCCTATAACCCCCCTAAAAATCGTTAAAATCAAAAAATACCATTTTTTAACACAAAAAGTGCCTTTAATTGTTTTCATGACAGTGATATAATGAATGCGTAAAAGTTTGAGGATTATTGTGAGGGAAGACCAATGGGATGTCATAATTATAAAGATTTGAATAAAGAAAATATTGTGGACTATTTAAAAGAATGTGCCCACTATTTTGCGCCTGAAGCAGTACTACACGTTTATGAAATTGGTGGCTGTGAAGAAGATGGCGATGGTTTTGTTAATTTTTTATACCGTGTTTGGGATGAAAATGGTAAATCTGTCATTGTCAAACAGGCAAAAACCTACTATAAAGCCTTTGGTGAAGGAGTAGGTCCTTTTGTAATTGATCGAAACGCATTAGAAGCCGATGTTATGCGGATTAAAAGCGCTATTACGCCTGAATATATCCCAGAAGTTTACGATGTTGATCTTGAAAATCACATTTACCTTTGCGAAGATTGCAGTCATTTGCGTATTCTGCGGTTCGAGCTGATGAAAGGGAAAAAGTTTCCTAAATTCCCAAAACAAATCGGTGAATTTATCGCTAAATCAAATTTTTACACCTCTGAAATCTATTTGGACGCTGTTGTCCATAAAGAACTTCAGACCAAGTTTATGAACCCAAAGATGCGTCTTATTTTTGAAATAGGCTTATTTTTAAGAGATGAGTCTGCGATCGAATGGAATGATCCTCATGATGATCCAAGTGCGGATCAAGAGCGGCTTTCCATGGGGGACGCACCTTGGAAAAGCAAAGCCTTCCGAACAGAAATGCTTAAACTCAGAGAAATTCATATGAAGAAAAACGAATGTCTCGTCCATGGTGATCTCCACACATCCAATATCATGATCGATGAAAATGAAGCCAAAGTGATTGATATGGAATATATGTTTATGGGTGCTTCATCCTCGGATTCCGGCTATCTCATGGGCAGTATTTTGTATGAATATATCCGCTGGTTTTATATGCCCGGTTATTCTGAAGAATTTTGTGCTGATTTTAGACAGACTATTTTAGATAATATGACAGAACTGATTCACACTTATTTTGATGTTTATACCGACTGTTGGAAAAAGGATGCCAAACCCACCTATCGAGATTATGATGATTATCGTGATTACATTTTGCATGAATATCTTCAAGAAATGTGCGGTTTCATGGGATGTCAAATTATAAGCCGTGTGGGCAAGATGGTTCCCCTACCCGATTTTGATACGATCGAGGATCGTGACGATCGCAACGAAGCCTGTCGTTTGTCACTCATCATTGGAAACTATTTGATTATGCATCGTGAAGAAATGGAAACCATCGAAGATATTATAGACGTTATTGTCAAAATGACCAAAAGCTATCGTGCCATGATAAAGGTACTTGAATAAAAAAATAGAATAAAAAAATAAAATAAAAAATTATTATAAATGTTGAAGTGGAAATAAAATTCCGCTTCAACATTTTTTTTATACCCTAAAATGAGTTCATCAAATTTTCCAATGACAATCTGATCTCTAGCATCTAAATTATTTCATTAAAAATGTGATTAAAAGTATTTAAGTTCACATTATTTATTAATTTTATCATTGTCCTTTGTATAGAAATGCGATATCCTTTGCGTAAGCATAACACATTGATAGTTGAAAAGCGCCTGTTGTTGTATTTTCTATGGTATAAGTACGGTGAAAAAATGTCGAGGGCCTCCTTTCCTTTTAGGGAATCATTAATTGAAATTGGGTGTTAAAATAATTCACAAATAAGGAGACTAATAAAATGAAAGATACAGTAAAGATTAACTTAAAAAAATATTATTCGCATTATCAAAAGAATGTTTGGATTGAGGTATCGGAAGAAGTGGTGATCGAAATGGAACGTATGCGCAATGAAGATAAAGCTTATCGTCGTAAAGGAAATCGATATAAAGCCTATTTTTCCTTTGACTGCGACCAAAGCATCGAAAAAGATGTGATCTTTAAAATACTTAAACCTGAGGATATCTATGAACAATGTACTAAAGATGAACGAATGAGTAACGCTTTAAAAAGTTTATCCATCAAACAGGCGAATCGAATTTGTCTTCATACCATTTTTGGAATGAAAATAATTGAAATTGCAAAAGCAGAAAAAGTGGATGAAAGCAGTATAAGGCAATCAATTAGGACTGGATTAGAACTATTAAGAGAATATTTAAGAGAAAATTAGAAAAGAACCCCGTTTTTGGGTCATAAATGTCCTGATTAGTAGAGAGAACTATTTAGATCCTTTCTAAATATAATTATCAGGAGGTTAATATGATTTATTGTAAGGTTTATTTATGTGGTAATTTTGACGATCGTTTCAAAAATGGATGTCGGGCACTGCAATGGGTTTTACCACCGGAACAGTGCTTTGCACGAATGTCAAAAGATCAGGCAAAAATAGTCGATGAAATCAATACCGATGCATTACAGTTAGAAACGATAAACAGTAACAAACGTTATTACAAAAAAAAGAAAGAACAATAGGAGATATGATGATATGATGAGCAGAAACCAAGTAGAATGCTGTCAAGATGAAAAAATGCGATTATTAGTAGAAATTCTTAAATGTGTGAAGCGTCATAGAAGCTGTGATGGCGCTACGTTTATCGATCTTGAAACAAATTTTGAACGACACGGGTATCACTATAAAGGAGTATTTAGCTGTACCATGCCCGGAAGCAAACAACGTATTCTTTATTGGGACGGTTGGAAGGCAGAAGCCTTTTATATGATTGGGTTGCTGATTGAAGAGGGGCTGATTGAAAAAAAATGGATCACTCCCCTTGCTTACATGGGAAAAACACTTAAACAGCTTCCGATCATTTATAATCTAAAGGATCTTAAACAAGATGGATGGATCCCTATTCTGTTTGTGATTACACCGAAGGGCGATGAATGTTTAAGAAACCTTTAAAAGCCATCTCTTAATCCCCTTGAAGAGGCAAGTGCGTATTGATAAACTAATAAACATAAGTGATGCGCAGCGCTTAAAAAAAAAGAAGGAGTACGATATCATGGCAATTGACAAAACAATCAAAAGCGTTAACTTAAAAGTTATTTCTAACTATGGACAAGTAGGCGGAAAAAGCGTCCTACGATCAAAAAGTTACAATAATATTAAAATCAATGCATTAGATCCGGCAATTTACAACACTTACGAATATTTAACAAAATTGCAACAGCCCGCAGCAGAAGAATGCATCAAAGTAACAACCGAAGGCTTGATTAAAACGGTATAAATTAAAAAGAGGAGGACAAAATGGCAACTATAATTTTAAAGAAACTGGATATGACATATGACTGTTCAAACGGAAAGAGACATATTATTTCTGTTCCGGATTATAAAGATAATATCACCGATGTTGAGGTCGCAGCCGGTGCAAATGGTATTATGACCGAGGGTATTTTCGAACCCGATGGATATCCGCTGACAAAGCTTTTATCGGCAACAAAAATTGATACATCTAAAACCGTTGTGGTTTTGGCGTAAACTTAAGATGAGGGACTTTTTGCAGATTGCCGCCGTTATTACCGGCGGACTGCTGTCCTTTCTTTTCGGGGGTCTTGATGATTTATTCAAGACCCTTTTGCTTTTAATGAGTCTTGATTATATGACCGGAGTGATTAAAGGTATCAGCCGACACACCCTATCCAGTGCGATTGGTTTTAAGGGAATTCTAAAAAAAATCATGATTCTGATCATCATAGCGACGGCCTTCGCCATGCAACGTGTCATTGGAGTAGAAATGCCTATCAGAGATATGACCGTACTTTTTTATCTCACAAATGAGGCAATCTCACTCCTTGAAAACATATCAGAATTTATCCCTGTCCCCCGAAAATTAAAAATGATTCTCCTAAAATTTAAAGAAGAAGAGGAAAAAAAGAATGAGAATAATTGATGTTCAAAATGCGTTAAAAACACTGGGCTATGATCCAAAAGTTATCGATGGTCTTGACGGTCCGGATACACAAGCCGCAGTCATGGCTTTTCAGAGAGATGTCTCAATCGAGGCTGACGGGATAGTCGGTCCAGTGACAACCGAATACTTACAAAGCACCTACGAAAATGCCTGGGCAAGTGAACATTTTGCCGTCAGCGAATACCGATGCGATTGTGACGGCGCTTATTGTAACGGCTTCCCCACCACAATGGATTATGGTTTATTAAGACTGATTGAAGGGTTACGAAATAATCTTGGCGGACCTGTGATCATTACCTCCGGCGTTCGGTGCGAGATAAGAAATGACGCCGTCGGTGGCATTGCGAATTCTAAGCACAAAATGGGGAAAGCGGCCGATCTGTATAGCCCAGAGGTTCACTATACCGGCGTTGCCGCAGTGGCAAGAGATTTAGGCCTCGGTGTGATTGAATACGCTGAGGGGCAGTTTGTACATGTTGAAGTATGAAATAAGATCATAAAAAAGGACGAAAGTCCTTTTTTTAATGCTTGATTTACAAAAAACAGTTAATAAACATCATTTAATGCTTCAATAAAAGGAAATTTAGTCTAAAATATGCTATAATAAATTCAAAGAAAAGCACATTTTTCAGATGTGAAAAAAAGAGGCGTTTTAATGAATAATCAGAAAAAGAAAAATGAAAGCTGGGTGATCAACCTTATTGTAACGGTCGGCATTGCGATTGTTTTAATGATAGGGCTTAATTATTATGTCAAAAATGTCGAGAAAAATGTGGAAGAAGAAACCGGTCAGTATCTCGGTGAGATCGCCTCGGAAAGTGCTCAGCTGGTGAAGCAAAAACTTGATTCGGGGATTGATATTCTAAATTCCATGGCGAATATGATTGGGATATCGGAAGCGAACCTTGAAGATCCAGAAACGCTTGTGGCGCTTGAAAAGAAAATCAATCAAACGGATTTTCAAAACATCGGAATTCAGACAAAAGAAGGTAAAACCTATAGTACCGAAACGCAAAAAGAATATGATGTATCCGATATGGCTTATTTTCAGAAGGGATTAAAAGGAGCACCGAGCATTGAAATCGTGATGACAAAGGATACTCAAAAACAAGCCGCTGTCATCTCCGTTCCCATTTACAGAAAACATGAGATAATCGGGGTACTTGCCGGGCGTTATTATACGAAAGATCTCATTAAGTTGCTCAACGTGACTTCTTTTGGTGGCGAGGGGTACAGTTACCTTGCCGAGGGTAATGGGATCATTTTTGCCATCGCAGACCATCCCAGTGCCGATAAAGAGATGGTCAATGTGATTGATGTGTTTAAGGACAGTGAATTCAAAGACCCCTTTGCCCTCCAGAAAATGCAGGTTGATATGCGAGAAGGTAAAAGTGGCAATATCACGTACAAATGGAAAGAAACCTATCGGGTGATGAATTACGCCCCCATTGGTATTAATGACTGGTATCTTTTATCAGTGGTGCCGGAGACGGTCATTGAGAACAAATCAGATTATTTCTTAACCCAGAGCGCTATTTTATTCAGTATACTGATTGTCGCATTTTCGGTATTGAGTAGCTATATTTACGTTTCCCAAAAGAAAAAGCGCCGTGAATTGAAGGCGGCTAACCTAGAAATTGCGGAAAGTCAGAGACGTTACGAGATGATTTTGGGGCAGTATCAGGAAATTATTTTTGAATGGAATGTCCACGAAAAAACAATTTTCTATACGAAATACTTTAAAGAAAAATTTGGATTTGATCCGAAAACCGAGAACTTTCCGGAATGTAATCTTGAAGAGCATAGTATTTTTAAAGACGATGAACCTATTTTTTTGGCACTTTTTGAAGAAGTGGCTCAAAAAGAATGTTCGATCGAACGTGAGTTTAGAATCATGAACAGTAGCGGTTATCCCGTCTGGTGTCGGGTGCGGGTGATGTCGCTTTCAGATGATACCGGTAAGGTGTATAAAGTCCTTGGGATTATTTCGGATATTGATGATGAAAAAAGGGAGTACGAGCGTCTGGAAAAAGCCGCCAGTCGTGATTTCTTAACAAAACTCTACAACAAAGGCGCCATTGAAAATAGCATAAAAGAATGGATTAAAAACGGCGATGAAAAACGGTTGGCAGCGTTTTTTGTGATTGATATTGATGATTTTAAAGGCATTAATGATAATTTTGGACATATTTATGGGGATAAAGTACTGCGAGAAATCGCGGATTGTGTCAGTTCAGTGATGCGTGCCACCGACAATGTCGGACGTATCGGTGGGGATGAATTTGTCATTTTTATGAAAGATGTGAAAGATGAAAAAGCATGTATACGAAAAGCGGATGAACTTGTGAGAAGCTTTGAGCAGTGTGTTATTTCTAAGGATTTTGAAACCCCTTATAAAATTTCGGGAAGCATAGGGATTGCCATTTATCCGAGTGATGGTTTAAGTTATGAAGAACTCTTTAAAAAAGCGGATATAGCACTATATTACGCCAAAGAACATGGGAAAAATCAATATATGATTTATAGAGATGAGGTACTTTAGGTGAAAAGCAAAGCAAAAATAATGAATGCGCTAGATGATATGATTTATGTGTGTGATTTGGAGACCTACGCATTACTATACGTGAGCGAAAAAGGAAAACAATTGCTTGAGATGAATGAGGTAGAAACCTGTGAGGGTAAAAAATGTTATGAGACGATTCAAGGGCTTTCTGAACCCTGTGATTTTTGTAAAAACGACCTTTTATCCGAAGATAAATTTTATTTTTGGGAGTATACAAGCAAGCGTTTTAAACGTCATTATCTGGTGAGGGATAAACTGATTAACTGGAAAGGGCGAAAAGCAAAGCTTGAATTTGCCATGGATATTACCGATAAAGAAATTGTCAGCAGGGCAGTCAGCAGTAAGATTGAAGTGGAAGAGACGCTTGTCGGTTGTATTAAAAAGCTAGTGTCCTCCGATGATTTAGAAGAGGCACTGAGAGAGACATTAGAAATAATCGCAACGTTTTACGGGGCAGAACGTGCTTATATCTGTGAATTTTTAGAGGATCAGAAGAACGCAAAAATCACCTATGAATGGCATAAAAAACAGTTGAAAGCCAGAGGCGTAAATGTCAAGACGATCCCCAAAATAGAAATCACAGAGTATATCAAAACCGAAGAAAATGAGGAATATTTTATCTGCGATGATGTGGAAAAAATAAAAAAAGATTACCCCGATGCCTATGAGGCTTTTAGAAAAAATGGTGTCTTCAATATGATCGGCATGTCATTTGATACCGGTGGCGATTATGCCGGCTATATCGGGATTAATAATTACACACAGACCCATCGAGATATTGAACTTTTAAGGGCATTGTCTTATTTTATGGCCAATGAAATCATCAAGCGCCGATCACGGGATCAATTGAAGGCGATGCTTAAAAGGGATCCACTGACGGGGTTACTCAACCGTTATTCTTATTTAAAGGATATTAAAAAAATTTCCAAAGAAACACTGACATCCATCGGGATTGTCTTTGTGGATATTAATGGCTTAAAAGAGGTCAATGATGTCTACGGTCACGAATATGGCGATAAAGTCATTGCGAACACCGGTAAGCATCTCGGGGAATTTTTTGAAGGCGAAAGCGTTTATCGCCTCAGTGGCGATGAATTTGTGGTTATTTGTAAAAATAGTGATCGTCTAAGTTTTGCTGATAAAATTAAAAAGGCACGGTTATTCTTTGATAAAGAAAACAGCGAAAGCGTTGCGATGGGCTATACCTGGGAAGATGAAGAATTTGACATCCCCACCCTGATTCGTCACGCCGATGAACGGATGTATCTCAATAAGCAAGTGTATTACAGAGACTCTTTTGAGAAGATCAAACACCATCGTCCTAGGATGTTACAAGATCTTCTTTCAGGGCTTGAAAAAAATGAGTTTGAGATGTACCTTCAGCCAAAAGCCTCCGTTGACACCGGAAAAATTATCGGCGCTGAAGCACTGGTCAGAAGAAACGATCCGGAGCGTGGGGTCATTTTCCCCGGCGAATTTATACCCCTTCTTGAAAAAGAAGGCAGTGTTCAATATATTGATTTCTTTATCCTTGAAGAAGTGTGTAAAACCCTCGATCATTGGCAGAAAAAAGGCGATCCTCTCATTGTGGTTTCCCTGAATTTTTCAAGAATAACCATGATGGAACCCAACCTGATTGACCGTATTAAAGGAATTTACAATCACTACACGTTTCCCAAAAAGTTTATTGAAATTGAAATCACAGAAACCGCAGGTGATATGGAAAGAGAAGCCATTGCATCGGTGATTATGATTTTAAAAAAGGAAGGTTTTCGAATTTCCCTTGATGATTTTGGGACAAAATATACCAGTATGGCCATGCTCACGCTGATGGATCTTGACGAAATTAAACTTGACCGCAGCCTGATCAGCAGTCTTTCGAAGAATGATAAAAATCGTATTTTGGTTCGTCATATCATCAATCTTTGTAAAGATATGAATCTTCATGCCATTGCGGAAGGCGTTGAAACAGAAGAGCAGTTAGCGATTTTAAAAGAAATGAACTGTGACGCCATCCAAGGTTATATTCTCAGTAAACCCATTCCGTTAAAAACATTTGAAAAACAATTTAGACTATAAGTGCGCTTTAAAAACCGCTTACAACACCATAACGCTGCCCTTTTATCGGAGACGACATAAGGACAGCGTTTTTTTAGAGTGTTATCTGTATGAACCTAACAATTGGCTTGTATTTTAGTCGTTGTCAATCTTTTTATAGCCGATTAGTGCCTTATTCCTGACAGATCATCAAGAAAATTTCATGTTCAATGCCAATCAGAGCGACTTGATCCTTAAAGGGCAAGTCGCGAATTTTTTGAACCCGGGGATCATTATCCAGGTAAAGTTCCTCCGCTTCCATGGCAACTGCCAGTTGCGCCGGGGTCATGTTTGCCGTCTGATAGGAAATTGGCTGAAGTGTGACTGAAAGCTGTTCACCCTCCCTGATAAAATCCTCACGGTTGCCACAGGCAATGCCTTTTGGAAGATGAACCCAGCCTTCTGCCGCCGCTTTTTCTAAAATCTTTTGCATTTCTTACCTCCACTCTGTCATGATTTAAGTGTAGTTTATCATAAATTAAAAGAATTTGTCAGTGTTTTTTGTGACAAAATGCGTTAGGGTGATCATAAATAGTGATCCGGCAAGTGAAGCGACAGTCGAAGGAATCGTTGCTGCCGAACAGAAAAAACAGGCTGTTTTTGAAAGCGATACAAAGTCCCCCACCGGGACACGATACCGCATCAACAGCGCAGGTTTAAGACGTCGCCCCCTATCTATATTTTTGTAGATATTATGGGGATATTGTGATAAAATTAACAAGTGTTATTTTCAATTGTGGAAATGATAGGATCGATGAAATAGTTTGATGGATTCATAAAAATCATTCTAGAATGTAATACATGATAAACGCTATTTTAATGGAGGTACTTTGCCATAAAAACGGAGAAAAGCAATCATAAAATGCGATACTACATCCTGATAGCAGTGCTGACTATTTTTATAGTTGCCGTGCTGTGGATTTTAGCAACCCAGTACACCGCTAGATTTCAAAAAACACTAAATGATGAAATGCAGACCTATATGGTCGAAATTGCACAAGAAATGACGCTAGTGATGAACGAGCGGGTGGAGAATAATTTACTGAACCTAGAGTCGAACGCTAAGATGATTGAAATGATAGAAAACCAGACGCCTGAGCAATTTGTGGCATATATGCAAGAAGAAGCACAGCGGTATGGCTACACACAAGTTGCGCTTGCGAATACAAACGGCATTTCAATCAACAATTTTGGGAATGTTGTTAATGTATCAAATCGCCCACATTATTTGGAAGCATTGAAAGGCGAATCCGTGGTTTCGGAAGTTATTTCCCTAGGTTTTGGCAGTCCTGATGGCATTGAATACGCCGTGCCGGTCTATAAAAACGGGACCATTGCCGGTGTGCTGATGGCGAGCTATACCCTGGAGACATTTAGGGATCTCTTACAAGTTAGTATATTTGATCAGCAAGGGAGCGCAATGGTCATGGACAGCCAAGGAGTGGTCGTTGTTAATCAGAGTGATGCTAAGTCTTATAATTTTTTTCAGACGCTGAAAAAGGATCAAAGTGTTTCGAAGGAAGATATGAATCGTTTTATGTCAGACGTGTCAAGTGGAAAGAGTGGCGTCTTAGTCCACACACCTGATAAGACAAGGTATATGTTGTATTATCATCCCCTTGGCATTAATAACTGGTTTATATTAATCAACGTTCCTACCGAGATTATGACCTATAAAATAAATCTATTTCTCAATGGAATGGTGTATACCGGTGGAATAATTGCGCTCTTGGTCATAACGTTAATGTTAATTTTAGTCTATATGCAGTACCGTAATAGAAAACAGCTTGAGACAATTTTATATATAGATTCAGTGACTGGCGGAGGAACCCAAGCAAAGTTTGAACTTGAGGTTAACAAACGGATTGTTTCGCAAAAAAGTGGTAAGTATGTGCTGGTTCAGATGAATTTGCAAAAGTTTAAATTGATTAATACTACTTTTGGTCGTGAAGCAGGAAATAAAACGTTAAACTATATTTATACAACACTTTTACAGCAAATGGAGAAAGATGAATTTGTTGCGCGACTTTCAGCGGATAAATTCGGTATGCTTCTTCAATTTCATTCAAAAGAAGCACTTTCAAATCGGCTGGCAAAATTTAGCACTGAAATTAATAGCTTTAATAATACCTTAAAAAATAAGTATATTCTCCAATTGGAAATGGGCGTTTGTGTCATTAATGAAAGTGGCGTCTCATGTGATACTTTGCTTGAATATGCTAATTTCGCAGGTCAGCATGGTAACAAGCTTCAAATTGACCAAAGCAGTATCGCTTTTTATGATGATGTGGAGCGCAGTGTCGTATTATTGGAAAAGGAAATTGAAAACCGTATGGCGCAAGCCCTTAAAAACGGTGAGTTTGAAATGTATCTTCAACCAAAATATGAGCTGATCCACAATACCATCGCTGGTGCGGAAGCGTTGGTACGATGGAATAGCCCTGAAAAAGGGATGATTTTTCCAAACGATTTTATTCCGCTTTTTGAGCGCAATGGATTTGTGGTTAACATTGATCTTTATATGTTTGAGCAAGTCTGTAAGCTTCAACAATTGTGGAAAGATACCGGCACCAAGCCCGTACCGATTTCCGTCAATATGTCAAGGATGCATTTGAACGATCCAAACTTTTTAGACCGTTATAAAGAAATCTTTAGTCGCTATGATTTTTCGGCTAAACTTTTAGAAATTGAACTGACCGAAAGCACAGTATTTGATGATGTGGCAAAGTTCTGCGATATTATCGGTAAAATGAAAGAAATTGGTTTCACCTGTTCGCTTGATGATTTTGGAAGCGGCTACTCGTCCCTCAATATACTCAAAGATATCCCAGTGGATACTTTGAAACTTGACCGATCGTTCTTTTACAGCAAGAGTGGCGATGATACAAAAAGCCGTTATGTGGTTGAAAATATGGTAAATCTTGCCAAAAAACTAAAGATGAATACTGTTTCAGAGGGAATAGAAACGCTGGAACTGGTAAATTATCTGCGAAGCGTCAAATGTGACATGGTGCAAGGCTATGTCTTTGCCAAACCAATGCCAGTATCACAGTTTGAAAAATTGATGCAAAAGGAGAAAAAAGAATGAAACGCTTAGGAGTACTACTGCTCATTGCACTGATGATGGGTTCTGCTTTGACAGGATGTACCAAGACATTCCCATTGAAACAGTCAGCAAATACTCCCGTCACGTTGACAATGCTCTGCCATTTGGAAGATGCGGAAGCCAAGGCATTTGCGGAGGGCATCCATCAAAAATTACCGCATATTACGATTGATTACGAAGCGTGTCCCATTGGGTCACTTCCCTATGGGGATGAAGTGACCCGCCGGGTAATGAATGATGCCGAATCGGATATTTTCATGACCACCGACACCCAGTTGTGGGACAGTGGCAAACTCCTCAATTTAACCGATGAAGCATTTACATCGAAATATAACCTCTCCCTTATGAAAACCCTATCCGGAGACGGATCCGTTTATTTTGTGCCGGGGATGGGCGATGTTCTGTGCTACATTTACAATGTCAAGTGGCTTGAAGAATTGGGATTACAGCCCCCTCAATCGAATGAAGATCTAGACAATGTATTTGCGGCCATGTCAAGCGCCGGTAAACAGCCTTTTATTGTCCCCTATTCTCAGATGCCAACCCAATATGTCAAAGTGATGATTGCCGGTTATCTTTCCACGCCCGATGGACAGCAGTGGCTCAACGATTATAACCAAGGAAAAACCACCATGGCACAGGATGCACAGTGGCAGGAGCTTTGGAAACGAGCCGAAGAAATGACGCAAAAAGGCTATCTGAGTCCGGAAGATATGATCTATACGGAGTCTAGAAGAATGGTGCGAATTCAAGAGGATAAAGGCTTTATGACCACCTTCTCCTCGAGCCAGTCCAAAAAGTTTTCAGACGAAACCAAGGATAAATTTCAAGTATTGCCCCTACTCGGTGAAAAACCCGAAAATCAAATGGTTTATACTGCGCCAACAGCTTACTTTGCCTTAAGTGACAAGCTAAACACATCCGAAAATCGTGCCAAACGTGTAGCCGCCTTAGAAGTATTGGATTTTATTTCCACCGATGAAGGACAAGCACTGCTTTGCGGTAATAATCCATTGGCCATCAGTTATCTTTCAGGAACCACGTTGCCCATCCAAGATAAATATTCCAATTTAGACGAAATAATCAAAAAAGGAGCCTATACCCAAATGCCAACATTGGAACGTGGCGTTGAAAAGGTGATTGAAGAAACCTTTAAAAAATTAGTCGAAGGCAAAATAACCGCAGAAGACGCTGTAAAAGCCTGTGACGCACAGAATAAAAACGATACGAAAGCAGTGAGCGAAAAACCACCGGTGATCGGAACCGCAACCGAGCTGTTCCCCTGGACCTATATGCAATCACGCACAGAAGAATTAGCAATTATTGATTTTTGCATGGATAGCGTACGCAAAGCCGCCGGAACAGACTATGCCCTGGAAATCGGAACCGCATTTCGAGGCGAGTTTTTCAAAGGCGATATAACCGCTGATGACGTTGCATCCGTCATTCGTCAAGATAAAAAAATGTATCGTGTTAAGGTAACCGGTCAGCAAGTATGGGATATTATAAACCAAGGCGCATCACTTCCCAAAGGTTCCGCTTGGTTTATCGCCCCCTCAGGATTTCGTTATACCTACGAACGCCTAGAAGACGGCACAGGAAAACTACTTGAAGTGACGTTAGAAGACGGTAAGCCAATCGATCTGAAAAAAAGCTATACAGTCGCAGTAAGCGAAAATCAAATAATGTCAATCAGCAAAGTCATCACCTTCTCCGAAGTAGAAAAAGAAGAACTCCCATTCACCCTGAGAGAAGCCGTCATAACAAACATTAAAGAACAAGGTGAAATTACACCTAAAACAGATGGACGCATTAAAGTGGTAACCCCTTAGAAAGAGACCGCTCAAACGTTGAATGAATCAATTTTTAAAG
>JAVXTS010000036.1:0-17148 GCA_036642535.1 Eubacterium sp. | reverse complement strand
CAAAAAAGCATCAATCATGATAATCCTTCATGATTGATGCTTTTTACAATTAACTTTATTTTTAACCCTATCTACCACAACATTTTTTATATTTTTTTCCACTACCACAAGGGCAAGGATCATTACGACCAATTTTATTTTCATTAACAATCGTTTTGGAACGTTTATAATTTTTTGTAATTTCTTTACGTTTTTCTTCGCTTAAAACATTGTCCCATTCAGTTAGTGTATATAACCATTCCGCCGGTACTGACAACATATTCCAGTACAACTTTTCAAAATCAATTTCCAGTTTAATAGTACTCTCTTCTTCTAACGTTTCTAAATCGGCAAGAGGTGTTTTGATACTTTCACTGATACCATCTAAAAATCCCATAATCCATATGTCTTTAATACTATATTTTTCTGATAATTCTTTGATCGTACTTTCGACAACATCTTGATTATTAGCCAGAATATCCTGATATATTTTTTGTTCTTCGGCGCAAAATTCCTGCCAATATGCACTCTGTTCGTCGGCATTTGTAGAGTGTGCCTCGATATCTTCTTTCCATTTTTTGTATAAACTCATAAATTTCTCCTTTAATTCTTAAGTGTATTGAATTATTATAACGCATTCATTGTTTTATTACAATAGTTATACGCCACCGGTTCTTCTACTTAATTTTCATTGGAATTCCCGAAACAGTAAAATAAACCTCATCGGCACGAGACGCAACCAACTGGTTCATCCGACCGGCAATATCCCTAAAATAATTACCCAATTTATAGGCCGGTACAAGCCCCATTCCCAATTCATTTGAAACAATACAAAGATTTTTTTCAGCACAAACATCGAGTAACGTTTCAACTTCCAGTTTAATGGCATCTTCAATTTTGGCGACCTCATCCATGGTGCAGTGATCATAATCAATGTCAACATCGAGCATATTATTAGTAATCATTACGGTGAGACAATCGAAAAGAATCACATCTGCTTCCTGAAAATCCGGATCTGTTTTCATCATTTTATAATCTTTGTACCGTTCAATCGTTTTCCATTCTGACGGTCGTTGCTGCCGATGACGACGAATCCGATCTTTCATGCCATCATCAAATGCGATAGCGGTGGCAATATACACAATTTTTTTACCGACACCGACCTCTTTGACTGCCTTTTCTGCGAAGCTACTTTTTCCACTGCGAGCCCCGCCGGTTACAAACACTAAACTTCCCATTGTCTCTTCCCCTTTTACTTTTTAAATATTTCTTTTAAGGCACTGATTAACCGATCATTATCTTCCGGTTTTTTAATCGCCGCTCTAAAATAATGTGTTTCGAGTCCTGCAAAATCTTCACAGGTCCGTACATTAATATTATACGTATTCAGCTTTTTTTGCAAGTCTTTAGCGGTTCCTTTTTTTACCCGATACAAATGAAAGTCTGCTCCACTTGGTAAAACCTCTAATTCCCGAATATTTGATAATGCTTCAAAAACTCGAATCCTCTCACTATTTACCATGTGTTTTGTCTGATCAATATAATCTTTATAATCATACACATTCGCCGCTGCTGTTAATGCCAGTGTATTGATTGTCCAAGGTTCTTTATGGCTGTTCATAGCCTCTACAATTGATTTTGATCCGATACCGTAGCCAATACGCAGACCGGGCAAACCGAAAAATTTTGTCATGGAGCGCAATAAAAAAAGATGGTGTTCGGATTCTCGAACTAGATTCATACATGTTTCAATGCCTGAAAATTCAATAAATGATTCGTCAATAAACCAAATTATTTTAGGATCACAGGTATCCATCAGTTCGGTTAAAAACTTTTTTTTATACAATTTTCCTGTTGGATTTGTCGGGTTACAAATAAAAATAACTTGTGGTTTACAACGTTCAATTTCTTTTTTTAAAACTTCCGCATCAAGGGTAAATCCATTTTCAAAACCAATTACCATTTCGTGTACATTTTGCCACCCGTTCATCACAAGTGCACGTTTATATTCATTAAATGTTGGCACCGGTATAAGCGCACTTTTTAATTTTATACTCCGAGCAAACAGATAGATCAATTCGATGGCACCGTTTCCTAAAATGACATTTTCTTCAGGCATTCCAATGTCCGTTGCAATTTTTTTTCGTGCAGAATCACCGGTTATTTCAGGATATTTTCCCAAATCATCAAATGCGTCAATCAATTTTTCACGCAATTCCGGCGGCATTCCAAGTGGATTGATATTAATACTAAAATCCAACATCTTTTTATTATTACCTCTATAACCGCCATGTTTATTCATTTATTTTCCCCTTATCCCATAAAATAAATCGCAAAAAAAATCACAATCATCACTACCATCATAGTCATTTCACCGGTATACATAATCTCGATCGTATCTTTGATATGTCCGGCAGTCAGTTTATTTTTAGAATCGCCGATGGTTGGTTTGATTAATTTCTCACCAAAATATTGATTTGTTCCGCCAAGTTGAATTCCCAACAAACCAGCTACAACTGATTCAGGATGCGCAGAATTTGGGCTTTTATGATTTTTCCGATCTCTGAAAAAAATTTGGCTGCCCTCTTTCATATTATAACCTAAAAAGAAACCGCCAAGCAACATAAAAAAGCTCCCTATTCGTGCAATCAAAAAGTTAACTACATCATCAATCTTTGCCGGAAAATAACCAAAATCTTTATAGGGTTCCTGAACATAACCGACCATGGAATCCATTGTATTAACTGCTTTATAAAGCATCGCAAGGGTTAACGGATTAAGTACTGGGCAAAAAATCCACGTGAAGCAACCAATCATCATAAAAAAGATGGGCGCTAAAACACCATCAATGGTATTTTCGGCGGTTGTCTCGATAGTTGCTCGAATAATTTCATTTTCATCAAGATTTTTAGTGTCCCGTCCAACCAGATAGCCCACCATTAAACGTGCTTTATTTAAATCTTTTTCACGAAGTGCATCACATACTTTCATCACTTCTTCACTCAAGCAACGCGCTGCAATGGTTGTTGCTAAAAAATAAAGATTAACCACCAAAAAAAGTATAATATTGATCCGATAAGTAAGATACTGTACTCCCAGAACAATAACTGCCGTCATCAGCATGGTCAAGCACCATAGAATGAGTCCCTTAAATTTTCGGGCTTTTCCCTTATTTAATTTTTTTGTTAAAAAACCAATTAATTTGCCAATATATACAATCGGATGTGGTATTTTTGCTGGATCTCCAATCAGACGATCCAGCACCACCGCTCCAACAATAATACAAAACCAAATACCGACACTCATTCCTGATAACATTTTAAACCCCGATAATTTCTAATATTTTAGACATATCTAAACTTTTTTCAACGGTTTCCGCCAATAAATCATATTGACTTTCCTTAAACTCTTTAAAATTACTCAGCCCGTCTTGTCCGTTACTTTCGATGTTTTTCTTCTTCTTTAATTCTTCAATGAGTTTTCCCCTAAACGCATCATTGTCAAAAATACCGTGGAGGTAAGTCCCCATGACCATTCTATCTTTTGAAATGCCACCATCTGCACGTCCATCCTCCAAAACAGAGAAACAATTGGTATCGTCTAAAGGTAACGTTTCACCCATATGAATTTCATAACCGGTAATCGGACTTTCCTTAAGATCAAGCCCCATAAAATCACCTGCAATCGTTCCATTGACACGGGTAGTGGTTTTTTCTTCTCCCAGTGTAGTTTTCATTTTTAGAAGTCCAAGTCCTTTAATGGATTCCACATTTGATTCAACACCGCATGGATCGAATATTTCCTCACCTAAAATCTGATAACCACCACAAATACCAATGACCGGTACACCTTCTTTATGAAAACGAATAATTTCATCCGCTACTTTACTATCTCTTAATTTAAGCATATCGTCAATAGTATTTTTACTTCCCGGTACCACTATTAAATCTGGATTAGCACGTGACATTTCACGTTGATTCTCATAATATTCTATCCTAACATCAGGATGCATGTCAAAAACAGTACAATCCGTAAAATTAGAAATATGACGCAGACGAACAACACCAATGGTAATGGCTCCTTCATGCTCATCATACCAGCGTTCGGTTACACTGTCTTCATCATCAATCACCAAACGTTCATAGGGAACAACCCCTAAACATGGTACGCCGACTTTTTCCTCGATCATCGTAATGCCGGGTTTTAGAAGCTCAACATCTCCTCTAAATTTATTGATAATAAAACCTTTAATTCGTGCTTGCTCATTAGGCTCCAATAATTTAATAGTGCCATAAATTGATGCAAAAACACCACCTCTATCGATATCACCAATCAAAATAACCGGTGCATCCACCATTTCTGCAAGCCCCATATTCACAATATCATTATCTCTTAAATTAATTTCTGCCGGACTTCCGGCACCCTCAATCGCAATAATTTCATGGGTTTCCGCAAGCTTGTTATAAGCGTCCATAACCACATCTGTCAACTTTGCTTTATGCGCATGATATTCTACAGCATTCATATTAAATTCAGCTTTTCCATTGAGAATAACCTGACAGCCAACATCGGAATTTGGCTTTAACAACACCGGGTTCATTTCAACGCTAGGTTCGATACGGGCACATTCAGCCTGAACAACCTGAGCGCGTCCCATCTCTTTTCCATCGAGAGTGATATATGAATTAAGCGCCATATTTTGAGATTTATAAGGTGCTACACTGTATCCTTTATTATTTAAAATACGGCATATTCCCGCCGTTAACAGGCTTTTTCCAACAGAAGAACCGGTACCCTGAAACATGATATTTTTCGTTGTTTTTTTCATTTTTACTCCTAATTTTTCATTTTTTTACATTTATCGCATGATCAGATAATTGATGGATAACCCCTTTTATATCACTACAAACAGTAGGATAATCAATGGTCGGACGTTTAATAAAAACAACTTGAACATCACAATCCGAAGCCGCATTTATTTTTTCTGCGACACCGCCTACATCTCCGCTATCTTTAGTTACCAGATAACGGATATTGTATTCTCGAATCATATTAATATTTGTTTGGTAACTAAATGGTCCTTGCATAGCAATAATGCTCTTAGGTTTGTATCCCAAATCTTCACATTTCTTTAACACACTACTTGTGGGTAAAACCCGAATAACCAGACGTTCTTTAGAGATTGATTCGTAATATTCAAGCTGACGGCTACCGGTCGTCAATAAAATTTTACCTTCTTTTTTATTCAGGTATTTAACCGCTTCTTCATAAGTATCAAACCCCAAAATATTTGCACCATCATCAATAAGTCGTGGCCGTTCCATTCGAAAATAATCAATTTTCGCTTTAGAACACGCATTAATTGCATTTAACGATACTTCTCCGGCATAGGGATGGGTTGCATCAACACACGTTTTTATTTTATGATTAATGATCAAATTGTACAAACCCTCTTGCTCAAGTTTACCAATCACGGTTCCAAGATGATCATTTTCAGGAAGACTTTTCACATTATACTCCGTTACAGAAGAATAGAGCACACGGTATCCCTCATCTAAAAGGGCTTCTGTCAGCTTTCTGCTGTCATAAGTGCCCCCAAGAACTAGAATCACAACTGATACCCCCGAGGGGTGATCATTTTCAGATGATCTTCGGTAATATAGGTTTTAGAATTTCCGATAATCACCATGGAAAACATATCAATTTCTGCGTCACACATTTTTTCAAGCGTTGTAATAACATAAGATTCATCGTTACGTTTAGCATTGCGTACAATACCAACTGGTGTACTGCCGGATTTATATTCTAGCAAAATTTTCTGAGCCTCCACAATATTATCTGGGCGCCCTTTACTTCTTGGATTATATAATGAAACGATAAAATCACCTTCGCCTGCACAATGCAATCGTTTCTTAATCATTTCCCAGTCAGTCATCAAATCACTGAGGCTGATCACACAATAATCATGCATTAATGGTGCACCCAAGGTTGAAGCTGCTGCATTCGCTGCAGAAATACCCGGTACAATTATCACTTCAACATCACTTTTTTGTTTTTCCACAATTTCCATCATAATTCCAGCCATACCATAAACACCGGCATCACCAGAACTCACTAAAGTAACAGTTTTCCCTTGTTCTGCCAGATCTAAACAATCTTGACAACGGTCAACTTCACGGCGCATTCCTGAAGATAAGATTTCCTTATCTTCTCCAATTAAATCCGCAATAATATCAATATAGGTTTTGTAACCAACAATAACATCCGCTTCTTTTAATGAATTTTTAGCAGCTTCGGTCATATGCTCATATAAACCCGGTCCTAGACCTGTAACGTAAATTTTTTTGCTCATAAAATCTCCCTTTTATAAATGTTTTTGTATAAAATCGTTTATTGGCGTATCATCGCCAAATTGAAAAAGTAATTCCATCACATTTTTGTTTTTCGATCAAACAAGTTCCAAATCCGGAAGCGACATAACCGCAAGGTTCGCTAACAGCGTAAAGTCCAGTTGTTTCATAAACAAATTCAGAACCTTCAAATTTTCCCTGAACCATCTTTACAAAATCATCCGGTACAATTTTTAAATCAGCCTTGAAATAATCACAAGCTTCATGAATACCAAACTCTTCTGATTTTAATTCAATGGTAGCAAAAGTTTTGATGGCTTTTTTATGAATCCCTAATGTTTCTAAAAGCGACATGAGTTTCCCAATAATTTTACTCCCTGCCGTTCCTCTGCGACAACCGATTCCCACAGTAATTTTCTTTGGCACAATCTGAACAAGCGGTTTTTTACCCATTCGAGGATACGATTTTTGTGCAGAGATCACCACATAACCGCCATAATTTTTGCTTACCTTTTCCAAGGTCTCAGCATCTTCTAATATCAAATTAGTGGGTAATACCACATCCGTTAAATCACACTTTTCTTCATTGATAATTGCCACGGATACATCATCTAAAATAGCTGCAGTGACTTCTTTTGCATCTTTAAAATCATCAATAGTACATCCAATCTTTTCGGCGAACACATCAACCGCAAGGCTACCTTTCACATCGGTACCGGTTGTAATAACTGGCTCTGCCCCCATCTGTTTTGCCAAATACAGCGTATTTTCATTGGCATGTCCTAAATGTCCCGATAGCAAACTAATCACATATTTACCCTCAGTATCCATGACTAAAATGCCCGGATCTTCGGATTTATGCCCGAGATAAGGTGCAATACTACGTACCACGATTCCCGTTGCCATGATACAAAGAATAGTGCCGTACTCTGCCATCAATTCACCTAAAAACGAACCCATTTTACCTCGGATCAACCTTGTATCCTCTGTAGCATATTTTTCCATTGTATAAATTTCAATATCTTTTTCAGGCAACTTTTCTTTAATCTCTAGCGCTTTTTTAACACCTTGTCTGGACACGGTCACCACTGCCCATTTTTCTACTGTGTTCATCTTTATTTTGTAGCGGTACGATATTCATGGGTAAAAGATGGATCGTATAATTTTGATAAACTATATTGATCCCCTAAAAAATCACCCACTAGGATCTGGGCTGTTTTTGTAATATCAGCATCTTTCACTTTTTCGGCAATCGTTTCGAGAGTTCCCATCACAATCTTCTGATCGTCCCAGGTTGCACGTTGAATAACCGCAATTGGTGTTTCCGGTGCATAATGTGTCATGAGACGTTTAGCTACTTCATCAATCATTTGAACCGAGAGGAAAATAGCCATTGATGCTTGATGTGATGCCAAGGCTTCCAATTTTTCTTTATCTGGTACCGGAGTTCTACCTTCAAGACGGGTGCAAATAACGGTTTGAGAAACATCTGGCAAAGTAAATTCTTTTTTAAGAACAGACGCTGAAGCCGTAAATGAGCTCACGCCCGGTACCACTTCAAACGGAATCCCAGCCACTTCTAAACGATCCATTTGTTCACGAATTGCGCCATAAATAGAAGGATCTCCGGTATGAACACGTACTACTTTTTTGCCTTCACTCACACCTTTTGTAATCACTTCGATCACATCATCCAGTGTCATTGATGCACTGTTATGAATTTCTGCATTTTCTTTATGACCGGCAAGTACTTCTTTATTCACCAATGAGCCAGCGTAAATAATAACATCTGCTTCATTCACTAAACGCTTCCCTTTTAACGTAATTAATTCCGGATCTCCTGGTCCTGCTCCAATTAAATAGACTGTATTGTTCATTTTTTCTCCTCAATTCTAATTATTTTTGATCAATTTTTTACTTCTAGTTTATTTTTAAATCCTTATTTATAATAAAGTCTTTACATCTTTTCCATCTTTTGCGTGTTCTGCAAACATGTCCTGAATCCCTCTAAACTGTCCAAGTCCTTTTAAAACACATTCCACTTCAAAACCTTCATTTGTCAGTAATGTTTTCCACGAATCCGCTTCATCACTGGCCATATCATTAATGGCATGATCTCCAGCGACAATCATAAAGGGTGCCAGATATAATTTGTGATACCCTTTTTCTTTTAGCTGCGGAATGATGTCGTCCAAACTCGGAAAACCTTCAACGGTTCCCATAAACATATTGGGGTGACCCATATGCTTAAAGGTATAATCCATCGCCGGATAAGTCGCATTAGCATGGTGTTCACTGCCGTGACCCATATAAAGCAAGGCTTCGCCTTTGGCTGTTTTAGGGAGTTCTTCCGCAACGATATCAACCACACGTTCATAATCCTTAATGGTTGTGAGCAGTGGCGCACCAATGGTTAACACCTCAAAATCATTTTCGAATTTTTTAAGTTCACTGATGGTCAGGTCATACTCATAGCCGTTAATAACATGCGTCGTTTGGCAAACCACTTCGGTATACCCTTCATTTTTTAATTTTTCAAGGGCTTCTCTGGGAATATCGACGGCTTCGCCATCGCGTTCTTTCAATTTTTTGATAATCATCCTAGATGTAAAGGCGCGTTTAAAATCATGATCCGGAAAGTTCATCTGCAAATCTTTTTCGATGGCTCCGATGGTTTTTTCGCGTGTCTCACGATACGACGTTCCAAAACTGATGACGAGTAATGCTTTTTTTGACATGGCTCTCCTTATTTCAATGTTTTAAGTGCTTCTAAACAATCCGCAATGGTTTTTTCAATATCGGCTTCCGTGTGGGCCGCTGAAACAAAAATCCCTTCAAACTGAGCCGGAGGCATTAAGTTTCCACGGTTTAACATTTCGGCAAAATACCGGGCATACATTTTAGTATCACTGGTCATTACACTTTCAAAATCAACAATTTCTCGATCGGTAAAAAACAAGGTCGTCATCCCACCAAAACGAACCATTTTTGCTTTAACACCTAATTTTTCAATGTTAGCATTAAATCCTGCTTCAAGCTGCTTAGCACGATCTTCAAGTATGGTATAGACTTCCGGATGATTTTTAAGATAGGTGAGTGTATTGAGTCCCATTTTCATAGCAATTGGATTGCCTGAAAGGGTGCCTGCCTGATAAACAGGACCAAGAGGTGCAAGATGTTCCATAATATCACGACGACCACCAAAGGCACCAACCGGCATCCCACCGCCAATAATTTTACCTAAAGTTGTAAGATCCGGTGTGATATCAAGAACCGCTTGAGCGCCACCATAAGCCACTCTGAATCCAGTGATAACTTCATCAAAAATCAAAAGAGCCCCTTCTTTTTGCGTCAGTTCTCTAAGACCCTTCATAAAATCACGGTTAGGTGGAACAACACCCATATTTCCCGCAACTGGTTCGACAATCACACAAGCAATTTCACCTTTGTTTTCATCAAACAATTTTTTGACCGATTCCAGATCATTATAGGTGGCTACCAATGTATCTTTTGCCGTTCCCGCAGTAACACCCGGGCTTGTTGGCACGCCATAAGTCAATGTGCCCGAACCGGATTTAACAAGGAGTGAGTCACTATGACCATGATAACACCCTTCAAATTTAATAAACTTTTCCCGTCCGGTATAACCCCTTGCCAATCGAATGGCGCTCATCGTAGCTTCTGTTCCGGAGTTAACCATCCTCACCATTTCCATGCTCGGATAAGCCTCAGTAATCATCTGTGCAACCCGTGTTTCGATTTCGGTTGGTGCACCATAAGTATTCCCTTTTTTCAAGGCTTCTTCAACACCTTCGTAATAAACCTCCGAGGCATGTCCCAAAATAAGTGGACCCCATGAACAAATATAATCGGTGTATTCATTGCTATCCACATCATATAATTTCGACCCTTTGCCATGATCGACAAAAATCGGTGGCATTCCAACAGATTTAAAGGCTCTAACCGGACTGTTTACTCCGCCGGGAATATTTTGTTCTGCTTCTTTAAATAAAGCAATTGATTTTTCGTGATTCATTCTATTGATACTCCTCAATTAAGGCTTTTAATTCTTTTGCAAAATAAGTAATAATAATTTCAGCACCAGCACGTTTGATGGAAATCATACTTTCATAAATTGCCTTTTCGTCAAGCAAACCCGTATCCACTGCATTGCGGATCATAGCATACTCACCGCTGACCTGATAAGCAGCCATGGGTAAATAGGATAATTCTTTCGCTTTTGAAATAATATCTAAATAAGGCATCGCCGGTTTAACCATGACAATATCCACCCCTTCATCAATGTCGAGTAGGACTTCTTTGAGTGCTTCTTGTCCATTCGCCGGATCCATCTGATACGTTCTGCGATCACCGAAAGCCGGTGCAGAATTTGCAGCATCTCTAAACGGTCCGTAGAATGTAGAGGCAAATTTAGCTGAGTATCCCATAATTGGAATACTTTCAAACCCTGCGGCATCCAGATCACGTCGCAGTGTTTCGATGTGTCCATCCATCATGTCTGACGGTGCCACCATATCGGCACCTGCTTCGGCATGACTAACTGCTACTTTACTCAATGTTTCAAGGGATTTATCCCGTTTGATATCGCCATTACTCTCAAAAAAACAACAATGCCCATCACTTTTATATTCACAAAGGCACACATCAGTGATTACATACATTTCAGGATCTTCCGCTTTAATCAAACGAATTGCTTTCTGCACAATGCCATCCTCTACAAAAGCAGGGGTTGCTTCCTCATCTTTTTCATCCGGTACACCAAATAAAATAAGATAGCGAATGCCAAGCAACTTTAATTCTTTAATTTCCTTTTGTAAGACATCTAACGAAAGATGGTACTGTCCTCGCATAGATGGAATCTCACGTTTCACATTTTCGCCGTCCACAATAAATAATGGATAAACCACATCATTCATTGAAAGTTTAGTTTCTCTAATCAAATTACGAATAGCCGGATTTTTTCTTAATCTTGTCGGTAACATTTTTTAGCCTCTCTACTTTTATATTTTTATTTAAAATGGGCACACAGCTCGTTTAGCATGCCTTTAATGGTATATTTTTCAGCTTCAATATCAACATTTAAAGAAAGTTCACGCATTTTTTCGGATGTCATCGGTCCGATTGAAAGGGTGGTTGCATTCTTGACAAGTGCTGTATTTTCAGCTCCAATTTTTTCAACAAAATACTGAACCGTTGTTGAACTTGTAAAGGTGATATAATCCACTTTATTTTCTTTCAAAAGCTTCACCACATCAACATCGGTATTATCTTCACGTACCGTTTCATAAATCTTAATTTCATCAACGCTGCAAATTTTCTTGAGTTCTGCCACCATATACATTCTGGCGTTCTTCGAACGGGGAATAAGAATGCGTGATTCTTTTTTTAGAAGTGGCGAAAGACCCTTAACCAATTCTTCACCCACATATTTAGCCGGTACAAAATCGGCGGTAATGCCTTGAGCTTTTAGTAAGGCTGCCGTTTCCGAACCAATTGCCGTAATGTGTAAACCACTTAAAATCCGGGTGTCTTTTCCTTCTTCATGCAGTGCTTTAAAGAAAAGTTCAACCCCATTGGTACTGGTAAAAATCAAGTGTGTATAATCTTCCAAACTTTGGAATGTATTTTTCAGAAGCGTCATACTTTCTGCAATAGGTTCAATTTTAATCGTTGGATACTCAATAGGGTTTCCGCCAAGTTCTGCAATTTGTTTCACCATATTCGAACTTTGCTCTCTGGATCGTGTCACAATAATCGTTTTTCCAAATAACGGTTTTGTATCAAAAAACCGTAATTTTTTTCGTTTAGTCACTACATCACCCACAACAATCAAGCTAGGTGCGGTAATTTTTGCTTCCGATGCAATGCTGTAAATAGTTTTTAAATCACCCTCTACCACACGTTGGTACGGTGTCGATGCGCGATGCACCACTGCCGCCGGAGTGTTTTCATCCATTCCATTTTTCATCAGTTCTTCTGTGATTTTCTGAAGATTTTTCACACCCATCAAAAAGACAATTGTTCCTTTTGATTTTGCCAGTACTGGCCAGTCAAGATCAGATTCTTCAGATTTAAGATGGCCTGTAACAATCTGAAAAGAGGATACACAATCCCGATGCGTAATCGGGATCCCTGCATAGGCTAAACCACCAATGACAGAAGTGATCCCCGGAATGACTTCAAAAGGAATGCCGGCATCGTAAAGTTCTTCACCTTCTTCACCCCCCCGTCCGAAAACGTAAGGGTCACCCCCCTTAAGACGAACCACATTTTTTCCTTCACGGGCTAACTTGACAAGCAGTGCATTAATGTCCTCTTGAGGTAATGCATGATTCGCCGCACGTTTACCAACATAAATTTTTTCACAATCCGGCTTAACATATTTGATAAACGCTTCATTCACAAGCGCATCGTATACCAGTGCATCACACACTTTCAATTTTTCCATTGCCTTAACGGTAATTAGTCCTTCATCGCCACATCCGCCACCGGCAAGATAAACTGTCCCCACCGCTTTGTTGCTATCTACTAATTTTTTTAATTTTTTTGCAAGCTGATCACCAATGATGCTTTCTTCTCCACGTTTTCCGGATATCTGACTTCTGTGTAAAACCGTGCCTTCTTCATTTCCGAAAATTCCGTAAAGGGTCAGATTCTCTCCTTCGACATCACAGTAAGCACCAATCGGAATGTGGCAGCTCCCATTAAGACTGATGAGAAATTGACGTTCGGCACGCATCTGAATAATGGTTTTTTCATCGCTGATATTTTCCATCAGTTTTTTAACGACCGCATTATCTTCTCTGATTTCAACCGCCAAAATACCCTGAGCCGGTGCCGAAATAAACATTTTAGGATCTAAAGGAATACAGGTATAATCATCACTTTCATAAACACCGATGCGTTTCAGTCCCGCTGCTGCAAGAATAATGCCATCCAGATTTTGCTCTTTCATCTTCCTGATACGGGTATCAATGTTGCCACGGATACCAACGACTTCAAGATCTGAGCGAAGATTTTTCAGTTGATAAATCCGTCGTTTACTCCCAGTCGCAATGATCGCATTTTTAGGCAATTCATCAACCGTTTTGATCGCATGCGGTGTCAGTAAAACATCTCTTGGATCTTCACGCTTTGGCGGAATTGCCAGTGTCAAACCTCCGGGAAGTTCGGATGGCATATCTTTCATGCTATGAATTGCCATATCAATGGTTCCATCTAAAAGTGCCTCTTCCAGTTCTTTTGTGAAAATTCCTTTATCGCCTATTTTATCAAGGGCTTTATTTTGAATTTTATCCCCCTTTGTTTTGATGATTTTCAATTCAAAATCAACTTCCGGGTTCGCTTTTCTGAGTTCATCCAAAAGCTGATTGGTTTGAACAACAGCAAGTTTACTCCCTCTGGAGCCTACTACTATTTTCATATTTTTTCCACCTCTTCCTGCAATTTATCCAATGTCCAATTGGTCATTTCTTGTAGCCGGAATCGTTTCTCTTTTTCCGGCAATGCTAATTCTAATATTTTTTTTCTTAGTATTTTTAGATACCTGAGCCGTTTGTTATAACTTTCATCATATTTTTCAGCTAGTTCATTCTTGATCTGTGTAGCCAAAAATGGGCTTGCGCCATCGGTACAAACCGAAAGTGTCAGGTCACCTCGCTTCACTACTGATGGAAAAATAAAATCCGAATGATCCGGATCATCGACTGCATTGCACCATATTTTTTGCTGTTTACAATCCCGTAAAATTTCAGCATTAACAGCAGTGTCATTTGTTGCCGCAACCACTAGATCGACATCTTTCAATAAATGATTGTCGTATGAACCAAATATCATTTTTATCGGTAAGTTTTTCGGTTCTCCTAAAAATTCATCCAGACTGATACAGGTTACAAAACACCCATACCCGGCTAGGGTTTCAGCACGACGTAAACCAACTTTTCCGGCACCGATCACCAATGCTTTCTTTTGAGTAAAATTAAGGAGTACCGGCCCTTTCATTGGGCGTTCTCCATCTCTTGGGCAGAAAATAAAAATGCCAAGGTTTTTTCAAACCGTAAAATATCATTTTCATCATCCAAAGTTTTAAGCTGTTTAATAGATGGCATCACCATTTCACGAAATTTAGAATGCACAATTTTACCTAAATACTCTTCATCTTTACCCTCAAACTGATACCGCTTATTTAAAATTTCAACGGTTTCATCCGCTAACTGACTAGATCTCTGATTAAAATGTGCCACCATGTTATCAACTTTAGATTTTGTAATCCACACCATCAACCCATCAATTTCTTCTTCAATTTCTATGGCTATTTTCTGAGCCACTTTTTCACGATAATGCATTTTTTCGTCAATAATATTTTTAAAATTATCAATTGTTAAAAGTTCAATTTGATCCATTTCCGCTATTTCCTGTTCAACATCTCTCGGCAGTGCCAAATCAATAATCATAAGCGGTTTTTCACGTTCAGGCATCAGTTCCTTTTTTAAAACCAGATGTGGCGATGCCGTAGCGGATATAATAACATCCATCTCTTTTACAAAATCGTACCGCTCTTCATAATGCACCATATTGACACCGGTATAAATATCCTGATATTCATCCCCCGGATGGTAGGTCCGATTGGTCATATAAACATGATTAAACCCTTCCGCAGCCATATACCGCAGTGCCAAAAGCCCCATTTTTCCGGAACCAACAATTAAAACTTTTTTATCGGCATAATCCGAATACGTCCGTTTCACATGTTTCACTGCTGTCGAACTCAGTGATAACGGTGTTTCTGAAATCTTATAAACTGTTTTTACTTTTTTAGCAAATGTGACTGCTTCTCTAAAGGCTTTACTCAGATATTTACCACATCCTTGGATCGATTGAGATAACTCCATCGCATCTTTTACTTGGCCCAGAATCTGATCTTCGCCAAGAATCATTGAATCGAGACCGGTCACGACTCGATATAAGTGCAAAATGGCATCTCGACCTTTCTCGCAAAATAAATAATCCTTTAATTCCGGTGCTTTGTCCCTATAAAAATCACAAAGAATTTTAGCGGCTTCCTCCACTTTCTGAGTTGCGACGTAAATTTCACTTCGATTACAGGTTGATACGATAATAGCCTCACTGATACAATCAAATTTTTTCAGCCGAATAATCCCCTCTTTAATGGTTCTCTTAATGAAAGCTCCCTTTTCCCTGATTTCAAGTGGTGTATCTTTATGATTAATTCCCACAACGACTACTTTCATTCTGATAACTCCCCTTCCATACTATTTCTAAATTTTTAACTCTTTCACAATTAACTTCCGTATAATAAAAAACCTCTTTTCTTAATTTAACTCATTAAGAAAAGAGGTTTGTCAACTAAATTAATTCTATTAGATCTTATATGCTTACCTAAGATAAATTAATCAAATTAACGTTACTAAGTTCCCTTTTCCCTGGAGGTAGTTATTAGCACTCTATTCAGTAGGTTTCCTGACTCATAGCTTTTATTCTCCTTGCCTTCCCAGTTTTTATACCAGTGACATCTTTAAGGAGACCTAACTAATGACAGTGACCGGATCGCTCTGGATTCTCACCAGATTCCCTCGATATTGTATCATTTCAATCAACGATACAACAGCCCAAATAGATTTTACATCATTTATTGCTTATTCAATTTTCGTTTACAATTATAACATTAAACCTTTCATTATGCTACCACTTTTTTTAAAAGAAAAAATGATTTGTAACCGTTTTATAGAAATCTGCAAATGATTAACAGACAATAAACGAATATCTCTTCTTGAGACTTCTTTTTTCTTCATATATAATAATGTGTAGTAATAAATCAGATCACAGGAGGAATTATTCTATTATGTTAGTATCCGCAAAAGAAATGCTCGTTAAAGCAAAAGCAGGCCACTATGGTGTCGGTCAATTTAATATCAATAATCTGGAATGGACAAAAGCAGTTCTCCAAACTGCCGAAGAACAGAAATCACCCGTTATCTTAGGTGTTTCCGAAGGTGCCGGAAAATATATGTGTGGTTATAAAACCGTTACTGAAATGGTTAAAGCCATGATCGAAGAATTAAAAATTACCGTTCCCGTTGCGCTGCATCTGGATCACGGTAGCTACGAAGGTGCAAAAGCTTGCATCGCAGCCGGCTTTTCATCCATTATGTTTGACGGTTCGCATCTTCCTTTTGAAGAAAACACTACCAAAACAAAAGAATTAGTTGAACTCTGTAACCAAAAAGGATTATCCCTTGAAGCCGAAGTTGGTTCAATCGGTGGTGAAGAAGACGGCGTTGTCGGTGCCGGTGAATTTGCCGATCCTGAAGAATGTAAAAAGATTGCCGATCTTGGTGTCACCATGTTAGCAGCCGGTATTGGTAACATTCACGGTCAATACCCCCAAAATTGGCAAGGACTGAACTTTGACGTTCTAGATGCTATCCAACAGAAAACAGGCGATATGCCCCTTGTGCTCCATGGTGGCACCGGCATTCCTGATGCAATGGTTAAAGAAGCGATTACTTTAGGTGTTGCTAAAATTAACGTTAATACCGAATGTCAACTCGTTTTTGCCGCAGCCACCAGAGAATACATTGAAGCCGGCAAAGATCTCGAAGGCAAAGGCTTCGACCCACGTAAACTACTAGCACCCGGTACGCAAGCCATTAAAGATCTTGTTAAAATCAAGATGGAAATGTTCGGTTCCGTCGGACAGGCTTAGAGAACCTTTTAAAGGATGAAAAAAAGAAGCTGTTTATTCTCTATTAATGAATAAACAGTTTCTTTTTTATTT
>JAVXTS010000035.1:0-17208 GCA_036642535.1 Eubacterium sp. | reverse complement strand
AAAAAAAGATCCTGTTCAGGATCCTTTAATTTCATTTTTAAATTATTTTAATGCTCTATACTCTTTTAAAAACAGATCAATTTGAGCCTTCATTTTTTCACATCCACCTACTTCGTCGGATTCAATATTTAGGGGGATAATCGGGTCATGAAGAGACATACGCATGAGGCACCAACCGTTTCCGGCCGTTTTATCGCAATTGACACGGATCCCTTCATAATTGGGTTGTACCATGGACCATCCCGGTTGTTTTTCGGCAAACTCGGCAAAACCATCGAGTACATCTTGTCCATAGGTTTTAAAATCATCCGCTGTAATTTTGTAGCGAATTTCCAACGCTTCTGTCGGTTCTTTAAGACCTTTTAAAAATTCAGAGATCGGTTTACCGATTTTATGCAGTTGCGCAAATTTAATCAGCGCCATGGTGACAAGATATGTGCCGTCGTCCAGAAAATAATTTTCTTTAATGGCACCATGTCCACTAGTTTCCATCGCTAAATGCGTTTCGATTCCTTCATCGTTCAAGCGCATGGCTTCATTAATAACATTTTTATAACCACGTTTAAAACGGTGATGCTGTCCGCCAAGGCTTTTAATATATTCGGTCAACCCTGTGGAGGTCACTGAATCGGTAACAATGGTTGTCCCCGGATATTGTTCTAGTATCATACTAGCAATAAAGGCAATAAAAGCATTTCGATTGATGGCATTTCCCTTTTCGTCGATCACCGCCGCACGGTCAACATCGGTATCAAAGATAATCCCCATGTCAGCTTTGCTTAAAACCACGGCCTCTGAAATTGAAGTGATGGCATTATGATCTTCAGGGTTCGGAATATGATTTGGAAAATGACCGTCCGGATCTAAAAACTGACTACCTTCGGTATTTGCGCCAAGGGGTTTTAGGACCTGTCCGGCAAAAAAACCACCGGCGCCATTTCCAGCGTCCACAATAATATGCGCACCGTCAAAGGGCTTTTCGACTCCGGTTTTTTCCTGAATCATGGTGACGATGTTCGTGGCATATTTTTTCATAAAAGGGATTTCTTCACGTTTCCCACCCAGTTTAAAATCGGTGACAATGGTTTCGGCTTGTTCTAAAATTTCGGTAATATCGCCTTTATTCAGTCCACCGTTTTGGCTAAACAATTTAATCCCGTTGCGGTTAAAAGGAAGATGGCTAGCCGTAATCATCAATGCACCGTCACACTGAAGCTCAGGATCAAGAGTTGTCATAAACATGGCCGGCGTAGTGGCAATGCCACAATCAAACACATGGTTTCCGTCACTGATGAGTCCTAAACAGACAGCTTGCGCCAAATTTGGCCCGGTCAAACGGCTATCACGACCAACGGCAATGGTCAAATTTTCTTTCCCAGTTTTAGCTTTTAACCAGATGCTAAACGAATAGGCAATTTTCATGGCCATATCTTGGGTCAGATTGATTTTTTCGCCTTCGACACCTTCCATGGCAATCCCACGGATATCCGAACCATTTTGCAGTGCTGTAATATTGGCTATATTCATCGCTTTTCCTCCTCTATTTCATGCTTAATAAACAACCGGTTTTCCGGCTTCGTCCACAATATTATTTGCTAAAGTGGCACACATCACGGCTTTGATGGTGTGCATTCTATTTTCTGCTTCATCAAATACTTTTGAATAATCACTTCTAAAGACTTCATCGGTTACTTCCATTTCGGCAAATCCAAAACGTTCTTTTATATCTGCCGCAACATCGGTCTGATCATCATGGAAAGCTGGCAGACAATGTAAAAAAATGACATTCGGATTGCCTGTTGCTTTAACCATATTGGCGTTCACCTGATAAGGTTTTAGCAATTTAATACGGTTTTCAGTCTGATCTTCTTCACCCATCGATACCCAAACATCTGTATACAGCACATCTGCTTCTTTAACACCTTCTGCAATATCATCGGTTAAAGTGATGCTGCCGCCGGTTTCTTTGCAAAGTGTCCGCATTTCAGCGACCAAGTTTTCATCCGGAAACAATTCTTTTGGCGCAACGGCTACAAAATGCATTCCTAGTTTAGCACATCCAATCATCAGTGAATTACCCATATTATTTCTGGCATCTCCTGCATAGGCTAGTTTACGCCCTTTAAGTTCTCCAAAATTTTCACGGATGGTTAACATATCGGCTAGAATCTGTGTAGGATGGTAAGTATCCGTCAAGCCGTTCCATACAGGAACACCGGAAAATTCTGCCAAAGCATTAACGGTTTCTTGTTTAAATCCACGAAACTCAATGCCGTCATAAAAACGTCCGAGAACCCGTGCTGTATCTTCAATTGATTCTTTTTTCCCCATTTGACTATTCGTCAGAAAAGTAACATTGGCCCCTTCATCAAAAGCACCAACTTCAAAGGCACAACGGGTACGTGTCGAAGTTTTTTCAAACAACAATACAATATTTTTGCCCGTCAATAATTTACCGATACGACCTTCCTTTTTCTTTTTCTTAAGCGCCGTAGCATAGTCTAATAAATAGGTAATCTCTTCTGGTGTAAAATCCAATAATGTCAAAAAATGACGGCCTTTTAAATTAATCCCCATCTTATCCTCCTGAATTCGCATTCTTTATTGTTATTTTAACCGATCGACTTTATTTTCGCAATGCGTTATCGATTTCACAATTCATTTGTTAGTTCTCTTTTAAACAGCAAAAAGGCAAAATCATCTTATTATCGCTGACCTTACCTTTTTATCTCTTT
Source organism: Eubacterium sp. (assembly GCA_036642535.1). Lineage (GTDB taxonomy): Bacteria > Bacillota > Clostridia > Eubacteriales > Eubacteriaceae > Eubacterium. Next base: position 14,473 of record JAVXTS010000035.1, on the reverse strand, counting down.
TTTATCTTATTTTATCCCGTTTAAGAGGCATGGTCATACAGCGTGGGCCACCCCGTCCTCTTACAAGTTCCGATGCCTCAATACCAATCACTTCAATACCATTTTGCGACAACACCTCATTCGATCGTTCATTTCGACCATAAGCCACAATAATTCCCGGTGCAATAGCCAGTGTATTGGTACTATCGTTCCATTGTTCCCTCGCTGCTGCTACAGGATTACCGCCACCACTTTCAATTAAGTTAATCGCCGGCAAATTTAATGCCTGTTTTAACGCATCTTTAAGATTATCAATGCGCTCATAGCACAGTTTATCGCCTTTTCCACGACGAATCATCACCGTTTCAACTGCATTTAAAATTCCCGGATAAACGGTAAACTGATCATAATCAACCATGGTGAACACCGTATCTAAATGCATGAAAGCTCTGTCCTTTGGAATCTTAACCGCCAGTACACCTTCAATGGTTTCATTTTTATCAAATAGACTCCGAGCTAATTCTTCAACGCCCTGAACCTGTGTTCGTTCGCTACAACCGATTGCCACAACCGTTGGGCTCAAAATCAGTATATCACCACCCTCAACGGAAAAGAACTTATCTGTATTATAGTACGTTTTATTTTTACAGGTTGCAAACAATGAATGATTTTCATAAATATAGCGCATATACAAGCTTTCTCGTTTACGCACATTGGTCGCCATAGAACTGATACTCATCCCGTCCCCGATAACGACTGCCGGATCTCGCATAAAATACAAATTCGGTAAAGGATTCATATAAAACGCATAAGGATCCTTCTCATTGATATAATCCGTCAAAACGCGCTCTCTTTGAATATGATTCAATTCTTTCTGAAGGACTCCAGCAATTAAAGCTTCTGCCAGTTTTTCATCATCCATATTTAAAAGATATTCTTTTAAGAACCCATCAATATAATTACCCGAGGATGGATTTTGCTCAATAACGTCAAAGAGCAGTTCTTCACGGACACTATGATTTTTCAAAATATCCGTTAACAACTGTTCCACATAATACACTTCAATCCCTCTAGATGTCAGTATCTTCGCAAAAGCATCATGTTCTTCCTTCATGCGTCGAAGCCATGGAATATCCTCAAATAATACTTCTTTTAGCGAATCCGGAACAATACGTTCCAATTCTTTTCCAGGTCGATGCAATAAAACAGCATCTAATTTTCCTATTTCCGATTCTATATTTAATATTTTATTTCCCAATTTAACACTCCAACTATTTTTAGGTATATTATATCCTATCTCCCTTAAAAAATGAGCAATAAAAAAAGAAGAACACAATTTGTAAATTCTTCCCCTTCTATCGGAATCACTAATTTGTCTATTTAATTGTCATTATTCCCGTTTTTAATAACTAAATGCGCCTTCAACTTCATCAACTAAGGCAAGTTTAACGCTTTTTGTGAGAACATCGGAATATGAAAAGGATAGTCTCTGCACCGGACGTTTTTCTTCTTTTACACTAATAATAAAAATACTAGGATAAATACCTTCAATAACGCCTTCTTTTTGATAGAGTTTTTTCTTACTCTTATGCGCTTCCAATTTTACTCTTCTGCCACGGTAATTTTCAACCTCACGCTTAACGTCCATAATTGTCGCTTTTTGTTTCTGCATGAATTTCACCTCTCTGTGGTAATGGTATTTTTTAATTATAGCATGATTTGTCTGAAAAGTAAAGCATTTATTATAACAATACCCATTAATAAAGTCAATATGTAAATGATATTTTTATTTGCAAAATGATTTTCGTTTACATGATCATCTATATATTGATATACCATAAGAATACAACACAAAATACAAGCAGAAAAAAATACTCTGTTTAATAATTTAAATTTTTAAATAAAAAATAAAGAACTAACGAACAAACACATCTTGAAATTTTATTCGAAAATTCTTCATCTATATTTTTCAATTTTTAATTTCATCACTCTTTTTTTCATTAAATACCGTATACATTTCATCTCCGTATTTAAGGGCACCAATGGCACGTAATGGATTTTTAATCCAAATAGCATCGGTGTATTTCATTAACTCTTTAGGCTCAGTAAACCCCCAAGTACACAACACTGGAAGCATCCCTGCATTTTTTGCCGTTTTATAATCAATGGCACTATCACCCATGTAAATACACTTTTCCGGATTCACACCCATTTTAGCTGCAACTTCCAAAGTTTGCGTTGGATCCGGTTTTCTCGGTTTATCATCATTTTGCCCAACGACATCTACAAATTTATCATTAGAAAAAATCGTTTCTACAATGATTTTTGCAGCGTCATCCGGTTTATTGGTACAGACTGCAAAAGGAATATTGTGACAATGAAGATAACGGAGTAAATCCTGGATCCCCTCATAAGCTTTTGTTTTATGGACATAACACTTAGCATAAGCTATTTTCATGATCGCCAACGCTTCATCTACTATTTGTTCATTCTCTGATAATTCTTTTGTAAGTGCACGTTGAATTAAATTCCGAAGTCCCCGACCGATCAGTTTTTTTCCCTCTTCATAGGTTTTTAGCGGACAACCATAATGTCTCATAACAGTATTACACGCATCTACCAAATCTTCCAATGAATTAACCAACGTTCCATCTAAATCAAAAATAATTCCATCATATTTGGGTTTGTAAACCAATTCTAACATTGTCTAATGACCTCCATATATTTTATCAAGATATTTGGGCAAAATTTCTTCTGAGTGATCATTTATGATTTCAACAGGAATTCCCCAACGTTTTGCTTCATCCGTCACATAAGATGCTGTCGATGTATAGAAAGATGTGCCAATGACTACTAGTTGATCAGCTTTTGCAACTAATTTAAGAGCAGCGGTCAGCCTTGGAATATTATCCCCGTATAACACAATATCGGGCTGTAAAATATGATCTTTACAATGCGGGCAATAGATACTGTCCCTGATAACATCGAAATCAAACCACGCACCGCAACGGTCACAAAAAACTTTACGCATACTGCCGTGAATTTCGATCACTTCATCTTCTGTACTCCCCGCACGATGATGAAGACCATCAATATTCATGGTAATAATGGGCACATGATATTTTGCCAGTGCTAAATGGGCTGGGTTAGGCTCTGCCTTGTCTGCAATGTCTTTCATGCCAAGTACCACTTCAAAAAATTCTGCCGGATGTGCATCGTAAAAATCACGGCTTAGTTTTTCTCTAAGATCCCCCATTTCAACAAAAGTTGGAACACCGCTTGCTTTTGAAACACCGGCACCTGTCAACGCTACTACATTCATTTCTAAACCCTCCAATCCTTATTTTTATACCTTTATTATAACACATATTTACTGATTTTTTTCTGATTCTTTCAACACTTAATTATGCATGAACTCCTCAAAAAAGGATACACTGTCTACTTTTAATTTTTTAATACATATTGTGAATCACTTCAACTGCACACAAAAATTTTTCAATTTTTAAAATAGTACCATCATCAAGAATAACTCTTCCGGTAAAGTTTCCAAAAATTTGATGTTGAATACTCTTAATTGCCAACAAGTTAACCGTCGCACTTCGATCTAGTTTCGGTATAAAGAAACCTTCAAATCGTCCGTCATTGGACGTCATCCGCCATGGCTTCATAAACTGACGTTTACCGGATGCGTTTTCCGGAATGATAAAAGATACTTCATCCAGTTTATGGGCAATATTATTATAAAACACCATATTTTCAGTAGCACTACTACGATCAGAAAAACCATAGCCCAAATTAAAACCAAAAGCAACACCTTCATGCCATCCACTCGCAGTTCCCCAATACCATGTATTATCGTAAGTCCATACACCCCGTCCCCAATCCAGAACGCCCATGGCATTATTGGCATAGAAATGTTGGGTTTCATCTCCCAATTTCATAAAGCCACTGGCAGGCATGCAGTTAATTTTTTGATTATAATAAAAAGCGGTCGGCTTTTCTTTCCATGGTGTGGCAATGCACATGGTATCCATCGGAGGTTGATAAAGTACAATATCAGCCTCCAAATCTTTACCGTTCCAAAATTTAGGAAAATAGCACTGGATCCGACGTTTATTCTTTTCTATTTGATAGCTTAAATGAATTTTAGAATGTTTTATGGCGCATCGATTTGTACCCGAATGACATTCCAATCCATATTTTCCACCTGGTCGTGCTTCTACAATCGTTTTGGTATGTTCAATCCAGTTATCAAAATCGAGTACCGTTACACTCGTCATGCCGATATACCCCAAATCCGACAGCGTCAATGCTATTCCCTTATGCTGATCGGTAATCATATAGTAATCCCACTCTTTACGACGAAACCACGATGCTGCAATTTTTTCCCGATTATAATTCCATATTAGTTGCCGAGCCCACCCCGGTTCAATAATCATTCCTTTGTCATTCAATAAAGGTTGTTGTGTCGTAACTTCATGCTGAGTTCCCATGACTTTCTCCTTTTCATTTTATGTAAACGTATTGTATCATAATTTGATTGATGAAATCTAAAAGTTTCTTATTCTATTTATAAAATTACACTTTTTTATTAACTAAATATACCCCCAATGATGCTGACAATAATCCTGCAAAAATAAAAAAGCTCAAATATTCCCCCGGTAATAGAAGCACTGACAACAAACTCCCAAAGACCGGAATTAAAAATTTAAAAGCGGTGATTGAACTTGCTTCATTATATTTCAATAAAACATTCCACATCGAAAAAGCAACACCGGAAATAATAGCCGCATAGCCAAGAAGTAAAATGCCTTTAAAGGTAAACACCATATGAATACCACCCATTACCATGCCAAATCCAATACCTAAACCTAACAGAACCAATGCGCCTAAGACCATTTGAAAAAAAGTAAAATGAAAAGGATTCATTTTATCCGATAAATATTTAGCCACTAACGTTGCGCCTGCATCGCCCAATCCGGCAATAATTAAAAATCCTTCTCCTATAAATTTAAAATTAAAATCTAATCCTGCATTACCGGCACTATTTAAAGATGTTAAAAAAATACCGATTAATCCTAAGACCATCCCAACTATTTTATAAGTGTTTAGTTTATCTTTTTTGAAAAACAGCGGTGCCATCAGTACTACCAAAAAAGTACCCGCAGTAGATGCAACCGAACCTTTGACACCGGTTGTATTGCCAACTCCAATATAAAAGAAAAAATATTGAATAGTCGTTCCTAATAAAGCCAATGCCACAATCCACTTACCATAACCGGATACCCATTTTATGCGATTGCCTTTATTTAAAAAATGGTTTAACAGTAAAACCACAAATCCGGCTAACAGAAAGCGTAATCCCGCAAAAACCATTTTCCCCCAAATATCTCCGCTTGGGATTTGAAAAAGATCATAGCCTATTTTCAGAACCGGAAAAGCGCTTCCCCATAAAAAAGTACATAAAATAGCGATTGCCACCGTTGTTGATTTCTTTTTTAAAAAAGCATCATTCATAATTTTCCTTTCGCAAAAAATAATAGAGAACCGCAGGTCGCAGTTCCCTATCACACTTTATTTTATTTTTGTGACAGCAATCGCTGATTCATGCCCGTTAAGTACACAAGCTTCTAAATCATCATCCCCAACTTCAAGGGTTTCGGCCAATGTTTCTTTTTTAATAAATGCCGCATACGCTTCAATCGCTTTTGATACTTCTTCATCTGCTTTATAGGTGATATGAATATGATCCATCACTTCAAAGCCATTACTTTTACGCATTTGCTGAACACGAGACACCACTTCACGTGCGTAACCTTCGTCCAAAAGTTCCTGATTCAGACTTGTATCAAGAATAATAAATTTATTATTTGCAGTTTGAACATTAAAACCTTCTTTTGCAGAGATCCGAATATCAACAAAAGTTTTTGTTAACTCAATGGTTTGACCTTCAATTTCGACCGGATAAACATCGCCAGCTTCTAATTTTGCAACAGCTTCTATCGGATTAATTCCAGCTAGTGCTTTACCTAGAAGTTTAACATTTTTACCTAAAATCGGACCGGCTACCTTAAAGTTTGGTTTCAAGGTGTAATTCATAAAATCGCCCAGATTATCTTCAAAATTAACAGCTTTGATATTTAGTTCTTCTTTCATCAACTGGGTTAAATCACCCAATGTTTCTTTATATTTACCATCAATAATCACTTCTGATAAAGGCTGACGGACTTTAATCTGAGCTTCTTCTCTAGCACCGCGGCCAAGGCTCACCAGTTCACGAACAAGATCCATCGGAACTTCTACCGCTTCGCTCAATAACGCTTCGTTAACCGTAGGATAGTCTGCCAGATGAACCGATTCTTCTCCTGTTAAGTTCGTATAGATTTCTTCACTGATATAAGGTGCAAAAGGTGCGACCAAACGTGCCAAACCTTCAAGGACTTCGTAGGTTGTATTAAATACTGCTTTTTTATCTTCCGTTAATTCACTTCCCCAGAAACGGCGACGATTACGGCGGATATACCAATTTGATAAATCTTCATTCACAAAATTTTGAATTTTTCGAACAGCTTTTGTCAGATCGTAAATTTCCATCTCATCTCGAACTTCTTGTATCAATCGGTTATATTTTGACAAAATCCAACGATCAATTTCCGGACGATCTGCATATTCAACAAAAAATGTTCTTGGATCAAGACCATCGGTATTGGCGTAAAGAGTGAAAAAACTGTAAGTATTTTTAAACGTATTAAAGAATTTACTTTGGATTTCCTTAATCCCTTCAACATCAAAACGAGTGGGTGTCCATGCAGGGGATACATAAAGCAGATACCAGCGCAATGCATCTGCACCATACTGATCAAACAATTCAAAAGGATCAACTGTGTTCCCTTTAGTTTTAGACATTTTCTGTCCTTCTGCATCCAATATTAAATCATTCACCAAGACATTTTTATAAGGTGATTTCCCCATTACAAAGGACGAAATCGCCAGCAGTGAGTAAAACCATCCACGGGTCTGATCAATACCTTCACAAATGAAATCAGCAGGAAACTGTTCTTCAAAAGTTTCTTTGTTTTCAAATGGATAATGCTGCTGAGCAAACGGCATAGAACCTGAGTCAAACCAACAATCAATCACATCTTTAACCCGTGTCATCGGTTTTCCGCATTTCGGGCAAGTCAGATGCACATCATCAACATAAGGACGATGCAGTTCAATATCCTCGCTGATCGCTTCAATCGCTTTTTCTTTTAGTTCCGCACGAGATCCTACAGATGCCAATGCGCCACAATTTTCATCGTCACAACGCCAGATTGGAAGAGGGGTTCCCCAATAACGACTTCTTGAAATTGCCCAGTCGTTCAGGTTTTCAAGCCAATTGCCAAACCGTTTTTCCCCAACAAATTCAGGATACCAGTTCACGCTGTTATTATTTTCAATCAGCAGCTCTTTAATTTTTGTAATTTCAATGTACCAGCTTGGTTTTGCATAATACAATAGTGGTGTTTTACAACGCCAGCAATGGGGATAATTATGAAGTACTTTTTCTTTTTTAAAAAGTTTCCCTTCTTCTTTTAGCCATTTGATAATATCAATATCAAGCCCATCTTCCATCACAAAACGACCTACCCAGGGGGTATCAGTATACTTCCCATCTTCTCCCACCGGTTGAATGACCGGTAAATCGTACTGACGGCCCACTTTGTAGTCATCTTCACCAAAAGCCGGTGCAATGTGAACCACACCTGTTCCGTCTTCGGTGGTAACGTAGTCCGCACAAGTAACAAAAAAGGCTTTTTTCTTAACCGGAACAAAATCCATCAAACGTTCATATTCAATGTGTTCCAGAGCCTTTCCTTTCATTTCTTCAATGATTTCATACTCATTTCCGAAGAGTTTATCGGCTAAAACTTTTGCGCAAATATAAACAGTACCTTTACTTTTTGCCTTAATATAATCCGCTTCAGGATTAACCGCTAAGGCAACATTGGCAGCAAGCGTCCATGGTGTTGTTGTCCAAACCAAAAAATATTCATCAGCATCACTGCGTTTAAACGCCACAACCACGGTATTTGTTTTAATTTCCTGATACCCCTGAGCAACCTCGTGGGATGCAAGCCCTGTTCCGCAACGTGGGCAGTAAGGTAAAATTTTATGCCCTTCATAAATGTAACCTTCTTCAAAAAATTTATTAAGAATCCACCAAACGGATTCAATATAATTATTGTCTAATGTAATGTAAGGGTTATCCATATCGATGAAATAGCCCATACGATTGGTCATTTCTCGCCATTGTTTTTCGTAACTAAAAACTGATTCCTTGCATTGTTTATTAAATGCATCGATCCCATATGCTTCAATTTCAGGCTTACTGCTGATCCCCAGTTTTTTTTCAACTTCAATTTCAACCGGCAAACCGTGGGTGTCCCATCCGGCTTTACGCAGAACACGGTACCCTTTCATAGTCTGATATTTACAGACCGAATCTTTCAGGGTTCTTGCAATCACATGATGAATTCCCGGGCGACCGTTTGCCGTTGGTGGTCCTTCATAAAAGACGAAATTTTCACCGTCTTTTCGATTATTAATGGTTTTCTCCAGAATATTCATCTCTTGCCACTTCTCGGTAATTTTATTTTCAATCGTACTGACACAGTCACTTGATAGTGTTTTAAACATCGTTGCCTCCAAAGTCTATTATAGTTGTTAAAATTTGTTAAACTTTTTTAATTCAAAAAAAACTCCATCCCAAAAGGGACGAAGTTTATATCCGCGGTGCCACCCAAATTGACAGATCATATCTTTAATTTCTATCTGTCCACTTAAAATATAACGGTTTCCCGTGATTTCCTAACTTAAATAAGTTCAGAAATCAAGCTCAAAGGTGATCTCTATAACCATTGTTTTAATAATCTTTCAGCACCTTCGATTATCTCTCTAAAAAACAATTGACCATAGCGTCCTTTTCATTGCTATTTTATTCACATATGTGATCTATTGTACCCAATATCCGTTCAAAAAGCAAGGTTTTCTTCCCAAATTTAGTATTGATTTGAGCATACAGCGTAACTATTTTAATCGTCAATCCCATAAAGTAACATCATCTTTTTATCATCCGTCCAATTGATTGAAAGTGCATTTATTTTTAAATGAATATCTTTAGCTTCATTAACGATTTCTAAATGATCCGTATCGCCTTTTTTAATTTGTTCGATAATACACTTTGCGCACGGTTCTGTCTGTCCGCCGTGAAGTTTGGTAAAGCAAAAAGACCCCAGTTGTACTTCCGGAAAAATTTCAGTCATTTTCTTGTTTGCATACACAATCGAATGTGTTTCAGGATTAACGACACACATATAATCGGGAAGAACATCTAAAATTTGAAGCCGTGTATTCAAATTTGCCATTACCGTAGATTTTGCCTTTTCTTTAAATAAGAAGACACTCAACAATTTTGAAAGATAAGAAAGCTTTTCCATTTCTTCCGATGTCCATACTCTATATTTTTTACACTCATCAAAGCCAATGAATCCATAAGTCTTTTCATCATCGGTAATGGTTATTTGCAGTGTGGATAAAATCCCTTGTGATTCAAAAATATGTCTTAAATAAGGTGCCAACTCGTGTACATTACTACAGTAGAGCAATCCTTCCTGATCAAACGGATCAAAGATTGATTCTCCTTCTGAAGACGAAACTGCCAAATTCTGAAGGTTACCCATTTCACTGGTAATACCATCATTGCACCACTCATAAATATTGGTTGTCGTGTTATTTTCCTCATTATTTTCAAAAATAGCGACTCGACTAACTTGATATTGCTGTCCAATTGCAGCAAGTGCCATATTAATGCTCACATTAAAATCTTTGGAGGTATAGAGCAATTCAAAAATATGTGCTTCAATATTATGAGATGTCTTATGATTATATGCTTCCTCATCATTTGTACGTGTATCATTAATCGGATATTGATCGGCATCCTCTTCATTATAAAGAATAAACTGATCCTTTCCATTTTGTTTAGCCTGATAAAGTGCCGCATCCGCTCTTCGATAAAATACCTCAAATTTACTATTGTTATTTTCAATCATAATAATGCCCATACTGCAAGATATTTTATAGTCTTCTTTTTCACCAACATAGGTTTGTCGAAAAACACTGGATAATTCCATCGCTTTTTTTAGCACACCACTGGTATCCGGTACATTTTTCATCAAAACAGCAAATTCATCACCACCCATGCGCCCTACAATATCATTATTTCGGAACAAATGTTTTAATTTTGTACAGACCTCAATCAAAACCACGTCACCAAACGCATGACCTAGCGTATCATTTATTCCCTTAAAATTATCAATATCTAAAACGATCAAAGCGTGACGTCCATTTGGATAGTCCTCAAGAACTTTATTGGCAAGGGTAGCCATCGCAACTTTATTGTATAAACCTGTCATCGGATCCGTTTGTACTTTATTTTCCAAAAGCTCTGCCCGCTTTTTAACATTATCAATATCTGACATAAACCCAATCAGACGTGATTTTTCACCATTCTCATCAAAACTTAAACTTAAATCGATTCGAGCCCAAATATAACTATTATCAAACCGACGTAATCTGGCTTCATAACTTTCTTTTCCATTTTTTAGTAACTGTTCCATCGCATTACGGGAAACAATATGATCATCCGGATGGAAAAAATAATTGGTAACCGCTTTAACAAATTCATCATAGGGTAAAAATGAAAAAGCACGGGTATCTTCCAGAAGTTTTTCAGCATTAATGCCAAATATACGTTCAGAATTTTCAAAATGTGTATATAATTTTCTTTTTAAATCAACTTCAAACAACGTTCCGCTCGATGCATTAATGGCAAGTGAAAAGCGTTCTTCACTCAAACGCAGTTCTTCCTCTTGTTTTTTGATAACCGTAATGTCAGTCACAATACTATGATTGCGCCATCCGTCTATATCATTTACCAAATAACCATTATCCATCACCCAAAGAATTAAACCATCTTTCTTGCGTATCCGATATGGCATATGGTATGTCGTGCCCGTTTTAATTTGTTCGAGATAAATATCAAAAGCCTCTTGACGATCTTCTTCAAGAATAACATTAAGATACCGCCCCTGAAAGTTATTTTTAATATCATCAATAGTATACCCCGTCATATCTGTAAATCCCGAACTCACATGGGTTATTATTGTTTCATCAATATTTTGTGCGTGAACGGCTACAATCATCCCACCATTTATATTATCAAGCAGTGATTGATATTTTTGATTCGCAATCCGAATTTCTTTGTTATGACGCCGATTATCTATGATAAACCATATCAGTAGCAACATACCTACAACGAATAATTGTAAAACGAATCTAAGTACTATTCGATTCATAATCTTTTTCTGCTGCATCATCGGTTCATCCGAGGCAATACTAAAGGTATACCAATCATTAACTGTTGATGGCATAAAGCTAACAAAACGTTTCTCATTCTTATAATTAAATGCAAAATTCGCGTTTTCACCCTTTTCCATGGTCTTTTTAAGTTCTTCAACCGAAAAATCAACAATATCTGTTTTTTCAAAAAATGAAAAAATATTTTGTTCATCAGCCAATTTATCAGCATGATCACTGGAAATAATAATAGTTCCGTCCGATGCTACAATAAAGCCATATCCTTCACTGTAATAGGTGAAATCAAGCAATTGTTCCCCGGCTATGGATAAGGGATAAACACCCAAAAGAACACCCTTTATCTCCGTTTTATCATGGATGGGCACCGCAATAACAAGGCTCTCTTCGCCACTGACAAGAGAGGCCAATGGTTCACTGATATTTTTTTCACCCTTCATCGCTTTTTGAAAATAATCACGTTGTGAAACATCTGCAAATATTCCTTTATCTGAATAACTCTTGCCGTCCATATCACAAGCAACTATTTTTTCAAATCCGCCATCTTCCACCGCATTCTGTAAAACACGTATAATTTCTTCTTTTGTCTGCCCTTGCATTTCTTCAAGACTGCCCGCAAGTACATTTAATGTTTTCACATTATAATCAATACGATCTAAAAACGCCTTATTATAATCTTTAGAAACATCTGAAAGGGTTCTATATGTTTCGTTCGTTAAAACGTGCTGTAAACGATATGAAAAATCATATACTGTTCCTATTATAATTACAATAATTATCAAAGCACAAACAATTTTTATACTATTTTTACTGAACTTCATTTTATTTGTTTTCATACAGAATCCCCCCTTTCAAATTGCTGATAATTATAATCATTATATTCTCTCTTGCGTTCAATGTCAATAATTTCCGGCTAAATTACTAATCTTCTACAATTGACCTAATTTGTTTAATAAAAATATACATCAATTGCCAAGTTCTCCTTTAAACTTTAACAAAAATAGCTTATAATAGAAATACAAACTATTTTATTACTAAAAATAAGAAAGAATAAAGGTGAATCTATGAACAAGAAAAAGATCGTATTAATGGTTGTTCTTGCTACTATAATTGTTGTTGTTGGTGCAATATTTTTCATTACTAAGCTTTCAGGCTCAAAAGATACTCCAATGACTCCATCCGCTGCCACAGCTACACCAGACACCAATAATGCACCTACCCCAACCACCACAGTTCAAGCACCCGTCGATAATTCAGCTATTTCAAATGATGTCTCCCAAATAACGCCGGAAATGCAGGCTGTTATTGACGCTAATCAGGCTGATATTTTTGTCGATACCAACAAAGAACTGGCTATCTCCTATCCATCAAATTTGCTTCCTTTATACAAAGTTAGCGGAGTTGCCGATTCCCACGATATCACATCGGACAAAGGTAATCCCGGTTGGACGGCACTTTATGGGTCTACAGCTGAAACGACAGAACTTACCACTTTTTATCAAAGCTTTCTCGGTACTGCACCTGATTACACTGAAGAGGCTAACGGTGCATCAACAAATCTTCACGCAACGGTTAACGGCTGCGATATCCGTATCACCGTTTCTCCCAATACACCGGAGCGTACAGGCCTTGACTATGCTAGTAGCGTTAATATTTTTATTGAAAAAGTACAATAAATCATTTAACATTAGGGACCAGAATACTAATAATTCTGGTTCTTTTTGGTTCTTTAAAAACCACTGTATTATGCTATAATACTAAGCATATCCAAAATTTCGGAGGTCTTAAATTATGAATATTACTACTAAAAAATGTTGTTACACCGCTCTTATGATGGCCGTTACATTCATCATGATTAGCATTGTCAAAATCCCTATTCCCAACGGATATATCCATCTGGGCGACGCAGCCGTTTTTCTCTGCGGTTTTATACTCGGACCCATTTACGGTACCATCGCAGCTGTTATAGGGGCAGGAAGTGCCGACTATTTTGCCGGTTTTGGTGCCTATATTATTCCGACGGCACTCGCTAAAGGAACCATGGCGTTTCTTACAGGCTATTTGCTACGTGGTAAACCCGGTCGCAAAAAAGAAACCCTTATTATGCTGATATCCGGCACCATTATGGTTCTCATTTACTATTTTTCAGAAACGTTTATGTACGGTAGTTTGATCACACCTCTAATTAATATACCCTTTAATTTTTTACAGGCCACTGTAGGTATCATTATTGCTCTGTTGCTTTTCAAACCATTGAATTCATTTAGACTATAATCAAATCTTTCTTTTACATCTTTAGGTCGAATTATGATTATCCCGATCATTATCGCTGCTGTTATCGATAGTATCTTTGCTTTTTCAAACTTAAAAAAACGTATTCAAATTTTATCGAATACGTTTTTTATTTTTATAATCCTCGAACAATTATGATCCCATCACCATCTTCATAGTAACTTTTTCCCGATTCTAGTCCCATAGAATCCATGTATTCCTGAGCATTTTCACGAATACTGTCAACTTCTTGATCCGTCAGCTGCCGAACAACTTTTCCAGGGCTTCCAACAACCAGTGAATTTGGTGGAATCACTTTGTTTTGTGTTACCAATGTTCCGGCTCCTATAATGGTATTTTCACCAATTACCGCACCATTGAGGATAATCGACCCCATACCCACAAGTACATCATCACCGACAGTACAGCCGTGAATAATGCAGTTATGGCCAACTGTAACACCACTTCCGATCTTAGTATTATGGCCCGGTGCAACATGAACGATACTGCCATCTTGCACATTACTGCGCTCACCTATTGTAATCGTCCCGGTATCACCGCGAAGCACTGCCTGATACCAAACACTGCTGTAATTTCCTATTTTAACTTTACCAAGCACATCTGCACTTTTTGCTATAAAAATATTTTTTCCTGTCATTTTTTATCCCCCATCTCTGTATTGTCTCAGTATTTTAATATTACACTGTTCACTCCCATTTGTAAACAGCATAATCGCTTGGAATGCATCGCTTTACAAAATCTTTCTTTAAGACCACAAAAAAACACTGTTTTATCGACAAAAAAC
>JAVXTS010000034.1:0-17695 GCA_036642535.1 Eubacterium sp. | reverse complement strand
TTTATTTAATCGATGCATCATAAATACTTTGAATCGAATCTTTAAGCATTGCGTTAAAAGTTTCATCATATTGATAAGCATTTAAACCTTCGCTGAGTGCTCTTGAAAAACTTGCAATTAAACCGGGGTTTTCAGCTAACATTGCGTTAGATTCCGCACGAGTATAGCCACCGGAAAGAGCGACTACACGGAGAACGTGTTTGTCGGCGATAATATCGGAATAGAAACCATTTTCAGAGGGCAGTGTCAATTTAAACATAATTTGAACACCATCTTCTAATTCAGCTAAATGTGCTTTGATTTCTTCTTTTAATATTTTTTCGCAAGCTGCTTTATCAGCACTTTTGATATTAACTTCAGGTTCTAAAATAGGCATAAAACCGGCAGCGGCAATTTGTAAGCCAACTTCAAACTGTTGATCAACAATTTTTTTAATCCCGGCAGCATTGGCTTCTTGAATAACCGAACGCATTTTTGTTCCGAAAATATGTTTGGCTTCGGCACGTTTCAGTAATTTATCAAGATCCGGAATGGGTTTCATGAGTTGAACGCCATCGGCTTGTTCGGCCAGACCTTTATCGACTTTTAAAATAGGTAAAATACCCTTTTTTTCCCAGAGAAAATCTCCGGTAAAGAGATCGTCAATTTTGCGATCCATTGTTTTTTCAAAAAGAATAGCGCCTAAAATATGTTCAGATGTAAATGAGGGGCTTTTAATAATACGCGTCCGCATTGCGTGAACGAGATCAAACATTTCATCATCACCGTTGTATTTATCTTCGGTAATACCGTATAATTTTAATGCTTTTGGAGTACTGCCGCCACTTTGATCCAGAGCTGCAATAAATCCCTTACCTTTTTGCATACGTAACACTTGTTCCTGATTCATCATATACCTCCTGATTGGATCGTTTTAATCGGTCTATAAATATTGGCCAAATTTTAGGGAGCATAACGTTCCCACTTCTTTAATTGTAACGCCTTTGTGTGAAAATGGCAAGTGTCTTTTTTGTCCGATAGAGGTCGTATTTGATCCAATATAAGGTATGGATCAAATACAAAAAGCATATAATGGCTTAAAATAGCGATAAATACGGTTTTATATCAACCAAAGTAATCTTCTTCAGTAAGGATCATCTTAACAATCCTCAAATCTTTCAATTCGTTTGACCATATTTTCTTTAGTTTTTTAAGCTTTTTTAGCATATCTTCCTGATAAACGCTGGCTTTATTGATGCTGACTAGTGTATAAGTATCTTCCGGTGTGATTTTCAGATAACCCTCTTCCGATTTTAATGCATAAAGATCCATTTTATTGTACCTTTAAGGCTAAAGAATTTAAAGTAGCAAGGCCTTTTTTAGGATCTCGATTTTGAATCTGTACCCATTTTTCCATTTGCTTAAAGGCACGACCATCAGCTAAAATCTCTTTTGCGAGGGTAAAACCATCACTGATGCTATTCGACTTTTCCATCAGATAAAGAATCAAACCGGCATTAAGGGCAACAATATCGGCTCTTGTTGCTGTTTCTTTTCCTTTAAGTAAACGCACCATACATTCAGCAGAGTCTTCGACGGAGTTAAACGTTTTGATCTCATCAAGGTTACCTTCGTCAATCCCCATATCTACAGGATCAAAATGATAGTGCTCGATGGTGCCGTCTTCTTTTAACTCGGCAACGTAAGTGGTACCAACCGTAGAGGCTTCATCAATGACCGCATCACCCACTTCGCCATAAACAACTAAAGCTTTTTTATAACCTATTTCTCGCATAATCTCAGGAACAAATTCAAGCATTTCTTTGGAATAGACACCACGAACCCCATATTTAGGCATAACAGGATTAGCGAGGGAGGCGGAAATATTTAATACACTACCAAAAGAAATCTGAGAGAGAACACGACCCAGTGCCATGGGGTGTACTTCCGGGCTCATGCCATTAAACATGCCGATACCGGCGATTTCGATACTATTTTTAACTAAATCGACATTACAATCCATATCAACGCCCATGGCTTCGACCACATCCACTGTTCCGCAAACGGAGGATAAGGCGCGGGAACCGTGTTTACCCATGGGTATTCCGGCAGCGGCTGCAATGACAGAAGCGGCAGTGCTGATATTAAAGGTTTTGAACGTATCCATGCCGGTACCGCAATTATCTACAATGGGAAAATCGGTCACAGGGGTTACTTTTAAGGTATCCACTTCATAAATGGCTTCAAAACTGGCGGCTACTTCTTCGGGTGTTTCACCTTTTGCGCTGAGAGCGGCTAAAAAGGCGCCTTGCTGCATGGCTGTTTGCTGATCGGTTAAAATTTCCATAAACATTTTTTTAGCGGTATCGCGTTCTAAGTCTTCCTTATTAATTAACCGGGTAATCACTTGACCATAATCTTTCATTGAAATTTCAGTATTCATTTTTTACCTCTTTTATATATTATTTTTGAATGATAGTTTGAATTATAGAAGGACGATCGTTGAATAACCATCGCAATTTTTAACGTGCTGAATCCCCTCTTCCAAATTTTCAAGGGTAACCGTAGATGAAATTAAAGGTTTAACATCAATCGCACCGGATTCCAGAAGTTCTCGAGCTCGGATGCTGTGTTTTAGTCCACAACCGTAAGAACCGGTCACGTGGATTTCTTTATAATGGATGGCATTTAAATCGGAGCCGCCTTTTTCGTCATAGATGATACCACTAAAATAGCCGAGCTGCCCCTGTTTTCGGAGGAGAACAAGGGCGAGTTCCAGTGCCCGAGCATCGGAGCAACAGGGAATTATAATATCTGCGCCCATACCATCCGTTAACGCCAGTATATCCTCTCTTAAGGTTTCAGAGGTGGGATCAAAAGCAGCATCAAAACCGTGTTTTAATCCTGTATGACGGCGCTCTTCTAGGGCTTCAATTAAAATGACCGATTGCGCCCCCAATGCTTTCGCAACTCGCTGGTTTAAAATACCCAAACGCCCACCACCGATAATAATTACCACTGGATGATGGCTAAAATCAAGCTGATCTTGGAGGTTGATACAGCATGCCAGGGGTTCAATGAATGAAATTTCGTTAAAAGCTAGAGTGGGGTTTTTGATAACATTGAGAATACCACCCCGAACACCTTCTGCCGGAATTTTGAGATATTCTTCAAAACCGCCGTCATAATTAAACCCCATAATCTTAACATGGTCACAAAGATTATCAAGGCCGTTGCGACAGTAAAAACACTCGCCACAGGCAATACCCGGGTGTACGTGAACCCGCTGTCCCACAGCGTAATCAGTTACGGCATTGCCAACTTCGGCAATTACTCCGGCAATTTCATGCCCTAAAACTCGGGGATATTTAAGATCCCGCTGTCCGGTAAAGGTACATTTGACATCGGTTTTGCAGATGTTACACGCTTTAACCTGAACGATTACTTCATTGGCCCCACAAATGGGTCGATCAATTTCTTTTAAAACCAGTCTTTCTTGTTTTTCTAAAATAACAGCTTTCATACGCTCCCCCTATTTTAATAAAAAAAGAGCCGTGCTTAAAAAAGCACAGACTCTCCAAATCTGATATAACGAATTTTAAGGCAGGTCTTCTGACTGATGATCATCATTCTTAGCGCCTTCCCGATTTGTAATCAGTGGCATTGTGATAAGAACTTCCATTTTACAGCGTCGGGCACGTATAAGAGTCACACTTATTTCCCTATTCTCCCCAAGGGGGCACCTTAAAATGATTATTTTATTTTATGCTTAAATGATATCATATTTTTTTATTTTGTAAAGGGTTATTTTAAGGAAATGGATGATATAATTATTTTCGCTAATTTTAAAACTTTGGATGAAATGAGGATTAAATTTGAATAGGATAACAACAAAAAATCTTGTGCGTATAGTTGAGAATCTGGCTATTTTACTGATGGTGGTGGTTACATTTATTATTTTCACAGCATCATTTCTCCACATACCAAAGTTGGAAGATTTTATGTACCATTATCTTGAAATCAACCGAATACTTAGGCGAATGATCGCCATTATTTTGCTGATCAGCGCTTGGAATTTATATAAACGAAAACGTGTGGCGTGGGTAATAACTATTTTACTTTTAGCCACTAATCTTGGGTTACACATCATCAACCGACAGCATCATGCCGGGAACATTTTGATGATCTGTGAAATTGGAATTATACTGGTACTTTTGCTAGGATATCACGATTTTAACCGCCCTTGGGATAAAAGATCGGTTAAAAAAAGTGCTTTACTGGCGAGTGTTCTCTTTATGACAGTGCTGCTGAATGCCTCTTTTGGTTTTTTTAGTTTAAGGCATTTGTACCCGGGACAACTGACTTTTGGAGAGTGTGTTGAGAGCACCGTGATGCTTCTTTTAGGATTTGAGCCGATGGTAAAATTCAGGCCAACGGGTGGTGTGCTTTATGATGATTTCATTTTTATTTTTAGCTGGATTTGTATCATTGGGTGTGTCATTTTAGTTTTAAAACCGTTGATTTATAAAGCGGTTGTCACTAAAAAAGATCAGGAGCATGCCCTTAAGTTAGTGCGGAAATATGGTCAAAATCCTGAATCTTATTTGATTTTGGAAGAGGATAAAATCTATTTTTGGGGAAAAACGGTTGAGGGGGTGATTGGCTACGGTGTGGTTAAGGATGTGGCCGTTGTTCTTGGTGATCCTGTTTGTGCGGCGGATGATTTTACAGTGCTACTTTCGGAATTCAAAGCTTTTTGTGCTGATAATGCCTATAGTGTCATTTTCTTAAGTGTTACACGCCATTATTTGGAAATTTACAAACAGCTGGGGTTTGGGTTTGTAAAATGTGGCGAAGAAGCTCGTTTCGATCTGGCAAATTATAATTTAAAAGGTGGAAAGGCTGCTAAAATGCGGGCGAATGTGAATCACGCTAATAAAGCAGAAATTACAACGCATGAGTATCATCCTTTGATTGAAAAAAATACAATCATTGAAAAAGAAATTGAAAGTATCTCGGAAGAATGGATTGCTTCTAAAAAAAGCAGTGAACTTGTTTTTACAATGGGTGGGATCGGACTTGAAAACCCTCTTGATAAACGCTATTTTTACGCAAGAAATAAAGAAGGCGAAATGATCGCATTCATTGTATTTATTCCGTTTGGCGGTATGAATGGATATATGGCTGATGTTACAAGGCGCAAAAATAAAGCGCCAAGTGGCACCATACAAAAAATAATGTACGATGCGTTTATGACCTTTAAAGAGGAAGGTATTAAGTGGGGAAGCATGGGCGTAGCACCACTGGCAAACATTGGAGGCACTGGCGAAAGGGGAAGTCGAACAGAAAAGATACTTGCATTTGCTTATGAAAATTTAAATAGTTTCTACAGTTTTAAAGATCTCCACTCAGCAAAGCAACACTATAATCCAAGTCAATGGATTCCGGAGTATTTTATTTATTCTCCTAGAATAATTACGCCACAAATGGGATACGCTATTGTTCGTATCCAAAATCCCAGTGGAATGATTAATTATGTACGGTCGGTTTGGGGTGGACGAAAATAAATAAAAAGTTTGGAAATGACTTTTGTTTTTAAGATCGGTTCAACGTGTCTTGTGATAAAATAAACACAAAGAGATGGAAGTATTACTATTTTGCCCGAGGTCACTGTTGGTGGCAGGGTAGTGATTGATGGAGAAAGCGCACAGTTAAGGGAAGTTGGAAATAAAAATACAGGGTTAAAAAGAAGAGGAATCGATCTATTGGCTTGTATTAATCGGATTTGTCCATTAAGAAGGCGCTTTCCAGGAAATTGGATGATACTATTTATCGAAAAATACAAAAAAGAGCTTTAAGTATTTTATAAACAGGTTTAAATTTAAAAAATGGAAACGATTTACAACCGAAGAATCAAACGGTAAAAAGGAGCAAGATATGGCTTATGTGATAACAGAAAAATGTATTGGATGTACGTTATGTGCTAAAAACTGTCCGGTAATGGCCATTACGGGTGTAAAAAAAGAACAGCATATCATTAATACAAAAAGGTGCATCGATTGTGGCGTATGCGGACGATTATGTCCACAGGAAGCAATTATTGATCATAGAGGAAATATGACGGTTAAGGTGCCTAAAACAAAGTGGCTGAAACCGGTGGTTGATCAAGGATTGTGTAGTGCGTGTTCAATGTGTGTCGATAGTTGTCGCTTTGAATGCCTGACACTTTCAATGCCGGCATTTAAAGGTGATCTGCGTGTTTTCGCAACCCTTGAAAAACAAAAAGCTTGTGTAGGTTGCGGTTATTGTGAACAATTATGCCCAATGAAAGCCATTTCTATGGAGGTTATTTTATGAAACCGATGAACTATATTTACATCAATCTGACCACGGGAAAGACAAAAAAATTACCCATTAAAGAAGGCGTTATTCGGGAATATCTGGGCGGTAAAATATTGGCGGCTAAGTTACTTTACGATTTACTGCCTAAGGGAATTGATCCGCTGTCACCCAAAAACCTTTTAATTATCAACACGGGTTTGATGACCGGAACAGGTGCGCCATCTTCCAGCCGATTTAATATGACGTTTAAAAATGTCATGACCGGTGGAATCGCTTCATCAAATTGTGGCGGTACTTTTGGTATGATGCTTCGTCGTGGGGGCGTGGATGGTCTGATTATTGCCGGAAAAGCGGCAACGCCGGTCACCATTGAAGTCATTGACGGTGATGTAAAAATTGTGGATGCGGGTAAGCTTTGGGGAATGAATACAGAGGAAACCCAACAGCAATTTGAACGTGTTTATGGCAAATTGGTAATTGGTCCGGCTGGGGAAAATTTGGTTCATTACGCTTGTGCGGTATCCGGAGAACGGGTAGCGGGACGTTGCGGTGCAGGGGCTGTAATGGGATCGAAAAACTTGAAAGCGGTGATTTCTTATGGGACAAAACAGCCTGAGATTTTTGATCGACCGAGGTTTGATGCTTATGTGAAAAAGTGGGTGCATTTTCTTAAAAACCATCCGATGACGGGTGATATTTTAGGGCATTATGGTTCGGCTGGTCTTGTCAATAATGCAAATGCAGCACATGCATTACCGACCCATAATTTTTCAAAGGGGTATTTTGAAAATGCCGAAGCCATCAGCGGTGAGACATTGGCGGATAAATATTTGGTTCGCAACAGTGGTTGTGTCAGTTGTCCGATACGGTGCGAACGCCGTGTGAAGGTGAACGACAAAGAGGTTAAGGGACCGGAGTATGAAACAGTCGGTCTTTTTGGTGCTAATATTGATAATTGTGATCTCAATTTGATTAACCAGATCAACTATCAGGCCGATATTTTGGGATTAGATACCATTTCACTCGCAGGAACGTTGGCGTTTTGTATGGAATTACAGGAAAAAGGTATGGCGGATTTTGGTATTTCATTTGGCGAATCTGAAAAGCTAGTGGATGTAATGGATAAGATTGCCCATCGTGAGGGTATTTACGGAGAATTAGCCGAAGGCAGTGCAAAATTGAGCGAAAAGTATGGCGGCAAAGAATTTGCGATCCATTCTAAAGGACTAGAGCTGGCATCTTATGAACCAAGACGTTCGGTGGGAATGGGCTTAGGTTATGCCACATCAAATCGTGGAGGCTGTCACCTTAACGGGGGATATCTAGCACTGATGGAATCGGTTGGGGTAATGAGTGTGGGTGCCCAAGGGTCAAAAGGAAAACCGGAATTGGCGATTTTTATGCAAAATGGTATGGAGGCCGGTTCGGCAGCGGGGTTTTGTCTTTTTGCGATGCAGACCATGATTCCATCGATTTTATATAAAATGGGATCGTCTAGTCCGGTGACGCATTTTGCCGGAAAAGCGATGATTATGGCTCGGGGTGTACTGGGGAATTTATGGCCGTTATTGCCGAAAATTCTGCCGATTAATACCATGTATCTGCTACCACATTGTAAAGCAATTACCTACGCAACCGGTATTCCGATGACATCTGGAAAATTTTTACAGATCGGAGAACGTGGGTTTACCATTGAGCGGTTATTTAATCTTAGGGAAGGGCTGACGGCATCAGACGACACATTACCAGATCGTTTAACAAAAACGCCACAGGATCCGGATCAAAAAAATACCTGTGTTGATCTTGAAACGATGCTACCGGTTTACTATAAAGTGAGGGGATGGCATGCAAACGGAGTGCCGAAAAAAGCGACGCTTAAACGTCTTGGAATCGATTGAAAAATGAGGAGATAGAATGCGATTATAGATTAAATAAAGCGTTGATCGCTTCTTTATTCTGCTTTTGTTCATCTAGACGGAGTGGTGCGCAAGAACTTAAATGAGCTTCCATTTTGGCAAGTTTATCGGCAAAGGCCATACAGCCGTCTTCTCCGCAACGTTTGCAGTTACTGTGAGGAAGATATTCATAAATATCGGTAGCATAAACTTTTTCCATAAAAAATCCTTTCAAAGGGTGTTTTATTTATTGTAATGGAGAAAAAAAGGTTTGTCAATTGAAATAATTAAGATTGAAATGGTACAATGTAGCCATTATATTTAAGGAGGAATCCAAAATGAAGCGATTAGAGCTGTTTGAGCCGGTTGCGATTGATATCTGTGATGAAGATGCACGCATGGATGCGGTGATCAAAGCCCTTAATAATTCAGGTGAATGTGTAAAGCGTTATGATATGATTCAGTCACCCGCAGCTTTTAAGGATAACGAAATGGTTCGGAATCTTCTTGATGCAGAAGGTTCGGCTGTTCTTCCGATTGTTTTGATTGACGGTGTGCTTGTCAAACAAGGAGGGTATCCGGAAAACAGAGAAATTGTTCGTTGGTTTAATATTGAAGAAAACGCAATCGGTTGTTGTAAAAAAGCAAGTAAGGTATGCGGTGAGTGTGGGGGTCATAGTCATGATTAAAAAAAGAGTTGGTCCGATTGTGGCCATATTAATGGTTGCTATCCTTTTAGCGGGGTGTAGCCAGAGTGACGGAAAAGTCAGTAAATCTAAATACTTAGGATTTTTAATGGATAAATTTACGTCGATGACGGCTTCGTTTGAAACGGTTAAAACCAATCTTGCCAATTTTTCAGAAGCATCACTTTCGGATGAAAAGTGGGTGACGGAAATGATAGGCATTATTGATAAAGTGAATTCAGAATGTGACGAAATCATTAATTTTAAAGGTACCCCCGATGAATACACTAATCTTCAAACACAATTAGTCAATGTGGCAAACGAGGTGAAGCCGGCACTTAATGAATATAAAAAAGGAATTCAAACGAAAGATTTTGCGGTACTTTCTGTGGCAAATGATCAACTCAATATTTCAATGGGTTCTGTTGATCAATACATTGCTGAACTTAAAAATGCACTGGAACACGCACAAGAAAATTAACGTTTACAAAAATGAGATCATCATTAATGATGGTCTCATTTTTAATTAGAGTTATTTAGAATAGCTCTAATTTACTCTTGCCAAAAGGGGGCGATTCCTGTTAAAATAAGAGAAAGAATTAGAAGGAGGCGTCTAAATGAATATTGCAGTATGTATTAAACAGGTACCGGCGGTATCTCAGATTGTACTTGAAAAAGGAACCAATCGTATGTTGCGGGATGGTGTTCCTTCGATTGTAAACCTTTGTGATAAAAATGCCGTTGAGGAAGCTCTTCAATTAAGAGAAAAAAATGGTGGACGTGTTGTCATTTTTTCAATGGGTCCGAGTCAAGCGGAAGTGGCAGTTAGAGAATGTATCGGAATGGGTGCGGATCAGGGTTTTTTAATCTGCGATGATGCCTTTAAAGGGTCGGATACCATGGTAACAAGTCGTGTTTTAGCGAAAGCAATGGCACAAAACGGTGATTTTGATGTGATTCTTTGCGGTAAACAAGCAATGGATGGCGATACCGGTCAGGTTGGACCGGGAATAGCAGAGCGACTTGGTTTTGGTCAGGTTACGTTTGTGAATCAATTAAAAATAGAAAACAACACACTTTTGGCAGAACGTGAAAATCGTGACGGAACCGAAATTGTAGAAGCAAAATTACCGGTAGTTTGTACCGTTACCAATAATGCGAGCGAGCCGAGACGACCATCAATTAAAGGAAAAATGGCTGCAAAAAATGCTGAGATCGTTATTTTAAAAGCGACAGATCTGGGATTTGATCGTGAGGAAGTAGGTCTATTAGGATCAGCGACCTGGGTTGAAGACACATTTGCCCCACCGGTATTAAAGAAGGGTGTTATCATTGAAGAAAATTCAGGTGAAACTGCGGCGAAAGTACTTTTCAAAAAACTAGAAACTGCCGGCATCTGGTAAAGGAGGCATGAAAATGGCAAGAATATGGATTTATGTTGAAAAAGAAAAAGATACGGTTAAACGTGTTAGCTTAGAATTACTTGCAAAAGGAAGAGATCTTAAACAAGTGGGAGATTGTGTAACCGCAATTGTTATGGGATGTCTTTCTGAACCTTTAATTAAAACGATTTCCGCATACGGTGCGGATGAAATTATAAATGTAGAGGGTACCGATTACGATGAATATGGCACCGATGCTTATACCCATGCCATGGAAATTTTGATTAAAAAAGGGCATCCGGATTTAATGCTAGTAGGAGCAACGCACAACGGACGTGATCTTTGTGGCCGTTTATCGGCACGAATGGATCTAGGTTTGGCAGCGGAATGTACCGATTGTCTTGTGGATCATCAGGATGATCGGGTGACATTTGTTCGTCCGGCTTTTGATGGTAAAGCTTTTGCGAAAATAAAAATGAAAACCAAACCTCAAATTGGAACCATTCGAAAAGGAATATTCCCGATGGGAGAATGGGTTGAAAAAGAACCGGCGACTGTGATAAAAGAAATGATTCCACTACCGAAAGAATGCGGACGTGTTAAACTTATAGAATACATTGAAGCAGCGACTAAAGTGATTGATAATCTGGATAATGCAGATATTATTGTATCAGGGGGTCGTGGACTTGGCGGTCCGGAGGGATTTAAAATCATCAAAGATTTGGCGGATGCACTTGGCGGTGCTGTCGGAGCCTCTAAACCGGTGGTGGATGAGGGTTGGATCAGCTTTGATCATCAGGTGGGTGTGACCGGTAAAAAATTACGCCCTAAACTTTATATCGCCTGTGGTATTTCCGGAGCGATTCAACATGCTTTGGGTATGCGGGATTCAGATGTTATTATTGCGATTAACAATGATCCTGAAGCACCGATTTTTGATATTGCGCACTACTGTGTAGTGGGTGATTTGTTTGAAGTTGTACCGGCTTTAACACAGCTACTTCGTGAAAAAAGAGAACTAAAAGCACCGGAAGAACGAGATACAAAAGGTGCGGAAGCTCGAAAAGAAGCTTATTTTAAAACAACAGAAACCGAACAGAAATTTGAAAAAGAAGTGTACCGCACAGAACCGGACACAGCGGAATCAACCATTAAAAAAGAAATCCCTAAAATTAATACCGTTAATGTTTCAGAAGAGGATGAGGAGGAAGAAACAATGAATTTTGAATTATCACAACAACATCAGGAATTACGAGAAATGTTCCGGGAATTTGCACAAACCGAAGTTAAACCGATTGCCCGTGAAATAGATGAGAATGAACGTTTTCCAAAAGAAAATATTCCTAAAATGGCAGAAGCAGGAATGCTTGGAATTCCATTCCCGGAAAAATGGGGCGGTGCAGGCATTGATAATTTAGCGTACGCAATGTGTATTGAAGAAATATCAAAAGTTTGTGGAACAACAGGTGTTATTATATCTGCGCATACATCCTTGGGTGCTTTCCCAATTTATGCCTTTGGAAATGATGCACAAAAAGAAAAATATTTAATGCCTTTAGCAAAGGGTGAACACCTTGGTGCCTTTGGTTTGACGGAACCGAATGCAGGAACCGATGCGGCCGGACAGAAAACAACCGCCGTTCTCGAAGGGGATCATTACGTTTTAAATGGGAGCAAAATTTTTATTACCAATGGCGGACAGGCCGATACGTATGTCATTTTTGCCATGACGGACATGACAAAAGGAACCCATGGTATTTCTGCCTTTATTGTTGAAAAAGATTTCCCGGGATTCTCCATCGGTAAAAAACTTCAGAAAATGGGGATCCGTGGTTCAGCAACCTCAGAACTGCTATTTAACAACTGTATTGTACCTAAAGAAAACCTGCTTGGTGAAATCGGACAGGGCTTTAAAATTGCAATGAAAACACTGGATGGTGGCAGAATCGGGATTGCGTCACAAGCACTTGGGTTAGCTCAGGGTGCCATTGATGAAACCATTAAATATGTTAAAGGCCGTGAACAATTCGGACAGCCCATTTCCGGATTCCAAAATACGCAATTCATGTTAGCCAACATGATTGCAAAAGTTGAAGGCGCAAGACTGCTCGTTTATCAAGCCGCCTGTGCTAAAGATGCCGGCAAACCTTATGGACATTTGGCTGCGTTAGCAAAATTAGTTGCGTCAGAAGCGGCAAGAGATGTTACTTGCCAAGCCGTTCAACTCTTTGGAGGCTATGGCTTTACCAGAGATTATCCGGTTGAACGCATGATGCGTGATGCTAAAATTACAGAAATTTATGAGGGTACATCAGAAGTACAACGAATGGTTATTTCGGCATGGGCAGGCGTAAAGTAAGGCTGAGCAAAGTATGGATTAAAAAATAAAAGAAAAATCCGGATCAATCCACTTTATGGATGAGATTCGGATTTTTTTGTAGTGATGTTAAAAAGAACACTAAAAAAAGGGTCATTGCTTTGATTTATCGTATATAAAACAGCTTGACAAAATAAAAAAGATGGCATAAAATAGTTTACAGGTATACTGTTTACTTAGTAACTGTTTATAAGAAAACAATTGGAGGCAGTAATGTTTTTAAAAAATATTTCTATTATTTACAGACATAGTGCAATGATTCTGCAAAAAGAATTAAAAGAACCGCCCCTTAATAATACGGAGCAGTCCATTTTACTGTTTTTGAATCATAATAATGGTGTTAATCAGAATGCGATTGCTGTTTCATTTCAATTTAATAAAACAACGGTGACAAAGACGTTGGCTTTATTAGAAGATTTTGGATTGATTCGGCGTGAAACGAATTGTGTCAGCAAACGTGAAAAATGTGTTTTTCTGACAGAGGAAGGTCGAAAAGTGTTGATTCCGATTCAGGCTATAAGAAATGCTTATGAAGAAAAATTATTAGAAGATTTTACAGAGGAGGAGCGCCAGATTTTTGATCAATTATCAGAAAAGATTGCATCAAAGGCTTGGGCGTTGAATCATCAGACAGTAAAGTAAAAGATTTAACCAATAAATTTAGAGGAGTGATGTAAAAAATGGTTAATGACATGACACGAGGAAAACCGGCAAAGATATTGGTGACCTTTATGTGGCCGATGCTTTTAGGAAATATTTTTCAGCAATTATATAATATTGTTGATACAATTATTGTTGGCAATTACGTAGGTGCGGATGCGTTGGCGGCCGTGGGATCAACAGCGGCAATGGTCTTTTTATTAGTGGCAATTGCCATGGGACTGAGCATGGGATGTTCGGTTTTAATATCTCAGTATTTTGGTGCCGGTGATCGGGAAAAAATGCGACGTGCGGTTTTTACGAGTATGGCATTTATTTTGATTGTGGGAGTTTTGGTGACAATATTGGGGTTGGCAATTTCAAATTGGTTACTTCATCTGATTCAAACACCGGAAAATATTTTTGAAGGGGCGTCAACTTATATTAATATCTATTATATGGGCTGTCTTTTCTTGTTTGTTTATAATGGATTGGCCGCTATTTGTAGAGCCATCGGTGATTCTAAAACACCACTTTATTTTCTGATTGTAGCAGCATTACTCAATGTTGTACTCGATTTGGTTTTTGTGATTTATTTTAATATGGGTGTTGCCGGTGTTGCTTGGGCTACTTTAATCGCACAAGGGGTATCTGCGATGACCTGTTTTATTTATGTTTATTTTCGGGTACCACTTCTCCGTATTACAAAAGAAGATTGTGTTTTTGATCCTAAAATGTTGAAAGATTTACTGATTTATGCCATTCCATCGACGATTCAGCAATGTATTGTTTCTTTTTCAATGGTTGCGATCCAAGGGCTTGTTAATAGTTTTGGATCTGTTTTTATTGCCGGATATACAGCAGCAACTAAAATTGATTCCATCGCTATTCAACCTCTTTTAAGTATTACAATGGCACTTTCGACATATACAGCTCAAAATATGGGTGCCGGTAAAGTGGAACGGGTGTCAAAAGGTTTTAAAGTAACGGTAATGTTCGTTCTTGTTATGTGTCTGATTATTTCCGGTATGATATTTTTATTTGGTGATAATTTCATTGGTGCGTTTGTGGATTCTGTGGCTGATGCTGAAGTCATCAATATTGGGGTTCAGTATATTCAGATTGTATCAATATTCTACCTTGTGATGGGTTTAATGTTTACTGCCGGCAGTGTGCTCCGTGGTGCGGGGGATTCAACGGCTTTTATGATAGGGTCATTGTGTAACTTTGTGGTTCGTATCATCAGTGCTTATGTACTAGCTGGTTTTTTAGGAGCAAGTGCCATCTGGTGGTCGATTCCCTTGGGATGGTTTTGCGGTTTAATGGTTAATTTCATTCGTTACAAGAGTGGTAAGTGGAAAAGCAAATCATTAGTGGGTCGAAAAATAAAGCTTGAAAAAGTTGAAAGTTAAAGCTAAGAGCAGATGTATTCTTTGCCGATGTATTAGTTACATCGGTTTTGTTTTTTTGAAAAATAAAATTGAGTTGTTGTGCTATAATGCGTATAATATGAGAGGGCGCAAAATTGAGTGTACGGAGGAATAAGGTGATACGGGTTTATACAATGGATATTAGCATGTTGAAACGACCAATCAATAAAATAAAGGTAGCACTATTGTTAAATAAAGTACTTTTAAAAGAAGGCTTTAATGGATCCTTTAAAATTGAAAAAAATACTTGGGGTAAACCTTTTTTAACAGATTATCCTTTTATTCATTTTAATGGATCACATTCGGGTAAATATCTGGTTTTAGCGTTGTCGGATTATCCTGTGGGAATTGATATTCAGGAAAAAACAGGGCAGAAAAATGGAATTGAATTAGCACATCGTTTTATGGCTTTAGAAGATTATGAAGCTTTAAAAAAAATGTCCGATCCGGATAATCAGTTTTATGAATGTTGGGCTCAGAAAGAAAGCTATATGAAATATCGAGGATTGGGGTTCAGTTTACCAATGACCGATTTTTATATTTGTCAAAATGAAAATAAAGTTTATGAAAATGGACAGTTTAAAGAAAATGTATTTTTTAGTACGTTAAAATTTGATGCGGAATATGCATTGTGGGTTTGCGGTGAAGAATCAGAAGCGGTTATCGTAGACAGATTGTGAGATGAAAAATGAAAGATTCAAAAATTTTTACATTATTGGTGACTTTTTTGAAAATTGGGGCCTTCACTTTTGGTGGTGGTTACGCTATGATTCCACTGGTACAAGCCGAGATTGTCGATAAAAAAGGATGGATTACCGAACGGGAATTTATTGATGTTATTGCGATTGCAGAAGCAACTCCGGGGGTTATTGCTGTAAATACGGCCACTTTTGTCGGCTATAAAGTTGGTGGGCTTTGGGGCTCTGCGGTAGCTACTTTTGGCGTTGTACTGCCATCCTTTGTGATTATCAGCATTATTTCTATTTTTTATGAACCGTTTAAAAGTATTACCTGGGTATCCTACGCCTTTCAGGGAATTAGAGCCGGTGTGGTCGTTCTGATTATTGGTGCTGTGGTGCGTATGGCTAAAGGTTGCGATAAAAATATTTTTACACTTTCAGTGATGGTAGTGGCGTTTATTATTGCCACTTTTACCGGTATTAATGTTGTTTTTTTAATTCTCGGTGGTGCGATTATGGGAATTATTTACCAGGTGTTGTTAGGTAAAGGAAAGTTTGACGGTGAAATGTGATTTATTTGAAATTATTCTTTACTTACGTTAAAATCGGCTTATTTACCATCGGAGGCGGTTACGCCATGATCCCATTGATGCAGCAAGAAGTGGTGACACATCAGGGATGGCTTACTATGGCGGAATTGACTGATTTTATCGCTGTAGCAGAATCGACACCCGGTCCGTTTGCCATTAATACAGCAACCTTTATTGGGATGAAAGTAGCCGGTTTACCCGGAGCAATGCTGACAACTTTTGGCGTAGTATTACCTTCGTTTATCATTATTTTGTTAATTGCTAAATTTTTTTCAAACTTTCAAGATAACAAATGGGTAAAAGGTAGTTTATATGGCATGAGCTCGGTGGTGGTAGGGCTTATTGCATCGGCCGTTTGTACATTAGCCATGGGAAATTTTTTGATTGCCGGTTCGTTTTATGGTAGGGGACTTGAACTCAAAGGGATTTTAATCTTTGGAATTTGCTGTGCTATTTATTTTAAAGGGAAAATTAACCCCATTCTACTGATCATCCTTGCGGCAGGGTTGGGAATGCTTTTATATGGTGTTTTACCAATGTTGGTTGCGTGAAAAATAGTGTTATAATTTAGGGGGTTTTTGTGGAAGCAGTAAAGACAAGAGTGAATTATTTTTCAAAAGGAATACGTGATGGTATCCCAATTGGATTGGGGTACCTTTCGGTGTCATTTACATTTGGAATGATGGCAGTAACAAAGGGGTTACCGGTATGGTCGGCCATTTTAATTTCGATGACAAATATGACATCGGCAGGTCAGTTTGCCGGTTTAAATTTGATTGTTATGGCAGCACCTTTTACAGAAATGGCATTGACACAATTGATTATTAATTTACGATACGGATTAATGTCATTGTCTCTTTCCCAAAAACTAGAAAAAAACATCACACGGCTCGAACGTTGTATAATCGCCTTTGGCATTACAGATGAAATTTTTGCGGTCAGTAGTGGAAGGCAAGGAAGCCTTGGAAAAGAGTATATGTTTGGCCTGATGATTGTCCCTTATATCGGTTGGGCAATGGGCACCCTTGTGGGTGCGGTGGCGAGTACAATTTTACCGGAATTTATCCGTTCAGCGTTGGGGATTGCGATTTACGGCATGTTTATTGCAATTATTATTCCGCCGGCGAGAAAGAATAGAGCCGTTCGAAATGTGCTGATTGTAGCAGTAGCTTTAAGTTGTGCTTTTACCTGGGCACCGCTGTTAAATCAGGTATCCGCCGGTTTTACCATTATTATCTGCACAATTGCCGCAGCAGCACTGGGAGCGTGGATTTATCCCATTAGTGAGGAGGACGAGGTATGAAGGAAGCAACCCTTTTGATCTATATTTTAGTGATGGCCGTGGTGACCTACGCCATTCGAATGCTACCCTTAGCTCTTTTTAATCGAAAAATAGAGAGTAAATTTGTGCGGTCGTTTCTTTATTATATACCCTACGCTGTTTTGGGAACCATGACATTTCCGGCAATTTTTTATTCTACTGGAAATAGCTACTCAGCCATCGCCGGATTGCTTGTTGCTGTTTTACTGGCAATGAAGGGAAAAGGTTTGGTAACCGTTGCCATGTGTGCCTGTGTTGCGGTGCTTGTGGTGGAAAGTGTGATGGGAATACTGGTTTAGTTTAAAATTTTAAATAAAAATCCGGAATCAGACTCGAAGAAAAAGAGTGGATTCCGGATTTTTTGAATAATTTAA
>JAVXTS010000033.1:0-18142 GCA_036642535.1 Eubacterium sp. | reverse complement strand
TCTTTGTCAAGCGATTTTTAAAAAGAATTCTATTTTTTTATAAGAGAACTTTTTTTAGATTATTTGAGTAGCGTTTAGTTTCATTACTCCTTGATGTTTTTTTGCTTTCTTATATAGAAGAAAAAATAAAAGACTAATCGTCTTATATTTTCGATTAGCCTTTTACCGTGTCATTTTTCTTTTTCATTTATTATAGTAACCTTTTATAATTGTTGATTTAATTTTGCTCCGTAGCAGAATAATACCGGAAGGACTAAGCCAACTAACATACTCATGATAATAGATATGCTAAATCCATCAAGCCATATATTACCAATTGCATAAATAACCGTACAAATAATAAGGATAACACCCAATTTAAAACAAGTGCCTGCTTTTTCAACATTATCGCAGTTTTTAAAACCGATAATACCAGCTACTAATTCTAAAATTGCCCAAGCCAAGGTAATTATAAAGATAAAGATTATCATTCCAGATCCTACCACGGCACCTGTCGAATTTGTTGCTACACTGCCTGCCAACAATATTCCACCGCTAATAAAACCAATAGCAAAAATGATTGTACTGATTGCACCAAAAACAATCATTAAGATCCCAGTAATTTTTAAATATTTCTTGCCTTTTAATTCCATGCGCTTTCTCCTTTT
Organism: Eubacterium sp.; assembly: GCA_036642535.1. Classification (GTDB taxonomy): domain Bacteria; phylum Bacillota; class Clostridia; order Eubacteriales; family Eubacteriaceae; genus Eubacterium. Next base: position 17,495 of record JAVXTS010000033.1, on the reverse strand, counting down.
TTACATTTATTTTTAGATCTATTTTATCAAAAATAGACTACAAATAATTATTTTGGTACAAATGGTATGGATTTAGGTTCTATATGGTCATTCTAGACAATAAGAGCAATATATACTTTAAAAACTTTCCCTTCTTCTTTAATTTCTAATGCGCCATTATATTTTTTTGCAACGCTTCTAATAGACGATAAGCCTAGCCCACCCTTTTCTTTTCGAGATTGTATTTTATCATCAACCCTGTTAACAACACCATCAAAACTATTTTCGCAGATAATCGCAATTAAGTTATCATCTCTGTTTTTAACTTTTAAATGAATACTTTTTTCCCCTTCATTTTGGCGTTCACAAGCTTCCATAGCATTTTCAAGCAAATTTCCAAAAATAACGGTCAAATCCGAGACCGAAACGTGGCATTTGCCAATAATTACCGAACTGATTGATAGATCAATTTTCAATTCAGCTGCTTTTCTTTTATAAAATTGAAACATCATATTCAGTGAAACAATATCGCAAATTGGCGGTTCGTCCGGTTGTAAATATTTTTCTTTATAATCGCCAAGATAATTCCTGAGTCCCTCTAAATCCGCATGATCCACAAAACTTAAAACGGCAATAATATGATGTCGCCAGTCATGACGCACTTTTGCTTCTGAAGCTATTTGAATCTGAAGATTATCATGCTGTTCTTGCCAAAGTGACAGTTGTGTTTTGGCAGTAAAGAGTTTTTCATGTTCCAATGCTGCATCATGGCTGGCAATAATTGACTCGAGTGCTGCAAAATAGGAAAAAAAGGCACAAATATTAATAATGATCAGTGGAAGAAGTGTTTCTTTAATCACCCCCACATTGGATTCGCAGCACACCTGCATCATGATTGATATTGCAAAATAAAACCCTGCCGGCAAACAAAAAAAGAGTTCCATATGTTTGGATATAATCTTTTCATCAACAATGCGCTTATAAAGTTTTACTAATATAAAATAAAGAATTGGTAGAAATAGGATGTAATAAACTAGAGAAAGAACGAGCGTATTCGCATGTTCATAAGTAAATATCCGAAGAACCGTTAAATTATCAAGCGTTGCTTTTGCCATGAAAATCGTACTATATTGTACATTTAAAAAAACAAAAAAAACAAACAGAAGTGAAAAAGTATTCTTTTTAATCAATATTTTGATCATCACCATTGAAAAAACAATAATAGAACCGATACCCATTAAAGAAAATTCTTTATGTGGTGATATTTCAGTTATTGTTGTTGCAATAATACCGGAGATCACTATGCAATAAATAATCGCCATCAACCAGTAAATTGTTTTTTTGACCCTCAATTCATTTTCAAAAACCCTAAAAATCAAAAAACTGGCCGGACACATGAAAATAAAAAACTGAAAAAAATGCCACCATATATTAAGATCATACATCTTCTTTCTCCATTTCTTCGAATATAAAATTAAGATATCGCTCTTTAACTTGTCCTTTATTTCGACGACTTATTGGTATTTTTTCATTATTATTCATTAAAATAATACTATCTGTTATCCGATGAATGTTGACTAGGTTAACAATAATGCCACGGTCGCATCGTGTAAAATAATTATATGGCAATAATATTCCTTGCATTTCATTTAATGTCATGCGGGTAGAATGTACTTCTTCGCTTGTGTGTATATCAACATAATTCCCGTGATTTTCAATATATAAAATATCAGAAAGATCTATCTTATACCATTCTCTTCCATCTTTAATACGAATACTCAATTTTTGTTCATTGATCGTCTTTGCAATTTCTTTGAGATTTTTTTCAATTTCTTTGTACGTGTAAGGTTTTACAATATAGCTCATTGCCCTTACCGAATAGCCTTCAAGAGCATAATGTGCCGTTGTCGTGCAAAATATGATCAAATCTGTATATCCAATTTCACGCAAAATTTTAGCAACTTCCATCCCATTTTTTTTACCCAGATAAATATCTAAAAACACTACATCCAACGTCGAAAGATCCTCATCTTCGAGAAAATTTTCTCCCAATGTGTATTCTGAAATTTCCGTTTTTAAATTTTGTTCATATGCAAATCTTTTAATATATTCAACCAGATATTTTCGATCTTTATTGCAATCTTCTACTACGGCCACTCTCATTTTAAAGCTCTCCCTTATCCTATTTCTGTAACACACCTAGTTTCTGACGTTCTTCTGTGATTGCCTTATATAAGTCATCTAAACGGGTATGTTCATTATTTCGCAAAGCTTCAACAAGGGTGCAAATAATCTGATAAATAGGTGTTAATCCCATATTTCCGGCCACTCCTTTTAACGTATGCGCCGATTCAAATGCATCTATATAATTTTTTTCTAAAAGCGATTCTTCTAGTTTTTGAAAATTTTCGTCGTTTAAAAAAGCGGTAAAACACACTTTATATAAATCCATATCTTTCAAAAATCGACCCATTGCACCATCCATATCTGCGCCATATTCTCTTAAACTTTCAAGCATTTTATCCATTTTCTTTCTTGTTTCCTTTCGATATAAAACAATATAATGTGTGATAAAGAACATCTGGATCAATCGGTTTCGCCAGATGTGCATTCATACCCGCCTTAATGGATTTTTCCACATCTTCATCAAAAGCATTGGCTGACATTGCAATAATCGGGATAGTTTTTGCCCCTTCTTTATCTAGCTTTCTGATGCTTTTCGTCGCTTCTAATCCATCCATCACCGGCATTCTGATATCCATTAAAATTGCATCATAATAATATTCCGGTGCAGTTTCAAACCGCTCAATTCCTATTTTCCCGTTTTCGGCAACATCAACATCAACTTTTTTATATTCTAAAAGTTTTTTAGCTACCATGATATTTAGCTGATGATCCTCCACAAGTAAAATTTTCTTTCCTTTAAAATTAACACTTTCATCACTTTCAACATTATTGCCAATCACCTTCTCCGGCAATGCATCTTTTGGGGCAATTTGAAGTTGAAGGTTCACCGTAAATGTAGTTCCAATATTTTTCTTACTTTCTACCTCAATATCTCCATCCATCAACTGTGCCAAATTTTTTGCAATGGCCAATCCTAATCCACTACCGCTGTAATTAGTCGCTACGTTCCCATGTTCTTGAGAAAATGATTTAAAAATATCGGGTAAAAATTCTTCGCTAATCCCAATGCCGGTATCTGTAATTTTAAAACATAATTTCGCCTTTTTTCCGTCATCGGAAATTTTAGAAACATCAAAAGTAACCGTTCCACCTTTTGGCGTAAATTTAATCGCATTAGAAAGAATATTAATTAAAATCTGTTGAAGACGAATATAATCGCCTTTATATTTATCTTGACTTTCCCTAGCCATATTAAAACAATAGTTTACGCCTTGGATTTCAGCTTGGGAACTAATAATAGTATTAATACTTTCAAAGAAACGTTTACCGTCAATCACTTTATTCTTTAAAAAAATTTTCCCGGTTTCAATTTTAGACATATCCAAGACATCATCAATCAATGACAACAGATAATCAGAAGCATATTGTGACTTCTTAATACAGTCCAAAACAAAATTTTGATCTTCTAAGCGGTGTGAGGCAATTTGCGCTAATCCGATAATTGCATTCATTGGTGTTCTGATTTCATGACTGATCCGAGACAAAAATTCTGATTTTGCAGAATTTGCATATTCTGCCATTTTTAGAGCCCTAGCAAGTTCTTGATTCTTTTTTTCCTGTTCTTTAACTGCTCCTGTAATATCGATTCGTGTCATTAAAAAACTTTTAAACTCACGATCAATATATTTAAAGCGTATTTGTTTTTTAAGCAGTTCTCCATTTGCATCAAAAAGTGAGTAAAAAATACTATAGGTGTCATGAGCATCCAATTGAGCCAGAATATTTTTCAACGTCAATTCTTCTATCACATGCGCAACATCTTCTTTGCAAATATATCGACGTATATATCCATGCGTTTCCTCTTCAAAACGATGACTTTTTTTAACATATGCATGGCCACAATCCTGATCACTATAGCGAATTGCCGAATTGTGCACAGCATCCACCACTACTAAATAATCATAATCTGTTTTTACAACAACATCCATTATATTATGCATTGTTTTTTCATTGGTTATGTCGGTTGAATATAAGAACGCAACAATATCGTTATCTTCCTGCCGTTTCATCATATGGCCTGTAACAATTAGCCAATACCGATGTCCTCCGATATTTCTCGAAATTTCCATTGATAAAGTTGTTTCTCCGTTTAAAAAACGCTTAATCATTTCCTCACGATTAAAAAGTGCCATGCACTTCTTTTTTATATCCTCACCGATAATTTCATTATAGACACTATCAAAATACTCTTGGGCTGTTTTTGCCTTATTGATTTGTTTTACAACTTCCGGAATTTCGCTCTTTCCTTCTAAAATAATATTTTTCGTAAGATTTACATTAATCGATGCCATTGTCGCATTTTGCATTGCTTTTCGATAATATAATTCATCATGATATCGTTTTTCTGCTTCTTTTTCTTTGGTAACGTCGCGCCCTACACCAAAAGCTCTAATCGGTTTTCCTTCATCATCAAAAATAGTGGTGCAGGTCACTCTTTCACACCAATAACTTAAAACATGATCCAATTTAAACCATATATCCGCCGTGACTTCTTTTTCACCATTTCTCAACTTTTCAAAAATACCAATAAACGCATCCAAACTATCCGCTCTTATATATCCCTTGTTCATCATTAACTGTGTATAATTTTTAATAATATGATGTTTTGTATTAATTCTCGGAGAATTGGAATACATTGTAATGGTATCCTTTTTTAAATCATATTCCCAGACATTGATGTTTGAGGATTTCACCGCAGTTGAATAACGGAATTCACTTTCACGTAGCGCTCGTTCTGCTACAATCTGTTCATGCACATCGATAAAAACAGTGTACAATATAGGCGTATCTGTCGATTTTGTCAATACTTCACCGGAAACACGTATCCAATGATAACTACCGTTTTTTTGTAACACACGATGAATATAATTAAATTGACGTTTTTCATCATAAGCTTTTTTAACCGCATCAATTAAACCTTGACGATCATCCGGATGAAAAATATCTAATGTGGATTTTGCCGTTACGGCATTATATTCTTCTTTTGTCATTGCGCAGAGCTTGTAAACCTGATCACTTATAAAAATAGGGGTGAATGCATCATTATATTCATACATTCCAACACCACCGGGAATTGAATTAACTAACGTTTCATATTTTTGTACACCGGCTTTTATTTCGTCTTCCATCTTTTTTTGATCTGTTACATCTTTACCAACCGCCACTGCTTTAATCGGTTTCCCATTATTATCAAATACAGTGGTGTAGCAAACACTTTCCCACCAATATTCATTCGTTACCGAATCATAAATATGTAAAATTGCTTCAACATTTTTTTCTCCGTTCCGAATTCTGTCAAAGACAGACCGTGCTGTTTTTATACTGTCCGTATGATAATGATTATTTTTAAATAACACTTCCGGAAAATCATTATACGCATCTATTTTGGGTCTACCGCATCTTGATGAATGAATGGTTTGATAGCATTTATTATGAAGAATATCCCATTCCCATATCGAAACATCATATCCATGAAGTGCCGTTTCAATTAACTGTTCTGCTTGTTTCTGCACCGTAATATCTGTATAATAAGCAAAGATAAATTCATCGTTGCTATCATCGAACATATGTTGAGAGCGTTGATTCACCCAAATATAAGTCCCATCTTTTTTTATCATGCGATAGGTTATTTCATATGGTTCAAAATTCTCCCCTCTTTTAGCCGCTTCCCTTTTCAAATACTCCAAATCTTCTGAATAAACATAATTCCATGCCGAAAATTGATATCTTTCAAGAAATTCTTCTTCATTATTAAATCCGAGCATTTGAAAAAGCATCTCATTTACAAATATAATTTCAAATAATGGATACTTTTTTACAATTGTAACACCAATTGGAATGGAAAATGTCTTTAAATCCTCAATAAGTATTGAAATCTTTTTATCTTTTACCAATTTTTGGCTTGACATCAATTCCTTCATATTAATTACACTTCCTCATTTTCAAAAAACTTTTGTAACGTTTGGTATAAAAGTTGGGGCTCAATAGGTTTTGTTAAATGTGCATTCATTCCGGCCGCTTTTGTTTTATCAATATCTTCCTCAAATGCACTGGCCGTCATGGCGATAATCGGAACTGTCTTCGCATCTTTTTTACGCATTTGGCGAATAGACCTTGCGGCTGTTAATCCATCCATCACCGGCATACGAATATCCATTAAAATCGCATCATAATAGCCCTCGTCCTTTTGAGCAAAAATTTCAATAGCTCTCAAACCATTTTCCGCTACTTCAATTTGCATATTTTTTGCATTCAAGAGTCCTTTTGCCACTTCGATATTCAGCATATGATCCTCTACAAGTAACACTTTTTTTCCTGTAAAATCATACTCGTTAATTGTTTCCTGCTTTATAACGCAATCTTTTTTATTATAAATCTTCTCAAAAGCAGAACTGAGTGAATCTCTGAATAACGGTTTAGAAATGAGGATATTAACACCTGCCATTTTTGCTTCTCTTTCGATTGTTATCCAATCATACGCTGTCATGATAATAATGGTTACTTCCGGGCCAACTATTTCACGAATTTTCTTAGCTGTTTCGATCCCATCCATATCCGGCATCTTCCAATCCAACAGGATAACATCATAACACTCTTTTTTATTCCATTTTTGACATACAATATCAATTGCTTTTCTTCCCGAATCTACCCATTCTGCTTTCATTCCCATATCCATAAGCATCTTTTCCGTATATTGGCAAATGGTTACATCGTCATCGACAATTAAGGCTTTTAGCATTTTAAGGTTGATCTGTGTTTTAAAGTTAGTTTCCTTTTTTCTTTCTTCGGAAATACCCAGTTTAACTTCAACCGTAAATTCACTTCCGATACCTTCAATACTATTCACACTGATCTTTCCACCCATTAAATCGACTAAATTTTTGCAAATAGCAAGCCCCAGTCCGGTTCCGCCATAAGTAATCGTTGGACCGGTATGTGCCTGTTCAAAAGGTTCAAAAAGATGCTGAATAAAACTTTCTCGAATTCCAATTCCTGTATCATTAACCATAAATCGCATCACAGCTTCACCTTTATGGATTTTTTCCTGGTGTACAATAAATTGAACCTTGCCCCCCGGCGGTGTAAATTTAATGGCATTTGAAATAAGATTGATCAAAATCTGCTGAAGTTTCATAGCATCGCCGATATAATAATCTTCGGTGTAACTGGTAATAATAGCATCATAATCAACGCCCTTTTGCTGGGCTTGATCAAAACAAATTCCGTTGATACCATTGATGAATTCCTCAAAGGGTATTTTCTCTTGCTTAATAAGCACTTTGCCACTTTCAATACGTGACATATCTAATATATCATTAATCAACGAAAGTAAAAACCGGGCCGAAATCCCAATCTTAGAAAGGCATTCGGATACCCGCTTTGGATTATTGACACCTTGTGCCGCTAAAGTTGACATTCCGATAATTGTGTTCATCGGCGTTCTGATTTCATGGCTCATTCGTGACAAAAATTCAGATTTTGCGGCATTGGCCTGTTGTGCCGAATCCAGTGCATTTTTCAAAGTTTCATTTTTTTGTTGTTCTTCATTATAGATGTCCGTAATATCCGTTCTAGTCAGCATTATTTTCTTTCTTTTTTCATCCAGATAAGAAAATTGTAATTTTTTTCTGCTAATATTACCATTTGGTTCATTTACACGACAATATGTCGTATAGACATTCTTGTTTCGTAACTGTTTTAAAATATTTTCATAAGACATATCTATAATATTTTGTTCGATATCTTCTTTTACAAGATAAGTCTCCGCAAATTCCTTTATCTCTTTTTCATAACTTTCGGTATAAAGCCTTGGAAGAGGTGTTTCACTGTCTGTGCGTTCAAAAATAGTATATTTATCACTTTGCATATCCAGTAATGCCAAATAATCATAATCTATTTCAACTACTTTATTAATTAGTTCTTTTGCTGTTTTTTGCTCATCAATATTATAGGTATAAACAAAACACATCAAATTATTTGTGTTGGGATCTTTCATCACCTTAACCGTAATGGATACCCAAATTATTTTATCTTTTGAAAATTGGCGTGTTGATTCAAAATTATAAACTTTTTCACCACTTTCATAAGCTATTTTTAAATTTTGAATATTACATTTTTCTTTAAATTCTTGTTGTGTCTGCTCCTTAAGTATACTTTTTCCAATCGTTTGTAAAACTTTTGTAAGCGAATCTCCTACTCTGTAATCCAGACCACAATCTCCTCTAACATCCACATCCTCAATAATATCTTTTGTTAGATTAGCACGGGCACCAGCGATAAGATGCTCCGACTTAATCGCTTTTTCATAAGCTAATTCATCTTGATAGCGTCTCTCTAAAAAGTCAAATTTTTTAATTTCTTCCGTTACATTTTTACCAACTCCGATAGCACGATAGGGCTTTCCATTACTTTCAAAAATAGTGGTATAAACAATTTTTTCAATCCACCAATCTTTTCGGTCAGCTGTTCTAAGTTTAAAATCTCCACTGACTGTTTTTGCTCCTTTTTTTAAATCCACATACATTTTTTTATATTCCGCTATACTTTCCGGATGTACAAAGCCCTCTTCAATTAAACATTCCGGAACATTTTTAATCAAAATGTCAAATCCATGAGCACGCTGCGAATTCTCATCTTGCAAAATTGTATTGGTTTCAAAATTATACTCCCACACATAAGTATCCGTATTTTTTAAAGCAATATGTAGTTTCTGTTGTTGCGTTTCAAATTCAATTTCACTCTTTTTAAGATCCTCCGCATGTTTTTTAGCTTCATTCTTCAATGCAACTTCAAGATTTTTTTCTTCAGTTGCATCAAAAAACGTACAGCCACAGTAGCCCTCTTCCAGTTGATAGCCCTGCATACGAAAAAAATTGCCGTTTATTGTACACATGAGATTGATTTCTTTGTCTACGCCACCAAAAGCGATGTCACTAAAAATATTGCGATTGTTATCGGGTTCTTCCTTGAATTGATCAAAAAAAGAAACATCCTTAAATGCACTACTCTCGTGTTGCATCAATTTTTCAAAAGCCCTATTCGTATAATGAAAAAACACATCTGTTTCTTTTTCATTACTCTCTTTCAATACCTTTATAATTGCAAATGGAATAGGGCTTTTTTCAAAACACATTTTTATACAATCACCATTTTCACACATTTTCATCTTTAACAATCTCCTTCATCTTTCCTCTAAACTATCGACTGTAAACAGAAACCCTATTTTTTCCACGACATTTAGCATTGTATAGTGCTTTATCTGCATTTTTATAAAGCAAATCAAAGGTATCATCCCCATCTGATGATACTACAATGCCAATAGAACCTGTAATCGCCACTGCTTCACCATCCACTACAATATTAGTTATATTTGTACACAATTCATATGCTTTTTTCTCTGCACTTTTTTTTGATGCTATATTACTCATAAATACTGAAAATTCATCTCCGCCCATTCGTGCGACAATATCATTTTCATTAAAATATGATTTTAATTTTTCAGCAAAAGCAGTAATCACTTTATCACCATATGCATGTCCGTAAAAATCATTGAATTTTTTAAAATTATCAATATCAAGCATCATCATAGCGTGTAGTCCTTCATCACTTTTCAAATGCTGTGTAATGATATTTTCAGCACTTGTTCGATTATAAAGCCCGGTCATCTGATCCGTTTTTGCCTGATATGACATATCGTTATATTCTTTAACTAATTCTTTGAAACGGCGGTTGGACTCTAACACATTATTGACTCGCCGTACCACCACCTCTGGAATAAACGGTTTTACAATATAATCATTTGCTCCAAGCGATAGTGTATTTATCTGCTGTTCCGGACTATCATCTGCGGTAATCATAATGACAGGGATACTGTCATATTCCGGAAATTTCTTTTTATATTTTAAAAATTCTTTCCCATTCATTTTAGGCATAATAATATCCAATAAAATTAAATCAATGCTATTTTTATTTTCTTTTAAAATTTCAATAGCCTCTTCGCCATTTTCAGCCTCTAAAAATTGATACTTGTTTTCAAATATTTTTTTTAAAATCTTTCTGTTCACTCCGGCATCATCAACAATCAATATCGTATGAGCGCCGCTATCATGTGCCAATAAAGACATTCTGTATCTTTCCAGTTCTTGATCAATTTCTTTGCGCATCGTTATATCCACTAGTTTACCCACAATGATGTGTTTATCGCCCACTTTAGAAAGATACTTTAACTCAATATGAATCCATAAAGGAGATCTGTTAATACGCCTACGAATATACTTACATTCTGCCGTTTCATGATTTTCTGCACATGTTCGAAAAGCTTCAGTAAGGGATTCTCTATAATTCTCATCCACCAAATCAATCGGATTTTGTGATTTCAAACCTGTATCTTCATGTCCTAACAAATAATAAAAAGCATCATTAACTCGGATCATCTCAATATGATCCTCTACAAATTCATAAATTGCCGCAGCTACATGATCGTCAAATAAACCTTCAATTTCCGAATTAGACACAAATAGATCATCAAAATGAAAGCGATCATTATTTTTTTTCGGAATAAATCCCGGATAATCAATTTGACTATCACATAAACGTTCATAATCTTCAATCGGCATTGGACGGGCATAGTAATAGCCTTGAACATACTTACACCCCACGCTTCTTAGAAAATCAACCTGTTCGAGCGTTTCAACGCCTTCTGTAATCACGGGGATATTTAGCCATTGTGCCATTCGCATCACTGAAGCAATAATATTTTCTCCTCGACCCGGAATTTTAGTTTTTGATAAAAAGCGCATATCGATCTTTAAAATATCAACCGGAATATCTTTTAAAATGCTCAATGATGAATAGCCACTTCCAAAATCATCCATCATAATAATAAAGCCATAATTCTGTAATTTCGTCACAATTTCAATCATCGCCACGGGATTATCCATATAAGCACTTTCAGTTAACTCAAGATTTAATATCGCCGGATTAATCTCATATTTTTCAACTAATTCAATTAAGGTTTCTACCAATCTGGGATTGTAGATGTTAACTCTTGAAATATTTACAGAAACCGGGTATGGTTTAATTCCTGCGTCTAGCCATCCTCTAATATATTGACAGGTTCGTTCCCACACATAGTTATCCAGCTTCGTAATAAAACCATTGCGTTCAAAGATTGCTATAAAAGAATCCGGTGTTAACATTCCTTTTATCGGATGCATCCATCGTACAAGGGCCTCTGCGCCACAGGGCCTATTATTTTGAATATTATATTTAGGTTGAAAATAAATTTCAAATTGATTTTTTTCAAGAGCAATGTTCATTTCGTTAATAATCTCTTGTTCGCCGGCGAGACTTAAGCTCATGCTTTCATCGTAAAAAGCATAATAATTTACGTAGTTGCCTTTACAGGTTTTTGCCGCCAAAGTCGCTCTGTTATACATTGTTTCCACCGATAACGTATTATCATCAATTTTATAAATTCCAATCGATGGAACAATATTGTAATTCTGATTAAACGCCGTAAGACCTGATTTTGCTTCTTCAACTATCTTTTTGATGCACTTTTCATCATTCGGTATGCAGAGACAAAAAACATCCGATTCAATTCTTCCGTAAGTCACCTCTGGCAGTAGCGTCTCTAAGTAAGCCATCTTTTTTGCAATAAACACCAGCAACCGATCTCCTTCATCCGTTCCAAAAAAGGAGTTGATCAGCTGGAAACGATCAATATCAAATCGCAGAAATACATAGGATTTTTCAATATTTTTACGAATCATTTCATGTGTCACATCAAAAAATTTCTTCTTATTATAAATCCCAGTTAAATCATCAAATTCCGCTAAATATTTGAGCTGTGTAAAAGCAGAAAGCTGACTTCTGTCAATTGCATTTTTTAACCTAAATTTTATAATTTCAGCATTATATGGTTTCGAAACAAAATCCCACGCTCCCAAAGCTAGTACTTTTATTTCATTATCTTTATTATCGTTTTCCGTCATGACGATTATCGGTAAATTGTCGTATCGACCATCATTTTGAATACACTCTAAAAAAGCATATCCATCCATAACAGGCATGACAATATCAAGCATAACTGCAACAATGTCACTGCTATTTTCATTCAATAACTGCATTGCCATTTTTCCGTTTTCCGCTTGAAGAATCTTATAATCTTTATTTAATATTTTTGATAGAATCATTCTATTGATCGCATTGTCATCTACGATTAAAACGGTTTTTAGAGCAGACATATGATGACCTCCTTGTAAGATTTTGCATCTATTTATTTAATTTTACTATACCATATAACACGTCATATTTCAGCCTTTTATTTCACTATTTTACAAAATATTCGTTAACGTTTTAGTTTCTATCTAAGACTTAATGGCCCATCGCATTTTTGCAGAACGGGCACGACTATTAATATAACATTCCTCTGTTGATGGTCTGATCAATTCTGTTGCAATCTCACTGTAAACACCTTCACGAAACAGGCGTTTAAACGACTTTTTAACCAGTCTGTCTTCGCCCGAATGAAATGACAGTATGGCAACACGTCCGCCTTTTGCAAGAACCCGTGGAAGTTTTTCTAAAAATTCATAGAGTACTTCAAATTCACTGTTCACATCAATCCTTAATGCCTGAAAAGTTCTTTGACATGATTTCTTAAACACATCTTTCTGCTGATTTTTCGGAATAAATGAAAGCGACTCCTCAATAACACGTCTTAACTGCGTTGTTGTTGAAATATAAGTATCATTTTCCATTTCTTCGCTAATCGCTTTTGCAATCATTTCAGCATATGGTTCATCGGCATTTTCAACTAGCATGCCTTCTATTTCTTCTCGGGTCATTGCTTTCAAACGATCTGCCGCTGAATCTCCTTTTTTAGGATCTAAACGTAAATCCAGAGGTCCTTCATTTTTATATGAGAACCCTCGATCCGGATTATCGATCTGCATAGAAGATACTCCTAAATCAGCCAATACAAAATTAAATGTACCGGTTTCAGAAACTAACTGATCAATATTGGCAAAGTTAAGTTGCTTAATGGTTAATATTTCCGGACCGTAACCCAAATGTGCCAAACGCTCCCTTGTTTTAACCAGTTCAATCGGATCAACATCAAGCGCATAGAGATGTCCTTCGGATTCTAAACATTTTAACATTTCTAAAGTATGTCCACCATATCCTAACGTCACATCCAAACCTGTTTGTCCCGGTTTAATCGCTAAAAATTCCAAAATTTCTTTAACACAGATTGGAATATGCATTCCTGCAGGGGTACTCCCCTTTTGGATAACTTTTGCTACTGTATCTGCATATTTTTCCGGTTGATGCTCCTTATATTTTTCTTTGTAATTTCTCGGATGTGTTCCTTTATACCGAGGTCTTCGTTTGTGCGGTGTCTTTTGATTATCGATTGTTTCTAAACGATCATTTTCTTCTAAAGAGTGTTCTTTTTTCTTTTCCATTACCGATCCCTCCATTTTTTGGGTTTTTACCGCTATTTTCTTATGCCATTTGACCGGCTAAAATATGTTCAAATTCTTTCAGTGGCATTGGTCTGTAAAAAACATACCCCTGCACTAAGTCACAGCCAATACTGCGCAAAAAAGCTACTTGTTCTTTTTCCTCGACCCCTTCTGCCACAACTTTTATATTCAGTTGTTTTACCATTGCCACCACACCGATTATGATCGTGCGTGCTTTTTCGAACGCATCGTCTTTATCAAAAAATACTTTATCCAGTTTTAAAACATCCACCGGTAATTTTCTTAACAGGTTAAGCGATGAATAGCCCTTTCCAAAATCATCCAGTGAGCAAAGAAAACCGGCTTTCTTAAGCGCAATAATAATTTGCAAAAAGACTTCGATATTTTCAAAAATCATCGATTCGGTAAATTCGACTTCAATCATCCCCGATGGAATCCTATATTTATCTTTGATTTCGGTATAATTTTTTACAAACTCAGGATCAAACAACTGCATCCGTGACACATTTACTGAAACGGATACCACGCACTGCTTTTCGTCAATCCTCTTCCTTATCCACTGACAAACTTCTTCAAGCATATATTTATCGAGCGCTGTAATAAAGAGATTCTTTTCAAAAATCGGGATGAATTTATCCGGTGGCACGATTTGTCCGTTCGGATTCACCCAACGCACCAATGCTTCGGCGCAGACAATCTGATTCGTTTCCAAACTGACTTTAGGCTGCATATATACTGTAAACTCTTTGTTTTTAAGTGCCGTATACATTCTGTTTTCAATCGATTTTTCTGATAACATTTTATCCCGAATACTTTCATCGTAAAACGCATAATGATTGAGTGGGTCATCTTTCACGGTCTTACGTGCGAAATTTGCGCGCTCAATTAAATTTTCAATTTGATGTTTTTCAAGTAAATCTTCCGTGCAGCAAATGCCACAGCTCAGGGTAAACAGATGTTGTCCTTTTGTTCTCAACACGTACTGCGCAATCTGCTCGTCCACCTTTTCTTGACGATGAATCAGTTCTTTTTTATCGCTGTACTGCCGCAAAACAAGAAAATTATCAGTGCCAATATGACAAAAAACATCACGCTCTGTCATGTCCTCTTTTATGAGATTTGCATATTTTTTTAAGATTTCATCCCCATATTTTAGACCAAATACATCATTATAGTATTTAAAATTATTAATATCACTATAAAAAACTGCCCATTGCACATGGGTGTTTTCCGCCAGTCGTGCCCGGGAATCCAATTGAAATTTTTCAAGATTTGGTGCGCCAGTCAGTGCATCCGTAAACACTTTATCCCTTAAATCTTTATTTTTATTTTCCATGCGTAACAGACGCCTGATATAAATAAGCAAAATAAAAGCCCATGACATCGCCATGGCGATAATCATTGCAAAAACCAAAATAGATAGCCGACACGTCTGCTGATTTGAATACCGCTCTGCATCAAAAACGGTTTGGTTTGCCAATTTAAAATAGCTCTCACTGTGCTCTAAAAGTTCTGTCGGCGGTTCTCCGCCACGAACCGCTTTAATATCCTCTTTCAGATCACCCCACATTTGATTAAGGTTCTCTAGATCGTGATTATAATTCGCATCATTAATACTAACCAGTCCGATAGGGCCTTCTCCCGTCATCAGTTCACGCAAAATACCATCTAAATAAGAAACAATTTCATCACTGACGACTTCGTTCATTTCCAGTTTTACCAGTCGTTGTGTTCCGCCACGCACAATCCCAACGTAATTAATCAGTTTCCCGTAAGATTGAATCTGAACGATCATATACATCGCTGATGTGCATAAAATGACTAAGCATAACGCCATTACAGGAATCATAATTTTAAAGTGTTTTTTCAAAACGCCCTACTTTCTAATCAATCTTCATAACCAGATTCATCTTATTTTATGCCTTCATCTCTTCATTATAAATTGAAAATCCGTTTCTTCCCCGGGCTTTTACATCATACAAAGCTATATCGGAATGTCTATATAATTGATCAAAGTTTATTCCATGGGAACTATAGATAGCCACTCCAACACTGATCGTCACTTTAAATTCAATGTTATTTTGAACATAAATTTTAGAAACTTTATCACATATTTCCTGAGCTTTTAATCTTATAATCTCTTCATTTTGGACGTTTTTCATAAAGACTACAAACTCATCTCCTCCGATACGTCCTAAAATATCTTCTTTCCTAAATAAACGGTCTATTTCACTTGCTGTTTCCGATAATACCATATCTCCAAAAGCATGGCCAAATCGATCATTTACTATTTTAAAATAATCTAAATCAACAATGAAAAAAGAGTGTTTTTTATCTTTACCTTCTTTTGAACCAAGAAATTTATCAATTTCCTCCGCCACTGCATTTTTGTTATAAAAACCTGTCATCAAATCATGCTGACCTTTATAAATCAAAATGCGTTCTTTTTCTTTTTCTGTATTAATGTCTTCAATTTTAACGTAACCTAAAAGATCATTTGTACTCTGCTCTTTAAAAAGTTGAATTGAACAGCGAAACCAATGATATCTTCTTAATTTTCCTCTTTGTCTATACTCACAAACACATTCTTTTTTTCCTTTATTATAGGCTTTTTTTAGATTTTTATAAGATAATAACGTTGCTATCGCTTCTTTATCTTCAGGATGAATTGTTTTCAAAATAACGGGTATCATCGTTTCCGAAAAATTCTTTTTCGGCACAATATTATACTTTTCTTTTAATACATCTTTTCCCCAATTAATTTGATCTTTTGTTATATTCACTTCATAAATAATAGTCGCTTTAGAAGTTGCCATCTTGTACCGTTGTTGTTCTGCAACTGCTTCGATTTCTTTTTTCTTTTTTTTATCAATATTCGATGTATAAACACGCATATTAATTTCTTTCGTGTATTCATCTTCAATCAGATTAATTCTCGCCTCAAACCACTGATAGCCTAAATCACCCGCCCATTTTCGATATTCAAAATCGATAATGCGTTTACCGTTTTCAAATTCATTTAAAATATAATCTCTCTCTTGTTTCTCTAAAAATATTTTTGTATCGACAAGGGCAATATAACGATTCACCAACATTTGCAGCAATTCAGAAATCGTTGTAAACTTATCAGCACCTACTTCTTTCATCCATGTCGTATCACATCGAAGCAGTTTATTTCTTGTTACATTTGCCTCATAAATAAAATTAAACTCGGAATTCAACAATGCGCTGTATTCTTTTTCTTTCTGAAACCAAACAGACTCCGTAATATCTTTACGTACACCTACCGCACTGATTGGTTTACCATTTTCATCAAAAATCGCAACCATTTTAAGTTCTAATGTGCGCTCTTTACCCTGTGAATCACTGGCATAAATAATTGCGCTTGCCTCTACTGCGCCATTATCTATTTTTTGATACAGTTCACGTATATCTTTTTTACTTCTTTCTAAAATAATCCCAGATTGAATGACTTCCTCTACCCCGCCTTCAAGCATTCCCGGCATTCCAAAATCTTCAAAATCTGAAGGTTGAGTCAAAATTTTTTTAGTTTCAATATTGTAATCAAAAATAGTCACATCAGAAAAACTCAAAGCTATTTCATAGCGTTTTTGACTGATTTTCAAATCCTCTTCCATTTTTTTTAATTTGCTTTCCAAATCAACTATTTTTTCCGTCAATAATTCTGATTTATTTTTTTGTTTTGTACGTATCATTATGCTCCACCTTCTCCCGATTGAAACACGAAATTAGTTCTCTGTTTTAGAATATTATACCATATTTAAAAGAAATGATTTATATAAGTAATGATAAAAAAAACACCTGCAATTTTATAGT
>JAVXTS010000032.1:0-18758 GCA_036642535.1 Eubacterium sp. | reverse complement strand
ACCACTTAAGACTAAACCATATTCGTTCATGTCATTCTCCTTAAATTATATCAATGGATAAAAATTTGTATGATTGTGAATACTGTGATTAAAAATTCCAAAAGTGCCTAGACCTAAAAGGTTAAGGTTGATAAAAGGTGAAATCATAGACAATAAAAGACCAGTACTGCCACAAACAAGACCGATAATGACGAGAGTAGTAGGCATTTGCTGTGCATTGAGTTCTTGATAAGCAATGATCCCAAAAATAATGGCAATAGTACCAATCAGAAAACCATTGCCGCCGATATTAGTGATAATGGATAAAATACCAAGAGCAAGAGAAAGAATTTCTTTTGTATTTTTAGAACAAGGCCGTGTCACTGGGACACCGCTAAAATTGGGTTTATAATGGCGGAGTGAAAATAAAATAAAAGGACTGGCAATAGGAATAAAAATACTTAAGAGCAAGAATAAAACAGCATTTTGAGGGCTGTAAATTCGATAGAGCCAGTAAAGGGCAGTATAATTATAAAGTAATACAAGGATAACAATCGGAAAGATGAATAGATAACAAGAAAGTGGAATATATGACAATGCACCTAGAATAAAAGCATATATCGCCGGAACGAGCACAAGAAAAAGAGAAGCATTAGAGAGGTGCAGCGAACCGAGAGAAACTTGATCGTTAATAAGTTCTCCCAAAAGATAGTTATTCACCAGTGGTACCCAGGCAAACCAAGGGTGATCTAAACCGCGTTTTTTTGCCATTGTGTACAGACTGATGCTGTTAAATATATAAGAAATAATGCAAGCGATAAGTACAAAAAAACAAATTATTGCAACAACAGATAAGACAGCAATAACGACTGGTACCAAATCAGAAAAATTGCCGTAATGGTAGGGATTAATGTTGAAAGAGTAGTTGAAATCCATAATAAATAGCCTCCTTTGTATGGTCTTTGACATTATTGTAATGTATTTTAAGAATAAATGCAAAGAGATAATAAAGAATACCATACACCCGGTAGAGGCATATGGCATCTATAAAGTTAATATATATATTCGATCGATTCCCGGTTTCGGATAATGAATGGGAAAATAGATAACATAAATGGGAAAATAATGCTGAGTACCAGAAAAAGAATTGCTGAATCAGCATTGTAAAGTTTATAAAAGCGATAATATGCTACATAATTATAAACAAGAAAAGCAATACCGATGAGCCATCCAATATAAGGAATGGTGGCAAAAGCTCCGGAGCATACAGCGGATATCGGAAGAATAACCTGTGCAAGGGGAATTGCAAACGAACCAAAATAAACTTTTTCATTGATCAATTCACCAACAATAAAGAGTTTAACAAAAGGAATCCAGGCAAGCCAAGGATAATCAAGTCCTTTAATTTGAGCCATGGTATAAAGACCAAGACTTGAGAAAATATATAAAGCGATTGGAAGGAGAAATGCCAGAAAAATAGCCAACATTCCAAATCCTGCCATAAATGCAAGTAGACCGGCAATAAAAGTATACATTTATAGATAACACCTCCTTGAAGAATGCTAATATTGTATATCAGATTCTATAAAATTACAAAGGACGAATTGTTAACTTTTTGTATCATTTTTATTCGTACTTATCTTTGAGGGCGTCGACCAATGAATAAGCAACTTTGTTAATTGTTTGTGATCCGGCAACAAGAACAAGATCGTTAGGTTCCAGATTGTCGATTAAGTATTTGACGATTCTGTCAAATTCAGTCATAACAACGGTTGGAATATGGTATTTTTCCTTAATTATTTTTGCTAAATCTTCAGAATAAATGTTCCAGTCATTTTCTTCACGATCCGAATAAATATCGTTCAGAATAATGTAATCCGCTTTAGCAAAAGAATTAACAAATTCATCAAAAAGAAAATAAGTACGGGAGTAAGTGTGGGGCTGAAAAACAACCCATAGTTTACGATGTGCATGATTTAAACACGCATCGACAACCACTTTTAATTCAGTTGGATGATGGGCGTAGTCTTCATAAACGTTGATTCCATTGACTTCACCACGAAATTCAAAACGTCTCTTAGCACCGCCGAAATCAGCAAGACTTTTTTCGATAATCGTTTCATCGATGTCTAAAAACTGACCGCAGGCAATACAAGATAATGCATTTAAAACGTTGTGTTGGCCGGGGATTTTCAGTGAGAAATGACCATAGAGATCATTATGATGATAAACATCAAAATGTGGATTCCCCATTTCATCATATTGAATATTTTTGGCACTCCAATCATTTTTGGAATCAAGACCATAAGTAACAACCGGACAACGGAGTTCTTCAACGGTATCCAGTACATCTTGTGAATCGCCATAGGCAATCATTAAACCATTTTCAGGAAGGATGGCACCAAATTTATGAAAAGATTCTTTAATTTGAGGTAAGCCATCTGTAAAATAATCAAGATGATCTTCTTCAATGTTAGTGATAATACCAATGTAATGTTCGGTTTTAAGAAAAGAATCGACATATTCACAGGATTCAATAACAAAATAATCACTGTTTCCAAGGCAAGCATTACCACCTATTTCAGGGATTTTTCCTCCTATGCTGACGCTAGGATCAAAATCTGCATTATGAAGCAAAGCGGCAATCATAGAAGAAGTTGTCGTTTTTCCATGGGTACCGGCAACGCCAATTGTTTTGTCAAAAACTTGGGATAGTAAACCTAAGTAATCTGAACGTTCAACGATAGGGAGATCTAAATCTTTTGCCCGAACCATATCAGGATTATTTGCATGAATAGCAGCAGAATAAACAACAAGGTCAGTGTCTTCCGGAATATTATTATAATGGTGTCCAATGTGAATAATAACGTTATTCTGTTTTAGTTTATCCGTATAAGAAGATTCGATCATATCGGATCCTTCTACTTTAAAGTTCTGTGATAAGGCGATTCCGGCAAGCCCACTCATACTGCTGCCACCGATTCCGATAAAAAAGATTTTTTCAATCGGTCGATTAAATTTTTTAGTTAATAGTTTTTTCAAAGTTTTTCTGCTCCTTAACTCTTAATGGATTAATTGAAATTATAACATAGGCGATTATTAAGATAAAGGTTTTGTTTAAGGAAATTTTATTAAGGAATGGATAAAAGACTTGCACTTTCTTAAAATATGAATAAAATTATAGTGTAGTAAAAAAATGTTCGGATTTGTAAGGTGAATAAATGAAAAAAAATGAACGTGTATGTGCAATTACAAAGATTTTGACGGATCAACCTAATAAAGTGATCACTTACAATTATTTTTGTCATCTTTTTGAGGCATCAAAAACGAGTGTCTGTGAGGATGTTGCTATTGTAAAAAGTGCGATCGAAGGGTTAGAAAAAGGAAAAATAGAGACCGTTTCCGGTGCATCCGGTGGTGTTCGTTATCTTCCGATTGTTTCTGAAGATGAAGAAAAAAATATTCTTTTGGAAATTGCAGAACGATTGATGGAGCCCTCAAGAAAAATACAAGGGGGTTTTATTTATTACAGTGATCTTTTATCAAATCCGTATTATGCGGAACGTATCGGCAGAATTATCGCCGGAAAATATATGAGAAGTGGCGTTGAGTATGTGGTGACGACGGAGACAAAAGGTATATCGGTTGCACTTGAAAGTGCACGGTTTTTAAATGTTCCAATGACAGTAATCCGTCGCTCAAACCGTGTGACAGAAGGAACGACGACTAGTATGAATTATGTATCGGGTTCAAGTAACAAAATTAATACAATGTATCTCAGTCAGCGCATAAATTTGGTTGGCAAAAAAGTTTTAGTGATTGATGATTTCATGAAAGGAGGTGGCACAGCAAAAGGAATGATGAACCTTATGGAAGAGGTTGGTGCCGAGATCATTGGCCCTTGTGTCATTTTTGTAACTGAAGATCCTGAAGAAAAATTAGTGGATAATTACCTGCCTCTTTTACGTATGCGAACAGCATCTGAAAATACAGAAGTGATTAATGTTGAGATAATAACAGAATAGTGCCATAAAATGGCGTTTTAGCGCAAAATAATATGGTATTTTTCTGTTTTCATTTTCTGAAAAATATGATATTATTAATAAAGGTACAATAAGATGTGATTTTATCACAAATAGGGGAGGCTTACATTATGGTAATTACAGACGTAAGAGTGAGAAAAATTTATCCAACTGGCAAAATGAGGGGAATTGTATCAGTTACTTTTGATGATGAATTTGTTATTCATGATATTAAAGTAATCGAGGGACAAAATGGATATTTTATTGCAATGCCAAGTCGAAAAACACCGGACGGAGAGTTTAAGGATATCTGCCATCCTATTACTTCAAGTGCACGCCGAGAAATACAAGCAATTGTTTTAGAGGCGTATGAAAAGGCAGCTTTGGAAAGTGATCAGAATACGGAGCCCCAAGAAATTGATCTTGAGGTTGATCTTGAAGAAGAATCTTCCGAAATTTGATGCAACATTCAAAATCGTAAATAGTACGAAGAGGGAGGGAACTGAGTTCCCTCTTTTGACGTTTAGAAAAATAAAATTAAGATGGACATTTAAGGCAATTAAGGGTATCATTTTTGATGGAATAAAAATTGATACCGTAAATTATATATAAAATTCTAAAGAAAAATAATGGAGTTAAGAAATGAAGTCAGCAAAAACAATTATATTAGCTGCGGGACAAGGAACACGAATGGTTTCAGAAAAGCCAAAAGTATTACATACGATTTTAGGAAAACCAATGCTTGATTATGTTATTTCAGCTAGTAAAGAAGCTGGAATTGATGATATTGCAGTTATTGTCGGTTATAAAGCAGACACAGTTAAAAAAATGTTACCTGAAAATGTAATGGCCATTGAACAAAAAGAACAGCTAGGGACGGGGCATGCGGTTTTACAGGCATTACCGTTCTTTGAAAATTTTGAGGGTAATGTTTTAGTTCTAGTGGGTGATGCACCATTGGTTAGAAAAGAAACGATTGAAGAAATGATTAAGGCTCATGAAGCAGGTGACTTTGCAGCAACCGTACTGACTGCTATTTTTGATGATCCTACAGGTTATGGACGTATTGTAAAAAAAGGAGACGAACTGCTTAAAATTGTTGAACATAAGGATGCAACATTGGAAGAACGTCAAATTAAAGAAATTAATTCAGGGATGTATTGTTTTGATGCACAGGCACTTCAAACAGCACTCAAAGCTATTACGTCAGATAATTCTCAAGGGGAGTATTACTTGACCGATGCTATTGAAATTTTAAGAGAGTCCGGGAAAAAAGTGGGTTCTTATCCAACACCCGAAGTCCAAGATATTGCGGCTGTTAATTCGAAGGTTCAATTGGCGGAAATTGGAAAAATGATGCGTTCCCGCATTAATAATCGTCTGATGAAAGAAGGGGTTATTATGATTGATCCGGAAAACACTTATCTCAGTGTGGATACGTCCATTGGAAAAGATACGGTTGTTTATCCGGGTGTAATTACTGAGGGTAAGGTTATCATTGGTCAGAATTGTTTGATCGGACATAACTGCCGTATTGTTAATTCTACTATTGCAGATAGCGTAGATATTCAAAGTTCAACAATTCTTGATAGCTTTGTTGATGAAGGAACTCATGTTGGACCTTATGCTTATCTACGGCCAAATAGTCGGATCGGTAAAAATTGTAAAGTTGGCGATTTTGTGGAAGTAAAAAATGCACAGATGAAGGATGGTGCAAAAGCATCGCATCTGACCTATATCGGTGATGCTGAAGTAGGTAAAAATGTCAATTTGGGATGTGGGACAGTCTTTGTTAATTATGACGGAACCCATAAATTTAAAACGGTTGTTGAAGATAATTGTTTTATCGGCTGTAACAGTAACCTAGTATCACCGGTCACCGTTAAAGAAGGTTCTTATGTTGCTGCCGGATCAACCATCACCAGTGATGTACCCGAGAATTCTTTGGCAGTTGCGCGTGCCAGACAAGTGACTAAAGAAGGTTATGCCCTTCACATGCCGCAGATTAAAAAAAATAATAAATAATAAAAATTAAATGAGGTGCAATTAAAAATGGATGGAAAATTTGGTGGAATTAAGATTATCGCAGGAAATTCGAATCATAAATTAGCAGAGGATATTGCGGAATATTTAGAAGTTCAATTGTGTAATGCGGACATTCTGCATTTTAGTGACGGTGAAATTGGATTAAATGTTTTTGAATCAGTTCGTGGTGCGGATGTATATATCATTCAATCAACCGGAAACCCTTGTAACGATAACTTAATGGAACTTTTAATCATCATTGATGCGATGCGTCGTGCATCTGCGGGACGTATTAATGCAGTTATTCCATATTATGGTTATGCCAGACAAGATCGTAAAGCAAAATCGAGAGATCCGATTACAGCAAAATTAGTTGCAAATTTGATCACGACAGCAGGTGCTGATCGCGTCATTACCATGGATCTTCATTCCAATCAGATCCAAGGATTTTTTGATATTCCACTTGATCATTTATCGGGTGGTGCGTTGATTACAGACTATTTTATTAAACTGCACATGGAAGATATGGTGGTTGTTTCACCGGATGCTGGTAGTGTTAAACGTTCTAGAAAATTAGCTAGAACACTGGAATGTCCATTTGCTATTATTGATAAAGAGAGACCAAAACCAAATCAAACAGAAGTGATGAATGTTATCGGAAACGTTGAAGGTAAAAATTGTATTTTAGTAGATGATATGATTGATACAGCGGGTACGATTACAACCGGTGCGGATGCATTGATTAAATTAGGAGCTAAATCAGTTCGTGCGGCTTGTACCCATGGTGTATTTTCAGGTGCTGCCATTGATCGAATTGAAAAATCAGGGATCGAAGAACTTATTACGTTAGATACGCTTATTATCCCGGAAGAAAAGAAGATTGATAAAATTAAAATATTGTCGACAGGAACACTTTTTGGTCGTGCCATTGATTATGTTCATTTTGGACGTTCTTTAAGTAAGTTATTTTCTGAAAGATATGTTTAAAAGCGGCGTCATTCATGTATTTAATAGTAGGATTGGGTAACCCCGGTAGGGAATATGCTCTTACACGACATAATATTGGATTTGAAGCTATTGATTATCTCGCAGGGCAAAAAAATGTTTTGATGAATAAAGATGAGCAGAATGGTTTGACTGGTTTTTATTTTGAAAATGGCGAAAAAATTATGCTTGTTAAACCAATGACTTATATGAATAACAGTGGTCTTTGTGTGGCGGGATTAGTTAATTATTATGCAGTACCTCCGGAAAAAACACTAGTGATTTATGATGATATAGATCTTGATCTGGGTAAAATTCGTATTCGAAAAAAAGGTAGTGCAGGGACTCATAATGGCATGCGTTCAATTATTGAGCATCTTAAAGAACAAAATTTTTCTCGTATTCGTATTGGTATCGGTAAAAAGCCACCTCATTGGGATTTGGCAAATTATGTTTTAAGTAAGTTTACACCGGATGAAACTCAAATTATGCGTGAAGCGATTATAAAGGCATCGGAAGCGGTGGAACTTTTTATAAAAGAAGATATTAATGTCGCTATGAACCGTTTGAATCGAAAAGCAAAAGAGACAGTAGAAGAGATAGAGACAAAGTGTTAAAAGAAATAAGTGCCTAGGCCCGGGTCGAAAGATCCGGGCTAAAGCTATATAAGGAGAGGAAATGGACCCATTATTTAATGACTTGAAGGACACGTCTAAAATTGAAAAAATGTTTGAAGCCATTGAAAACAAAGTTAGCGTTAATCTCTCAAATGTGAAGATCGGGTTGAAAGGTTTTTTAGCACTTTTAACTTATGATGAAGTTGATAAAAATGTGCTTTATATTACACATTCAGATCGAGAGGCACAAAAAAAAGTAGAAGTATTATCGAAATTTTATGGTCCAGAAGTTCTTTATTATCCATTGGAACCGGTACATGATTATTTTTCAGACGCTCACAGTCAAAATATTGCTCATCAGAGAATGCAGGTTATCGAAAAACTTTTTTCAAATAAAAAATATATTATTATTGCTTCCATTGATAGTATTTTAAAAAAAATGATGCCTGTAGATATCTTGAAGAATAATTTTTTAACCATTACTCATGGAGATATATTTGAACTGGATGATTTGGTTAATCAACTAGTAAGTTTAGGATATGAACGTGTTTATCAAGTAGAATCAAAAGGTCAGTTTGCATTACGGGGTGGTATTTTAGATGTATATAATGTAACTTTGGATGAAGCTATTCGTTTTGAATTTTTTGATGATGAAGTGGATTCTATCCGCTTATTTGATGTGGACAGTCAATTATCGATTGACCATGTGGAAGAAGTATCGATTGCACCTTCCCGGGAAATTATTCTCACGATGGAAGAACGTACAAAAATATTAAAACTTGTCCATAAAAAATATGACAACAATGATGTTTATGTTGAATTGGTTGAAAAACTGGAGCAAGAAGTCACCGGATACGATGAAACGCTCTTTACTTTTGTGAAGAAAAATGTTTCTTTCATTGATTATGTGGGTGATTGTATTACAATTTGGGATGAATATACTCGAGCAAAAGAAACATATGATATTTATATTAAAAAAACATGGCTCGATTATGAATCATTAATTATGCAAGGGTTTATTTTTCCGGAAGAAAAAAATAAATTTTATAGTCTTCATCATATAGAAAAAGACTTGGAAGATAAGGCCGTTATTAAAGAAAATCTATTCAACAGTCGTGGGAAAAAGGGACTGAGTTTAGATATGAATTCTAAAGATCTCGAAAGTTTTGCAGGACAACTACCCTTATTTTTAAAGTATATTGAAAAACGAATAGCGGTAGGATATCGAGTACATATTTGTTGTAAAAACGAAAAAACAAAAGAAAATGTTAGACAATACTTTGTTGATCAGGAAATTTTTAATTTTGTTGAGGGAAATGGTTCAGGAATTCATTTATCTGTAGGTGAAATATCTGAAGGCTTTGAGATGGAAGATGAAAAAATCATCTATATTAATGAGTCGGAAATATTTAAAGAAAAGCGATCATCCGTACGAAAGAAAAAGAACAAAGGACGAAAAATTGATTCGTTTGCAGAACTACATATTGGCGATTATGTGGTTCATGATGTTCACGGTATCGGAATTTATCGTGGTATTGAGCAGATGACCATTACCGATGTAACAAAAGACTTAATGGTTATCGAATATGCCGGAGATGCAAAACTTTATATTCCTGTCGAACAGATGGATACGGTCCAGGTATATATCGGTACTGGCGATAAAAAGCCTAAAATTAATCAGATGGGGAATCCGGATTGGCAAAAAGCAAAAAATAAAGCTCAAAAAGCTGTTGAGGATATGGCGGATGAATTAATTGAACTTTATGCTAAACGCCGTGCACTCAAAGGATATGCTTTTGGACCGGATACAAGTTGGCAAAAGGAATTTGAGGATGATTTTCCTTATGTGGAAACAGATGATCAGCTTCGTAGCGTAGAAGAAATTAAAATGGATATGGAGTCGGATATACCCATGGATCGTTTACTTTGCGGTGACGTAGGTTATGGTAAAACGGAAGTAGCATTACGTGCGGCATTTAAAGCGATTATGGAGGGAAAACAAGTTGCGCTTTTAGTGCCAACGACGATTTTGGCTCAGCAACATTATTATACTTTATTGGATCGATTTAAAAAATATCCGATTAGTACAGAGGTAATCAGTCGTTTTAGAACATCGAAACAGCAAAAAAAAATTATTGAAGATTTAATAACGGGGAAGTTGGATATTATTGTCGGAACCCATCGGCTTTTATCTAAAGATGTTCATTTTAAAGATCTAGGATTATTAATTGTTGATGAAGAGCAGCGTTTTGGCGTTCGATCCAAAGAAAAAATTAAGCAGCTTAAAGAAAACGTAGATGTATTGACACTAAGTGCGACACCGATCCCAAGAACACTTCATATGTCAATGACAGGTGTTAGGGATATGAGTGTTATCGAAGAGCCTCCAGCAGGACGAAGACCGGTTCAAACTTACGTGATGGCTTATAATCCTTTGATTATTCAGGATGCAATTAACCGTGAATTGGGACGGGGCGGACAGGTTTATTATGTACATAATCGTGTTTATGATATTAATGAAGTGGGACTTGAAGTTCAGAAAATGGTACCAGATGCACGAATTATTGTAGCTCATGGTCGTATGAGCGGTAGTGAACTTGAAGATATTATGACTGATTTTCTTAATCGGGATTATGATATTTTAGTGACGACAACAATTATTGAATCGGGTCTTGATGTCAAAAATGCCAATACGATGATCATTGATGATGGGGATCGTTTTGGCTTATCACAATTATATCAACTTCGTGGTCGTGTAGGACGTTCGGATGTTCAGGCTTATGCCTATGTTACCCATAAAAAAGAAGTTCTGACAGAAATTGCTCAGAAACGACTGAAAGCAATTAAAGATTTTACAGCTTTTGGTTCAGGATTTAAAGTAGCTATGCGAGATTTGGAAATTCGAGGTGCCGGTAATATCCTCGGTTCTGAACAATCGGGACATTTATTTAAAATTGGTTATGAACTCTATTGTCGTATTTTAGAAGAAACAATTACTAGGCGAATGGATGGCGTAAAAACAGTGGAAACAGAAGAACCGATTAGAATTATTTTGGATGTGAATGGTTATATTCCAGAACAATATATCAGTAGTGAAGAATTAAAATATGATATTTATAAAAAACTGACTTATATACGATCTAAAAATGATTATGATGATTTTGAAGAAGAGTTATTGGATCGATTTGGAGATATTCCCGATGGTGTCTATAATCTTATGTCCATTGCAATGGTTAAAAATATGGCATCTGCGATTGGTGTTAAAGAAATTAAACAACGGGGAAAATTGATCTATTTTACATTCAGTGATAAAAAGAAAATGGTTGTACCGGATGCCGAAAAAGTACCATTGTTATTTAAAAAATACAATGTTAAATTTAAAGCGGGAAAAACAGATGCAGCTTGTTGGAGTATTATTATAACCGGTGAAAAAGATCAGGATGTACTCAAACAAATAATTAATTTTTTTGAAGATTTGTATTAATTAAGCAACGTTTAAGTGTTACTATGATAAAATACAACAGTATTTTAGGATGAATAAAAAATAAGGAGATTGTAATGCAGAAAAAAAGAATAAGAGGAGTTATGATTGCGGTAATATCGGTTCTCTTAGTAACAATGACAACATCAGGATGCGCCCTTGTTTCCGTTAATCCGGATAAAGATAAACAACAGGTAATTGCTGAAATTGATGGTCAGCCTATCTACAAGGAAGAATTTAATAATTATGAAGCTTATTATGACATCTATTACACAGCGAATGGAAATAATATGCCAACAGGTACAAAATTAACCGAATTCAAAAAAGATATTTTGGATAATTTAGTACAGGTTGATGCAATGACAGCACAAGCTAAAAAAGATAAATTGACCATTAATGAAGCTGAAGCTCAGAAACAGGCAGAGACAATGGTTGAAAGTATAAAAAAAGAAGCTGGCAGTAAATATGAGAGTATTCTAGCAAAATATAACACGAATAACGATTCTTTTGTTAGCTTTATGAAGACATTCACGGTTAATAATGCTTATGCTAATGAATGTAATACAAAACACATGGATTACCTCAAAGCACACCCTGAAGCAGAACTTGATCAAGTTGTGGGTAAAGTAGGTGGAGAAGATGTTAAGCGCGGAACCTATAATTATTATTACATTAATGAAGAAATGACCGCTTACAGTACAACTGGTAAAGGAATGCAGACCGATAAAGAAACACAAAAAATAACAAACACTACAATTTTTAATACAATTGCTGAAAATAAAGCATTAATTAAGTATTGTACTGAAAATAAAATTGAAATTCCAAAGGCAGATATTGATGCTGCACTTAAAACCAAGCAATCGACCATTAAAATGATGATGCAAACGGATGAAATGTTAAACCAGTATTTAGAAAATTACTTTTTAACAAAAGAAAAATTTGAGGAATATCAGAAAGAAGATGCTAAAGGAATGGCGGCAGGTCAGGCAATTCAAGCGAAATTAGTCGAAGAGGCCAAAGTTAGCGATTCTGATCTTCAGAAATATTTTAATGAAAACAAAGATTCTTACAGTGAAGCAAAGGTTTCGGCGGAACATATTTTGACCGAAGATGAAGCATTGTCTAAAGAAATTTATGAAAAAGCTAAAGATGCTAAGACAAAAGAAGACTTTGAAAAAGTGATGAATGCTTATAAATCCAATGGTAAAGTTAAAGAAGCTACAGATTTAGGTTCTTTTAATAAAGCTAAAATGGTGAAAGAATTTTCGGATGCAGCATTTGGAATGGAAAAAAATACAGTGAGTAAACCTGTAAAAACTCAATTTGGATACCATGTCATTTTTGTTTATGATAAAAATGAAGGTCAGGTACCAAGTATTAATGATAAAAAAGATGAAATTACAAAAATAGTTAAAGACCAAAAAGGTCAAGAAGAGTATAGTAAGTTAAAAGAAAAACGAGTTAAAAAAGAAAAAATTGAAATTTATGATATTAAATCACCGGTTGAAAATTATATGAATCAATTAAAATCAGAATTAAACATTAAAGTTTATGATAAAAAAATAAAGTGACCTAATACAAACACGTATATAATAGAGTTATTGTTTTAAGAGTCTGCCTTGGCAGGCTCTTTCAATTTGCGTATTCTTTTCAAAAAAGATATAATTAAACTTATTTTGTAAAAAGAGGTTTTTAAGTGAGTAATAAAGAATCGAGTTTTATTAAAGGTGCAACGGTTTTAGCCGCTGCAGGAATTTTGTCTCGGGTATTGGGTGTATTTTATAAAGTACCACTTTACCAAATGGTTGGCAGTTATGGTAATGGTTTGATCAGTAATGCTACAACGATCTATACCTTACTGCTTATGGTTTCAACAGTTGGGTTTCCGGTTGCGATCTCTAAAATGATCTCTGAAAATATAGCGATCAAAGATTATCGGGGTGCTAATGCTGTCTTTAAAATATCATTTTTGGCACTTTTAGTATTGGGCGGTGCTGCAACCCTATTTCTTTTTTTTGGAGCCGAATGGCTTATATCAGCGGCGAATTGGGATCCCGAAACATATCCCGCAATTATTGCTATTGCACTTGCTCCGTTAGTGATCTCGATTTGTTCATCTTTTAGAGGGTTTTTTCAAGGTTTTCAAATTATGACACCAACGGCAATTTCACAGATTGTTGAACAGATTGTAAGAGTAGGACTTGCCGTGTTTTTATGTTGGTTCTGTGTTAAAAACGGATTTGGTGTCGGAATGGCAGCTGGTGGAGCTGTATTCGGTTCTACGATTGGCGGTATTGTTGCAGCATTAATTTTATGGTTTTTATATTGGGCTTTTACAACAGCAAATCATAATAAATTAAGTCAAAGTAACCGAAAGATTCCATTGACAACAAAGGCAATTTTTAAACGTTTGGTTATTATTGCTATTCCGGTAACATTGACATCAGCAATTGTTTCTGTTTTTTCTTTGATCGATTCTTTAATATATGTTGATCGACTGGCAGTTGCCGGTATTGATAATTATACAGCGACAACAATGTTTGGTGATTTGTCTAACGCAGATACATTAATCAATATTCCATTGGTTATCAGTGGTACATTGGCAGTAGCTATGATTCCGGCAATTTCAGAATCTTTTGCATTACGGGATCGAGCTGCAACAAATCATAAAATTGATATTGCTATGCGTATTGTTGTCATGGTAGCCTTACCCTGTTGTGTTGGATTATCGGTGTTGTCCCAAGGCGTTTTTGATTGCCTTTTTCCGGAATCACCTTTTGGTCCTCAAATCTTAACATTTTATGCCTATGCTACTATTTTTATGATGCTGTCTAATACGTTTCAAAGTATTTTACAGGGGATTGATCGTTTTAGAGTACCGCTGATTAATCTAGCGGTAGCGGTTGTTTTACGTTTTATATCAGGTTGGATATGCATGGCGATTCCGAGCCTTAATATTTATGGGATTGTGATCAGTAGTTTGATTACCTTTGTCTATTTGACCATTGCTAATTATGCCTGTGTCAAGCGCTTTACAAAGGTGAGGATTGATATGAAACAAACTGTTTTTAAACCATTGTTGGCTTCAGCAGTGATGGGAATAATTACATGGTGTGTTTATGCATCGTGCGCTTTTGCTATGGGAGATCTCATCAGCAGACGTCTTATTGCGATTGTAGTCGTGTCGGTCGCCTGTGTGGTGGCTATTGTAGTTTATGGATTTATTATGATTTTAATTGGTGGTATTACAGAAGAAGAACTGGCATTGCTACCGGCGCAACATTATATTGAACCAATTTATCGAAAAATTCGAAATGTTTTACATAAAAATTAAAAAATAGGAGAAACGATGTCAAAAATAGAAATTGTAGGCCTTGGTCCCGGCGCATTTGGTCAGCTAACGGTGGAAACACTTGAGCTTCTTGAATCTGAAACGCCTAATTATTTTAGAACGGAAGTACATCCTGTTGTTAGGGATATTGAAAAAAGAGGAATTCCTTTTCAAAGCTTTGATTACTTATATGAAAACTGTAATGCTTTTGAAGAGGTCTATATAAAAATTGCAGATATATTGGTAGAAAAAGCAAAAAAAGATGGAAATTTGGTTTATGCAGTTCCCGGAAATCCTCTTTTTGGAGAACAAAGTGTTGTTAATTTAATACAAAAATGCGTTGAATCGGGTGTAGAATATCATGTGTACTCAGGTGTGAGTTTTGTAGATATATCAATGACGGCCCTTGAAACAGATCCGGTAGAAGGACTGAAAGTTATAGATGCTTTTGAGATTAAAACACAAGTACCGGATAAAAATATGGGAAATCTTGTGACTCAAGTCTTTAATAAACATATGGCATCGGAGATAAAACTTTTTTTATTGGATTATTATCCACCGGAATTTGAAGTGACATTGTTGATCAATGCCGGAATCGTCAATGATGAATTGATAAAAAAAATACCATTGTGTGAAATAGATTGGGTTGATGAAATCAATCATCTCACAACATTGTACCTACCGCCATTTAAAGAAGATATCAGAGATTATCATAAACTGTTGGCAATTATGGAAAAATTGCGCAGTAAAGAGGGCTGTCCATGGGATCGTAAACAGACGCATGAGAGTTTGAAACCTTATCTTTTAGAAGAAACTTATGAAGTAATTGATGCGATTGAAACCGGGGATACAGATAATCTGATCGAAGAACTGGGTGATTTGATGTTTCAAATTGTATTTCATGCACAGCTTGGTTCTGAAGAAGGACTCTTTACAATTAACGATATATTAGAAGGAATTAACGAAAAAATGATACGTCGGCACCCTCATGTTTTTATGACACCAGAGGCTATTTCGACGGAAGAAGTTGTGATAAATTGGGATGAAATTAAAAAAGAAGAGAAAAAAACAGAGACATTATCAGATGAAATGATAATGATTCCCAAAGCATTCACGGCACTGATGGAGGCCTATAAAGTTCAGTTAAAAGCATCCAAAGTGGGATTTGATTGGAATGATCCGTTGATGGCGCTTGAAAAGGTTGAAGAAGAAACAATTGAAGTAAGAGAAGAGATTTTAAATCAGGATCCCAAAAAATTGGAAATGGAGTTGGGAGACCTTCTTTTTGCAGTAGTAAATGTTGCTCGTTTAGCAAAAATTCAGCCCGAGGTGGCTTTAAGAAAGGCAACAAAAAAGTTTATTATGAGATTTAAAAAAATGGAAAAAATTACTCTAAGTAAACAAAAAAATATGCTTGATTATAACCTTGAGGGGCTAGAAATTTTGTGGAAAGAGGTTAAAACCTTAAAAAGCAAGGACTTTTAGCAAAAAATGAAGAAAGTACTTGTAATTTGATATAAAACATGATTATAATAATAATCATAAAAAATTGATAGAGTAAAGTTAGAATTTACGGAGGGAAAAAATGAACAAATCTGAATTAATTGCTGCAATGGCAGAAAAATCTGGATTATCGAAGAAAGATTCAGAAAAAGCACTGGGCGCTTTTATGGATACTGTTGTAGACACATTGAAAGATGGAGATAAAGTTGCTTTGGTTGGCTTTGGTACATTTGATGTTCGTGAACGAGCTGCAAGAAC
This sequence comes from Eubacterium sp., assembly GCA_036642535.1. Lineage (GTDB taxonomy): Bacteria > Bacillota > Clostridia > Eubacteriales > Eubacteriaceae > Eubacterium. The sequence goes on along the minus strand of JAVXTS010000032.1, from coordinate 2,558 downwards.
CGGTTTAAACCCGAGAACAAAAGAACCAATTGAAATCGCAGCTTCAAAAGCTCCTGCCTTCAAAGCAGGAAAAGGATTTAAGAGCGAATTAAACAAATAGTCAAAAGTAAGGCCGAGGCAATATGCTTCGGCCTTTTATCTTTTATATAAGGCTAGAAATAGCCATTAAAAATATTTTACATTTGAAAATTCGGTAGTTTATACCGTACTAATGTTAGGAGTAGATAAATGAGAGTAGATAAATTTTTAAAAAATGCGCGGTTAATTAAACGTCGAACAGTTGGAAAAGCAGCATGTGACGGTGGTCGGATTACGATTAACGGTAAATCGGCGAAACCAGGCAGTAAACTTAAAGTAGGCGATATTCTTGCGATTGCCTATGGTGATGGAGAACAAAAAGTGGAAGTGTTGGAGTTATTAGAACATGCACCTAAAGATAAAGCGACTGAAATGTATCGAGAAATATAAAATTGATTAAGAATTGATTTTGATTGTTTAATTATAATAGTGACAGATTTTTAATTATGGTATAATAACATGAGAATAGGTGGTGAGAAAACAGTGGTAGTACGAAAAAAAACAAAAATGCATCGGCGTTATAAACCTAAATTGGGCAGTCTTATCGTCGTTTTGGTGATTTTAATTTTTGTTGGAACCCTGTTTGGCTCAAATGCTATGCAAATTTATAAGCTTAATCAACAAAAAAAAGAAATTTCACAACAAATTGAAAATGAAAATAAAAGAGGCGAACAGCTTGATGAAGACGTTGAGCAGATCGGTACGAAAAATTATATCGAAGAAGTTGCAAGAAAATATCTTAAACTATTCTATCCCAACGAAAAAATTGTTGTCCCTGTTAAAGGCGAGGAAAATAATGGTCAGAATAAACCTGCCGATACTTCCGAAAATTTGCCGGCGGATAATCCAACGCAAAATACTGTGCCGAATCAGAATCAAAGTGAGGGAAATTAATGACTAAAACAAATATAATCAAATACTCCCAATGCAATCGAGCTATTATTGATATCGGAACCAACTCTACTCGAATGCTTATTTTCAGAATCGATAAAAATGGAAAACTTTTTAGAGTCAATAAGTCCGTTCGTTATACACGAATGGGACAAGGTGTCAATAAAACAAAACGGCTCCATCCAGATGCTATTAAACGAAATTTTGAAGCGTTAGAAGAATATAAGAATATTGCAAAAGATTATAAAGTAAAAGAAATATATATATTGGGGACAAGTGCTTTGCGTGATGCTCAGAATTCTTCTGTATTTGTAGATTTGGTAACTGAGAAACTAAACCTGACTGTTGACATAATAACAGGAGAGCAGGAAGCGGAGTATGGTTTTATTGGTGTATCACAGTGTTTTAACGACCGCTTGCTTATTTTTGACATTGGTGGTGGCAGTACTGAATTAATCTATGGAAAAGGGCGTTCTCTTGAAAAAATGACAAGCTTAAATGTGGGATGTGTTCGATCAACGGAAGAATATATTACAAATGATCCTCCAAGGCCATCAGAAATGGAAGCACTTAATGCAGATTGTACGAAAAAGTTAAAAGAAGCGCTAAGTTCTTATGAAAAAAGTAAGCCGTATAAGTTAGTGGGAATCGGAGGAACGGCAACAACCATTTCAACGATTAAACAGAAATTGAAGATTTATAACAGTGAGCTAGTTCATCAAAGCGTAGTGACCTATAAAGATTTATCGGGGATCATTTTGGATCTTGCGTCTAAAACCATTGATGAGCGCAGACAAATCGTTGGTCTTGAAGCAAAACGTGCCGATATTATTTTAGCAGGCGCTAATATTCTTTTGGATATTTTAAAAGTAACGGGGAAAGACTCATTTATTATTTGTGATTATGATAACCTAGAAGGGGCGGCGTACAGTCACTTTATAGCATCTCAAAAATTTAAAAAAATAAAATTTAAAAAAAGTGTTGACATATAGAATTCAAGACGGTATAATAACACTTGTCCTCAGAAATGAGGCAAGCACATTGAGTGCCGGAGTGGCGGAACTGGCAGACGCACAGGACTTAAAATCCTGCGATCTTAACAGATCGTATCGGTTCGATTCCGATCTTCGGCACCATTTTTTAAAAAGATCTTCATGTGCTTATCATATTATCGCGGGGTGGAGCAGTTTGGTAGCTCGTCGGGCTCATAACCCGGAGGCCGTAGGTTCAAATCCTGCCCCCGCAACCAAATAAAATGATTCAACTTATGGCGGCGTAGCTCAGTTGGCTAGAGCATACGGTTCATACCCGTAGTGTCAGCGGTTCGACTCCGTTCGCCGCTACCATAAAGTTTAATTTAATGATAGTGTATAGATTGTTATGGCCCCTTGGTCAAGCGGTTAAGACACCGCCCTTTCACGGCGGCTACGGGGGTTCGAATCCCCCAGGGGTCACCATTTCAAAAATATCATTAAAACAGTCCCAAATAAATAAGATAAATATTGATTTTTAAAAAATCATTATTATAATTTTGTGGTCGCTTAGCTCAGCTGGGAGAGCACCTGCCTTACAAGCAGGGGGTCATAGGT
>JAVXTS010000031.1:0-19824 GCA_036642535.1 Eubacterium sp. | reverse complement strand
TTATTATATACTAATGTAGTATAATAATAAATTGTTTATGAAAAAAAAGACAATAAAAGGAGAAAAATTAATTATGAATGTACTTGTTATTAATTGTGGAAGCTCTTCACTGAAGTATCAATTGCTTAACATGGATACTGAGGCTGTCCTTGCAAAGGGTCTTGCAGAAAGAATTGGCATTGACGGTTCGGTGGTTGTACATCAGCCGGCGAACAAAGACAAGGTAAAATTTGAACAGCCAATGGCAACACATAAAGAAGCGCTTGATATTATTATGGCTGCTTTAGTTGATCCGACACATGGTGTGTTGAAAAATTTAAAAGAAATTGATGCAGTAGGTCACAGAACAGTACATGGTGCTGAAACTTTTTCAAACTCTGTTGTTATTGACGCTGATGTTATTAAAAAAATGGAGGATTGTTCTGAATTAGCACCACTTCATAATCCTGCAAATTTAATTGGGATTCATGCGTGTGAAGCATTATTACCGGGCGTTCCAATGGTTGGTGTCTTTGATACGGCTTTTCATCAAACCATGCCGGCAGAAGCATTCGTTTATCCATTACCATATGAAATGTATGAAAAATTCAAAATTAGAAAATATGGTTTTCACGGAACATCTCATCGTTTTGTCAGTTTAGCAGCAGCTGATTTACTGGGCGAAAACATTGGAAACTTAAAGTTAATTTCGTGTCATTTGGGGAATGGTGCTAGTATTGCAGCTATTCGTTATGGCAAATGTATTGATACATCTATGGGTTTAACACCGCTTGCGGGTCTTGAAATGGGAACACGTTGTGGCGATATTGATCCGGCGATCATTCCATTTTTATGTGATAAAGGATACACGGTTGAACAAGTTAATAATATGATGAATAAAGAATCCGGTGTATTAGGTGTTTCCGGCGTTAGTTCTGATTTCCGTGATGTTGAAGGCGCTGCTGAAGAAGGCAATGAACGTGCTAAATTAGCGCTTGATATTTTCCATTACAGAGTTAAAACAACGATTGGTGCTTATGTTGCAGCTATGGATGGTGTTGATGGTATTATTTTCACAGCCGGTCTAGGTGAAAACTCAAGTACATCACGTGCGATTATTTGTAATGGCCTTAAATACTTAGGTATTCAACTCGATGAAGAAAAAAATAGCAAACGTGGAGAAGCAATGATTATCTCAACATCGGAATCAAGAACGAAAGTGATGGTTATTCCGACAAACGAAGAATTGATGATTGCTAGAGATACGGTAGAGTTGGTTTCCAAATAAATATTGAACCTGTAAAGATTTTTGCTTGACAAAATGGGTGATCCTATATATAATGAGGATTGCCCATTTGGAGTTATGAAATGATTATTAATGTATTAAAATTGTTAAATAAAGAAACCCTGGATTATGAATTTCGTCTCTTTCAGGATGATCTTAAAGGATATGAGGATGAGTACTTTGGAAAGCCGGATGAATCAGGCGTTTTAGTAAAAGGAAGCATCAAAAAAGAAGCTCAGAATGAGTTTCTGATGCATTTTACGGTAAGCGGTGTGATTATCTACCCTTGTGCACGGTGTCTTGATCCGGTTGCTGAGGAAAGCGTCTTTGAGTTTGAAGATGTGATTACGACAGAAATCGGTGCTGAAATAATTGACCTGGTTCCCTATGTCTATGAATGTCTCTTTATTAATGAGCCGTTTAAGGTTTTGTGTGACGAAGAATGTAAGGGGTTATGTCCAAGCTGTGGAGCAAACTTAAATCATGAGGAATGCAGTTGTGAAAACACGGCGGACATTGATCCGCGTATGGAAGTGTTAAAAAAATTACTGTAGAGATGTGACTTTAACATAGGAGGTGTAAAAGATGGCAGTACCAAAAAGAAAAACTTCTAAATCTAGAAGAGATAAAAGAAGAACACATTACAAATTAAATATTCCAGGTATGAGCACATGCCCGAAATGTGGTGAAATTAAATTACCACATCGCGTATGTAAATCATGTGGAACGTATAAAGATGTAGATGTAATGACCGTAGACTAAACAGAGTTTCGACTCTGTTTTTTCTCTATGTAGCGTTATTTGAGAAGGTGTTATTTTGAATATTTTTGTCGATGCAATGGGAGGGGATAATGCCCCTGCGGAAATTGTAAAAGGTGCAATAGACGCCGTTAATGAATATGGGATTAATCTAACGTTAGTCGGACAGGAAGCGATGATTAAAGAAGAGCTTACTAAAAACGATTATCCTGAAAGTAAAATAAAGATATTACACGCAGAAACGGTTATTGGTTTTGATGAAGAACCGGTCATGGCAATCCGTAAAAAAGAGAATTCGTCACTGGTTGTTGCTTTGACAGCAATGAAAAAACTTCCTGACAGCGTTTTAATTTCAGCAGGCAGCACAGGTGCATTATTGGCCGGCGGCCTGTTAAAATTAGGGCGGATTAAAGGGATTAAACGCCCGGCTTTGGCTTCGGCTTTGCCTAAAGAGGGTGGCGTTGTACTGTTACTTGATATGGGAGCTAATGCAGATTGCAAGGCGGATTATCTGGAACAGTTCGCCGTACTTGGAAATGTCTACTTCGAGAGTGTTTTGGGGAAGAAAAATCCTAAAGTTGGTTTGATCAATATTGGCAGTGAAGAAGAAAAAGGAAGTATGATGGTCAAAGAAGCACATCAGCTTCTGAAAAAAAGCGATCTGAATTTTATCGGTAATGTTGAAGCACGTGATATTCCCACGACAGAAGCGGATATTTTAGTCTGTGACGGATTCACCGGAAATATTGTGCTTAAATTGCTTGAAGGTTTATCGAGTTACTTAATGAAGGGTATCAAAAAAACAATAATGGGCTCCACAAAAGGGAAAATTGGTGGCTTACTCATTAAGGATGATCTCAAGAAATTTAAAAAGCAATTTGATGCGGATGAATACGGCGGTGCCCCTTTTCTTGGTGTTAAAGGCGGTATAATTAAAGCACATGGTAGCAGTAATGCGTATGCTATTAAAAATGCGATACATCAAAGTATGCTGTTTGTTGACAATGATGTACTAGGGAAAATTACTGTTAAAATGCAAGAAAAAGATAACAATAAGGTGGAGGAATTTTAAAAATGGATGAAAAATTTTTAAAAATTCAGGAAATTATTTCGGAACAATTAGATATTCCTGTTGAAAAAATTACGATGGAGTCTTCTTTAATAGAGGATTTAGAAGCAGATTCTTTAGATGTCATTGAATTGGTAATGGCTTTTGAAGAAGAGTTTAATGTAAAGATGCCGGATGAAGAATTGGAAAAGATTAAAACTGTTGCGGATATTATAAATGCAATAAAATAGAAAAGTCCCTAAGGGACTTTTCTTTAATTGAAAAAGGAGGCTGAAAATATGGAAAAAATAGAAAAACGCATCCACTACACCTTTAAAGATAAGGAATTACTCAAAGTAGCGCTAACGCATAGTTCTCATTCGGGCAATTCAATCAATAATGAGCGTTTAGAATTTTTGGGAGATGCAGTATTGGAACTGATTATCAGTGAATATTTATTTAAATATAATAAACTTTCCGAAGGAAAAATGACGAAAATCCGTTCCAATATTGTGTGTGCCGAATCTTTAGCTCAGGCAGCTTTTGACATTGAACTAGGTGATTATATTTTACTTGGAAAAGGTGAAATTGTTACTGGTGGTCGAACACGAAAATCAAACCTTGCCAATGCGTTTGAAGCAGTAATGGGAGCTGTTTTTTTAGACAGCAGTTATGACATTACAAAAGATGTGGTATTGAATACGCTCAAAAAAAATATTGAACTGGCGTTAAGTGGCGGACTGGTAAAAGATTATAAAACAGAACTCCAAGAACAGATTCAAAAACACAGTGAAAATATTATTGAATATAGGCTTGAAAAATCAGAAGGTCCCGAACATAATAAAACCTTTTTTATTAATTTGCTTTTCAATGAAAAAGTGGTTAGTAAAGGTGTGGGTAAAAGCAAAAAAGAAGCGGAGCAAGACGCAGCAAAAAATTATTTATTTACACATAAATTGGTTTAAACTTTAAGATAACTGAAATGAATGACATCAGAGGAGGTGAGGATATTGTATTTAAAAAGATTGACCCTCAGGGGCTTTAAATCATTTGCTGAACCTGTTGAACTTGAATTTTCAGAAGGTGTATCAGCGATCGTTGGTCCAAATGGTAGTGGTAAAAGTAATATCACCGATGCGATAAGATGGGTGCTGGGGGAACAAAGTACAAAATCTCTCCGTGGTAAAAAAATGGAAGATGTTATTTTTTCAGGAACTGAAAAGAAACAACCTTTAAGTTATGCAGAAGTGATTCTTACTTTAGATAATATCCATGGAGATATTGAAAATCAGATGGATGAAATTGTTGTTACCAGACGATTATTCCGTTCCGGTGAAAGTGAATATCGAATGAATCAGAAAAACTGTAAACTCAAAGATATCCATGAACTTTTTATGGATACTGGGTTAGGAAAAAACGGTTATTCACTGATCAGTCAGGGCGGGATTGAAAATATTATCAATGCTTCTCCTCTTGAACTCCGTGGTATTGTGGAAGAGGCCGTTGGAATAGTCAATTACAAAGCAAAAAAACAAGAAGCCGAAAAAAAATTGGAACATACCCAGAATAATCTAGATCGACTCCAAGATATTATTGATGAAATTGAAAAACAGTTAAAACCTTTGAAAAAACAATCCGAAAAGGCAAAAGAATACCTTGAAATACGGAATGCTCTTAAAAAAATAGATTTAATAGTATTTTATAATAACATGAAGGAAGCAAAAATAAAAATTCAGAATTTTGATCATCAATTGAAGACTTTGAATTTTGATATTTTTGAAACAGAAAAAAAGACGGAAGAAAAAGATTTAAAGTTTCGACAAGCTAAAAACAGTATACGGGAAATAACAGAGCACACGCATGCGTTAACTGAAAAATTGGAGCAAATCAATCAGAATATTAGAATTTGTGAACGTGAGATTTTAGTTCTTTCCGGAAAAACAGAAAATGAGCAATTAAACCAAGAGCGTCTTAATCGAGAGCTGTTGTCTCAACAAAAGGAACATCAACACTATCAAACAGAAATGGATGAACTTATTCAATCAAAAGTATCTGTTCTTGAAGGATATAATGAAAAAGATGAAATCATACGTGGATTTTTAGAAGAAAAAAATAAGATGTTGTCTGATCTGGAGTTAGAAAAGGCAAAGCAAGCTGAAAATTTAAATTTCAAGGCAGTATATGAGCAACAGAAAAACCAGCTTAATGCTGAAATTTTGGAACTTAAAACGCATTTAGCACAATGGATAACCGAGAAAAGTTTTCATGAGGAGCGAATTCAGTCCATTCAAAAAAAACAATCCGAAAACGAACAAAGTTTAATGGAATTTCAGATGGAAGAAGAACAAAATGACCAAATATGGACACGTATTCAATCGGAAGTGAGACTTTTATCGGATCAATGTGTGCAAGCGGAAGAAAAAGCAAACACATTGCGCGAGATGTATAATCATTTTGAAAATGATTTAAAAGTAATGCTTTCGAAACGTGATTACCTTAAAAGTGTTCAAAAAAATTATAATGATTATTTCCCAAGTATTCGTACAATTATGAACTCCAGAGATCATCTTGGAAAAACCTTAGATGAGGTTTACGGTCCGGTGGGTGAGCTGATTAATGTACCGAATAACTATATTATGGCGATTGATGTTGCACTTGGTGCAAAGACACAAAATATTATCGTGGAACACGTATCAACTGCAAATCGGTGTATTGAAATTTTAAAAAAACAACAGGCCGGTCGGGCGACATTTCTCCCCCTTGATAATTTACGTTATGGCGTGGTAGAAAACAGGGATCGCGCGATTCTTTCGAAGATAGAAGGGTTTCAAGGAATTGCATCAGAATTGATTGATTATGCGTCAAAATATAAATCGGTAATGGATAGTTTGCTTGGTAGAGTTCTTGTCGCATCTAATTTTGATTGTGGAAAAGCGATTCAAAAGGCTGTTTCGGGTAAATATACGGTAGTAACAGTTGAAGGCGAGATTTTTTATCCGGGTGGTGCTATCGTTGGCGGCTTTACTAAAAAAGGCAAGCAGTCCCCTTTGTTTAAAAAAGCGGAAATTGAAAAGCTAGAAACTGAAATGCGACGTCAGGAAACGGAGCGTTCTAAACTTAAAAAAACTTATAATAAAGTCGTGTTACATTTACAGAAAATCCGTGAAAATCAGAAAAAAATAAATTTGAAACTCAATAGCGTCGAACAAGATAATTGGAAAATTAAACAAAGTCGGGAAGAAGTTGAAAAGACGATTGCTGAAAACGAGCGGATCATCGAAAATTTACAAAAGGATACTGAAAGTTCAAAACAGCAGGAAGAAAATCTTTTAAAAACGATTGAAGAAAAGCAAAAATTATTTAAAGGTATTGAGGAAGCGTTTGAAAAAAGTCAGGAAAATAGTGAAGATTATATAGAAGTAATTCGAAACGCTATTGATGAATTAAATCGGAAGGTTTCTGAAAATCGCGTTCAGCTTGCCAGGAATAATGAGACGGTAAAATCTTACGAAAAACAGATTATGATGATTAATAATCAAATTGTATCTTGTGTGACAAAGGAAGAACAAATTCAAAACGAACTGAAGATCTGTGAAATTAATCGTCAAATATATTCTGAACGAAGCAGGATCCTTGATGAAGAATGCAAAAAACTGAAAGAGAATATCTTTCAGAAGAAAAAAGAACTTGAAAATTTTTCAACTGAAACGAAAGAAAAAACTGAAATAACTGAAATGCTTGAAAAAGAAATTAAAGATTTAAATCACCATATTATTTTGCAAAATGATGCAAAAAATAATATTGAACTCAATAAAAATAAATTAGATTATCAGGTTACTCACTGGGAAGAGTCAATTTTTGAAAATTATGATATGAATTATATGATGGTGAAAGATCAATACCCAATACTGAGTAGGGAAAAATGGGATATAACCCCTGAAAATCAACGTCATTTAAAAGGACGTATGGCTGAAATGGGCAATGTCAATGTGAATGCGATTGAAGAATATATCGTTTTAAATGAGCGTTATAAGTTTATGGATGGTCAATATAAAGATCTGATTAAAGGTAAAAGTGAGTTGCTGAAAATTATTGAAAACTTATATGAATCCATGGAAAATCAATTTCTGGTTCAATTTGCGAAGCTTCAAAAGAAATTTACCCGTATTTTTGGTGTCTTATTTGAAGGGGGAAAAGCCCATATCGAATATACCGATCCGGATAATATTTTGGAAAGTGGTATTGAACTTGTTGCCCAGCCACCGGGAAAAAATTTAAAACATATTTCATTGTTGTCCGGTGGGGAAAAAGCAATGATCGCCATTGCGCTACTCTTTTCTTTTATCGAACTTAATCCATCACCTTTTTGTGTGATTGATGAAATTGATGCAGCTTTGGATGATCGTAATATTTATCGATTCACCCATTATCTAGAACAAATTGCACAAAATAATCAATTTATCATTATTACACACCGAAAGACAACATTAGAGGCGTGTGATGCGATCTATGGTGTTTCCATGGGGAAAAATGGAATCTCAAAATTGGTGGCTGTTCGATTATCGGATTATATTGAAAGTGAAAAATAAAAGCTGAAACTAAAAAATAACAAAGAGGTGTAAGATGTCAGAATTAACACTTTATGAGCGGATGTGTAATAAGCTCGTCAAAACAAAAGATAATTTTAAAGCAAAAATTGAACAAATTGTTTATTATGGTGAGTTAGATGATGACTTTTTTGATGAACTGGAAGAAGTGTTGATTCTTTCAGATTTAGGGATTGAAACTGCCACAAAAATCACCGAAACACTACGGCAAAAAATTAAAGAAACGAAAACTAAAGCAAAACAAGATGTGATGAATTTGCTAAAAAGCATTATGGAAGAAATGGTTCAGGTTGAAAAAAGACACTTAGAGTCACCGGTAATTATGCTAGTGGTTGGGGTAAACGGCGTTGGAAAAACAACGACGATTGCAAAATTAGCCCAGAAATTTAAAGCACAAGGAAAAAAAGTAATGGTAGCGGCAGCGGATACTTTTCGTGCCGCCGCCACTGAACAACTTGACGAATGGGCAAGACGTGTGGGGGTTGATATTATCAAAAGCACTCAGGGTGCTGACCCATCTTCGGTGGTTTTTGATGCCATCGGTGCGGCTAGAGCACGTCAGGTTGATATTTTGATTTGCGATACAGCCGGGCGTTTGCATAATAAAGTTAATCTGATGAAAGAACTTGAAAAAGTAACCCGTATTGTCGATCGGGAAGCCACGGGGTTTGACAAACATAATCTTTTAATTTTAGATGCCACCACCGGTCAAAATGCGCTTAATCAAGCGAAAACCTTTAATGACGCAGTGCGTCTGGATGGGATCGTCATGACAAAAATGGATGGAACCGCCAAAGGCGGAGTCGCTATTTCCATTATTGACGCCTTACAAATCCCAATCGAATATGTGGGAATTGGTGAAAAACCAGAAGATTTGATTGATTTTGACGCGGGTGAATTTGTCCGGATGTTGTACGAAACGGATCGGCCGGAAACCGAAGCTTAAATTTGTGAGCGGTTACATTAAAAAAACAATGAAGTCAAGTGAAAATACTTGACAAGCTTACTGAAAAACCGTAAAATAGACAGGTACGTAAAGCATTATTGCTTTACACATAATGAAGGTGCTTATGGAAAAGAAAGTAATAGAGCAGTTATTGTTTGATTTTTATGGCGAATTATTAACGGATAAGCAAAAAGTGATTATGGATTATTATTATAATGATGATTGCAATCTTGCCGAAATTGGCGATTTGGTCCAAGTGACCCGTCAGGGCGTGTACGATGCCGTCAAACGCTCGCGTGGATTAATGAAGAGCTATGAAGAAAAACTGGGACTTGTTGAACGCTTTCTGAAAAGTCAGACTTTGATTGACGATGTGATTCAGGAACTTGAAAAAGTTCTGCAAAATGAAGCAGTGAATAAAAACAAAATGCTTCGAGAAGAGCTGACCGACGTTAAACGTAAGATGACTAAAATTAGTGACGATTATTAGGTGATATAATGATTTTTGAAGGCTTAAACGAAAAATTTCAAAACATCTTCTCCAATTTAAAACGCAAGGGAAAACTGAGCGAAGAAGACATAAAAGCAGCGAATCGTGAAATTAAATTAGCACTCCTTGAAGCGGATGTTAACTTTAAAGTGGTTAAGCAATTCACAAAAGCCATTGCCGAACGTGCCGTTGGATCAGAAGTGCTCAATTCACTGACACCGGGCCAGCAATTTATTAAAATTGTCAACGACGAAATGACCAAGCTTTTAGGCGGTGAACTGCAAAAAATGAATTTTGTGGATGAGGGCTTAAATGTTTTTATGATGGTCGGTCTTCAAGGTGCCGGTAAAACAACGACAACCGCAAAAATAGCCAGTCTTTTGCGCAAAGAAAAAAAATTCAAACCTTTATTGGTCGCTTGTGACGTTTATCGTCCGGCAGCCATTACGCAGTTACAGGTTCTCGGCAAAGAGTTAGATATTCCAGTATTTTCAATGGAAGGCGAAAAAGATCCGCGGGTTATCGCAAAGGAAGCCATTACACTTGGCGAAAAAGATGGCTATGATCTGGTCATTATCGATACCGCAGGACGACTTCAAGTTGATGACGATTTGATGACGGAGCTGGTCGAAATTAGAGATTTAATTCATCCAACCGAGATTTTATTAGTGGTTGATGGCATGACCGGGCAAGAATCGGTTAATGTTGCCGCTGAATTTGATCGCCTGCTTGATATTACAGGCGTTGTATTAACGAAACTCGATGGGGATACAAGAGGTGGTGCGGCATTATCTGTCACGTATACCACGGGAAAAACCATTAAATATATTGGAACGGGTGAAAAGCTCACTGATATTGAACTTTTTTATCCGGATCGCATGGCATCAAGAATTTTAGGCATGGGCGATGTGCTGTCACTCATTGATAAAGCACAAAGCATGATTGATGAGGATAAAGCCAGAGCATTAGAGGAAAAACTGAGAACCCAAGAATTTGATTTGAACGATTTTTTAGATCAATTGAAGCAAGTTCAAACTATGGGGATCGGCAATTTGATGGAAATGATGCCGGGTGCCAATAAAAAAATGATGAAGGGTATGAATATGGATGCCGCAGAGGGACAAACTAAACAAACCGAAGCGATTATCCATTCAATGACACCTGAAGAACGGCTGAAACCGGGGATTATTAACGGTAGTCGTAGAAAACGTATTGCTTTAGGAAGCGGAACCACCGTATCTGATGTCAACCGTCTACTTAAAGGTTTTGATCAAACGAAAAAAATGATGAAACAAATGGGAAGCATGTCAAAAGCTAAAAAAGGCAAGTTTAAAATGCCTTTTATGTAAAGTTAATAGTAAATCAAACGATTTAAATTAATTTTACGGCGATGCTCGATGATGGCAAAACGTGTTTTGAATCAGCGAGCATGGTTATAGATAAAAGAGTAATTCCAGAGAAAGGGGGAAATAAAATGGCAGTAAAAATTAGATTAAAAAGAATGGGTAAGAAGAAAAAACCTTTTTATAGAGTTGTTGTAGCAGATGTCCGTTCACCAAGAGATGGTAAATTCATCGAAGAAGTAGGTTACTACAATCCATGTGTAGAACCAAATGAATTAAAACTGAATGCTGAAGCGATCAAAGGCTGGTTAGCCAATGGTGCAAAAGCAACAGATACCGTTCAGGCGTTACTTAAAAAAGAAAACATTATTGGATAATCCAGGAGAGTGGTAATGAAAAAGCTTGTAGAAGTCATTGCTAAAGCATTAGTGGATAACCCGGACGCCGTTGTCGTCAATGAAATTGATAAAGAGCAATCCATTGTTTTAGAACTGAAGGTTGCAGACGCGGATATGGGTAAGGTTATCGGCAAACAAGGGCGGATTGCGAAAGCAATTCGAACCGTTATTAAAGCCGCCGCCACCAAAGATGATAAACGTGTTGTATTAGAAATTATTCAATAGTATCACAAAAAAAGGATGATTCGTAATGTATTGTTACGGATCATTCTTTCTTTAGATCGAGAGAAAAAAATGAAAAATGAAATGATGATGATAGGAAAAGTACTGGGCGCTCACGGTATTCGCGGTGAACTTAAAATTTACCCGTTAACGACTGATCCGGGTCGGTTTTATGAATTAAATTCCGTATTTTTATGTCACGATGGTAAAAAAAAGCAGTATGAAATCGAACTCGTCCGTCTCCATAAGGGCAATATATTATTGACATTAGCCGGTGTTTCTGACCGAAATACCAGTGAAAAACTCATGGGACAGATGGTTGCGATCAATCGGGATGAAGCGGTGACCCTTTCTGAGGATGAATACTTTATCGAAGAGTTGATCGGAATGAATGTAGTTGATCCGGAAAGCAATACGGTCGGTGTTGTGACAGATGTTTTACAAACCACCGGTAGTGTGGATACCGTCGAAATTAAAACACCCGAAAAAATGCTCTATATTCCCGCCAGAAAAGTTTATTTTCTAAAAGTAGATGTTGCTGCAGGACTCATTACGGCGGATATTCCGGAGTCATTAAAAACACTATGAACTACTATTTTTTGACACTTTTTCCCGATGTTTTCCATCATTATTTTAATGATAGTATGATGAAAAGGGCGGTTGACAAAGGGATTATTACGTATGAAGTAATTGATATTCGAGATTTTTCAGGGAACAAACACAACCGGGTCGATGACTATCCTTACGGTGGTGGCGCCGGCATGGTTATGGCTGCACCACCAATTATTCGCGCCCTTAAAAGTATTGAAAACTATGGAGATTATCCTGTGATTTATCTAACCCCCGGTGGAAAAACATTTATCCAGTCCGATAGTGTTAAACTGTCAGGAGAAAAGGGAATCATTTTTATCTGCGGGCATTATGAGGGCATTGATCAACGTGTGATTGATGCTTACGTGACAGCAGAATATTCCATTGGCGATTATGTCTTAACCGGTGGTGAACTGCCGGCATTAACCATGGCTGACTGTATTTCTAGGCACCTTAAAGGCTTTATGGGAAATGACGAAAGTCTCAGTGAGGAATCATTTGAAAATGATCTTCTGGAGTATCCTCAGTATACGCGACCCCCTATTTTTGAGAACTTGAAAGTGCCAGATGTACTCTTGTCCGGTAACCATAAGGTGATTGAAGAATGGCGCTATGAAAAAGCTGTAGCGAAAACTAAAGAAGTGCGTCCGGATTTATATGCGCAAGCAATTAAGAAACGAGACTCTGAGTAGGGGAGAATGAATGAATACGATTATCTTTGAATTGAATTTGAAATTAGCAGAAATGAATGATCCGGTTGCGATGGAAAAAGTAGCGGATTATTATTTCTATGAAAAAAATAAACAAAAATTGACGGAATATGAATTTAAACGGATGTTTGAGTACTATCAAAAATTAGCCCATCAAGGCAATGGACATGCCATGATGGCAATTGGTGCCATGTATTATGAAGGTGTCAATTTGAAACAAAATTACACAATGGCTAGAGAATGGTATGAAAAAGCAGCTACAGCTGGTGATGTCTGGGGTATTAATAATTTAGGATATTGCTACTATTACGGGCGTGAAGTTGACGTGGATTATGAAAAAGCCTATACTTATTTTGGATGTTCGGCAGTTATGGGGAATCACTGCGGGATGTATAAACTGGGGGATATGTATTATTATGGTAAATATGTCACACAAAATGATGCAAAAGCGTATGAATGGTACATGGAAGCCATCGGTTTGATTACCGAAGACTGCCCGGAATATCCTAATATTGCCGCACGTATTGGACGTTGTCTGCTTTATGGAAGGGGAACATCCCAAAATGATTTAGAAGCTCTTAAGTGGCTTCAACGGGCAGAATTAGGGTGCTATCGGTTTTTACAGCATGGGGATGCATTTGCCCATTTATCACTGCCGGGGATTAAAGACGATTTGATCACAGTGCGAGAAAAACTGGAAAAAAGTATTGTCAATACACGGTCAGTTGTTCAATATGAAGGATCATTATAAAGATGATACTTAAGAAATAAGGATAAAATCAAAAATAGAAAGGTGTAGCAGTTTCGACAATGTTTGACGAAATGTATAACACCTTTTTTAATTGACACCAAACTTTAATCCTATAAGGTGAATTGAGATTTTAGTTAAGTTAGGGTATAATAAACGTTAGAAACACACAAAAAGGTGGTACATATGAGAAAAATTCCGGAATTACTGGCGCCTGCCGGTGGATTAGAGAGTATAAAGGCCGCAGTTGCGGGCGGTGCAGATGCGGTTTATTTTGGCGGAAAAGCATTTAATGCCAGAAGAAACGCACAAAATATGACAGAGGATGAGATGCGTGAGGCAGTTTTGTATTGCGAAAATGCCGGGGTCAAAGTTTATGTAACCCTCAATATTCTTATTAAAGATTCGGAAATGCCGGAACTTTTAAATTATTTGAATTTTTTAGCAGTGCTTAAAATTGACGGATTGATCGTTCAGGATTTGGGGCTGATTTATTTGCTTCAGAAATATTATTCGAATTTTAAACTTCAGACAAGTACCCAGGGGTCTGTTTACGGGCTTCAAGGTGTTCTCTTTTTTGAGAATCTTGGCTTTGAAAGGGTGGTACTCCCAAGAGAAATGTCGATTGAAGAAGCAGCGGTGATTAAGAAACAAACATCGGTTGAACTCAAGATTTTTTGTCATGGAGCATTATGTTATGCTTATTCCGGACAATGTTTACTCAGCAGTATGATTGGCGGTCGAAGTGGAAACCGTGGACTTTGTGCCCAGCCTTGTCGTAAAAAATATAAGCTTTTAAATGCAGATCGAAAGATGATTAATGAGGGGTATTTACTGAGTCTTAAAGATTTGAATATCAGTAATCGTCTGGAAGATGTGGTTAAAGCAGGGATCGATTCGCTGAAAATTGAAGGACGGATGAAAAGTCCAGAATATGTGTATGCGGTAACCAAAGCATATCGAGATAGTTTAAATACACTCAGTGGCAAAAAGCCGGCAGAAGATAAAATTACCGACGCAGAGTTAAGTCAGGTTTTTAATCGTGCTTTTACAGAAGGTCACCTCTTTTCGGATAAACATATCATCAATGACACTATGGCCAGAAATCGTGGGGTTTATATTGGCGAAGTTGTGGGCAGTGAACGCGATAAAGTCATTATTCAATTGTCTGCGGATGCACGCTTATCGGCAGGAGACGGTATGTCTTTTGGTGAAGATGCCGCTTCAGGGATTAAAGCAGATGTTATTTATAGTCAGCGGAATAAGCGGATTTATGATGCAGAAGCCGGAACTTGTGTCAAAGTGCCAAGTCGTTTTGATGCACCACCTAAGGGAACGAAAGTTTACCGTAATTATGATCGGGTGTTGATGACACGTCTTAAAACAGAAAGTACCATTATTGAGCCTGAAGTAACAACCCCCTTAGATTTTAAAGTCATGATTAAAAAAGATAAACCGGTTATGATGATTGTAGGAGGCGTACATTGTACATCTGAGATTACACCTTTTACAGCAGAGCGAAAACCATTGGATGCGACAATGATTACAGAACAGTTTAGTAAACTGGGAAAAACAGGTTACACGCTCAAAACGATTCAGGTCGATTTAGATGAGGGTTTATTTTTGGCTAAAAGCCAGTTGAATGCACTGCGAAAAGAAGCGATTGAAGCGTTAACTGCGCATAAAAATGCAGTGGCACCGGTGATTCAGCCGACTATTTTCACGGCGCCTGTGATTGATCTCGATCAGGAAAAAGCAGAAAAGGCACCGACCGAAAAACCATTGGTATCCCTTGAAATGGTTCGAATCAATCATTTCAAAGAGTATTGTGAATTGCCGGTGGATGAGATTGTTTTGCCTATTGAAAATCTAGATAAAATTGATCAATACGGGGCATTAATTGACTATGCTAAAGCGTTGGGTAAGCAAGTTTTGATCAGTTTTGCACGAATTATGAATACTTATGATTCAGAAAAATTGAAAAACAAAATGGATACCGTTGAAAGTTTTGCCCATGATGGTATTCTGCTTAAAAATTTTGAAGTATTGACTCTTTTTAAAAATTCTAAACGTTATAAAGAAGTGGATCAATCCTTTAATCTTTTCAATATTATGGCATCTCATCAGTTAAATCTCTGGGGTGTTGACGGTGGTGTACTTTCACCGGAACTGAACAACAAAGAAATTACTACACTTTCATCCGGATCTTATATCAAATGTATTTTGCCGGTTTATGGACATCAAGAAGTCATGGTCAGTGCCAATTGTGTGCTGAATTGTAAAACTAAAAATTGCAAGGATTGCCATAAAAAAGGATTTTATACATTAATTGATGAACGAATGGCATCTTTCCCGGTTCGCCTTGATGAACAAGGGATTACGCACATTTATAATGGCGATAAATTATTATTAAAAAATGAAATTCTTCACCAGAAACATATTGATAAATGGCGTCTTTACACCGTTTCCGAAACAATGGAAACCCTTTCCGATGCGGTATCGTTTTATCAGAACGGCATTTTTGAAGGTGTTGACAGCCTTGTTGGTGGCGAAGGAATTCGTTTTACTAAAGGAAATTATAAACGAGGAGTCGAATAAAAGAAAATGGATAATCGAAGTCTAAAAGTATTGGAATATCCTAAAATACTCAATCAATTCAAAGGGTTTTGTGTGAGTGAGGGCGCCAAAGAACGTGCCCTTGCATTACGTCCCTTTGAAACTCTGGACGATGTTGAACGTGCCCTCGAAATGACAAATGAAACATTAAATATGATGCTTAGAAATGGGCGGCCACCTCTTTCTGAAATTAAAAATGTCAGTGATTATGCCAAACGTGCAGCGATAGGTTCGATGTTGACGATGAAAGAACTGCTAGCTATTGCGTCACTTTTGCGTATCGTTAAGGATATGGATAATTACTATTATAATGATACGCAAATGGAAACGTTAGTGTATGTGAAGGTTCTCTTTGAAGCGATGGAACCCTGTGAAGAATTGGAAAAAGAAATCAGTCGTAAAATCTTATCGGAAGATGAAATGGCCGATAATGCCTCAAGTGAACTTTCCAGAATAAGACGGGAAATTCATTTTAAGAATACCCGAATTTCAGATAAACTAAATAGTCTGATTGCTTCAAGTCAGCATGAGAAACATTTACAAGATCGACTGATTACCATTCGAAATAATCGTTATGTAGTGCCGGTTAAACAGGAATATAGAGTTCAGGTACCGGGAATTGTTCTTGATAAATCTGCCAGTGGGGCAACACTTTTTATTGAACCGTTGGCTGTTGTTGAACTTAATAATGATTTAAAAATTTTAGCGGCAGAAGAAGAAAAAGAAATGATTCGTATTTTGCATGATCTTTCGGAAAAAGTAGCTGCTCAAAAAGAAATTATTATTGAAAATTATGATGTTTTGCTGGAACTTGATTTTCAATTTGCAAAAGGCAAATATGGTTTACATATTAATGGTGTCAAAACGAAAGTAGTCGAAAGTGGCAGTATGAATTTTATCAAAGGTCGTCATCCTTTAATCGATCCAAAAGTAGTGGTTGCTTCTAATATCTATATGGACGAAGGAATTGATACTATGGTGATCACCGGACCCAATACAGGTGGAAAAACCGTTACGTTGAAAACCATCGGACTTTTGACTTTGATGGTTCAATCTGGGCTTTTTATTCCGGTAAAAGAAGAAAGTACGGCTCGGATTTATACCAATATTTATGCAGATATCGGAGATGAACAAAGCATTGAGCAAAACCTTAGTACATTTTCATCTCATATGAAAAATATTGTGGAAATTATGGACTGTGCTGATAAAGGCTCCCTTGTATTATTTGATGAATTAGGTGCCGGAACAGACCCAACTGAAGGAGCGGCATTGGCCATTGCAATTTTAAGTACCCTCCATAAAAGGGGCGTTACCAGCGTTTCAACCACTCATTACAGTGAGTTAAAGGAGTATGCACTGGTGACGGAGGGCGTTGTAAATGCCTCGGTAGAATTTGATGTGGCCACGTTGCGACCGACGTTTCGATTACTTATCGGTGTTCCGGGAAAATCAAATGCTTTTGAAATTGCAAAACGTTTAGGTTTGAGTGGCGAAATCATTGATGAATCTAAAAAACTCATTGAAAATGAAGCTATACGTTTTGAGGAAACATTGATTAAAATCGAAGAAAAACGGCGAAAAACAGAAGCCGATCATGATGAAATCAGTCGACTTAAACAAAGAACCCTTGAAATGCAACGAGATATGATGAAAGAACGGGAAAAAATGCGTCTTGAAACGGATGAAATGGTGAAACGTGCCCAAGAAGAAGCAAGCTTGATTGTCAAAAAAACCCGTGAAGAAACCGAAAATATCTATAAAGAGATTCGCTATATACAGGAAACAACAGCTCAAAATGTAAAAGATAATAAGCAGTTAGAGGCGCTACGACGTAAAATTAAAGATCAGGAAAAAAATATTTTTAATATTTACAAAATTCCGAGGCAAGAGGATACCGAAGATCTGGATATCGAAGATATTGAGTCCGGGATAAAAGTTTATATCAAGAGTTTGCGTAAAGAAGGCGAAGTTGTTCAGCTTTCTAAAAAAGATAATAAAGTAACGGTACAGTCCGGAAACTTAAAAATGGCAGTAGCTATTTCGGATCTTTCACGGTCAAAAATTATTGCACAGCCCCAAGAAAAGAAGGTCAGTTATAAAGCGGTTGATCGTAGTACTATGAATACAAAATTGGATTTACGCGGGAAAAATGGCGAAGAATCACTTTATTTGGTGGATAAAATGATTGGAGATGCCATGATTTCAGGAACTCATCAAATTATGATTGTTCATGGTAAAGGGACGGGTAGATTACGGCAAATTATTCATGAATATCTGAAAACAAACCCTTTAATTGCAGACTTTCGTTTAGGAGCATCGAATGAAGGTGGTTCGGGAGTTACCGTTGTAGATCTTTAGTTGAATGACAAGAAAACTAAAGCTTGAGTTTCTGTAAATTGTAAAACAAAAAAGAAAAAATTAGCCCAAAGAAGTAAAAGAAAGATAAAAGTACTCAGCGGCCAAATCAAATCAAAAAATAGTGGCACTTTAATAAGCCCACTAAATCGGACGTTATCAGAAGATTATTTTACAAGGATTCAACCGATGAACTTAAAGCGAAGCTGATAGTAGGCAGGACGCCTTGTCCTAAACCAAGCGTGTACCTTACTTTCACATGGAAAAGATAGGCTTCTCGTTTTTTTCCTTTGTAAAAAAGTGCTAATTTCACTTTTAAGGAAAATCGTGCGGAAACTCAAGTAAAGAGTAGTTGACAAACTAAATTAGATTGAGTATAATAGAGTTTACAATTATTAAATAGGAGTGGTTCTAAAGATGAAAGCAAGTTTACAGGATTATAGAGATAAAATTAAAAGTGTTGGATTAAAAGCTACCCCGCAAAGAATTGGTGTGTTAAAAATTCTTTCTGAAACGGAGCAACATCCCAGTGCGGAAATGCTAATGAAAAAGTTAAAAGAAGAGGGTAATATTATGTCCGTTGGAACAATTTACAATATTCTGGAAACTTTTGAAGAAAAAGGACTAATTTTAAAATTACATGATCATAATGAAGTGATGCGTTTTGATGCACATACTGAGTTTCACATTCATATTTTTAATAAAGAAACAAATCAAATAGAAGATTATTTTGATGATCAGCTTGAAAATATTTTGAAAGATTATCTCAAAGATAAATTGCCGGGTCATGTTATACTTGATCATTTAGATTTATCACTTTATTCAGAAACTGCTTAATAAAAGTTCCCGATTATTTTATCGGGAATTTTTTAATTTTTTGGTTTAATAATAAAATTTAAAAAGGTAAAAAGATAAAAATTACCGTAGAGAAAAAAATTTATTGGGAATAGTTTTGAGCGTTCCGAACAATGAGTTGACCATTATCAATTTTATAAAAAATACCTTTGGCAAAATTGATATTTTAGTGTATTATAAGGGTATATAAATTTTAAAAGAACGTGGAGGAAACAATGAGCGATAAAAATCCGGTAGTAGCAATAGAAATGACAGATGGACAAGTAATGAAGGTGGAATTATATCCTGATATTGCACCGATTAGTGTGGAAAATTTTGTATCTTTAGTGAAAGATGGTTTTTATGATGGGTTGATTTTTCATCGTGTTATTCCAGGTTTTATGATTCAAGGCGGGTGTCCTCAAGGTACCGGTACTGGAGGCCCGGGATATACGATTAAAGGTGAATTTTCAGGAAATGGCTTTAAAAATGATCTTAAGCATAAAAGAGGCGTTCTTTCAATGGCACGTTCTGCAAGTCCTGATTCAGCAGGGTCACAGTTTTTTTTGATGGTGGATGATGCACCGCATCTTGACGGACAGTATGCAGGATTTGGTGCTGTTATTGAAGGAATGGAAATCGCCGATGCGATTGTTGCTACTGAACGTGATTATTCGGATAAACCATACGAAGATCAGGTGATGAAACGTGTTTATTTAATTGAAGAATAAAAAATAATATAGGTAATTGTCAAATGCGAAAATCCATGCCCTCATAGGGATACGTTGTGCATCCTATTTTAGCGGTACTACAAGGATTTTGGCAATCACAAACTGGTACACGTGCATCTTGGAACAGCCCCATTTATCGGGATCTGTACGCCCTTTTTCATG
>JAVXTS010000030.1:0-19938 GCA_036642535.1 Eubacterium sp. | reverse complement strand
ACAGGGTAAAGTTAGCGTGATATCATAATGTCAGTGGGAAACTTGTCGCTAAATATGTATTTAGCGACAAGTTATAAGAGGATAAACAATCCCTTCCTCATAAAATAAATAATATGGAGTATCAACATGAATGCAAATGATAAAAACAAACTTCTTGATGACTATATCAATTATATTGAAACCATTAAAGGACTTTCTGAAAATTCATCAAAAAGCTATCACTACGACTTGATTGTATTTTTCCGTTTTCTGAAATTTCGTTTTCATCTGGTTCCCGAAGATATTTCTTTTGATGAAATTGACATTTCAGATATTGATATTGAATTATTGAGTGATGTTTCACTCCCCGATCTTTATGGCTTTCTTTCTTATGCTGCAAAAGAACGCCACAACAGTGATTACAGTCGAGCGAGAAAAATTGCTACACTACGTTCTTTTTTTGGATATATTGTTGGAAAACGAAAATTGCTGTCTGTTAATCCGGTAGATGAACTTGAGCGACCTAAATTACCTTCCAGACAACCGGTTTTTTTAACTCTTGATGAATCAAAACGACTTTTAAATGCGATTAAAGGACGTAATAAAGAACGTGATTATGCGATCATTACAATGCTTCTCAATTGTGGAATGCGTTTAAGTGAATTAACTAATATTAAACTTTCTGATATAAAAGAGGATACCTTAAAGGTTGTTGGAAAAGGTAACAAAGAACGTACTATTTATCTTAACCACGCCGTTTTAAAGGCTTTAGATAATTATTTAAGTATTCGAGAAATCAAAGAAAATATGGATTTACCCTTTCTTTTTTTAAGTGAACAGAATAATCAAATCAGCGATCGAGCCGTACAACATATGTTAAAAAAACATCTTAAAGTCGCAGGATTGGATTCGGACAAAATTTCAGTACATAAATTAAGACACACTGCAGCAACATTAATGTATCGCTATGGAGAAACCGATATTCGCTCTCTTCAGAAAATTTTAGGTCATGAAAGTATCTCAACTACTGAAATTTACACTCATGTCGATGAGGAGCAATTACGTGAAGCTGTTGGGAAAAATCCATTATCTGATTTGTAAATGGATTTTATTAAGAACAAACGTTTTATTTTGATTAAAAGTATGTTATAATAGCAGTATAATATTTGGGGGTATGAAAGAATGTATGATGATTTAACTCAAAAGCAAAAGGAAATATTAGAATTTATAAAAACAGAAACCAGAAAATGTGGCTTTCCACCTTCAGTACGTGAAATTTGTAAAGCTGTTGGGTTTAGATCTACTTCATCGGTTCATGGACACTTAAAAGTACTTGAAGAACTTTCTTATATTCGAAGAACATCTTCAAAAACACGGTCTATTGATGTGGTTGATAAAAGCAATGATGAATTTTGTTCAAATAAAGAAATGATTTTATTACCACGTCTTGGAAAAATAACGGCAGGTGAACCTATTTTTGCCACCGAGGATTTTGACGATGTTTTCCCCCTTCCCCTTGATTTTGTTGGTACCGGAGAACATTTTTTACTTCAAGTTCGAGGTACAAGTATGATTGATGCCGGTATTTTGGATGGAGATGATATTATCGTTAAAAAACAAGAAACCGCAAAGGATGGCGATATCGTTGTTGCTTTTTTACTCGAAAACGAAGAAGCCACTGTAAAAACATTTTATAGAGATCAAGATATTATTATTTTAAAACCACAGAATCCGGCTTTTTCACCACGCGAATTAAAAGATACTGAAGTAAGTATTCTTGGTAAAGTAACCGGTCTTCTGCGTAAATTTTAAAATAAAATCATCCTGGGTAAACAGATTGTTTTACCCAGGATGATTTTATTTTAATTTAAAGTTCTACTTTTTCTTCTGTTTTCAGTTCAGTTTTTGCATCATCTTTAATTTCAACATTTTCAAGTATTGTATCTGCACTTTTTTTTGCTTTTACCAGTTCAATTTGACTTTCAAAAAGTTGATTTTGAAGATCTAAAATTGCTTTTCGATTCGATTCACTCTCAACTTTTGCTTGTTTTAAATGTTCACGGTATTGATTGAGAAGTTCATCTTTTTCATCTTTTTCTTTTTGAATTTGTTCTTTTTCTTCTACTAATTTAAGTTTACTTTCTTTGAGATCATTCACTTCGGTATAAGCTGTTGCAAGTTCTTCTTTAACAAGGTTAATATTATTGACTTCAGTTTCTTGTTTACGTTCGGCAACGATAACATCCTTCTTAGCTTCAAATAAAAGCTCGGTAATATTCATACAACCTAAAATGGCAATCCGAATATGGTTAGTAAAAGGATTTTTTTCTTTGACCCGACTCAATTCTTCATTGACAAAAGCGGCAATCTCGCGAATATACTCTTCGCTTTCACCAGCTTTTACATTAAAATCATTTTCTAAAATGCGTAATTCGATCACTCTTTTTTCTTCAGGCAATTAATTTACCTCCTATACCTAATAGTCTATTATTTATAATTATAAGTAATTTATTCGAAAATTTCAAATAAAACTTTAAAAACAAGTTATTATTGTTTATTTTTAAGAATATTTTTTTCAATAGTTTGCATTGTTTCAATATTATAGTGAATCCCCTCTTCTCGAAGTGATTCATATCCGTCAACACCCGATAATGCAATATCACGATTTGCATAAATAGGTTTTTCGTAAGAATTAGCAAATTGGAGAGTATGAAGTGTTCCACTGTTACGAGCAAATTCAGATACAATTACAAAATTTGAAGAAACAGCTTGAAGACGGTCGCGTTCAATGAACATATATGCATTCGATGTATCACATGGAGAAAACTCAGTAACCAAACATCCCCCTGTTCCAATGATTTTTTCAGCTAATTCAATATTTTCTTTAGGCGTAATAGAAGTAATACTGGATGGTAAAAAAGCCACTGTTTTTCCGCCTACATCAAGACAACCTGTGTGTGCTCCGGTATCACAGCCCAAGGCAAGACCACTAATGACCGTATAACCATTTTTGGCTAATAATTTTCCGGCTGCATAAGAAAAATCATGTCCAAACTGGCTAGGAACTCGCGTTCCGACAACGGCAGCACGATTTTTATTGGATAGAATACTAAGATCACCTTTGTAATAAATTAAATTAGGTCCATCATCAAAAATAAGAGCTTTTGGAAAATCTTCAGAAAAAGCATTAACAATACCAATTTCATTTTTTTTACAAATTTTCAAAATCTCATTTGCCTGATCTCTTGCATCCAAAAACATTCCGATCGGATTGTTTTTAGAAAAAATATTAATAGATATACCGATTTCAACAAGCTTAAAAAAAGAATAATCATTTGGATTAGATACTTTTTTTAAAATAGTTTCAATTCTTTTTCGCCCAATTCCTTTAAGTTGATTTAGCGCAATAATACTAACATTTAAGTCGTTCTTATGCATAATAATAATCACTTCCCTTGTTTATAGCCTAAAATAAAGCCGTTTTTTAATAGCTTTTCAATAATAGGACAGAATTTTTAGTTTCTATCCTATTATTTAACTATTATATCACATTAATCCCTCAATTGGGCATCAAATGTTGTTTTTAGGTCTGATAAAATTTTATCCATTATGGGATTAATATCTTCATCGGTTAAAGTTCTGTCCGGATGTCTGAATATAATGGAATAAGCAAGACTTTTTTGTCCGGCAGAAATCTGTTCTCCTTGGTATACATCAAAAAGTTCTACTTTTTCGATAATTCCGGTATCATGTTTTTTAATGAGTGCGTCAATTTTAGAAGCCGGAATCGTTTCATTTAAAACAAGAGCAATATCCCTAGATGACTCAGGATATTTAGGCATTTCTGAGAATTTAATGGCCAAATTTGAAAATTTAAATAAAGCATTAAAATCTAATTCACAAGCATAAGTTCTTTTAGGAAGATCATAGTTTTTAACGACAATTGGATGAATTTCACCAATCTCACCAATCATTTCGCCTGAAATCATGATAAGTGCTTTGCGTCCAGGATGATATAAATCAGATCCACCAGCTATAAAATCATAATTAGTGATCCCTGATTTTTCGAATAATAACTCAATAATCCCCTTCAATTCAAAATAATCCATGCCCTTTCCATAACCTGAAAGAGTGAGATGTTTCTTTTCAATAGGGAGCTCTTCAGGATTGCTATTTTTATGATAAGTTTGAGCAAATTCGAAGAAACGTCCAAAGGGATTTTTTCGATTATCATTAAGGCTGATAATTTCAAGTTGGTGACCCATTAATGTATTTCGCATGATGCTGTTTTCTTCGCCTAATGGGTTAATGAGTGGAATAAGTTCATCTGAATGATCCATATTTAAACCATTAATCCGTTTAGAACTGGTAAAGGAAGAGGTAAGTGTTTGATAATAACCGGCACCAATCAATAAATTTTGAAGTAATTCTTCATATTTTTTAGAGGGTGTTTTTCCACCAACAAGGGTTGTCCCCCCCATGATAGTGCTCGGAATATTATTATAACCATAAAGACGTGCTACTTCTTCAGCAAGATCTTCACGTATTTCTAAGTCTTGACGATAATCTGGAATTTTAACGAGTAATTCACTGTTTCCAATGGGTTTAACGGTTAAGAATAAACGTTCCAATAAACTGGTGATTTCATTTCTTGAAAGCTGAATTCCGATAAAACGATTGATCCAATTGATATCAACAGTAATTTCTTTCATCTCAGCAGGATGATGATACACATCGATCATTCCCTCAATCACATCACATGCTCCAATTTTATCAAACAAATAAGTAGCACGTAAAGCAGCTGTTTCTGCTAAATTAGGATAAATTCCTTTTTCATAACGAGCGGATGCTTCGGTACGTAATCCTAATTTTTTTGAGGTTAAACGGATATTGGTTTTATCAAAACAAGCTGATTCCAACACAACATATTCGGTTGTTTCGGCAATTTCAGAATTAGCACCACCCATAACACCCGCTACGGCTACCGGATAAATTCCATTGGTGATCATTAACATGGTTTCGTCAATAGTACGTTCTTTATCATCTAAAGTAACAACGGTTTTATCGGTAGAGGTTGTTTTGACAACAATTTCTTTTGAGTTTAAGCTTTTATAATCAAAGGAATGAAGTGGCTGACCTAATTCAAGCATGACATAATTGGTAACATCAACAATATTATTAATTGGACGAACGCCACTGTTTAAGAGTTTAATCTGCATCCATAATGGTGAAGGTTCAATTTTTTTAACTTTAAACATTTTTGCAACATAACGAGGACACAGATCACTTTCTACTTTAACGTTCAGCCAATTTTCAATATCATTTTGAGTTTCTTTTTTAGTATAAAGCGCAATATCTGAAAGTTTTTCGTTTAATGCTGCTGCAGTTTCACGGGCAACACCGTAAATCGACTGGCAATCACCACGGTTAGCGGTTAGTTCAATATCAATGATGGAATCATCAATCCATAATAATTTTTTAACAGAAATCCCTGGTTCTGTATCGTTCGGTAAAATATAAATGCCGTTTTGAATTTCTTTTGAAAAAAGGTCGGTATTCATCCCTAATTCTTCAACAGAGCACATCATTCCATAAGATATAATACCACGAAATTCAGTGCGTTCCATTTTTTGCCCATTGGCAATTACAGAGCCTTCAACGGCTACCGGAACCACTGCACCTTCAAAAACATTTTTTGCGCTGGTGACAATGGTCAACAATTCTTCTTTTCCTATATTCATCCGGCAAACGACTAATTTATCTGCATCCGGATGTTTTTCAATTTTCATAATCTTACCGGCAATAACACCATCCACAACATCACAGATTGGATCGATCGTTTCGACTTTTGTCCCTGACATGGTTAAGATATCTCCGAAGTCTTTTGGATTATGATCTATTTTGACATATTCTTTCAACCAATTTAATGATACTAACATACATTTTACCTCCTATTTGAATTGTGTGAGAAAACGCATGTCATTTTCAAACAACAAGCGTAGATCATTGATTCCGTATTTGGTCATTGCTACACGCTCAAGACCAATTCCAAAAGCAAAACCACTGTAAATTTCAGGATCAATTCCACAATGTCTCAACACATTAGGATGAACCATTCCACAACCGAGAAGTTCGATCCAACCACTGTTGCCACATACTTTACAGCCTTCTCCACCACATTTAAAACAGGTTACATCCATTTCTGCACTAGGCTCTGTAAAATAAAACTGATGTGGTCTGAATTTCGTTTGGATATCATTGCCAAATAATTTTTTAGCAAAAAGATCAAGCGTTCCTTTTAAATCAGCCATAGTAATACCTTTATCAATGACTAAGCCTTCCATCTGGTGAAAAACAGGTGAATGAGTTGCATCAATTTCATCTGCGCGATAAACACGTCCCGGAGAAATAATACGCAATGGCGGTTTTTCCTTCATCATAACACGTACTTGCACCGGAGATGTCTGTGTTCTTAATACAACATCATCGTTATAATAAAAAGTTTCCTGTAAATCTCTTGCTGAATGTTCTTGGGGCATATTTAAATAATCAAAATTATATTTAGACCATTCAATCTCAGGACCTTCGGCAATCGAAAATCCCATACCTAAAAATACATCTTCCATTTCGTTAATAACAATATTTAATGGATGTAAATTACCGGATTCTGTTTTTTTGCCAGGTAACGAAACATCTAATTTTTCAGTTTCAATTCGAGCCATCATTTCAACTCGTTCAAGAGCTTCTTTCTGATTCGAAAGACCGGATTCTATTTCTTCCCGAACTTCATTGGCAAGTTTTCCAATAATAGGACGTTCTTCCTTTGAAAGTTTACCCATTCCCTTTAATGCTGCCGTTAAGATACCTTTTTTACCAAAATATTTAACACGAATAGCGTCAAGTGATTTGATATCATTGACCGATTTTAAATCTTCTAAACAATTTTCTCTGATACGATTTAGTTCATCTTGCATGTTTTACTCCTTTTACCATAAAATATTTTTATCAATAAAAAAACGTCCTTCATAAAAAAGGACGAAAAATTCCGCGGTACCACCTTTATTGTTATTTTATAAAAATAACCTCTCACGTATAACGTTACGGCAACGTCAATTACTACAAATGGTATTAATAAACACCTTCACAATTGAAACTCCGGAGGGAACTTCACAATTACTCATCATAAAAGCCTCTCAGCCAAGGGCTTTCTCTCTGTTATGAATTAGTAATCCTTACTTTCTCCATCATCGTTGATTCTTATTTATTTAACATTCCGGTAAGTGTATACATTAAAATACCGGCAGCAACGGATACATTTAAAGATTCAGCATGGCCAACCATGGGTAATTTATAAAGTGTATCACATAAATTTTCTATTTTAGTTGACATTCCCTTTGACTCATTACCTAAAACTAATCCAAAAGAAGATGGATTTTGATTTTCTAAAAATAATTGAGATTGACCTTTAAGTGATGTGCCAATAATCGTTATACCTTCAGATTTCAATTCATAAATCCGTTTTTCAAGATCTAAAACCTGTTCAATCGGTAAATGAAAAACAGAACCCATTGAACCGCGTAATACTTTTTCATTATAAATATCGGCTGTTTTATCCGAACAAATAATACGGTCAAAACCGGAAGCGTCTGCTGTACGAATAATAGTTCCAACATTACCAGGATCTTGTATATCATCTAATATAACATAAGTTTCACAAATTTTCTTCTCTTTTTTTATTTTTTTAGCGCTACATAAAATTCCTTCAGGCATTTTCATGGAAGAAATCAATGCAAAAACAGAATCTTCCAAAAGATATATCGGAATAAAAGCCTTTTTAAAAAATTTAATTGCTTCTGAAATGTTATGATCAGCCTCTTGTAAAAAGGATGAAGTTATAAAAATAGCTGTGATTTCTATATTCCAATTTAAAGCTTCTAAAAATAACTTCGATCCTTCAAAAACAAAAAGGTTTTCCTGATCCCGATTTTTTTTGCTTTTTAGACGATTCAGGGTTTTAATAATTTCATTTTGACGGGATGTTATTCTTGTAAACATTCTTAATTTCCCGTCAATCCTAAACGTTTTATTTCGTTAATTGCTGCATTGTCACCAATGACGACCAATTTATCATGAGGCATTACAACATCACTTGCAACAGGAGAAACATTGAGCTTATCCTGAGAGCGAATAGCAATAACATTCATTCCATAGCGCGTACGCATATCTAAGGATTCTAAAGCTTTATGCTCCCATTTACGGAGTGCATCGACTTCTACAATCGAGTGATCAGTATCGAGTTCTAAAACATCAATAAAATCACCGGAATAAAGGTTATGACCAACACGTTCACCCATATCACGCTCCGGGGAAAATACTTTTTTAACACCTAGCTTTAAAAGTACTTTTTCGTGTTGCGCATTATTGGCTTTACCATAAATTTCAGTAATCCCAAGTTCTTGAGCATTAATAACACCCATAATACTGCTGTTGATATCTGATGTAATAGAAATAATAACGGCATCTACGTTCTTTAAACCAATAGATCTTAATGCATTAATATCTGAAACATCCGCTTGAACCGCATAAGTAACATAATTAGCAATATTTTGTACTTTTTCTTCATCTTTATCAACAACAACGACATTTGATCCAAGTTCACTTAGCGTAATCGCCAATGCTTCTCCAAATCGTCCTAAACCTAAAATAGCAAACTGCTTTTCTTTCAAAGCCTTATTCCTCCTTAGCCAATCAAAATATTACCTTCGGGTAATTTAAACTGACCTTTATTTTCTAATTCTTTTCTTTCTTTACGTGTAATAACATATGCAATCGTCAATGGACCTACACGGCCAGTGAACATGCAGATGATAAGAGCACTTTTGCTAATTGATGATAAATGTGGTGTTAAATCGCAGGTAAGTCCAACGGTTGAGTATGCTGAAAAAACTTCAAATAATAAACGTTCCATCGGAACATTCGGTTCTGCAGCCAATAAAATCATAAACATTAACAAAACAATTAAAATTCCAATAAAAAACACAGAAGACGCCTGTTTAAGTGTTTGAAAAGGTATATTCCGTTTAAAACAATTAACATCTTTTTTTCCTGTTAAGATAGAATATAGCGTTATAAACATAAGTGCAATTGATGTTGTTTTTACACCACCGGCGGTTGATCCAGGTGAGCCACCAATAAACATTAAAATCATCGTAACAACTAGAGATATAGGCATTAATCCGACTTGACTGATTGTATTTGAACCGGCCGTTCTTGGTGTTACCGATTGATAAAATGCAGCAAAAATCTTTCCATACCACGGAAGATTTCCTAATGTTTCAGGATTAGAATATTCGAAAATATAAATCAATGAAGCGCCACCAAAAATAAGAAGAAGCGTTGTTGTTATTACAATTTTTGAATGTAATGTTATTTTACGTGCACGACGAAAATTCCAAAGATCACTGGTCACCGCAAAGCCGAGACCACCAACAGCAATCAATCCACATACAGTAAATGTTAATAAACCATTATTAACATAACCTGTAAAACTGCGAAAATCTCCAATAAGGTCAAATCCACCGTTGCAAAATGAAGAAATCGAGTGCCAGATACCAAAATAAACGCCTTTAATAAGTCCATATTCCGGAACAAAAACAATGGATAAAAGAAATGCTCCGATGCCCTCAATAATTAAAGATGAAAAGACAATATACTTTGTAAATTTAACAACACCCTGAACTCTGTCTGAATTAACGGAAGATTGCAAAAGCAATCGATTCTTTATAGTAATCCGTTTACCTGCAAGAACAAACAAAATAGTCATCAAAGACATAAATCCCAATCCGCCAATTTGGATCAACAAAATCACGATAATTTGACCAAAAAGCGACCAGTAAGTACCTGTATCAACAACGACTAAACCGGTAACACAAACGCAAGATGTTGCAGTGAAAAGACAGTTTAAAAAACCTGGACTAACACCTTTTGCACTTGAAATCGGTAAATTTAAAATAATTGCTCCCAAAAAAATGACACCGGCGAAACCAAACATTAAAATTTCAGCAGGAGATCGTCGTCTACAAAAATTAATCACTTGATTCTTTTTTACAATGATATTTATCATTTAACTTCTCCAAAACTAATTATAAAGTACTCGCATTTATTGTATCACGTTACGTCAAAAAAGCAAATCTCTATAGTAAATTAATACGATAAATTTTCTATATTCAGATAAAAGACTCACTAAAAAAATGACATTAAAAAAACTTCCCAAGGACTGAGAAGTTTTTGTGTGTCTTGGTTAAAGATTACGCTTGATATTGTTTAGATATATCTACTAATTTTGCAAATGCAGCGCTATCATTCATTGCTAAAT
This sequence comes from Eubacterium sp., assembly GCA_036642535.1. GTDB lineage: Bacteria > Bacillota > Clostridia > Eubacteriales > Eubacteriaceae > Eubacterium. The sequence continues at coordinate 9,584 of JAVXTS010000030.1, read as the reverse complement.
CAGCTAAAATCTTACGGTCAATCACAATTTCTGCTTGTTTTAAACCATACATAAATTTACTATAGCTTAAACCATGCATACGTGCACCGGCATTAATTCTTGTAATCCATAATCTTCTGAAATTTCTTTTCTTTTCTTTACGACCTCTGTATGAAGAACGTAATGCACGCATAACGGCTTCATTCGCTGGTCTGTACAGCTTGCTTTTAGCGCCATAATAGCCCTTAGCAAGTTTTAATATTTTCTTATGTTTCTTTTTAGCGTTAACGCCTTTTTTAATTCTAGACATGAGACTTTCCTCCTTGCTTTACTATTACTTTAATAACATTTTTCTGACGACCTTAGCATTACTTGGTACTAAATAACCAGCTTTTCTAAGATTTCTTTTTCTTTTTTGACTTTTCTTATTTAAGATATGGCTTTTATAAGCCTTTGCACGTTTAATCACACCTGATTTTTTCACTTTGAAGCGCTTTGCGGCGCCACGATGGGATTTCATTTTTGGCATAGCTATTCCTCCTCCCTATCACACTTGAGTTTGATTTGTAAATTTATAATATAATAAGCATATGAAATATTATACTTTATTATAGCAAATAGATTATTTATCTTTTTTAGGCGATAAAAACATAACCATGCTTCGACCTTCTAATTTTGGTGTCTTGTCGACCGTACAATGGTCACTGATGCGTTCTGCAAAAGCTAACAGAACTTTTTTTCCTTGTTCCGTATAGGCCATTTCACGTCCTCTAAAACGGATAGATACTTTGACACGATTACCCTGTTCAAGGAATTTAACACAGTTTTTTATCTTAACCAACACGTCATGTTCTTCCACTCGAACAGACATACGAATTTCTTTGATAACAACTGCTTTTTGATTTTTCTTAGCTTCCTTAACACGGCGTATTTCTTCATAACGAAACTTACCATAATCCAATATTTTGCAAACCGGTGGTTTCGCATTTGGAGAAACTTTAACGAGATCCAAACTTTTTTCATCAGCAATCCGTTGTGCTTCTTTAGGCGTCATAACTCCTAGCATTTCGCCTTCAGAACCAACCACTCGAATTTCGCGGTCACGGATTTCTTCGTTAATTTCGTGTTGAATGTCTTTAGCTATAATAATACACCTCCAATATTGTGTAATTAATTAAAAAACGCAGGTAGACATAATCCACCTGCGTCAATACAATCGTTAAATATCAATTGCTATGAACCTTATCCCTTTTGAGATCGAGGTGAGAAGTGGATACTTCTACTTTGTTTACTTGCTTAGTATATCTGAACCTCAATTACTTGTCAAGAACTTTATGCAAGAACTAATGATTTATTTTTAATCTCCTGAATCAGGCGATATTTGAATTCATCAATTTTAAGTTGCTCCTGTTCTCCTGTATCGCGGTTACGAATTGTTAATCGGCCACTTTCAACCTCTTTATCGCCAATTACCAACATATAAGGTACTTTTTGCATTTGTGCCTCACGAATACGGTATCCGATCTTTTCATCTCTAGCATCTGTTTCAACACGAATTCCAACAGCTTCTAATTTTGCAGCCACTTCTTGACTATACACATCATGAGAATCTGCAACTGGGATCAGTTCAACTTGAACCGGAGCTAACCATAACGGGAATTTTCCTGCAAAATGTTCAATAAGAATACCCATAAAACGTTCGATGCTACCAAAAATCGTACGATGAACAATAACTGGACGATGTTTTTCACCATCATTTCCAACATAAGTTAGGTCAAATCGTTCAGGCATTTGAAAATCAAGTTGGATTGTTCCACATTGCCAGGTTCTTCCGATGCTGTCTTCTAAATGAAAATCAATTTTAGGTCCATAGAAAGCACCGTCTCCCGGATTTAATTTGTAGTCAATACTTTTGGCTTCTAAAGCTTCTCTGAGTCCATCTGTTGCAATCGCCCAGTCTTCATCACTGCCAATAGCTTTTGCTGGTTTTGTCGATAACTCTACTTTATATTTAAATCCAAAAATATTATAAAATTCATCGGCTAAATTTATAACGCCAATAACTTCATCTTTGATTTGGTCTTTCGTCATAAAAATATGTGCATCATCCTGGGTAAATGTACGTACGCGCATTAAGCCGTGGAGGGCCCCGTGTAATTCATGCCGATGGACTAAACCAAGTTCGCCCATTCTTAAAGGCAGTTCTCTATAACTATGTTGTTTTGTTTTATAAACAAGCATCCCCCCCGGACAATTCATGGGTTTAATGGCAAATTCTTGTTCATCAATTTCACTAAAGTACATATTTTCTTTATAATTTTCCCAGTGACCCGAACGTTTCCAAAGTTCAGAATTCAACATAACCGGCGTTTTAATCTCTTTATACCCTTTTTTAGTATGTTCTTCACGCCAGAAATTTTCAAGTTCATTACGAACAACCATTCCCTTAGGATGGAAGAACGGGAATCCCGGTCCTTCTTCATGCATGGAGAAAAGATCAAGATCTTTTCCAAGCTTTCGATGATCACGTTTTTTTGCTTCTTCCATACGAAGAAGGTATTCATCTAATAAGGATTTTTTAGGGAATGCAATCCCATAAACACGTTGGAGCATTTTATTATCAGAATTACCATGCCAGTAAGCCCCAGCTAAACTTATGAGTTTAAATGCTTTAATTTGAGACACATTTTTCAAATGAGGACCGGCACATAAATCAGCCCAATCACCTTGTCCATAAAATGAAATAACCGCATCTTCAGGTAAATTATTAATCAATTCAATTTTATAAGTTTCACCTTCACGTTTCGCCCATGCCAGAGCTTCTTCACGAGGTAGCGTATAAAAATTAATATCAAGACCTTCTTTTACAATAACTTTCATTTCTTTTTCAATTTTTTCAAGATCTTCTGGTGTTAAAGTATGATCTAAATCAATATCATAATAGAATCCATTATCCACAGCCGGTCCAATAGTTAATTGAGCTTTCGGCCACAATCGTTTAATCGCATGGGCCATTAAATGTGAAGCAGAATGCCAAAATGTATGTTTTCCACCTTCATCATCAAAAGTCAAGATATTCATTGTACTATCTTCCGTAATTTCCTTGCGAACATCAAAAAGCTCACCATTCACTTCAGCCGCCAATGTATTTCTGGCTAAACCTTCACTAATATCTTTAGCAATATCATATACCGTTGTTCCGGAAGCATATTCTTTAACACTACCGTCTTTTAAAGTAATTTTCATCATTTCCTCCTTAGAAATAAAAAAACCTTCATTATCTTAATCAAATAGATAATAAAGGGACGTTCATCACGCGGTTCCACCCAATTTAGTATGCAAAAACATACTCACTTTTATTGCTGATAACGGACAACACTCCGGCACTGCATTTAACAGGCGATTCATGAGATGGTTTTCTACTCGAAACGACTCATGGATACTCACAGCGATGTTATCCACTCTCTGACAATCCTTTCAGTATACTCTTCTCAATCATTATCATTGAACTATTTATCTTTAGTATAGCGCTAACCTGTAAAATAATCAATACTTTTTTCAAAAAATGTAAATCAAAACGAATTTAAATTACATTTTTTCGATTTATGCATCAAATGCTATAAATTATGATATAATAATTTATCATTGTTTATATAAAGGAGATCTTAAATTGAATTTACACATTTTAATCGGACCTATTGTTGGTGGTATCATCGGATTAATTACTAATGGAATTGCCATTCGGATGCTTTTTCGTCCTCTACATCCGATCAAATTTTTTGGCTTTACACTCCCTTTCACACCAGGAATTATTCCAAATGAAAAACCACGCATTGCAAAATCATCAGGAGATGTTGTCGGAAAAATCCTTGTTAACGAAGAAGTTTTAAGACGAGGCCTTTTATCACCTCAAATGGATAATAAAATTGGAGATTATATAGATACAACCATCGAAAAACATAAGGATAGCCCTCTCACATTACGTGAAGTGGCCATTCGATTTGTTAAAGAAGAACGTACCGATACACTAATAGAAACAACTAAAGAAAAAATAACGGCTATGGCCTACACAAAAGTTTGTTCAATGAATATGGGCGAATCAATTGCTGAAGTTGCTATGGAGGAAGTTCAAAAAAGTTCAATGTTCTCTGCATTTTCATTTCTACTCAGTGATGGCGCATTATCCGGTATCAAAGAAAAATTAGCTGAAACCGTCAATGATATGATTATAAACCGCGGTGAAGAAATGATTAATAACGTCATTGATGACGAAACAAATGATATTCTTAACCTAACTCTTGAAGAATTATATTTACGCTTTGGCAACAGCATTCCACAAACTAAAAAAGTAATCATTAATGTTTATCATAACATCATTAAAAACAATCTTTCAAAAGCACTCAATGCCTTAAATATTGCCGAATTAGTTGAAGAGCAGATCAATAGTTTTGATGTCATGGAACTTGAAAAAATTATTTTATCAATTATGAAAAAAGAATTAAATGCCATCATTTGGCTTGGAGGTCTATTAGGACTCTTAATGGGATTTGTGATGAATTTTATATAAAAGAAAACCTGTCAATTTTAGATAGAATAAAATTGACAGGTTTTTTTATTTTAAATTACTTTTTTTATTGATTTGACGTGTTTCTTTTTTAGGTGACGTCGTTGTTTTCTTAGTCTTTGGGACCGTTACTTTCTTAGTTTTAGGTTTTGTTATTTTAGATGTTTCTTTTTTAACAGTTACTTTTTCAGCAATAGCCGTTTCTTGTTCTATTGGTTCAAAACGCCATAATTGATTGGTATTTCCTGTTTCTTCCCAAATTTGTATTTGAGCATTCGTTACAACAGTACCACCGGCAATATCTAAAAAAGTCATCGCTTGTTTTGATTTCAATCGGTAAAGCCCATCTTCCATCATTTCTGCTGACCAAAGTTGACTATCTACCGAATCAAGTACATCCCATTGATGAATCCATGTTCCATTTTCAATACCACATAGCTTTAAATCCATTGCTTTTCCTGAATGCCTGTTAATCAGTTTAAACCAATCATCATCCACATAAAAAACAGACCAAATTTGGTTTTCTTTATTCGTATCTGATAGATTTTGAAGTTTAATCGATACATTATTTTCCATAGAATTGTTTTCTACTCCAAGTGCCAATTCTTTTTCTTGCGCCAAAATTCGATAAGCTTCATTGTGTTTTAATTTCATTTAATCACCATTCCTTTAATTCTTAAAATAAACGGTTCATCATTGAATCATTTTTGTCTAAAATGTATTTATCATATCAATAATCACTTTAGTATAATACTATTTTAGCAATTATTGTTTGATTCGTCAAATTTTTACACAATTTTTTTATAATTTTTAAATAATTTTAATAGTTTATGCGTTTTCATATTTAAAAAACCTTTTGAAGAGTGTGGCTTTACTAATATTTGTGCGTGAATTTAAAAAAGACCCTGTTAGTAGTAAAGCTTCCGCATACACCTATCTTGGTACCGCTATAAGTTATTTTTAATGCCTTAACTCATCACATAACAATTGTTCAAATTTTTCAGCAGAAACAGGTTTAGAATAATAATATCCCTGGGCTGTTTCACAACCACATCCACGTAGAAAAAGCACATGTTCATAAGTTTCAACGCCTTCCGCAACAACAGACAATTTCAATTCTTTTGCCATGCGAATGATATTAGCAACAACGGTTTTTCCCCGTTCAGAATTTAAGGTTTCACTCAGCATAAATCGATCGAGTTTGATTGTATCTACCTGAAGATCTTTCAGCACATTTAAAGAAGAATATCCTGAACCAAAATCGTCAAGCGAAATAAAAAATCCTTTCTGATGCAAAACATCCAATACTTTGATAAGTTTGTCAAGATCGGTATAAACAATGTTTTCTGTAATTTCCAATTCAATCATTTCTGTAGGAATACCGTTTTCCAACAACTTTTCACAAATGATGTCAATATAAACAGGATTATACATATAGCGACGCGACTGATTAATAGACATTGGAACCGTTTGAATACCTCTATCAAGCTGAGAACGCATAAATTTACAAAGCTGCTCTAACATATACATATCTAGATGATAAATGGAACCTGTCTTTTCAAACAATGGAATAAAATCATTCGGCATTATCATTTTTCCATCTGGTCTAATCCATCTGGAAAGAACTTCTCCGCCCACAATTTTTTCACTTAAAAGATCATATTTAGGTTGAATGAATAACTTGAACTCACCATTTTCCAACGCTAGAGGCATTGATTTTTCTAGTTCTGTATCGCGGTCAATTCGATTTTGCATTTCTATATCATAAATTACGATATCCGATTCATAACTGTCTTTAACGGCTTTACGTGCAATATTGGATTTCTCAATTGATAACATGATATCCGTATTAGAATCGTTTATTTCATAAACACCAAATGCTATCTGAGCAGAATAATATTCACCGGAAGGTTGATCCCATGTTGCAATTTGATCACGCAGATATCCAATGAATTGCCGTGTTTTATCCTCGCTCTCCTTGCTGAAAAATAAAAATAAAAACTGATCAGCCCCTACACGTGCGTAAGTTTCTCCCTTCATTGAGATATTCATGAGACAGCGGACGATGTGAATCAAGAGCGTATTACCCGCATTGTATCCCAAATCATTATTAAGATATCGAAACTGTTTTATATCAAAATTTAATAATGTATATTTTTGTGCACCAAATTTATGGAACAATATTTTTGCATCCAGCTTGAAGCGTTCAATATTTGCCGCACCGGTGAGCGAATCATAATATGCCAGTTTCACAATTTGTGCATTCGATTTTTTTTTCGTCACGGCGATATAAAGAACAGTAATCGTAAAGACAACCGAAATGCCCACCATTAAAAGAACAGTAAAAAGAATTACCTTTTGAGAATGTTCAAATACGCTTTTTGCCGGCAGTGAAGTGATTAAAAACCAATCATTTGCACCTTTAATCGGTGCGTAAGCAAAAAAACGATCCTCCTCTTTCATAACAAAATGAGAAACTCCAATTGTATCGTTTTTAAGACCATTTCTAAACTTTTCCACATCTTCTGCATTGTTTATAGTTTCTGCAACTTTTATAATATTTTTTCCGATTCGTGTTTTAATTGGATGTAAAAGAACATTACCATTGGAATCTGTGATAAAAGCAAGTCCACTTTTATGATAAAAAGAAATATCAATACGTTGTGTCAATTTTTCAAGTTCATATCCCGAAAATAGTACACTCACAATTTTACCATCGTGATATACCGGAACCGCATAGACAATTCCCGGTGTTACTTTATCAATTTTATCAATAATTGGCCTAGAAAGAAATTTTTCGCCTTTTACAGCAGCTTTAAAAAATTCCCTATCTGCTACTGAAAATTCATAACCGTCACTAGTGTTTGCATTGCCCTCAATATCAACAATACCGATTCGATACAATCCAAATTTATCAGCTTGTTTTTTTATGCGTTCCATTTTCTTTTCAAACGGAGTTTCAGGATCAGAAATAACGCCATCGGCTAAAACTTCAAGTATATCAAAATCACGGGCAACCTGTCGTTGTACCGAAGCTGCACCTTGTGTCGCCACTTCCGAAAGATGCATTTGTGATTCTGTTGTTAATAGATTTGTAATATATTGTGCATAGAACACACTGAGTATAATAAATACTGCAGCGATAAATGTTGCGAAAAGCAAGTATTTTTTTCCTTTGGTACCCATATTTATATCACCACCTATCTACAGTAAACCTTAAAAGATCGTTTACATTTTATCATGTAAAAGTCTACATTGTCAATGAAATTAGGTGAACATCTCGCTTTTTACTATTTTAAGCTTTTGGTTCAAAATCAATGCCCATTCTAAATGAACATTGATTTTGAAGTCGCCGGAAAACAGCTCCTAGCATCCGTATATTCCAAAGCCAATCATCTCATAAAAAGCGATGCAGATGGATAGATTCACGCAGTGATGATCTCAAAAAAACATTGCAAATCATTTGGACGTCTTCTCGTGCAGATATAAGCCTTTTAGGGTATACTGAGCTAGAATATGTCCGTCCATTTTGCGGTGCAGCTCATTAAATAAAAAACCGTTTTTCAAATCGAGCAAACTGTCCAGTGCATACACGTGAAGCTCATACAGGTGTGGTGCATCAGGGGGACACATACCACCGTAGAAGCTGGAAAGCTCTATACTTTGTCCACCACCCTGCATACTCGTCCAACTGTTTGCTCCCTGGACAAAGTCAGTTGCGGTTTGACTTTCATTTTCAAAAAGCTCGGTGCGAGTGATATTACCCACCAGCCAGTGAATCCATGCAAATCCACCACTGACGGGATAGGCATCTTTATCCTCCAACACTAGCGCATAACAAACTGTTCCCGCGGGTGCGTCTTCAATCCGAACAGGAATAGAACAGGTGGGAATGCCCCCCTCGCTAAAACTAGTTCCACGCTTGCCGTATTTATCATCGAATACACCGTCTACCATTCCGTTACTATAAACCTTCATAAAAAAACCTCCTATAATTGTATTTGATAGTCTTAGTATATCGCTGTGGGGTTCATTTGTAAATTACCCACTTTTTTGTGGGTGTTGGCTGCGAAATTGAAAAGGGTGCTATCACAAGATAACACCCTTTTCATGCAAAATATTTTCCATATTATTTTCCACCATATAATCAATGCCCACAAACTGCATGATTTCCAGTGCTTCAATCATTTTTTTTCCGCGTTTCTCCGTGAGAAAATATTCCACACGCAGAGGAAAGCCTTCGTAAGTCTTTTTGTTCACGAGGCCGAAAATCATCAATTCTTTCAGCTGTTCAAGTAGCATCTTTTGCGTGATGCCTTCGATATCTTTTTCCAGCTTGGCAAGAGAGGTGTGACCCAGCCGAAGCCGCCATAAAATGATGGTTTTCCATTTTCCTTTAATCATATCATGCGTTAATTCTAATGGACAAGTGTACTTTTTGCGAAGCAGCATAGAAAGCACCTCCTTTTTTAATTTTTTGGATCAGCAATGGTTTGTAATTATTATTTTATCACAGAATAGCAATCACTTCAACAAGCTAAATATGAACTCGTTCAAAAAGTCGTACATAGCGATTCCTTAGTTTTTACAAATTTTTAAATTGGCGTGTTCGTGTTATTATAAAAGTGCAATCCCAAATATCGGAATCATGGCAAGCCAGCCTACTGGATAGGCAATCTACTGGCTCATATTTGACTGATTCGCCGATTGTATCACTATGATTGCACTAATTGTTGCAATTATATCTTGCTTTATTTTCAGTGGAACAAAGAAATTATTTATGTAATTAGGAAACTAAGCATCTTACTGTTATAAACATTCGTTTTACACTGAGTTCTTTTTCAAGTTGCTTTAAACGCGTTTTTTTAAATATAAAGGCATTTTGAAGTTTTTTTGAAAAGCCAATCTTTTTTCTTTCTACTTTACCCCATTTCCTTAATAAATAAGAAGAGCTTGCAGCGCTTTAGACGCTGCAAGCTCATAACTGGCGGAGCGGGTGGGATTCGAACCCACGGAACATTGCTGTTCAACTGATTTCGAG
>JAVXTS010000029.1:5692-20037 GCA_036642535.1 Eubacterium sp. | reverse complement strand
GTAAAAGCAAGCACATTCAAAGTATGAAATTTGAATGTGCTTGCTTTTATTTGCATTTAATAATTTTAAAAATTTTAAAAGATAGTGGTTCAAGTATAATACTGTCTAAATTTTCAATAGCATCAGTAAAAAGATTTTTACCGATACAATTTTTTAGGCTATCATGATTAAAAGGATGAACCGTATTAATACTGCGATTAAAAAGACAAAGATTATAATCTTCTTTGTAATAACGCATAAAAACAAAAATATTATCTTCAGATGGAAGTGGATACCAAGCACCCTTTTGGAAGGCCTTATGATCAGTGCGTAATTGCGTGATCTTTTTATACCAGTTTAGAAGTTCTTGATCTTCATGTCCCCATGGATAAGTTCCACGGTTATAAGGGTCTTCATATCCTTGATTACCGGCTTCATCACCATAATAAATACAGGGAACACCGGGAAAAGTCATTTGAATCAAACTGAGAAGTTTGAGTTTCTTTTTAGCAAGTTCATATTGTTGAGGTGATAATCGATAACGTTCTTTTTTTGAATCTTTATTAAAAGAAGGCGCATCACTAAGTATTGTTAAAATACGGGTACGGTCATGACTGCCAATAAGATTCATATTGCCCATAAATTGATCTCTGGGATAGTTTTCATATAAGGACATCATCAATCGAGCTGTTTCAGATGATGTTTTAGCACCAATTATAAAAGCAATAAACGCATCTCGAAAAGGATAATTCATGACGGCATCTAATTCATAACCGGAAAAATATTGTCGCATGACGCTGTAAGCAATCTTACGTGAAGCATCTTCCCAAACTTCACCAATGAGTACGGCATCGCTTTTTTCTTTTACGAGTGCTTCTTTTAAACCAACGATAAAATCATCGGGTAATTCATCGGCAACATCGAGACGCCAACCGGAGGCACCCGCTTTTAGCCAATGACGTATGACAGAATTTTCAGAACGAAAAATAAAATCTTGGTAACTGGGAGTATGCTCCTCAATATTTGGCATAGATTTCACACCCCACCAAGATTCATATTCATCAGGATAATCGTTGAAACGATACCAATTATAATAGGGAGAATCTTTAGATTGATAAGCACCAGTATTGGGATAATGATTATATTTATTAAAATAAATGCTGTCATCACCGGTATGGCTGAATACACCATCTAAAATAACACGTATACCACGCTTTTTAGCTTTTTGGCATAATTCTTCGAACAGTGCAGTTGTACCAAATTCCGGTGAAATATGATAATAATCGGCGGTATCATATTTATGATTACTATGTGATTCGAAAATTGGATTTAAGTATAAAATAGTGATATTTAAGCTTTTTAAATAATCTAGTTTTTCAATAATGCCTTGAAGATTACCACCGAAAAAATCCCAATATTCAATATTCCCTTGTTTACCTCTAAAATAATGTGGACTTTCATCCCAACGTCCGTGGATTAGTGATTTTTTTGGATAAATAGGATCAAAAGTTTCTTTTTCACCTTTATTAAAGCGATCTGGAAATATCTGATACATAATACCTTCTTTATACCATGAGGGCGTTTTTCGTTTAGGATCATATAGTGTAATTTGAAAGGAAGAAGGATAAGTTTCATAAATATGACCTTCACCTCCAAGATTATCATTTTTAGTTCCATAACGATAGATTTTTTCTTCATAGGTGAAGCAAAAATCATACCAAAGAATATCGGGTTGATTAGGTAATGTAATGTTACATTGATATATATTGGGTTCATCGGTTGGAAACATATCAAAAAAACGCTCATGTGAGCGGTAATACGTTCTAAGTTTTATATTAGTTGCATTGGAAGCCTTGACTTTAAGGGAAACCTTGGAGCCCATTGGAAGGGCTCCAAAAGGCTCACGATAGGTTAAATCCCAAGAATTATGTATAAATTTCATGAGGTAATACGTCCTGTTATTTTTTTATAGTAGTAAAGATAAATTTCGGCTGAACGTTTCCAATCAAAATTGGATTTTGCAGCGTTTATCATGAGTATTTTCCAAATTTCGGGTTGCTCATAATAAAGTCTTATGGCATGTTGAATGGTAAAAAGCATATCATGGGCATTGTAGGTGGAAAAACTAAAACCATTACCTTCGGCTGTTTCTGAATTAAAATAATGAACAGTATCTTTAAGTCCACCGGTTTCACGAACAATCGGAACCGCACCATAGCGCATTGCGATCATTTGAGAAAGACCACAAGGTTCGAATTTGGAAGGCATGAGGAACATATCACTGCCGGCATAAATTTTTCGGGATAAATCATCATTGAAATCAATAATGGTAATCATTTTATCGGGATAAGTATAAGCGACTTCTCGGAGTAGATTTTCATAATGGGAATCACCAGTGCCGAGAATGACAAGCTGTAAATTCATTTGAAGGATCTCATGAATAACAGCAGCAATAAGATCGAGTCCTTTTTGTTCGACGAGTCGTGTAATCATTGAAATCATTGGAATATCAGGATTGATGGGTAAACCAAGATAATCTTGTAAGGCTGTTTTATTTTCATTTTTCTTTTTAATGGATCGGGTATAAGGAACAAAAAGTGATTTGTCAGTTTGCGGATTATAAACGGTATCGTCAATACCGTTGAGGATACCGACTTCTTTATAGCTTATATCTCGAATAACACCGTCTAATCCTTCACCGTAATAAGGATCTTTTAATTCTTCAGCGTAGGTTGGACTGACAGTTGTTACAAGATCTGATGTATAAAGCGCACCTTTCATTAAATTGAGTTTATGATAAAATTCCATCGTTACGGGAAAATAATCCAAATTTAAAACAGTCTGAAGATCTGCAAAACCATAAAGTCCCTGATATTTCATATTGTGAATGGTAAAGACTGATTTTGTATTGAGATAATGCCATTGATATTGTTCTTTGAGTAAAAAAGGAATCAATGATGTTTGCCAATCATGAGAATGAATAACATCAGGATAAAAATCTAAATAAGGGATAGCTTCTAAAACGGCACGGCAAAAATAAACAAAACGTTCACCGTCATCGTAATAACCGTATAAGTTGGGACGTTTAAAATAATATTCATTATCTAAAAAATAATAGGTAATATGGTCTAGTTTGTATTTTAAAATACCAACGTATTGTTCAGTATGGCCAATTTTAACATAAAAAACATCAATAAGTTTAAATTCTTTTGAATATTTTGTAGGAATTGAACCGTAATTTGGAAGAATAACACGAACATCGGCTTGATCTTCTGGAAATGCTTTTGGAAGTGAACCAATAACGTCTCCGAGACCACCGCTTTTTGCAAAAGGATAAGCTTCGGTAGCAGCAAATAAAATTTTTAATTTATCCATAATTATACAACCATTCCTTTACTTAAAACAATTGGATTGTCCAATGTACCGATTAAAGTGGCATTGTCACGTATTTTAACATCTTTATCAAAAATAACGTAATTTAGTTTAACATGATCACCAATTTCACATTTTTGCATAATGATACTGTTATTAATTTCGCTGTTCTTTCCAATGTGGCTATCACGGAAAACGACACTATGTGTAATATTACCTTTGATATTACAGCCACTTCCGACAATGGAATTTCTGACAATAGCATCATTCTCATATAAGGTGGGATGATTATCTTTTATTTTTGTATGAATTGAATTTTTACCTAAAAAAAGTTCTTTCATAATATCAAATTCCAGTAAATCCATATTTGATTCAAAAAATTTTGCTAAATTATTAACGCGATTAATATAACCGGTATGGGGTGCTCCAAAAATACGCAAGGTATCAACATTATTTTTAATCATATCCATAAGATCCCACTGACCGGTCCGGTCACCAAGTTCCATGAGATCTAAGAGTACAGATTTTTTGATGATAAGCATATCGGCGTAGCAATAATCGGTCGTGTTATCTTTTTTGTATTGAATATCGGTAATTTTATATTTATCAAATTTAATAAAAACATCATTATCTTCAAAAGTAAAACGTGGCTGAACTTTTTTGAAAATTAAGGTAACATCACTGTTATTTGTCTTATGAATTTTATAAGATGAATTAAAATTAAAGGTGGTTACAAGATTAGAGGCTGAAATAACAACATCTTCATCTGTATTGCTATGTTGTAAAAATGCTTGATTATTATAGAGATCACGCATATTAATTTTAATCATATCACCAAAACGAACATGACTACTTCCTGATAATATGGATAAATCTTGAGTTTTACGGCTGAGGGACCATTCTTTACCGGTTCCTAAATGGTCGATGAGGGAACTATATTTGTGAGAGCCGACAACACCAATATGTGAAATACCTGAATTAACCATATTGGACAGGGTGAAATCAATCATACGATAACGACCGCCAAAAGGGAGGGTACTGATGCTTCGGTGTTGCAGTAAATCATTTAAATCACTGTTATCACCATCAACGTTGAGAATAACACCTATTGCTTTTTTCATTTTCATTGTACCTCCTTATGAGTTTAGAACGTGTATCTCAGCTGGATTGTCATTTTCAGCGGCAACCAAGCGGACATCACTTTTAATATGAGCACGTGAACCAACAATACAATTTTCAAGATAAGCACCATCTTCGATAATAGCACCAGTATGAATAATTGAGTTTTTAATGATTGTGTTTTTTGTAATTTTTATATCATGAGAGATAATTGAGTTATCAACTTCTCCAAAAATAACACAGCCATCACAAATAAGACTATGCCGAACAGTTGCTTCCGGTCCGATAAATTGTGGATGTCGACTGTTGTTATTTGAGTATACTCTAAAATTACGGTCATTTAGGTCAAATGTACAAGCGGGATCTAATAAATCCATATTGGCTTCGTAATAACTTTGAATAGTTCCAACATCACGCCAGTAACCGGTGTATGGATAAGCGAAAATACGTTTACCTTCACGGTGTAACATGGGAATTACATTGTGGCCAAAATCGTTTTCGGAATCTGGATTTTCAGCATCGTCAATTAAGGCTTTTCTTAAGGTTTCCCAGGTAAAAATGTAAATACCCATGGATGCTTTATTACTTTTTGGCTCAGATGGTTTTTCCTGAAATTCTAAAATACGTTGTTCACTATTGGTATCGACGATTCCAAAACGATGGGCATCTTCCCAGGGAACATCCATGACGGCAATTGAAAGGTCGGCAGAACGTTCTTTATGGAATTTAATCATATTAGAATAATCCATTTTATAAATATGATCACCAGATAAAATCAGTACATATTCGGGATTAAAACTATCGATAAAATCAATATTTTGATAGATAGCATCTGCCGTTCCGTTGTACCAACGGCCACCTTTTTGTCCCATGTATGGTGGTAAAATACGGACACCGGCTCCGACTTTGTCTAAGGACCAAGCACTACCATCACCTATGTAATTATTTAAAATATAAGGCCGATATTGGGTAAGGACACCGACAACGTCAATGTCTGAATTCATACAGTTACTTAAAGGAAAATCAATGATACGATATTTACCCCCAAAAAGTACTGCGGGTTTTGCATTGTTGAATGTTAGGGATCCGAGACGACTTCCTTGTCCCCCAGCTAGGAGCATAGCGACACATTCTGTATTCATAGTAGTTCCTCCTCTTATGAAATTATTTTATTTTCCAGATTTCTCGTTGATAATCGGTTATAGAGCGGTCACTTGAGAACATTCCAGAGTGGGCGATATTGATGGTTGACATTTGAAGCCACTTTGCTGAATTTTGATAAATAGAACTGGATTGAGATTGAATATCTGCATAAGCTGCAAAATCTTTTAGGACAAAATAATGATCATTATTGAGTAATAGTGAGTCATAAATGACTTGGAATGTAGCAGCATTACCAAAAAATCCATTGATTAGTTGGTTTAATACTTTTTGGATACGTGGGTCAGATTCATAGATATCAAGGGAACGATAACTATTACTGATATAATAATTTGAAACTTCTACATCGGATAAACCGAAAGTAAAGATATTGTCCATACCGACGGATTCGGCGATTTCAACATTTGCACCGTCCATAGTTCCTAGTGTCAGAGCACCGTTCATCATAAATTTCATATTTCCGGTACCAGAAGCTTCTTTTCCGGCGGTAGAAATTTGTTCTGAGATTTCAGCCGCCGGGTAAATAATTTCAGCAACTGAAACATTAAAGTTTGCGAGAAAAACAACTTTTAAGCGATCATGCATATCGGGATCATTATTTATTTTATCGGCAATAACGTTGATTAAGCGGATGACTTCCTTGGCATAATAATAGGAAGGGGCTGCTTTTCCTGCAAAAATAAATGTTTTTGGTACAAAATCCATATTGGGGTTTGATTTTAATTGATTATATAAGTACATAATATGTAAGGCGTTCAATAATTGGCGTTTGTACTCATGAATGCGCTTAACTTGAATATCAAAAATTGAATCAGGGTTAAGAATAATACCATTTTTATTGGCAACATATTGTGATAAACGCTCTTTGTTCTGGCGCTTGACTGTAGCAAGTTTACTTTGGAAAGAGGCATCTGTTGCAAAAGGAATCAGATCTTTCAGTTTAGAAAGATTATTAGGAGTGGTCCATTCGCTACCAATAGTTTCAGTGAGTAAATTTTTTAGATTTGGATTACTGCTCATCAAGAATCGACGAGGAGTGACACCATTGGTCACAGAGTGAAAACGTTCAGGAAATACAGAATAAAAATCCTTAAAAGTTTCTTCGCGGAGTATTTTACTGTGTAATTCAGCAACACCATTGATGGAATGACTACCAATAATAGCAAGGTGTGCCATATGAACCTGACCATCTTTTATAATGGAAATACCATAATTGCGGGCTTCATTGTTTGGATAAAACCAGTTCATATCATTGACAAATCGACGATTAATTTCTTCTACAATTTGATAAACGCGTGGAAGTAATTCTTTCATCATGTCAGTTGGCCATTTTTCAAGCGCTTCCGGCAAAACGGTATGATTGGTGAAACTGAGAGATTTCACAGTCATGTCCCAAGCATTATCCCATTCATAATTCTCTTCATCGACGAGAATACGCATTAATTCAGGAACACAAAGTGCGGGGTGTGTATCGTTAATGTGGATACAAATTTTATCGGAAAACCCATCCAAAGAACCATGATTAAATTTTTTATAACGACGAACGATGCGTTTCAATCCTGCGCATACGAAAAAATACTCTTGTTTAAGACGAAGCTGTTTTCCTTCAAAACCATTATCATTTGGATATAGAATCTGACTAATGGCTTCGGCTTCAGATTTTCGTTGCATCGCTTTTAGAAAATGGCCTTGATTAAAAGTTGATAAATCAAAATCTTCTACGGGACGCGCACTCCATAAACGAAGGGAATTGACGGTCTTATTATGATAACCTTGAATAGGAACATCATATGGAACCGCTAAAATGGGTTCGTAATTTTCATGAATAAAGACGAGTTTTCCATTTACCATTTCGGTACGGACATCCCCCTTGTATTTAACGATAACGGATTTGTCCGGTTTTGCAATTTCGAAGGGGTATCCATTTTTCAGCCAGTTATCGGCTACTTCTACTTGTTCAGCATTGATTATTTTCTGTTCAAATAAACCAAATTTGTAACGAATGCCATTACCGTGACCTGGAAAACCCATTGCAGCGGTTGAATCAAGAAAGCAGGCCATCAATCGTCCAAGACCGCCATTGCCAAGAGCAGGATCATCTTCTTTAGCAAGAATAGCATCATAATCAAGGCCAAGTTCTTCTAAAACTTCGGGAACAACCGTATCCCATCCAAGATTATTAATATAGGCTTTTAACAAACGACCAATAAGGAATTCAATGGAAAAAAAGTAAATTTGTTTTTCTTCCATTTTATTGTAACGGCTATTATTAGCAGCCCATTCAGTGGTTATTTCATCCATGACTAGCTGGGCAAGAGCCTCGTATTGATTTTGTAAGGTGCTTTCATCAATATAATCACCGGAAACTTCCTCGACTTTTTTAATAAAAGCATTTTTAAAAAGATCTTTATTTTTTGCGATAGAAAGAGAGTCTTTGTTTTGTTTTTCAGTTTTTTTCATTAAGTGTGAATTTCCTTTCGAGATTAGCTGCTTTTTGTATTTGTTTTTTTAACGTTCACAACGGGTTTTGGAGTGTCATCTTTGACAACCGGTAATGTTTCTGTCTTTTTTTTTGATACAAGTGATTTTGTTGAGGTGTCTTTGACAGGAAGAGCGGAGTTAATACTTTTTGTTGTTGATGTTTTTGATTTTTTTTCAGTTCCTTTTTTCTTTGTTTTTGAAGCGATACCGCGTAAAACAATGGCGGATGAGGGGGGAACATTTAGAACAACGCTATAAGGCTGATTATGTAAAGGAATTTCATGTGCTTTAGCTGTTTTTTTCACAGCAAAACCAGTGCCACCATAGTCAGGGTCATCGCTATTAAAAACAAGACGATACGTTTTGTTATAGGGAACACCAATATGGTAATCTTTATAAGTTAACGGGCAAAAATTAATGAGAATAATGAGATCATTTTCAGGTTTTTTACCCATACGTCTAAAAACAAGGATACTTTGTTCATTGTTATCGGCATCAATCCATTCAAAACCGTTCCAATCGTGGTCGTTTTCCCAAAGTGCTTTTTCATTGAGATAAAATTTATTTAAATGTTTTACATAATTTTGAATTTGACGATGTTTGTCGTAGTCTAGCATGAACCATTCTAAGGATTCATAATAACGCCATTCTGTAAAAGTTGCAAATTCGTTTCCCATAAAAGTCAGCTTTTTTCCGGAATGAAAATACATATAAGCATATAAAAGTTTAAGTTGATCAAACTTCATATCATAAGAGCCAAACATTTTATCTAAAATTGATTTTTTACCATGAACAACTTCATCATGAGATAGTGGAAGGATGAAACTTTCACTAAAAGCATAAGCCATGGAGAAGGTCAGTTTTGAATGAAATTGATTGCGGCAATAAGGATCTGTTTCCATATAAGAAAGGGTATCATGCATCCAACCCATATCCCATTTGAGATTAAAGCCAAGACCACCTTTGTCCACTGGCCAACTAACCATAGGATAGGCGGTTGATTCTTCTGCGGCCATAATAGCGTAAGGAAAATGTTTAAAAATAGCGGTATTGAGTTGTTGTAAAAATGCAACGGCTTCAAGGCTGTCATTACCACCATTCTTATTTTTACGATATTCATTATCATAACCATAGTTAAGATAAATCATGCTTGCAACACCATCAATTCGGAGTCCGTCAATATGAAATTGGTCAAACCAGAAATAAGCATTTGAAATTAAAAAAGAGAGAACTTCGGGTTTAGCAAAATCAAATTCCATAGTACCCCACTGGGGATGTTCGGTGGCTTCATATAAATTAGTACCATCGAGTTTATAAAGACCATGGGCATCTTTGCAAAAATGACCGGGAACCCAGTCTAAAATAACGCCGATACCGGCTTTATGGCAGGCATCAACCAGATGCATGAAACCTTGAGGTTCACCATATCGACTTGTAGCAGCAAAATAACCGGTTAACTGATAACCCCAAGAACCATCAAAAGGATGTTCCATAATTGGCATGATTTCAACGTGGGTATAATGCATCTCTTTTAAATAGGGAACCAACGTATCTGCAAGTTCATTATAACTTAAAACGGTACCGTCATCATGTGTTTTAAAGCTACCAAGATGAACTTCGTATATATTAATGGGTTCAGCCTGGTGAATGTTTTTTTTACGTGTTTCAAACCATTTTTTATCTTTCCATTGATAATCTTTGAGATCCCAGACAACTGAAGCGGTTTTGGGTTTGATTTCAGAATAAATACCATAAGGATCAGCTTTATAAGCTAAAGAACCATCGCATTGACGAATGCAGTATTTGTAGAGTTCGCCTTTATTTAAATGGGGAATGGTAGATTCCCATATACCACCGGAATTTTCAAGAAGTGTCATTTTATGACTTTCGGAATTCCAATCATTAAAATTGCCGACAATTGAAAGATCCGTAGCATTAGGAGCCCAAATTCTAAAAACAACACCATTATCAGTTAGATGAGATCCAAAAAATTCGTAACTTTTAAGATAAGTTCCTTCGTGAAAAAGATGATATGCAGTTTTTGATTTCATAATCGATCAGTCCTTTCTGGAAATGTTAATAAACAATAAAATTGATTATTTGAAGATTTTAATACTATTACTATTGTAACATGAAATGAGGTAAAAAAATATTTAGTTTCATCATTTAACGTAAAAGTTTTATAATCATATTGTAACATTAAAAATAAATTTGTAAACGTTTTATATAAAAAAATAGACATTTATTTTCCCGCCAAGGTTTAAAATAACGCAAATAAAGTAAATACCGACTAAAAGTGCAAATAAGCCACCGAGATTTCCGTAAAGAATCGTATATTTGGGGGAGTTATTTATAAAAATAAGAAAAATTCGGAAGACAATATTTAACCCAATTGTTGCAAAAATCGCACCGGGAAAACCTTGTTTGAAAGGAAGTCTTTTATTCGGTGCTAAAATATAAATACAATTAAATAGAAAAGCACTTATTATTAAAGTGAATATAAATGTGAAAATATTCATGATATTTAAAGTAACATGATCAATACCAAAATTATTGAGTACTTGTAAACTTATGGCTTCACTAAATAAATAAGTAATGATAATTAGGATCAGGACAATGGCAAAAAGAAAAGTGAACAGAAAGGAGAGAAGTAGTATTTTTAGGGGGCTTCGATTTTCGATATTACCATAATTTTGATTCATTCCGGTCATAATAGCACGTGCAGCCAATGTGGCAAAGAAAAAAGTAATAGCAAGAAGTACATAATTATTGTTATCAAGATCTTGAATAAGGATATTGATAAGATTAACAACATAATTGTAAGACAAATTGGGCAAAAAAGTCTTTAAAACATCAAAAAGATATTCTTTAAATTTTAGAATGAAACGGCCAATAAAATTAATGAGAAAAATAATAAGTGGAAAAAAGGCCATTAAAAGATAAAAAGACATTTGGGCGCAAATTCCCCAGAAATCAGTGCGCTCAACATCTTTAATCATAAAGGCAATAAAATCAAAGAGAACTAATTTTTTATTTTTCATATTTAATCTCCAGTTCTTTTTATAAAAAATAAATTAACAACACAGCCAAAACAAAGAATAATACAAAAGAGATAAATAAAGATAATCATTGAAAAAGGTCCTTCAAGTGAAGTCGAGAAATCTATAAAATTTATATGAGACCAAATGAAATATCGATATAAGCATAAAACTAAAAGCCATCCCGAACTGACAAAAATAGCACCGGGGAATGCGGCAAAAAAGGAAAGATGTTTTGATGGAATAAACATATAAATACCAGTTAAAAGAAGAGTGATAATGGTGATTATATAGACCAAACTAAAAGATCTCCAAAAATTGATAAAAAAATCAAACCAATTAAGTGAAACGAAAAAAGCGGTAATAATATGTTGTGTAAATAAATAAAGATAAATGACAATTAAAATAGCAATAATCAATAATATCAAATATAGAAATGAAAATCCCCAAACGATAAAATAATTTCTTTTTTCGGGAATATTCATTACTTTATTAACGGTTAAAATGAGTGATCGAATAGCACAGAGTGAAGCGTATAGGATAAAAAATCCAAAAATGATAGTGGTATAAGATGAAATTTGAGCGTCGGAAGCATTTTTTGTCGCAATACTTATAAAATCTTTTGTGAAATTGGGAAAAAAAAGATTAATCCCATGAATGAGCTCAGCATTTAATGTATTTGAAAACCAATTTAAAAAATTATAAAGAAGCATTGTAAATGGAATAAAAGCCAGTAAAATACGATAAGCTAACTGAGCCGATAAATTCAGGACGTTATATTTTTTTTCTTGTATTTTTAAAAAATTTAAAAAATCAAACAAAAAATGCATGACGGTACCTCCTTTATAAACTTTAAATTTCTTTAATTATAGCATGGAAACAGGCTAGTAAACAATTGAAAGATTTAGAAGGGATACATCTAGAAAAACGATTTGAAGGAAAGAAAAGAATCATGTTAAATTGATTAAGAATATGTTATACTAAAGTGAATTTCAAAGAAAAAAGTGTATAATTATACATAAATAATGAAGAGGAGATAAAGTATGGGATTAACATTAACGGAAAAAATTATTAAAAATCATCTTGTTGTCGGTGAATTGGTAAAGGGTTCTGAGATTGGTATTCGTATTGATCAAACATTAACGCAAGATTCAACAGGTACGATGGCTTATATGCAGCTAGAAGCGATGGATGTGCCACGTGTTAAAACAAAACGTTCTTTAGCTTATATTGATCATAATATGCTTCAGGAAGGGCCGGAAAATATGGATGACCATCTTTATATTCAAACCGTAGCTAAAAAACATGGTGTCTTTTTTTCAAAGCCGGGAAACGGAATTTGTCATCAGGTTGAAATTGAACGTTTTGGTGTACCGGGTCAGACTCTTCTTGGATCGGATAGCCATACACCCACTGGTGGCGGTATTGGCATGTTAGCTATTGGTGCCGGTGGTTTGGATGTTGCAGTAGCAATGGCCGGTGGAGAATATTATATTACTATGCCGGAAATTGTACAGGTTGAGTTGACCGGTAAATTGAGAAAAGGCGTTTCATCAAAAGATATTATTTTGGAAGTTTTGAGACAATGTACGGTTAAAGGTGGAGTCAATAAAGTGTTTGAATATACTGGTGAAGGTGTAATCACACTGACGGTGCCTGAGCGTGCAACAATCACTAATATGGGTGCGGAATTAGGGGCAACAACATCAATATTTCCTTCGGATGAAATGACAAAGGATTTTTTAACAGCTCAGGGAAGAGCCGATGATTTTGTAGCATTAATAGCCGATGATGACTCAAAATATGATCATATCGTAAAGGTTGATTTAACAAAATTAGAACCAATGATAGCTTGTCCTCATAGCCCGGATAAAGTGGTAAAAATATCTAAAATTGAAGGATTAAAAATAAATCAGGTGGCGATCGGAAGTTGTACAAATTCATCATGGCTTGATTTAATGAAAGTGGCTTCAATCTTAAAGGGAAAAGTGGTTGCAGAGACGGTACAATTGGTGATTGCACCGGGATCAAAACAGGTTTTGACCATGCTGGCAGAAAATGGTGCATTAGCCGATCTGCTGAATGCGGGCGCACGAATTCTTGAATGTGGCTGTGGTCCTTGTATCGGAATGGGACAGGCACCGTGTACCGATGGTGTTTCGTTGAGAACCTTTAATCGCAATTTTAAAGGGCGTTCAGGAACAACCGGTGCGGATGTTTATTTATTAAGTCCTGAAGCAGCTGCTATTTCTGCCATAAAAGGCGTGCTTACAAATCCCCTCGGAACGACAGATTTACCAGAGATTGAGATGCCCATCCATTTTTTAATTAATGATACGGCCGTTGTCTCACCGGCGGCTGAAGATGAAATAGTTGAAGTCATTAAAGGACCGAATATTAAACCATTTCCTTTGGCAAAACCGCTTGAAGATACCCTTGAAGGGAGAGCATTAATTGTGGTTGAGGATAATATCACAACTGATCACATTATGCCATCCAATGCAAAACTTTTGCCTTATCGTTCGAATATTCCATATTTAGCTAATTATTGTTTAGCTCCTTGTGATCCTGGTTTTCCGCAACGCGCAAAAGATAATGGCGGTGGTTTTATTATCGGTGGTCAGAATTATGGACAGGGATCAAGCCGTGAACATGCCGCATTAGCACCGGTTTATTTAGGGATCAAAGGGGTTATTGTTAAGTCCTTTGCACGGATTCATAAAAATAATTTGATTAATAATGGAATTTTACCATTGATTTTTGAAAATGAAAATGATTATGATAAGATTGATGTGTCAGATATTTTAGTGATTGAAGAGGCACAAAAAAGTGTTCAAAAGGGTCTAGTGACGCTGATCAATAAAACGAAAAATGAAACCTACCCACTGATTATCGAAGTATCCGAAAGACAAAAAGAAATGCTTTTATCTGGCGGACTTATTAATTTAATGCGAAGTAAAGTCAAATAAACGAAATAAAAAAGTGTCAATTGATTAAAAAAAGATCAATTGGCACTTTTTATAATTATTCGGTTGGTATCACTGAATTTTCTGGGTTGGGTGGGGTATTCTGATTTGTAGAGGGTGTTGAATCTGATGAAGATGAATTATAGGACTCATTGGTTGATGGCGTTGGTTCAGAATAAGTATTATAATTATCTGTATAATCAGAATTATCGGTAGAATTAGGAGTCGT
>JAVXTS010000029.1:0-5592 GCA_036642535.1 Eubacterium sp. | reverse complement strand
CTATCGGGTTTCGTGACACCTTTACTGGTGCCTGCAATACCTGCGATATGATCACTGATGGTCATCAGTGCAGGTGTTGGTGTATAAGTGTCAATATCATATAAGAATTTATGAAGCGCAACGACGTTATCGGCAAGTGTATTTGGCACAAGATACCATACTTCATCAATCGTATCGCCAAAAGAAAGCTCATCTGTGGCTACACGGAAATCGAGAAAGGTCTTATTTTCAAGGGACATAAATGCTTTGGCATAAGTGGTCATTTCTTGAAGCGATAAAGAGGTTGACACATAGGGGTAAACTTTTCCTAAAAGGTTAATCCCTGTAAAAAGATCGACATTCATCGATTTTTTTACAATTTGTTCGACGACTTCACGTTGACGTTTTGTACGCATATAATCACTGTCACTATAACGGTTACGGCAAAAGGCTAAAGCCTGAACACCGGTTACAGACTGAACACCGGTTGTTTCAAGAAAAGGATCTGATTTTTTAACTTTATCATTAACATCCATAATATATTGATTTGTCCACTCTAGAATGGATTCATTTGCGATATTGACATCAATACCACCAAGTGCATCAACGGTATCCACAAGGCAATCAAAATTGACAACAACATAATCTTTAATGTTTAAATCAAAATTTTCATTGAGTGTTTTAACCGCTAATTGAGCTTCACCATAATCATAAGCAGAATTAATTTTTTCATAAGTCACATTATTTTTTCGTCCAGAGGGTATTTTAACCATCAGGTCACGCATCACAGAAGTGACTTTAACAGAACCGGTTTTAAAATTTAAGGTGGCGATCATAATGGTATCTGAACGATTTCCATCCACGTCATCTCGACCATCAATACCAAAAAGAGCGATGTTAACAGTGTCTGAATCTAAAAGTTCATTAATCGTTAAATCTTTTTCATCAAGTTGGCCTCCGGAAATTTGATTTAGAATGCTAAAACCATAAACGGCACCGCTACCAACGATGATGATCAGGCAAACTAAAAATACACATAATATTTTCTTTTTTAAAGTCATAGAATATCCTCTCAAAGTAAATCATTATAAAACAAATTTATTTTAATAATTATAACATAAAATTGATACAAAATAGATACACCTTTAAAAAAATTAAGAAAAAAAATAGACAAAGTAATGGGTGTGCAGTATAATAATACTGATTAACTATGAGTAATACGCAATGTAGAATAAAGGTGGACTATGAAAATTTTAATAACAGGAAGTAACGGTCAACTCGGCAGAGAGCTGAGTATGCAGCTTGAAAATCAAAAAGTTGATTTTGTTGGATATGATATTCCAGAGTTTGACATCACAGATAAAAAGGGAATTGCAACAATTATTGATCAAGAAAAACCAAATATAATTATCAATTGCGGTGCACTTACAAATGTTGATGGATGCGAAACAAGTCGAGATTTAGCATTTAAGGTGAATGCCGAAGGACCTAAAAACTTAGCGGAAATTTCTTGTGAAAAAGGCATTACGTTAGTGCATGTTTCAACAGATTATGTTTTTGCCGGTGATGGTATTAAAGAAAAAGGAAACATAAGACCTTATATTGAATCGGATCCAATTGACCCTAAAACGGTTTATGGTGAAAGTAAAGCACTTGGTGAAAAATATGTCGCTGAAATAGCCGATAAATATTTTATTGTACGAACCGCTTGGCTTTATGGGGATGGTAATAACTTTGTTAAAACGATGCTCAATCTGGCCGATAAATATCCGGAAATAACCGTCGTCGACGATCAAATTGGATCACCAACCAGCACTGTTGATTTGGCAAAAGCTATTTTAGAACTCATTAAAACAGAAAACTATGGTCTTTATCATGGTACCTGTGAGGGATTCTGTAGTTGGTATGATTTTGCGTTGAAAATTTTTGAGTTGAGTGGTATTCAAATTACCGTTAAGCCGGTTACATCAGAAGAATTTGCTAGTTCAACTCCAAGACCTAAATATTCAGTTTTAGAAAATAAAGGGTTAAATGATCTAGGGCTCAATGTTTTTAGACCATGGGAAAAAGCCCTTGCAGAATATCTGAAAAAATTACAAAAATAGTAATAAAAGAAAATTATAGAGGAGATTTGTTTATATGAAAGGTATTATTCTGGCCGGTGGATCGGGAACCCGATTACACCCAATTACCCGTGTTGTATCCAAACAATTATTACCAATTTACGATAAACCGATGATTTATTATCCATTATCGACATTAATGTTAGCAGGAATTAAAGACATTTTAATTATTTCAACCCCCCATGATTTACCGATGTTTGAACGTTTGTTTGGAACTGGTGAAGAACTGGGACTTCATTTTACTTATAAAGTGCAAGATCAGCCAAATGGTTTGGCAGAAGCATTTATTATTGGTGAAGAGTTTATCGGAGATGATAAAGTAGCTCTTGTTCTTGGGGATAATATTTTCTATGGACAGGGATTCACAAAATCGTTAAGAGCAGCATCAGAACTTGAAACTGGTGCAGTTATTTTCGGTTATCCTGTAACAGATCCTGAGCGCTACGGTGTTGTTGAGTTTTCTGATGACGGGAGTGTACTTTCGATCGAAGAAAAGCCAATCATACCTAAATCGAATTTTGCGGTTCCTGGTTTGTATTTTTATGATCATGATGTTGTTGAAATTGCCAAAAATATTAAACCATCCGCTAGAGGTGAACTCGAAATTACAACCGTTAATGAAACTTATCTCAAACGTGGAGATCTCAAAGTAGAACTTTTTAGCAGAGGGATGGCTTGGCTTGATACCGGAACACATGATAGTTTAATTGAAGCCTCCAATTTTGTAGAAACCATACAAAAGAGACAGGGTCTTTATGTTTCTTGTATTGAAGAAATCGCCTATACTATGGGCTTCATTAATAAAGAAAAACTTTTAGAACTAGCAGAACCACTCAAGAAGACTGCTTATGGTCAATATTTGGTTCAGCGTGCAAAAGATAATCGAAGAGGAGAATTTTAATCGTGGCAGCCATTACCGTAAAAAAAACACAAATAGAAGGTTTAGTGATCGTTCAACCCGCTGTTTTCGGAGATGAACGTGGCTATTTTATGGAAACTTATAATAAAGAAGAATATGAAAAAGCAGGATTAACAATGACGTTCATTCAGGATAATGAATCGAAGTCAAAAAAAGGCGTTTTGCGGGGACTTCATTTTCAAAGTCAATATTCACAGGGGAAACTAGTACGTTGCACAGAAGGTGTTGTCTGGGACGTTGGCGTCGATTTGAGAGCCGGATCGAAAACCTACGGGCAGTGGGCAGGCGTGACGTTGAGCGCTGAAAATAAAACGATGTTTTATATTCCGGAAGGTTTTGCCCATGGTTTTTTAGTACTTTCAGATGAAGCCACATTTAATTATAAATGCACTAATTTATATGCACCGGAATATGATGGTGGTATCCGCTGGAATGACCCAGATATCGGTGTTGAATGGCCAATCGAAGGATTAGATTTATTATTATCCGAAAAAGATCAGAAACAACCGTTTTTGAAAGACGTTAAAAAAGTATTACAATTTTAAGTTAGAGGAGTTTGAAAATTTGAAAACAGTATTAGTGACCGGCGGAGCCGGATTTATTGGATCCAATTTTGTGAAATATATGCTTGGGGAACATCACGATTATAAAATTATTAATTTAGATTTATTAACCTATGCCGGTAATCTTGAAAATCTATCGGATATTGAAGAAAATCCGAATTATGAATTTGTTAGAGGCGATATTGCGGACTCTATTTTTATTAAAGACTTATTTGCAAAACATGATTTTGATTTAGTCGTTAATTTTGCTGCGGAATCACATGTCGATCGAAGTATTGAAAATCCTGAAATTTTTGTAAAAACTAACGTGTTAGGAACGCAAGTTCTTTTAGATGCAGCTAAAAATGCATGGCAGACCGGAAAAGATGCCGATGGATACCCAACATATCGTGATAATGTGAAATATTTACAAGTATCTACCGATGAAGTATATGGTGCACTTGGAAAAACAGGTATGTTTACAGAAGCAACCCCTATTCAGCCAAACAGTCCTTATTCGTCATCAAAAGCAGGTGCAGATTTATTGGTGAGGGCTTATGGTAATACTTTTAAATTCCCAATGAACATTACCCGTTGTTCAAATAATTATGGACCATATCAGTTTCCAGAAAAATTAATTCCGCTGATGATTTCCAATGTTGTTGAACTTAAAAATTTACCAATTTATGGTGATGGTATGCAGATTAGAGATTGGCTTCATGTTAAAGATCATTGCAGTGGCATTGATACCGTTCTTCATAAAGGAAAATTAGGCGAAGTTTATAATATTGGCGGTAATAATGAAAAAGCTAATATTCAGATAATCGATTTAATTATGGCAAACGTGAAGGAAAAATTAAGCAACAATCAGTACAATAGTATCGCAACAAACGTGGATAAAATGAATGATACTTTAAAAATACACGTTGAAGATCGTTTAGGTCATGACCGTCGTTATGCAATTGACAATACGAAGATTACTACAGAACTTGGATGGGAACCTTCCTATACCTTTGAAGAAGGCATTGTTGAAACCATTGAATGGTATTTAAATAATCAAGAATGGTTAGAACAAGTAAAATCAGGCGGTTATCAGGAATACTATGAGAAAATGTATTCGAAGAAATAGGAAGTATTAATAAAATTGCCGCTGTTTTTTCCCTTAGGGGTTATTTCAGCGGCAGATTTGTTTATAGAAGGGATATTTATTTATGTTTAGAGACTTTTTTTCTTTTTTTGGAGATATTTATAAAAATAGAAGATTGTTGTTCAAATTTTCACTAAATGATTTTAAAGCTAAATATGCAGGTTCTTTTTTAGGCGTTTTTTGGGCGTTTATTAATCCAATGGTTACCATTATGGTTTATTGGTTTGTATTTGATAAAGGTTTGAAGTCTGGGATGACAGATGGAAATATTCCTTTTATTTTGTATTTGGTAACAGGAATTATCACATGGTTCTTTTTTTCGGATACACTAATGTCTGCAACGAATTGTTTTAGAGAATATAGCTATTTAGTAAAAAAGGTTGTTTTTAATATTAAAATATTACCAACGGCAAAAATGTTATCAAATTTATATACGCATTTCTTTTTCATCATGATTGCGTTTTTATTAACATCATTGTATGGATTTTATCCATCCGTATATGGTCTACAAATTGTGTATTACTTATTTTGTTTAATTATGTTTGTAACTGGACTTACATGGATTACAGCGTCAATACAGCCGTTCTTTTCAGATATAACTCAATTGATAGGTGTTGTTATGCAAGTTTTAATGTGGGGGACACCAATTTTATGGAGTATAGGACAATTTCCACCCCAATATAATTTTATTTTTAAATTAAATCCCTTGTTTTATATTGTACAAGGATATCGAGATTCATTTTTTAGTAAAGAATGGTTTTGGAATCATTCAAGCATGACGATATATTTTTGGTGTTTTACACTTGTTATGATGATGATCGGTTCTATTGTATACAATAAATTACGTTCTCATTTTTCGGATGTGCTGTAAATAATAAATTC
>JAVXTS010000028.1:0-20286 GCA_036642535.1 Eubacterium sp. | reverse complement strand
GATTAAAAACCTAACGATTAGGAGGTCGGTTTTTATAATGGGATTGTTAAGGAAATTATAGATCTTCTTCCAGAAAGATTTTTTTAGAAAGATGATAAGAAACAAGCAGTGCTAAGGCAACTAAAACGTTAAGAATTTTAAAATATCGCTTTAATCCTAAAAATTCCTTAATGAGTAAACCTTTCATTTAATAAAAAATAGCACAATGGCTTCAATGATAGGTGTATCGATGATAATAGTATCATGATTTTTACGAAATGCATCAAGATTTTTGATTAAAATTTTGACTATAGATAATATTTATAATGATAGGCTAAATTAGCTATTTCATTTTAAGATTTAACATGATAAAATAGAACATAGGTTAGAGTAGAATTCAGATTCATGAGTTTGTATTTTAAATTTATTACGATTTTAAAAAGGAGAAGATTTATGAATAAACTGAAAAATATTTCGGATAAAGATCGGCGAATTTATCAAACGATCATTTTAGTATTTGCATTAATTTGTATGATTATCGGAATTTTATGTTTTCAATATTATAGACATCTCCAAAACACGGTTAAAACCGAAGGAAGCGAATACATGCAGGAAATTTCCAAGCAAATGGAAACAAATGTGAGCAAAACAATTAATGATAATTTTTCAATATTAAAGACAATGTCGGCGGTGATTCGAACTTCAAATATTACATCACATGATCAACTAAGAACGATTGTTCAGGATCATCGGAAAAATTGGAATTATCAAAAAATAATGCTAATTGATGAAAATGGAATAGCACATGATGAAAATAATAATGCGATTGTTTTGGGAAATGACGAATACTTACAAGATGCCGTTGTCGGAGGAAAAGAATCGATGTCTGTGTCTCAAGTCATTGATGGAAAAGAATCTATTATTTTTGCGATTCCGTTTCAAAATATAGAAATTTTAGGGACTAAAATAGCGGCATTAGCAGTTAGTTATGATTTAAGTACTTTTGATCAGATACTGTCCATGACAGCATTTGACGGAAAGGCATATGCACATATTATTCGCAGAGATGGCACTGTCGTAGTGCGTTCAAGCTCACCGAATGTGCTGAAGACCGGATATAATATCTTGAATTCGCTGTCTAGCGCACAGATTATAGATAAAAAAACAATTGAAGATATAAAAAAAGAAATTGCAGATGGAAAGAGTGGGCAGAGTGAGTTTAAGAAGAACGAAGCCCACGAATATATGATGTACACACCATTAGTTGGGCAAAATTGGACGTTACTCACCTTTGTTCCGGCGGAAGTTGTTAATGCAAAATCCGAGATGCTATTAAAAATAACGATGTTACTTTGCGCTTTTATTACCATTACTTTTTCACTTTTATTGGTTGCATTAACATTGGTTTTTTATCGAAATAAATGTAAGCTTGAAAATATTGCCTATGTAGATCCGGTGACGGGTGGCAATACCATTCAACGTTTTTATGAGCTTGCGGGTGAGTTACTAGAAAACTCCCAAAAGCAAGATTATGCACTTATTTATGTTAATATTGAGAAATTTAAAGTGTTAAATGAACAATTTGGAAGAGATGCTTGCAATGAAATATTATGCAGTATTATAAATGGCATTTCTTCTGATTTAGAGGCGAATGAGTGTATAGGGCGTCTATTTGCCGATAATTTCTGCATTCTTGTAAAATATAAAAACAAAACTGAAATTGTGAAACGTTTCGAGCATTGGGGAGAACTTTTTTCTCTCTATATGAAAAAGAAAAATTTAGTTTGCTTACCGTTTGTTATTGAATATGGTATTTTGGTGATTGAAAATGAGTCCATGGCCATTGTTCATATGATTGATCGTGCAAAACTTTCATTAACAGAAAGTAATTGTGAATTGCATGGAAAAGTGCGGTACGCTATTTATGACGAAAATGTTCATCATATTCTTTTCCGTGAAAAACAGCTTGAGGATATGACAGAAAAAGCATTTAAAAATGGAGAATATCACGTTTATTTACAACCTAAATACCATACGAAGAGTGAAAAAATAAGCGGAGCAGAAGCACTTGTGAGATGGATTAATCCGGAAGAAGGGATGATCTATCCTGATGAATTTATTCCATTGTTTGAAAAAAATGGTTTTATTGTACAACTGGATTTTTATGTTTTTGAAGAAGTATGTCGCACAATACGCAGTTGGATTGATAAAGGTTGGGATCAGATCAAAATATCGGTTAATTGTTCGCGGATACACCTTAAAAATTCGATGTTTTTGGATAAATATATTGAAATTGCCGAAAAATATAAGGTACCTAGGCATTTTTTAGAAATTGAATTGACAGAAAATACAGTGTTTGAAAATGTTGAGTATCTTTCAAAAATTATCGCAAAAATTCATGAAGCGGGTTTTGGTTGTTCAATGGATGATTTTGGCAGTGGCTATTCATCGCTGAATTTGATCCAAGATATTCCGGTAGATACGATTAAACTTGACAAAGTGTTTTTTAAAACAAATCCAAAAGATATGGATCGGACAGAATCGGTTGTTGGGAGCATTATTTCGATGACCAAAAAACTTTCGATGGAAACCGTGGCAGAAGGTATTGAAGAGCGGAGTCAGGTTGAAATGCTCAAACGGTTAAATTGTGATTATATTCAAGGTTATTATTTTGCGAAACCGATGCCGATCGAGGACTTTGAAAAGCTTGCTTTTGCAGAAGAAGATCACTCTAAAGGGGAATCAAAGGAGGATCAATAAATGTCAAAAATTTTCTATCGTTTAGGACTAATGGCTATTGTCATGTTGCTTGTGCTAGGGCTTGGCGCGTGTTCAAATGTGAACAAAAAAGCTTCTGATGATATTATAACTCAGACAGTACTATCAAAAGATAAGATTCCGGTCACGGTACTTGTAAAAAATGCCTTTAGTATTAACGCTTTTGAGAAAGCAGTGGAAGAGAAATTCCCCCAATTAGATATCATTCAAGTGGGCAACTATGCCTGCGATATGGGGATAGCGGAGTACGAGACACGTCTTAAACATGATGATTTAACCGATATTGTGATGACATGGCCTCTTGAGGTTGGAGAACAGTATTGGGATGATGAACTGATGGATTTATCATCGCTTCCGTTAACCGGAAAATATATGACCGGTATGCTTAATAATATTGCTAAGGACGGTAAGTTGTATTATTTGCCGGGACCTTCGCAGGTACGGGGAATTCTCTATAATAAAACACTTTTTGAAGAAAATGGCTGGGAGGTTCCCCAAGACTTTAATGGTTTTATTGATCTTTGCCAAACAATTGAAGCGAGTGGAATGCGCTCACTTCAATTAGGTTTAAAAAATGAAGAAGTACTTGATACAGCATTTATTGGATATGGTTATGAAAGTAGTTTAAGTACACCGAAGAATACCCAGTGGATAACCGATTATAACAATGGAAAGGGTAGTTTTGGCGATAATTTCACACTGGCGCTGGATACTTTTCAAACATTGATTGATAAGGGTGTTCTTAAAAAAGAAGATCTGAAAATCGATTATGCCGATCGAGAACGGATGATCTTTACAAGAAAATGTGCCATGGTTGAAGATTCGTCCCTAATGACGCACCTGGGTTTTGGACGTACGGGATCGACGGATGAATTTGCCTTAATGCCTTTTTTTAACCCCGGGGAAAGTGCCGACTGGGCCAGACTTTATCCAGTATGTTACATTGGTTTAAATAAGAAGCTGGAGAATTCGGAAAATAAAGAAAAGTATGATCTTGTTATGGAACTCTTTGAGTATATAAGTACACCGGAAGGGCAGCTTGCTTTAGCTGGAGATACAGGCGCAATGTTTTCAAGTCTTAATGGTGTGCCATCGCCGGATGTTCCTGAAATCAAAGATTTGCGAGCAACTTTAGCCCATGGGCGATATGCAATATTTCCAACTTTTAAAAATGTTCAGAGCGCATTAAGAGAAGGTCTTGCAGGAATGGTCGAAGGTAAACTTAACCAAAAAGATGTTATAAAAATGGTTGACGATCAGAATTTTAGTCGACCGGTTACGAAAGTGATTCCTGTGATTGGCAAAGTCACAGAAGATTTTTCGTTAATCGAAACAGGTCATTTTATAACCGATACGATGCAGAAAGAAAGTGGGTGTGAAATTGCCCTTTTTATGGATAATGGCAAAGATGGAAAAACAAATGGCAAGGGTATTAATGGACGGTTGTATAAAGGTGATTTGACGGCTGGGGATATCAAGCGTATTCTTCCAGATATAAGAGATCAAGAGAAGATGGAATTATGGAAAGTGACGATGACGGGGGAGGATTTGATTAAAACGTTAGAGCATTCTATTCCGGTGGACAATAATAATACCGGTTGGTTTTACTATTTTTCAGGTCTTCAAATGGATTATGCACCTTCCGCAGAACCGGGAAAACGGATTCATAAAATAACCGATTCTGCTGGAAAAAAAATTGATGCTAAACAGATTTACACGATTGCTGTCATGGATAAAACGGTTCCCGAAAAATTTTTAAAATCATGTGATAAAACAGGGATTTTAATCAGTGATATTCTAGAAAAAGAAATTCAGAGCAAAAAAAAGATTACACCTAGTAAAGATGGACGCTTTACTGTTTCGGAGCCATAAATAAAGCATATTTTGAAAGTAAAAAACGCATCGGCCATTGGCTGGTGCGTTTTAAAATATCCGTTTTAATCATATTTAGTTATTGTCAGGACTTAGAAGTTCACCTAACAAAGAGACACATTCATCAAAATCCATAATACGCGGAACAGGATAAGTCGGATTGGCTTCTTTGAGAATACGTTTTGTTAGCTCAGGTATATCTTCAGCACGTAAGGCATCAATTGTTTCGGGAATACCCATGTTTTTATTCATTTCTTTAATACGATCGATAAAACGATAAGAAAGAACTTCCTCGTTATCCCAAGGTTCGCCAAGACCGGCACAAAGAGCTAATTCGGATAATTTTTTCTGAGCAGCACTTCTTGAAAATTCCAAAACATGGGGAAGAATGACTGCATTGGCAAAACCATGAGGAACATTGTAATAGCCACCTAAATTATGGGCGATAGCGTGAACATTACCTACGTAAGCTCTGGTGAAGGCTAATCCGGCATTAAAAGAGGCCATAGACATATTCTGCCGTAATTTTAAATTGGAGCCATCTGCATAAACGGCTTCAAGATCACGCATGATTACTTCGGTGGCTTCTAGTGATTTTTCTTTGACAAAAGAGGAATCATAATGTCCGATATATGCTTCAACTGCATGAGTGAGGGCATCCATACCAGTGGTGGCCGTTAAAGATGGGGGTAATCCAACCATAAGTTCAGGGTCTAAAACAGTGGCCAAAGGCACTAGTTTAGGATCATTAATTGCAAATTTTTCATGGTTTGAAGCATTGGTAATTACTGCGCAAACGGTGGCTTCAGAACCGGTACCGGCAGTGGTCGGTATCGCAAAAAAAGGTGGTAATTTTCGAGTGAGCTTAAAAAGCCCTTTCATATTGGGAATAGGTTTATCATTAGTAACTTTAGCAGCGATAATTTTAGCACAATCCATAGATGAACCTCCGCCAAAGGCGATGACACCATCACAATGGGCAGTATAATAAGCATCTAAGCCATCATAAATATTTTCAAAAGTAGGATTTGGCTGAACACCATCAAAGATAGCATAATCAATACCACTTTCAATAAGTGCCGTTAAAAATCCATCTAAAAGACCCATTTCTGTTAGAGATTTGTCGGTTACGACTAAAGCTTTATGTACATCACAAAGAGAAATAATTTCCGGAAAACGTTTGACCATGCCGGCGCCGGTAAGCGTTGGAGGAATAGGCAACTTTAAAAGGTTTAAAGCGCCTTTCATCATGACATGGGAAGTACGGTATGGAATCGTCATAAGATTCATAAAATTCACTCCTTTATTTTTATTGATAGTTCCATTTTATACGCTATTGCTAAAACGGTCAAGGAGAATTGAAAAACAACTTAAAATATTTGTATTCGATCTTGAGAGAAGCTTAAGACACGTTTCAGAGTTGCCATTCCTTTTTTTCAGGAGTATAATAGAAACTATCAAATTTTGAGGTGAAAAAGAATGATTATAGATACACATATGCACTTATTTCCGGACAAATTATGTCCTCAAACTATTGAAAAATTAGCGGTAACCAACCCTAAAAAACATCTAACACCTTATGGTGACGGTAGTGTTGGCTGTGCTGAAAAAAATATGAAAAAATGGGGTGTCGATTTAAGCGTATTGCTTCCAATTGCAACAAATCCTCGTCAACAAAAAAGTGTTAATAATTTTGCAAAAGAGATTCAGGACAATTATTCGAATTTCATTACTTTTGGTACGATTCATCCAGATGCAGAGGATTATGAAGCAGAACTTGATCGTATTGTAGAAATGGGGTTTTATGGTATTAAACTACATCCGGATTATCAAGGTTTTTTTGTTGATGAAAAACGTATTTTTCCATTATATCAGGCTATTAGTGAGAGAAACCTACCTCTTGTTTTTCATACCGGGTATGATCCGGTATCTCCGTCTTGCCTTCATTCACCGGCTGAACGTGTTGTGGAAGTGGCAAAGGCATTTCCCGATCTTCAAATTATTGCGGCCCATACGGGTGGTCTTGCTTTTGTAGATGGACCAAAAGATATTTACATGAATTTAGATAATGTACATTTTGACACGGCCATTGCGTCGTATACTTTTAAACCGAAAGATTATCGAAAACTGATTGATCTTTACACAGCAGATAAGTTTATGTTTGCGACCGATAATCCATGGGGTAACGGACAAAAAGATATCGATTTTATGAAGGCTGTTGGACTAAATTCCGATGAATGGGAAACAATTATGCATAAAAATGCTGAAACATTGTTATCCATTTGTTAAAAAAGTAAAAAATATATCAATAGAGTCTATATTTTATAGAGCGATAAAGAAAGCAAATTTTCTTATCGCTCTATTTTGTTGTCATATTTCATTCTTAAATGATTTAAGAATAACAGTATAAAAAGCTCGATTTAAATGTTAAAACCTATAGTAAAAAAATAAAATAAACATTTTAACTTAAAACTATTTACAATTCAAAATATTTCGGATATACTTTTAACCTATAAGTTTTAAATAAAGGAGGACACAATAATGTTAGAACAAGTGAAAGAGGTACTGGTAGAATCTATTAATGTTGACGAGGCTTTAGTTGTACCGGAAGCAAGATTACAGGAAGATTTGGGAATTGACTCATTATCGGCGGTTGAATTGGCTATGGAATTAGAAACAGCTTTTGATATTCGTATTGAAGATGATGAATTAGCAAATTTAAAAACCGTTCAGGATATTTTAAATCTTGTAGAAAAAAATAAATAAAGGTCACGGGGAGATATCTCCCCGTAACTTAAAGGCAGGGCGAGAATGAATATTAATGAAATTGAAAAAATTGTTCAGATCTTTGAAAAGTCTACTTTATCTAAAATGGAACTTCAAAGTGATGACATTACAATAAAGCTTGAAAAAGAAATGGAACAGAATATAGGAGCAACTTTGATGCCATCAGTTGTACCAAAATCGATTGTGGTTACTCAAACGGAAACAGATAATGCAGAAAAGGGACATTGGATAACCTCACCACTGGTCGGAACATTTTATCAATCGAATATAAAAGATGCAGCCCCCCTTGTTCGCGTTGGCGATACCGTTAAAAAGGGGGATATTTTATGCATCATTGAGGCGATGAAAATGATGAATGAAATCCGAAGTGATGTCGATGGTATTGTTTTAGCCATTGATGTTGAGAATGAAATGATGGTTGAATTTGATCAAAAGCTTATTTGTATTGGTGATATGCAGTGATAGAACGGATATTAATTGCAAATCGCGGAGAGATTGCCGTACGGATTATCAGAACTTGTAAAGAGATGGGGATTGAAACCGTTGCGATTTATTCGACAGCAGATAAAGAGGCGCTGCATGTGCAGTATGCAACTAAAGCAGTGTGTATCGGTGGTCCAAAATCGGATGAAAGTTATTTAAATATGCAACGTATTCTTAGTGCAGCGTGTTTAACAGGCTGTGACGCCATTCATCCCGGCTTTGGATTTTTATCGGAAAATCCTCAATTTGCGCGTTTGGTGAAACAATGTGGACTTATTTTCATTGGACCTGATGCGGATGTTATTGAGCTAATGGGGAATAAAGCCCGGGCAAAAGAAACGATGATCGCTGGTGGGGTACCAGTTATTCCCGGATCTGAAGGGGTTGTGGAAGAAACCGAGGCGCTTAACGTGGCTACGAAAATTGGATTTCCGGTGCTCATTAAAGCGAGAAGTGGCGGAGGTGGACGAGGTATGCGTGTGGCGGAAGATCAAGCGTCATTTGCGGATGCGTATCGTGCAGCACGGGCTGAGGCTCAGGCAGCATTTGGTGATGATGGCGTTTATGTTGAAAAAGTGGTTCGTAATGCAAAACATATTGAAGTGCAGTTGATGGCAGATTGCTTTGGAAATGTCCGACATCTTTATGAGCGTGATTGTTCAATGCAGCGGCGAAATCAAAAAATTGTAGAAGAAGCACCATGCTGTTGTATTCCTAAGAAATTGCGTGATCGAATGTTTGCTGATGCGATAAAAGCGTGTGAATATGTGCATTATAATAGTGTGGGTACGATCGAATTTTTATGGGATGGGGGCGAAAATTACTATTTCATGGAAATGAATACACGTATCCAAGTGGAACACACCATTACAGAAATGATTACGGGGATTGATCTCATTAAACAGCAAATTAAAATTGCAGATCATCAGCGCTGTACATTGACCCAAGAAGAAATTATCTGTAGGGGGCATGCAGTAGAGTGTCGGATAAATGCGGAGGATGTGAACAGCGATTTTGCACCAAGACCGGGGCATATCGACTTTTTAAATTTACCGGGTGGACGTGGTGTGCGGGTTGATACCGCCATTTATAACGGCTACACGATTCCGCCTTACTATGATTCAATGATTCTCAAATGCATCACTTATGGTGATACACGGTTAGAAGCGATTAAGAAAATGCGGATTGCCCTTGAAGAATTGATTATCGAAGGGATTCCTAATAATGTTGAATTTTTGTATTTATTGATGCACGAACCTTTATTTATCAAAGGACGGTTTGACACGGGATACGTGGGTACTTTTATACAGGAGCTGAAAGATAATGGAACAATCGTTTAAAGAAAGAAAAAATAAATTGACTCTGTTTAAAACTTTGCGCAATGTGATTAAGGATAAACAAGGTCGGGATATTCCAGATAACGTTTTTATCACCTGTAAAGCGTGTAAGGCAAGTACGCCATCAGGTTTATTGATGGAAAGTTTATATGTATGTCCGGAATGTGGTTACCATCATAAACTCAGTGCAAGAGAGCGTATTCGTCAAATTTGCGATAAAGGTAGTTTTAATGCGATGGATAAAAATCTGGTGAATCATCATACTAATGATTTTGAAGGTTATACGGAAAAGATCGATGCTTACCAACGTCAAACCGGGATGTCTGAAGCCGTCCTTACTGGTGTTGGAAAAATAGGGGGTAAAAAAACCGCTTTAGCAGTAATGGATAGTCATTTCATGATGGCGAGTATGGGAAGTGTGGTTGGTGAAAAAATCACCCGTTTAATTGAGTATGCCACTCGTAAAAGATTGCCACTCATTATTTTTTGTGCTTCAGGGGGCGCCCGAATGCAAGAAGGGATCATTTCGTTGATGCAAATGGTAAAAACGAGTGCGGCACTTGAACGGTTTTCAAAAAACGGCGGATTTTATCTCAGCGTGCTAACGAACCCAACCACCGGTGGCGTCAGTGCCAGTTTTGCAATGCTTGGTGATATTCTGATTGCAGAACCGGATAGTCTTATTGGGTTTGCCGGTAAACGGGTGATCGAAAATACAATTAAAGAAAAATTACCGGATGATTTTCAAAAGGCGGAATTTCTTCTTAAAAAAGGCAGTATTGATGCCATTGTTCAACGACGTGAAATGAAAGCAACTATTGGAAAATTATTACAGATGCATGAGAGGAGGGGCTTATGACAGAAGAAATACAGCATTTATCGGCATGGGAAAATGTAATGTTAGCGAGAAATTCAAGTAGAACAAAAGCTCAATCCTACATCAATGCGTTATTTACCGATTTTATGGAACTTCACGGTGATCGCTGTTTTGGTGATGATCAGGCGCTGCTTGGTGGGGTAGCTTTATTTCATGGTAAACCAGTAACGGTATTAGCCCAGAGTAAAGGATCAAATCTCGATGAAAATCTGACACGTAATTTTGGAATGATGAACCCTGAGGGGTATCGAAAAGCACTGCGTTTGGCAGAACAAGCTGAAAAATTTGGACGTCCTGTGATTACTTTTGTAGATACCTCTGGCGCTTATCCGGGACGAGGTGCAGAAGAACGGGGACAGGCGTCGGCTATTGCAAAATGTTTGATGACTTTTTCTGATTTAAAAGTACCCGTCATTTGTATTATTATTGGTGAAGGTGGCAGCGGTGGTGCGTTGGCACTTAGTGTAGCGGATCGATTATATATGCTTGAACATGCGATTTACTCTGTTCTTTCACCGGAAGGTTTTGCCAGTATTCTCTGGAAAGATGATAGCCGAGTACAGGAAGCCGCAGAAGTAATGGGGCTGACGGCAAAAAATCTTTACGATAAAGGGATTATTGATGAAATCATACAAGAACCTATTGGTGGTATTGAAATTTGTGAAGAATATGTAATGTCACAGCTTGATCGTCTTATCGAAAAAGATTTGCTTGAATTGGGTCGAAAAAAGGAAATAGAACGTACAGCGGAACGGTATAAAAAATTTCGTCAGATCGGAGTATGAGGTGGGAATACATATTTTAGGAAGTGCTAAAGCATTGCCCAAGCATTTAGTAACAAATGATGATTTATCAAAGCAAGTGGATACCAGTGATGAATGGATTAAACAACGAACTGGCATTGAAACGCGCTATATTGTAGAGGATGAAACAACGTCTGATTTGGGCAGTAAGGCTGCGCTTAATGCCATTATCGCAGCAGGACTTGAGCCGGAAGCGATTGATTGTATTATCACAGCTACATTTACACCGGAAAATTTTACGCCTTCCTGCTCCTGTTTAATTCAAGAAAAATTAGGATTAAGCGATAAACCATTGATGGCTTTTGATGTTAATGCGGCATGTACTGGATTTTTATATGCCTTAAATGTGGCATCTGCATTGCTTGAAACCGGACGGGTGAAATGTGCCTGTATTATCGGAACAGAAGTAATCTCAAACGTTTTAGACTGGAAAGATCGCAGTACTTGTGTCCTTTTTGGAGATGGTGCAGGTGCAGTGGTCATTGAAGCGGATGCATCTAAAGAAAGTTATTTTTTTGCGGCGGCAAAAGGAGATTCTTCTGGTGCTTTACAAACAAAAGCATTACCGGTGCATCAATCGGTAACGATGGAAGGTAATGCCGTGTTTCGTTTTGCTACGAAAGCAATGACGGATGCGGTGAAGCAGATTTTGAAAAAAGCAAATTGCAGTATTGATGCTATTGATTGGATTATTCCTCATCAGGCCAATATACGCATTATTGATTATGTTATTAAAAAATCTAAAATGAATCGTAATAAAGTCTATACGAATTTAAATCATTATGGGAATACTTCAGCAGCCAGTATTCCGATTGCACTTGCCGAATTGATGGAAAGTGGTAAACTGCAAACCGGAATGAAAATTATTTTAGCCGGATTTGGTGCTGGTTTTACATGGGCATCAGCGTTAATTGAAATTTAAAATCAACGCTTCCATATGAGATTATATGATTTTAAATAAAGAAAAATGCAAGGAGAATCAAATTGATCAATCAATTACTTAACATAAAATATCCTATCTTTCAGGGGGCAATGGCAAATATTGCAACACCTGAATTTGCGGCAATCGCATCAAATTCAGGCTGTCTTGGAATTATTGCAACCGGTTCGATGGATGGTGAACAGGCAAGAGCAGCAATTCGAAAATGCTATACGTTAACGGATAAACCCTTTGGAGTCAACGTGATGTTGATGAACCCTCATTCTGATGCTATTATGCAAGTGATCATTGACGAAAAGGTAGCTGCCGTAACCACAGGAGCGGGAAATCCCGGAAAATATCTGACACTGATGAAGATGGCCGGTATTAAAATTTTTCCGGTAGTCGCCAGTGTCGCTTTGGCGAAACGCCTCGCCAGAGATGGTGCGGATGGTATTATTGCAGAAGGCACAGAATCCGGCGGACATATCGGTGAAATTACAACAATGGCTTTAGTACCACAGATTGTGAACGCCGTTGATGTGCCGGTTATTGCAGCGGGAGGAATTGCTACCGGAGGTCAACTCAATGCGGCGTTGTGTCTGGGGGCGGAAGGGGTTCAAATCGGAACATGTCTATTGTTAGCGGATGAATGTCCAATTCATGAAAATTATAAAAAAGCAGTGATCAAAGCGAAAGATCGTGATACGGTGGTAACAGGCAGAAGCTTAAATACACCGGTACGTGTGATGAAGAATCCCATGACGACTGAATATATAAAAATGGAACAGAACGGTGTGGATCGGGAAGAGATGGAATTATTGACATTAGGATCGCTTCGAAAGGCAGTTGTTGAAGGGGATGTTAAAAATGGATCGCTGATGATGGGTCAGGTTTCCGCCCTTTGCTTAGAAACAAAACCCTTCGCGGATATTATCAAAACGCTTCTTAAAGAAGCAGTCGATGAAAAAAAAATCTTTGATAAAAGAAGTCAGGAATTGATTGATGAATAGTGTACAAATAAAAAATAAGTGGTTGGAAATTCCCATTATACAAGGTGGAATGGGGGTTGGTGTTTCGTTATCCAATCTGGCCGGTAATGTGATGAAAAATGGTGGTATGGGTGTGCTTTCAATGGCGCATCCGGGTTATCTTGAACCAGATTTTAATGAACGAAATATTGAAGCCAATTTGAATGCTTTTGGAAAAGAAGTAAAAAAAGCACGCGCTTTATCCGATGGGAGAGGCTTGCTCGGCGTTAATATTATGGCGGCTATCCGAAATTTTGAAACATATGTTAAAAAAGCAGTGGAATGCGCTGTGGATGCTATTATTGTGGGTGCTGGTTTACCCCTTGATTTGCCTAAATACGTGGAGAATGATACTATCGCATTGGCACCGGTTGTCTCCAGTGGTCGTGCGGCTAAATTATTGTTGAAAGCCTGGGATCGACATTATTCAAGAACAGCAGATTTCATTGTAGTTGAAGGACCACTTGCCGGAGGACACCTTGGTTTTAAAGCCAAAGATCTGGAAGAAAATCATTGTCAAAATTTGGAAGAAATTTTTAATGATGTTAAAAAAGAGGTAGCTGTTTATGAGGAAGAATATAAACAGAAAATTCCGATTTTTGTGGCAGGGGGTGTTTATGATGGCGCCGATATCGCCCGCTTTATGAAACAGGGTGCTAATGGTGTTCAGATGGCAACCCGTTTTATTGCAACCGAAGAATGTGATGCTGCACCTAATTTTAAACAAGTCATTTTAGAGGCAGAAAAAGAAGACATTGTTTTTATTAAAAGTCCGGTGGGTTTTCCAGGAAGAGCCGTTAAAACAGCATTAATTAAGCGTCTTGAACAAGGACGTATTCCGCCGGAAACTTGCATGAATTGTCTGACACCGTGTAAGCCGACAGAAGCACCCTATTGTATTACCCAGGCACTAGTTAGTGCGGTTAAAGGGGATGTAGAAAATGGTTTGTTTTTTTGCGGAGAGAACGCTTATCGGATGAAAGAAATAGTGAGTGTTAAAACTTTAATGGAATCTTATGTAAATGAAGCCAATCAGATATTGGAGGTATAGAAATGAAAACAGCTTTTTTATTTGCAGGACAAGGTGCTCAAAAAGTAGGAATGGGACGCGATTTTTATGATCAGTTTCCGGAAGTACAGAATTTTTACAAAGCAAATACATTGGATTTTGATCTTGCAAAATGTTGTTTTGAAGGACCTGCGGAAATGTTAAATGATACAGCTTATGCCCAAAGTTGTTTATTAGTGACTTCTTATGTGATGGCAACATTGTTGCGACAAAAAGGAATCGTGCCGGATGTAGTGGCAGGGCTTAGTCTTGGAGAATATACGGCATTGACTTATGCTGGTGCATTTACCTTAGAAGATGCCCTTAAAATTGTACGGAAACGTGGACAATTAATGGCACACGCATTGCCTGTTGGAACAGGTATGATGGCGGCGATTCTTAATGCTGATCCGGCGTTGGTTCAAAAGGTTTGTACAGAAGTCTCAGCTTTAGGTATTTGTGAAGTGGCTAACTACAATTGTCCCGGACAGATTGTAATCAGTGGTGAAGTGGTAGCGGTGGAAGCTGCGCGCGAAAAACTCCTTGAAAATGGTGTTCGCCGAGTGATGCCACTTAATGTCAGTGGTGCGTTTCATTCATCGTTATTAGAGGATGCCTCTTTTGAGTTGAAAAATATCCTTGATACAGTAAAAATATCGATACCCCAAATACCAATAGTCTATAATGTCAGTGGTGATTTTGAAACACGTCCGGTAAAAGAACTTTTAGTAAAACAGATTCATTCATCGGTTTATTTTGAAAAAAGCATTCGAAAGATGATCGATGAAGGGGTGGATACTTTTATTGAAATTGGTCCGGGAAAAACGTGTATCGGTTTCGTGAAGAAAATAAATAAAACAGTAAAAGTACATTGTGTTGAAAATGTTGAATCATTCAAAACAGTGTGTGATTATTTACAAGGAGAATCATAATGAAAACAGCTCTTATTACTGGCGCTAGTCGGGGAATTGGTAAAGCCATTGCTCTTAGTTTGGCAAAAGAAAATTACAATATTATCATTAATTATAATGGAAATAAAAAAATGGCAGAAGAGGTTCAAATGGCCTGTGAAGTCTTGGGTGCAAAGGTCATGGCTTATCAGTGCGACGTTACTCAAAATGAAGATGTTAAAAAAATGATTGACACCGTTGTTGAAAAATTCGGAACATTGGATATCCTTGTTAATAATGCGGGAATCACAGAGGATGCGTTGATCCTCAGAATGAAAGAAGAATCCTTTGATCGGGTGATTGACACGAATCTTAAAGGATGTTTCAATTGTATTCAGCATGCCTCAAAAGTAATGCTAAAAAAAAGACAAGGAAAAATTATCAATATGGCATCTGTTGTTGGAATTAGCGGAAATGCAGGACAAGCGAATTATGCTGCCAGTAAAGCAGGTGTCATTGCCTTGACGAAAACAACGGCCAAAGAATTTGCATCCCGAAATATTACGTCAAATGCTATTGCTCCCGGCTTTATTGAGAGCGATATGAGTGG
This sequence comes from Eubacterium sp., assembly GCA_036642535.1. Lineage (GTDB taxonomy): Bacteria > Bacillota > Clostridia > Eubacteriales > Eubacteriaceae > Eubacterium. The sequence goes on along the minus strand of JAVXTS010000028.1, from coordinate 4,872 downwards.
CACTTTATCTAAACAGGTACAAGAAAATATTTTAAAGCAGATCCCATTGGGACGGTTTGGAACTCCTGATGATGTGGCTGATTTGGTTGTGTTTTTAGCAAGTAGTAAAGCGGACTACATCACGGGGCAGGTACTTAGTATTGATGGAGGAATGAATATATGAGACGGAGAGTGGTTGTTACGGGTATGGGAATTGTATGCCCGATTGGAAACACATTAGAAGAAGCTTGGAATAGCGTTCGAAAAAGTATTTGCGGTATTGATAAAATTGAGGCATTTAGCACCGATAAATATAAAGTAAAATTGGCGGCTGAAGTAAAAAATCTGGATATGGAACAATACTTTACTAAAAGAGAAATGAAATTTAATGCGCGTTTCACTCAGTTTGCAAGGATTGCCGCAAAACAAGCATATGAGGATTCAGGACTGGGCGATTGTAATTTTGATCGTGATCGGTTTGGCGTTATTTTAGGTTCCGGTGTGGGTGGACTTCAGAATATTGAATCAGCAAACGAAACATTAAACGATCGTGGACCGGATCGGGTAACTCCATTTTTTATTCCCATGGCACTTATTAATCTGGCACCGGGTAATGTTGCTATTGATTTACAAGCCTATGGAAATTGCTCCAGTATTGTAACTGCGTGTGCGGCATCGACCAGTTCGATCGGAGAAGCGTATCATCGGATTCGGGAAAATTATGAAGATGTTATTGCGGCCGGAGGCAGTGAATCGGCCATTACGCCATTGGGTGTAGCTGGTTTTCAATCTATGCGAGCACTTCATACCGGTGATGATCCGAGCCGTGCATCGATTCCGTTTGATGCAGAACGTAGCGGTTTTGTCATGGGCGAAGGCGCAGGTATTTTAATGCTTGAAGAGCTTGAACATGCGAAAGCACGGAATGCAAAAATATATGGTGAAATTATTGGCTATGGTGCTAGTTGTGATGCACATCATATTACGGCCCCAAGAGAAGACGGTAGTGGGGCGGCAAAAGCAATGAGTCATGCTCTTTCTGATGCAGAACTTAATCCGGAAACTATCGACTATATCAATGCCCACGGAACTAGTACATCACTTAATGACAAAGGTGAAACAATGGCGGTTAAATCTGTTTTTGGTACCCATTGTAAAAATTTACTTATTTCATCAACTAAGTCAATGACGGGACATCTTTTAGGTGGAAGTGGTGCAGTAGAGGCTGTGTTCACCATCAAAGCACTTCAAGAAGGATTTGTACCGGCAACTATTAATTATCAAGTTAAAGATTCGGAATGCGATCTTAATGTGGTGCCTAATGTTGGTCTTGAAAAAGAGATTCATTGTGCACTTTCCAATTCTTTTGGTTTTGGCGGTCATAACGCATCCATTGTCTTGAAAAAATGGGAGGATTAAAATGGTCTTAAACTCAAATCAAATACAGAAAATCATTCCGCATCGTTACCCATTTTTATTGGTGGATCAAATTGTTGAAATGGAAGACGATCGAATTGTGGGCATTAAATGTGTCAGTGTTAATGAGATGCAGTTTATGGGACATTTTCCAGAGCAGCATGTGATGCCAGGCGTTTTAATGATCGAAGCATTAGCCCAAACCGGTGGCGTATTATTGCTTTCGAAGGAAGAATATAAGGGAAAAGTAGCACTACTGGCAGGGGTAAACAAAGCACGTTTTCACCATCAGGTTATTCCGGGTGATCAATTAATACTCGAAGTGACGTTTAAAGGTTTTCGTGCTAATATCGGATTTGCGGATGCTAAAGCAACTGTAAATGGTGAAATAGCCGTTAAAGCGGAGTTAATGTTTGCGGTACAAGCGTAGAAAGATAAGAAAGATATCGGTTTAAATATCGGACATTCTGATTAAGAGCCAGGTATTGTGTTATAAATGTTTGAATTATTGAAGCATTGTGTTTCATCTGAACGGTTTCCTTGGCGAAACCGTTTTTTGTATTTTTCTTTTTTAAATTAATGAGCATAGACCTTTAAAAATACACGTTGGTTTGATATAATAATTCAATATGAAAAAATTCAACTAAAATCAATTTTAAATAGAGAAAGGTAAACATAATGAAAAAAGAAATGACTAAAGTCTACGATCCAAAAGATGTAGAAAATCGAATATATGAATGGTGGCAGGAGAAAGGCTATTTTAAACCGGAAGTACATTTGGAAGGAAAGCCGTTTACGATTATCATGCCACCGCCGAATATTACCGGTCAACTTCACATGGGACATGCTTTTGATGATACCCTTCAAGACGCATTAACTCGATTTAAAAGAATGCAAGGATATGCGGCACTGTGGGTTCCTGGAATGGATCATGCTAGTATTGCCACAGAAGTAAAAGTAGTCGAAAAAATTCGTAATGAGGAAGGCAAAACAAAAGAGGATCTTGGTCGTGAAGAATTTTTGAAACGTGCTTGGGATTGGGCCGATACTTATAAAAAACGCATTCGTGAACAAGTGAAAAAGCTAGGCGCCTCCTGTGATTGGGATCGTGAACGTTTTACCATGGACGAAGGATGCAGTGAAGCTGTCAAAGATACTTTTGTTGATTTATACGAAAAAGGTCTAATCTATAAAGGAAGCCGTATTATTAATTGGTGTCCGGATTGTAAAACCGCCCTTTCAGAAGCTGAAGTGGAATATTCTGAACAACAGGGACATTTATGGCATATTAAGTATCCTATTGCAGGTACAAAAGATTATGTAACAATTGCAACGACTCGTCCGGAAACCATGTTGGGAGATTCCGGGGTAGCGGTTAATCCTGAAGATGATCGTTATAAAAACCTCGTTGGTAAAAATGTTATTCTACCATTACTAGATAAAGAAATTCCTGTAGTTGCTGATGATTATGTGGACATGGCGTTTGGAACCGGTGTTGTTAAAATGACACCGGCCCATGATCCAAACGATTATGAAGTAGGAAAGCGTCATAGTCTTGAAGAAATTAACGTCATGAATGAAGATGGAACGATGAATGCCTTAGCCGGAAAATATGCGGGAATGGATCGTTATGATTGTCGTAAAGCAGTGTTAGAAGATTTGGCAGCATTAGGTCTTCTCGAAAAAATTGAAGAGCACGTTCATAATGTTGGTGGGTGTTATCGTTGTGGCACAACTGTTGAAACAATGACATCAGAACAATGGTTTGTTAAGATGGAACCCCTTGCAAAACCGGCAATTGAAGCCGTTAAAACGGATGACACACGTTTTATTCCTGATCGTTTTAGTAAGATATACTTTAATTGGATGGATAATATTCGTGATTGGTGCATTTCACGTCAACTGTGGTGGGGACACCGTATTCCGGCCTATTATTGTGATGAATGTGGTGAAATGATTGTAGCAAAAGAAGCACCAGTAGTTTGTCCAAAATGTGGTAGTACTCATTTTACACAAGATCCAGATGCGCTAGATACATGGTTTAGTTCGGCATTATGGCCATTTTCAACCCTTGGTTGGCCCAAAGAAACTGATGATTTAGAAAAATTCTATCCTAATTCAGTGTTAGTTACCGGATACGATATTATTTTCTTCTGGGTTGCCCGTATGATTTTTATGGGACTTTATAAAATGGGTGAGGTACCCTTTGCGGATGTTTATATTCATGGATTAATACGAGATTCAAAAGGTCGAAAAATGAGTAAATCCCTTGGAAACGGCATTGATCCACTGGAAATTATTGAACAGTATTCGGCAGATGCACTTCGTTTTTCAATTATAACTGGTAATTCAGCCGGAAATGATATTCGTTGGCAAGATGAAAAATTGGAATCAAGTCGTAATTTCTTAAATAAAATCTGGAATGCATCCCGTTTTGTGTTGATGAATTTGGAAGAAGATATCATGGATCGAGAATCTGTTGCATTGGCTAACCTTGAAAATACAGATCAATGGATTTTGAGCCGAATGAATGAAGTCATCAAAGAAGTCACTCACAATATGGATAAATACGAACTTGGTATTGCCGCTTCGAAAATTTATGATTTTGCATGGAATGAGTACTGTGACTGGTACATTGAACTTGTTAAGCCACGATTATATGGAGATATTGAAGCTACAAAAATTGCTGCGGAATATACACTTAATAAAGTTTTGGTGACTATTTTGAAATTACTGCATCCTTTTATTCCGTTTATTACCGAAGAGGTATATCATTATTTACCGGGATCAGAAAAAGCAATTATTGTATCTCAATGGCCGGAATATGATGAAACATTGTGCTTTCAAAATCAGGAAAAAGAAGTTCATTTTATGATGCAATGTATAAAAAGTATTCGTAATATCCGTTCCGAAATGGATGTACCTAATGCTAAAAAAACACAGTTATTTATTATTACAAAAAATGCAGAACATGAAGCTTTAATCGAAGCCTCAAACATTTATTTTGAAAAATTAGCATCCGTTTCAAGTATTTCAGCCATTAAAAAAACCGATGTACAAGAAAACTATGTCAGTGCAGTAGTTGATGATATGGAAATGTTCTTATCAATGGATGAATTGGTCGATAAAGAAAAGGAAATTGAACGCTTAAGTGTTGAAAAAACAAAACTACAAAAAGAAATCGATCGCGTTAATCAAAAACTCTCCAATAAAGGTTTTACCGATAAAGCGCCCGAAAAAGTGGTCGAAGGCGAACGTGAAAAACAACGAAAATATAAGGATATGCTGGATAAAGTTTTGGAAAGACTGGATTATTATACAAAATAAGAAATTAAATTATAAAAATGCGATAAATATTAAAGAAAAGTCTACAGTAAAGGTAACTTGTTTTCAAAAAATAGAATACTTTTAATCATTTTATTTATTTTTAGATTTTTTGAAAATACCATTTGATAGGAATTAGTAAGTCTTTATTAA
>JAVXTS010000027.1:4556-21089 GCA_036642535.1 Eubacterium sp. | reverse complement strand
AAAGGATTGATGGTCACAGGGTTCAGCGTATTCAAATCATTTATAACTGTATCGGAGCAGTTGAACTTCCGAGCAAGCAAGAAAAAACGGCATAGCCGATAATCACGACTATGCCGAATTTTCAAGGGAATAAAATCCCTTAGTGAAGCACCCTTTAGGCTCCGCCTTTTTATTTTAATCAATAATCGACAGGTTCATCAACGCAATCTTTAACTGCTTTGGCAAATGCCTGACAAGCGGTATTACAAGCGGATTGGGTTCCTGTCACAATGGCGCCGCCACGATTGGATACGGTTGGCGGTCCCCAAAATTTAACAACTTCTACATCGGCTGCGGTAAGGGCTTCATCCACTCCCATCATAGACTCTAATGGTGGTGCCACTAAATAAGCAATGGAAGATCCTTTAGGCAGTCCACTGATTTCTGCCAAATAACTTCCAATTTTTGAAATCACTTGAGCATAATACTGAACACCATCATCTTCTCTGGCACTGAACAGATTCGCATTATTTTCGGTAAAATGCGTAATCGTACTGAGTCCGCTTTCCACATCACTAATGGATGGACCTGAAATAATCCCGATCATTTCACCACCGTAAGCACAGCCTAATCCACCATAGGTTGATTTTGCGTAACAAACGTGGACATTTGCTTTTTTGGTTGCTTCATCTGCCGCAATATAGCCAATATCTTCATTATCTGTCGTAAAAAGACCTATATCAATATGACCTTCAGGCAAGTTAAATTCTTCAATCATGATATCTTCAATATCTGTCATTAGCTTACTGGATAGCATGTGGGCTTTTAATAAATCTCCTGTCATTTTTATCCTCATCTCTTTCTATTAATTATACGGTCGAAATAACATTGTTTTCTATATCATAACACCCTTTTTTTCAATAGTAAAGAACAAACACCACTCTTAAAAAGTAAAAATTTAATCTTTCCTTTAATTTATCTTTTTAACATTCTTTTTTTTCCAAACTTTTCATTCTCTTCTTTATTCTTTTCCAAAAAAATGATATCATTGAAACAAATCAATATAATTTAGAAAGAACAAAGGGGGAATTTTATAATGAAAAAATGCTTAATGATGCTTATCATTTTCTGTCTAATTTTTGCGCCAATGCCTGTCATGGCCGAAATAAAGCCCGATATTGAAACAACATCCGCCTCTATTATTCTGATTAATCCGGATACCGGTACTGTGGTTTACAAAAAAGATGCCGACAAAAAAGTTAATCCGTCTGCAACGACTATGATTATGACTTACATTATGGCCTCTGAAAACATTTCAAATGCCGATGTCACTAAAATTACCGCACGAAAAGAAAGCATTGATCAAGTCAATCAAATTGCACCCACTACCTCAACGACACCCGATGCCGATCATCTTGGTATTATCGAGGGTGAAGAATTAACCGCCCAGTCTCTCATCAATGCCATGACGATTGGAACAGCCGGTGATGCCGCTTATGTTCTTGCCGATTTTATAGGCAAAGGTAATATCCAAACATTTATGGATAGTATGAACCAACGTGCCGAAAGTCTGGGATGCAAAAATACTCATTTTACAAATCCTGCCGGTTTTTATGACGAAAATAATACAACTACGGCAGAAGATATGGCGATCATCACTAAATTCGCCATGACACTTCCTCATTTTAACGACATTACAAATACGACATCGGTTACTATTCCGGCCACCAATAAATCCGAAGAACGGACCATTACGACCACTAACAGCCTTATTAATGAAGGGTCCGAATATTACAATACCCTTTGTCGTGGGATTATGATAGGCTCTTCCACAAAAGCCGGTTGCAGTGCTATTTCAACCGCAGTCAAAGATAACGACCGTTATCTTTGCATTGCCCTCGGTGCTCCGGCTATTGTCGCTCAAGATAATAATAGCGTTGATACCAGTAAGGCTCTTGTCGATACCAATGGGCTTTACCAATGGACTTTTAATAAACTTAAACTTAAAACCATTCTGACCACTAATAAAACAATCGCTGAAATTAAAGTTTCCGAAGGTTCAAAAAAGGATAATCTTGCCCTTGTATCCGCTGCCAATTTCAACATGACATTGCCCATCGAAATACCTGAATCCGAGATTACCATTACCCCTCATTTACCTGAAAAAGTCAAAGCGCCAATAGAAAAAGGACAAATTATCGGAACCGCAACGTTAAGTTATGCCGGTGAAGATCTCACTGAAATTAATCTGGTTGCATCCGAATCCGTCGGGCGCAGTGCATGGGTGCGTTTTTTCGAAGTTATAAAAATTGCTATCCTTGTTATTCTCGTTTTACTGCTTATCGTTTTTATTTATGTTCAAATTCATAATTACCGAATACGGAAAAAGAAACGCCTTCGCCATGAAAAAGCACGAAAACAACAACGCCGAAACCGATCATAAAAAACTTACCCCCCGATCTAATCCTTTATTATGATTAGATCGGGGGGTTTTATCAGATCAATTCTTTAAGGCTTTTCATGATCATTACATAAGGCATCCCTTTGAAATCTTCTTTCGTTGTCATCCCTGTGGTCACCGCCGCAAAATCTACGCCGGCATTTTTCGCTGTTTCCGCATCCACAAGACTGTCCCCAATATATAACACCTTTTCTTTTGGAATTTCAAACCCTAAGATAACTTTCTCAAGACCCTCGGGGTTCGGCTTTGCATGATCCACATCTTCTCCACCAAGAATACAATCAATCAGATTTTCCATATGATAAAGGTCGATGGTTTCTTTAATCCGATAACGGTATTTTGTTGAAATAATCCCCGTTTGAGCCCCTTCATTTTTAAGACATTGCAGCGTTTCTAAAACCCCCGGAAAAATCACCGTATTGTTCACCATGACTTTATCCGCTTTTTTAACATATTCTTTTCTAAATGCCACAAGTTGTTCTTGATCCTGAACACCGGTCAATTTAATAAACGCATCTTCAAGGGTAATACCGATCGTCCGCTTGATACGATCCTCCGAAATATTCTCAAATCCGTTATGCCGTAGCACATGTTGAAAACACATCACAATACCTTTTGCCGAATCCGCCAGTGTGTAATCAAAATCAAATAAATAAAGTGAATAATTCACGCCATCACCTCCCCTTAAGCAAACACGCCATCCTCTTTCATTTTTTCAAATGCTTCATCACTATAGCCAAGGCTTTCTACAATACTTTTTGTATGATACCCCAAAGGATACCCACCCTGTTTATATTCAATGGGGCACTCTGAAAGTTTGATTGCCGTTCCCAGTTGTTTAACCCTTCGACCCGATTCCAATGGTAACTCAACATCGACAACCATTTCACGTGCCTTAAGATGCTCATCTTTGATTAAAGCTTCTTCTAAGGACAATACCGGTTCAACACAAACTTCTTTTCCTTTAAAAATAACCATCCATTCATCCAAGGTTTTACTTTTAAGCACCGCTTTAATATCATCTTTAACCGCCTCGTTATTTTTAGGCCAAACAGTTCCTTCAATGTATTCAGGGCGTTCGATACAGGTGCAAAAAACCTTCCAGAACTGGGGTTCCAAACAACCGACGCTGAGATAACGCCCATCTTTTGTTTCGTAGAAATCATACATGCATCCGCCATTTAAACGTTGACCTTCCCGCTTAGGTTCTTCTCCCGTTGCCAGAAAAGCAGTCCCCTCCATGGCGTTAAAAGGAATGAGACCATCGTACATGGCAACATCCACATACTGCCCTTTTCCGGTAGTATTGCGATAATTAACCGCTGCTAAAATGCCGATGACCGAATTGAGAGATCCCACCGCAATATCGGCAATCTGCATGTTAGTCAACACCGGTCCGGTTGCCTGTCGTCCGGAATAAGCCATGTTTCCGCTACGGGCTAAATAATTAATATCATGTCCCGCATTCATTTTCAGCGGACCGCTTTGACCATAACCGGTCAGCGAACAATAAATCAACCGCGGATTAATCGCTTTTAAGGTTTCGTATCCTAACCCTAAACGTTCCATCACCCCCGGGCGAAATTGCTCCATCACAATATCATATTCTTGAATCAGCTGTTTTACCATTTCAATGGCTTTAGGGTTTTTTAAATTAAGAAACATTGTTTTTTTGTTTCGCCCCAGCCATGCCTGATTAGCAGAAAGCGTTGTTCCCTCTATAAAAGGTGGATATTCCGCCACAATGTCCGGCTTACTTCCCGAGCTTATTTTTAACACTTCCGCACCCATATCCGAAAACATCAATGTCGCAAAAGGCCCCGGTAGCAAAGTCGAAAAATCCAGTATTTTTAATCCATCTAACGATCCCATTTCAGTCTCCTCCTGATTTTATCCATTATTCTGTTCGACAGGTTCCTTTGTGACCTTATCACATTCAGTTATCCGCTTTTCTTCAAAAACAGAATTTAATATCTCGATAAATTTTCTTGTTGCCGAAAGCAACTCCTTGTAAAAACGATTTCACAAAATCTTCTTAATTATAGCATCTAATTGCGTTAAAATCAATTACGTAACACTTTATTCTTACTATTCTTGGGGGGTTTATTTTGTGCAAAAAGACAAAGAAAAAAGGCCAAGTTTTCTTGACCTTTTTTCTTTTCTTTTTTATTTTTACAACATCTTTTTATTTAATTGGCATATTCATCATTTGTGGTAATGCTAAGGAGATTTCTGGGATAAAGGTAATAATCATGAGGACGATGATCATTACAAAAATCCATGGGACAATTCCCTTCATGATGTCATCGAACCTAACCTTTCCGACCTGACAGGCCATAAAGAGGTTGGCACCAAGTGGTGGTGTAATAAAGCCAATGGCGAGATTAAGCACCATGATTACCCCAAAGTGGATCGGGTTCACGCCGATTTGTGTAATAATCGGGAGCAAGATTGGTGTTAAAATAATGATGGCTGAGTTGGTTTCCATAAAGGTACCAACGATGAGTAAGAGAACATTGATCATTATGAGGATCAGTACTTTACTGGAGGTTAAGCCTAAGATCGTATTGGCAATGGCAACCGGTGCTTGGGTAATGGTCAAAATGCGACCGAATCCGGCGGAGATACCGATGATGATTAGAACTGTGGCGCACATATAAACAGAGTTAAACATAATATGTGGTAATTCTTTGATCTTAACTTCTTTGTATACGAAGACGCTGACAAAAACACCGTAAACTGCGGCAACTGCGGCAGCTTCTGTTGGTGTAAATAATCCACCGTAGATACCACCAAGGATGATCACCGGTACCATTAAGGCCGGGATAGCTTCTAAGACAATATGGATCACTTCTTTACTGGTGTATGTTCTTTTTTCACCGACATAATTTAGCTTTTTAGATTTAATCACCGTATAGATAATCAGTGCTAGACCAATCACTAAACCTGGGATAATACCGGCGGTAAACAAACCGGTAACGGATACGCCTGCGGCTACCGCATATACGACCATACAGATACTTGGTGGAATGATAACACCAACGGTTCCTGCTGTAGCGATCATTGAAGCTGAAAAGACTTTATCATAATTTTTGGCGAACATAGTGGGTAGCATAATGCAACCAACAGCGGCAACGGTTGCTGATCCGGTTCCTGAAATAGCGGCAAAGAATAAACAGGTGATAATCGAAACGATACCAAGACCGCCTGTAAACCGACCAAATACAATACCGACAAGATCGAGGAGACGTTTTGAAACGCCACCTTTTCCCATAATATCACCGGCAAACGCAAAGAGTGGTACGGCAATCAGTGGGAATGAATTGAGTCCCTGAACCATGGATTGTGAAAAAGTTTCCATGCTGATGGGGTCGAGTAACAAAATAGTGGCTAATGATGCAAGCCCAAGGGCAATACCGATTGGAACGGATATGAGTAGAAAAATGATAAATGAAGCAAATAAAACAATCGAAACCATTTATTTTCCCTCCTCTTTCTCTAATGTGTCGTGTATGACTTCTTCCATTTCTTCCATTATCGGATCATCCGATGTATAATCGAAGAATATTTTATTGTTCGGTGTATAATCACCACCAAAGTTTTCAAAAATTTCAGCATTATCTTTCCAATGTTGTATTTTCCAAACAAGGCCTTGTACAATACGGATTAACATTAAGACGTAACCCACAACGCCGGCGGCGTAAAGAATATTCATCGAAATATCCAGTGTGACTGCACGGTCATCAAATCTTGCAACGGTCATGCAAATATAAATACTGGCGATTAAAACAAAGGTTGCAAAGATTAAGAACAGAATATCGCAAATAAAGAGAATCACTTTTTGTGCTGATTCCGGCAATTTCTTTACAAAGAAGGAAACCCGAATGTGTCGATTGTTTCGTGTTGCATAACTAAAACTAAAATACATCAGCCAAACAAACAAGAATTTTGAAACTTCTTCGCCCCATGAAAAGCCGGCAAACGGTGATAACCTAAGAATAACCTGAGTGGTAATCAGTAGGATCAACGCCCCGAAAAGAACGGTTAACAAAAGCGGTTCAAAATTAACATCTAACCATTTTATAACTTTTTTCATCGTTGTTTCCTCCTTATTCCGCACTTTTGCGTTCTTTATCAATTTCATTCATCACAAAATCATAAATATCCTGACCGCATTGTTTGACAATGTTATCTTTAACGGCCGCATTCATCTTTTTACCCATTTCATGTCTGGTTTCGATTGGTACTTCATTGATCAAAACACCGGCATCTTTAATTTTTTGTAAGGTTTCATTTTCAGAATCCGCAACAAGTTTTCGGTTATAATCAATACTGTTTTTAGCAGCTTTCAAAACAAGCGCACGATCGTTTTCAGAAAGACTGTTCATAAAATCTTTATTGGCATACCAAAGAAAGTTCGTGTAAACATGTTTCGTCAATGACCAATATTTTTGAGTTTCATAAAATTTTTCAGTGTAGAAACTTTGGGTTGCACATTCTTGTCCATCAATTAAATTCTGTTGTAATGAGGTATAAAGTTCATTCCAACTGATGGCACTCATGGTGACGCCCAGTGCTTCCCATGCTTTAATTTGAAGCGGGTTATACCCTCTAATTTTTAAGTTTTGCAAATCTTTTACTTCATTAATGGGTCGTTTACTGTTTGAAAAGTTTCTAAATCCAATTTCCATGTAGCCGATGCCATCAAGATTTTGATCATTAAGCGGTTCCATCATTTTTTTACCAGCGGCACCGTCAAGGACACGTGCTGCATGTTCTGAATCATCGAACAGATAATAACTTTCCCAAATTGAAAACTCGGGAATACTGCTTGTGAAATTTGAAGTCGCACTAGCGCTCATTTCAATATCGCCTCGTCTTGCTTGCTCAAACGTATCGGTTACGCTTCCCATTTGAGCACTTGGGAAAAGTATAATCTGAATGCGACCATTCGATTCTTTTTCCACTTCTTCTTTAAACTTCACAAAAGATTTGTGTACCGCTGTGTTGATGTTATTATCATGGGCAAGACGGATGGTAATCACCGGCTCTCCGCTTTCAGTTACATTCTGTTTCTGCGTACATCCTGAAAGAATTCCCACCACTAAGCAACACACTAATATCATGCAGATTAATCGTTTCTTCATAATTGCTCCCCTATTAGTAATTATAAAATAATATCAAGTTTTTAATGCTTTATCAAGTTATTCGTTTGCATCGTTCCTTTTTTTTTACTTTTTTAAATCGTTCATGATTACTTTGGCCATATCGCCCATCATTCCTTGATCCGAGCTGATCGGTACATAACGTACGCCTTTAGCAATGAGTTCTTTTGCCATTTTAGCATCTCCTGCAACCGTTCCTACCACTTTACCTGCTTTATTCACTTTTTCAATAATTTGATCAATGACTTCTAAAAGTTTTGGATGATTGCGATTGCCCATCACATCTGCACCAAGAGACTGGGATAAATCCATCGGTCCGATAAAGATAACATCAAGTTCAGGCAATGTTAACATTTTATCTAAATTTGAAACAGCTTCCATGGTTTCACAATGGAGGATGGTTAAAATTTCTTCATTTGCCATTTTAATGTAAGCTTGCTTTTCCATCATGCCATAACCGGCTGCCCGATGGGTGGGTGCAAAACCACGATTGCCCAGTGGTGCATAACGACTGCTATCAACCACACATTTTGCATGATCATAAGTATCTACATTAGGTGCGTGAAAACCGAGTGCTCCTAAATCAAGGGCCTGCATAATATTAACCGGTGTACCTTCTTTGATTCTTACAATTGGCACGATTCCTGAAATATCGGATACTCTTACCAAATCCGTAATGGTTTCAGCATTGTATGATACGTGTTCACTGTCGATGACGAAAAAATCAAATCCGCACATCCCCATAATTTCCACTGCGCTGGCATCGGTTGTTTTAATAAACGTTCCAATGGCCACGCCACCGTTTTTCAATGTTTCTTTGACTTTATTTTTACGAATCATTTTTTATCCTTCTTTTTTTTTATTTTCCACTTATTTTTGTTTGAATACTGTATAACAAACCGGTTGCCATGATATACAACGTCTTCATATCTTCACCGCCAAACGTGCAATTGCCTACCTGTTCCGGCACTTCTAACACGCCCAGATAAGTGCCTTCCGGATCAAAAATATGAATACCGCCTTGGGCGCAGCAATAGATATTTCCCGCTGAATCCGCTTTCATGCCATCCGGTCCTTTTCCTTCACCTTTTGTAACCGCGAAGATCTCACCACCGGTGATGGTGCCGTCCGGTTTTACATCAAAACGTCTAATATGTTTATTCGGTGGATCATTCACATACAGATACTGTTCATCCGGTGAAAAGCAAAGTCCATTGGGGTTTGCAAAATCATCGCGTAAAAGTCTAAGCGCACCGCATTCTGTATCAAAAGCAAACACGCCCTGAAAACTAAGATCCTGTTCTCTCTCAAGCCCTACCCATGAAGGATTGCGACCAAATCTTGGATCGGAGAAATAAATGATCCCATTGCTTTTGACAATAACATCATTAGGGCTGTTCAGTTCTTTTTCTCCATAATGCGAGACTAGAACTTCTAACACACCTGTTTGCTTGTCAATTTTAGAAATACAACTTCGTTCGTGTTCACAAACGATAATATTCCCCTTTAAATCATAAGCGTTACCATTGGCTTTATGGGTTTTTTCCCGAATACACCGAGCTTCTTTTCCCGGGAAATATTCATAACTTTTACTCACGGGAATATCGTTAAAGATCAGCGTTTGCTTCTCTTTAGACCATATCCCCCCTTCAATAAAAGTAAATCCATCCGCCTCTACCTTCAAACTTTGTGAGGATTCCACTAAAGTATTCAGTTTTTCATCATATTGTCTGAGTGATAAAGTCATTTTTTTCTCCTGTTCCACGTTTCTTTAAACGGTCATAACCTTTGCTTCAATGCCAAGGATACGACAAAGTTCAACGAGTTCAGCGGCATGTTTTCCACCGACTGCTGTAATATGATTCGAGTTAAATTGATCCATAAAAGATTCAATATCAACATCGGTATGTACAAAAGCAACTGGTAATTGATGAATTCCTCTGGCTTTTTTAAACGCATCCACAATTTCTTGTTTCGGCATTACAAAATCCGCTTCCATGATGATCATTTCATATTTGCCTTCTTGTCGACATAAACGTGCTAAGGTAACATCTCCCGGGGTTGGGTTCATGTAAGTAACCGCACCACCGGTTGGGCGGTTCGCCATCATCAGTTCTACATTTTTAAGATTGGCACATCCATCACAGCTACGTCCTGCAAACCACGTACACATTGAGCCACAGTTTGGTAAGAAAATCAGGTCTTCTTCATAATCAACATGTCCAACATCCGCAAACATTGTTGGCATACCATTGGTTAAAAGTTTCATCATTTCCATGGTTAATGCGGCATCCGCATCGGCTTCACAAGCAATGGCAAAAGGTTCAAAATTACCATCGGCATCGTATCCACTATTCAGAAATGCTGTTGAAATACATTGTGGAATTCTGAAGTTAGTCATATCCGGCATACATTTAAGCGCTCCAAAATCAAGACCTCTTTCAGCAATAATATCTTTTGTCGCAAAATAACACGCAATTTGATATTTTAATTTTTCAGCGGTGAATTTTTCATTGTAATGAACCGCTTTAACATTTGAGGTCAACCAATCAAACATTTTTTCAATACGGTCTGATGCAATATCTTCGGCACGACGGATAATTTCTTCATGATCGATATGATCAGAGTCAATTTTAAACATCCGTTTCCACTGCATCGGATCAAATGTTCCGGTATCAATCCCCATTGAACGACCGCCAAATAATCCAAATGTTTTGCCTTTAAGCTGTGCTGCTGCACTTCCGGCTTTAATATAAGGCATCATTTTTGTTTCAAAAAGACCCGCTTTAGGACCTTCAAAGTCACTGCTGATACGCACATGATCAATACCTACCTGTGCTAATGCACCGCCACCGCCAAGAAGACCAACGGTTGCATGGGTTGCAGGATGATCATTGGCTACAAGAACGGTTGGCATATCCATTGCCTGAGCCGCACGAACCACCAAATTTGGCCATGTCCAACATGGAATGTGTCCGATAAAAACTTCTGCGCCCTTTGCTTTTAGTTCTTTTGCTTGCGCTTCAATATCTTTTGCTGTACAAGCGACCTCATCACAGGAAAAAACTTCCATGCCAAAGGTTTTAAAAAATTCAATGGCTTGTTCATGTCTTGGAATCGCCACTTTACTGAAAATTGTACGCCATTCATGTTCTCTTGGATCACCGAAGGTGATCATCCCTACTTTTGGTAAACTCATAATATAATCCTTCTTTCTTAATTTTCTTTTTTTATATTTTGTAATTGGTTGTATTCTTCGTCTGTTACTGTTTTATATCCCGGTGTTGGAAACGCTTGGAAACCACGACCGCCATCAATAAAAATAGATTGTCCGAAAACAAAATCAGAATCTTCACAAGCCAGAAAAACAGCTAATCTCCCACATTCATTGGGTTTACCGATACGACCGGCAGGTGTTCTTGAAATAACCGTGTTAAACAACTGCGGATCAGAACCGACACGACGCATCAGTTCGGTTTCAATTGGTCCCGGACAAATGGCATTGACTTTAATATTTTTATCCGTTAGCGCAACGGCTTGAACTTTAGTCAGCTGACCAACGCCCCCTTTACTGGTGGTATAAAGCATCTGGCTGTCTAAGGCAAGATAAGCGTTAACCGATGAAACATTAACAATCGCACCGCCGTCCCCTTGTTTTACCATCTGACGAGCTGCAGCCTGTCCACCAAAGAAAACACCTTTGAGGTTAACCCCCATAATGCGTTCATATTGCGCATCTGTAATATCGAGGTAGTGGGTTTTTTCCGGATCATTGATACCGGCATTCGCCACAAAAATATCAAGACGACCAAATAATTTAACCGTTTCTTCTACCAGTTTTATGTTGGCGCTTACATCTGAAACATCACATTTGAGAAAACGAACGTCTCCATATGCACTTAAACTTTTTTCTGCCTCGGCACCTTCCTCCGCATTTCTGGCACAAATAACTACTTTTGCCCCTTCTTTGAGATATTCTTCAGCAATACCATAACCGATGCCTTTGCTACCGCCCGTTACAATCGCTACTTTATTTTTTAATTTCATTGTTTCTCCTTTTCCTTTTTCTCTATACATCTCGGAATACAGCCTTTTCGACTGTACTCCGAGATGCACAGACAAATGTCTGCGCACCCCAATTGCTTGCAACAATTTTTTAGAGGGATAGGTTTATGAATATATCTATTTAACTGGAGGCTGAACACCTACAGGAAAACGCTCCATAACATCTTCAATAATATTAGAAACAAGACCAACTGCTTTTTCAACAATAATTTCGCCTTTTTCAACAGTTGCTAATGTTGGGTTACCAATAACGCCGCTCTTTAATTCAAGGTATTCAGGACGAGCGAATGTTCCTTCAAAATGGTACATCTGACCTGGTTTTGGAACCATACCCGGTTTGATCATGAATTCATCATTGATTAAGCATTCTCCGCCATCATCAACCGCTTTACTCATGTTAATATATTGTGGGTATAAGTATAATCCCATTGATGTTTCTGCTTCGTCAGCATGGATCATCGGTGTTTCAAGATCTGTCTGATTGTCTCTTAATAAATCATACCAGTGAGCTGATAATGTAAAGTAACCTTCAAGACCTAATTTGTGAACTGCTACTAAAGTTGTTGATACTTGACCATGAGCTGAAAGGATGAAGAATTTTTTATATCCGGCTACTGCAGCGCCTCTGATAATATCGCACAGTAAGTTTGTGTGTGTTTCATATCCCAATGGAATGGTTCCAGGCATATACCAATGATGATATGGATGTGAACCGTAAGGTAAAAGTGGTAATAACATTGCGCCTGTTTTTTTCGCAATTTTTTCAGCTAAGCCTTTAGCATTGTAAGCATCACAACCACATGGGCAGTGAGGACCATGTTGTTCAGTTGCCCCAATTGGCAAAATAGCCATATCACAGTTTTTAACATCTTCTAAGATTTCTTCTTTTGAAAGTTCGTCCCACCATAAGTGTTTTCTTTTTAACATTTTAATTTCTCCTTTTAATTTTGTTTGTTTTATTTATTTAAAACCGTTAAAGGTTCTTTAATACCATATTGTTTCGCAAGTGCTTCTAACTCTTCAATCGTGGTTACCGGCACCGGCACACCATCTTTCAAGCGTTCTTGTTCTTTTCTATATTCCAGTTCGCCCGGCAAGTACATTTCTGTTCCTTCTTTTAACATCGGCGTTGCTTTAAGGGTGCAGTAGTATTCTTTCATGCGTTTTTTCATTTCATTTTTGCTGATGATTTTTGAAATATCAATGGCAATCATGAAGTGACCCGTTAAACTCGGTTCTTCCGGATTAGCATACATACTCTTCATCTGATGTGAGAAAACACCACCCGAGATCACTCCGGAAAGAATATCAACCACATAAGCTAAACCTAAACCTTTATAATCACCCATTGGCATCAGATAACCTTCAAATGCTTTTTGCGGATCATCCGTTGGATATCCATCTTTATCGGTTGCCCAATCCATTGGAATTTTTTCTTTCTTCTTAATGGCCAATGTTAATTTTCCGCCGGCAACCTTTGAAAGAGACATATCTAAAACAAATGGAAAATCGCCGTAAGTTGGAATACCAAAAGCCATTGGATTATTACCAACAACCGGTCTTGTCGCTCCCGGTCCTACAATAAGTGGTTTAACATTGGTCATCGCAATCCCGACCATTCCTGCTTCAGCTGCCATACGAGCGTAAAGTCCGCCGGCACCAAAGTGATTACTGTTTACCGCACCTACTGCCGCAATACCACTCACTTTTGCTTTTTCAATGGCCCGTTGCATTGCCGCACGTCCTACAATAAAACCTGCCGCATTGTCTCCGTCGATGACTTCCATACTGCCTTCACCACGAACAACTTTAATATCCGGTTTAACATTAATGCCACCATTCAACATACGATTGAAGTAAGCCGGCACTCTGATCATCCCGTGTGAATCAACACCCCACAAATTACTCTTTACCAAAGATTGCGCATGAAATTCAGCATCATCTTCTGACATATCCGCTTTCATGAAAAGTTCTTTCGTAAACGCTTCTAATACTTTCGCATCAATTTTTTTTGTTTTTGCTTCTTCCATATTATTCCTTCTTTCCTCAGTCCGAATAGGTAATACGTATTCATGATTGACTAAAAAAAATATTACCGAGTTCTTTTATTTGTAAAATAAACTCTTTACCCTAAAGTTATACGGCATGAAACCATTTTCACGAGGTTTAAATAAAATTCTCAATTATTTTTACCCTTGCTTTTTCCGTTTCGTGAATACGTATTCTTTATGTTTTTAATAATACACCCTTTTTCGGGACCTGTCAAGCCTATTTTTTAAAAAAAAGATCTTTTTTTGTTTTTCTTTAAATATTATGTTGTTTTTTTAATGAAATTATGTGATAATGAATACGTATTAATAGTGAATGCTCATAATTAAGGATGTGTTACAATGCCAATTTCTAAAACTAAAAAAAGAGTGACTTCTATAGAAGTCGCCAAACATGCCGGTGTTTCCCAAGCTACCGTTTCACGGGCCTTTAATCCTGATTTTAAAATGCAGGATAAAACACGGGAAAAAGTACTTACCGCCGCTAAAGAACTTAACTATACACCGGATGCCATTGCCAGAAGCATGAGCTCAAACCGGACCAATATTATTGCTGTCATTATGAAAAACCCAACCAATCCATTTTACGCTAAAATATTAACCTCATTTTCCGGTGCTTTTCAAAAATATAATAAACAAATTTTATTTTTTAATCTGGAAGACGAAAAAAACAGTGATGCCGTCATGCAGCAAGTGCTCCAGTACCGTGTTGATGCCATTTTACTCACGGCTTCCCCCATCTCCTTTGATTGGGTCGAAAGTTGTGCGCAACTTGATATTCCGGTGCTTCTCTTTAATCGCTATGCCAATAATCAAAACGTTACCGCCATTTGCTGTGATAATGTTGAAGCCGGTAGAAACTGTGCGAATTACCTTGTGGATAAAGGATACAATCATTTTGCTTATATCGGTTCCATCGGCGATGCCTCCACCAGTATTGACCGACAAAAAGGGTATACCGACCGACTGCGGGAACGCGGATTTCCCGATTGTGGTATCTATAAATGTGGCTTCTCCTATGAATCCGGGCAGCAAATCATGCGCCAGATTCTCACCGACGATCCCCATCGTTGTAATGCTATTTTCTGCGCCAATGACCTCATTGCCGCCGGCTGTATGGATGTTGCCCGATACGAATACCAAATGGAGATTCCAAAAGACCTCGCCATTGTCGGCTTCGATAATATCGACCTCGCCGATTATCCCTCTTATAACTTGACCACATTTATCCAACCTCTAGAAGATATGATCGAAAAAACCGTCAAACTTATCATGAATCCCAGCAAAAGCGATTTAAACAGACATCTATTTCTCTATCCCTGTCAGATGATTGAACGGAAAACAACCTAAAAAGCACCTCTCTTCATCACTAAAACGAAGAGAGGTGCTTTTTATTGTTCATAATTTTCACCTTTACATTGATTTTTTCCATTTTAAATTATATAATTATGTTTAAATGGGGGTGATAAAATGCAAACAAAAAATAATAAATTTCTTTTAATTATTGTCTTCATAATCACAATCTGCTTTTCGGGTGCTGTTATCTTCATCAAAGAAGTGGGTGATTATAAGCGCCTCCAAGATCGTGCGACCTATGTCACTGAATCCCAAGTCAGTAAATTACAATATGTGCTCAATACTTTATTTCTCAAAACCCAAACCCTCGAAACCCTTGTGGTTGAATCGGGGGGGAATATTGAAAATTTTGATTATATCGCAGAAACACTCCTCGATAACACGGCCATCCGCAGTGTGCAACTTGCACCAAAGGGTGTGGTTAGCATGATCTATCCTCTAAAAGGAAATGAAGATGGTTTTGGCGATCTTTTTTCTGATCCGGATCGGGCAACCGAAGCCATTGCAGCAAGAGATAGCGGGGAAATGACCTTATCCGGCCCCTTTAAACTCTATCAAGGTGGTCTCGGTGTTGTTGCCAGACGTCCGATTTACCTTCAAAATGCGCAATCTGAAAAAACATTCTGGGGGTTTTCCATCATCGTTTTAAATTTACCCGATGCTTTTTATCCGGCAGAACTTAATAAACTGGTTCATCTAGGCTATGCTTATAAACTGCATCGCATTCATCCCGACACCGGTGATGTTCAAATCATTGACGAATCTTCTGATGTTGCGCTATCAAAACCTGTCGAGGTTTCTTTTGAGGTTCCCAATGCCACTTGGACCTTTAGTGTTGCCCCTGCAAACGGCTGGGTCAATGAGCTCCGAATTTTTGGAGAAATCCTTTTGGGCTTGCTATTCACGCTTCTAATCACTCTGCTAGCGAAGAATTACAGTATTCTGAGAGACCAAAAATCTGAAATGCAAAACCTATCACTCACCGATAGCCTCACCGAATTAAATAATCGACGCATGCTTTCAAAAGCACTTGACGCCTTAATCCAAAGTTCTGTTCCCTTTGTTCTTTATTTTTTAGATTTCAATGGCTTTAAACAAGTGAATGATCTTCATGGTCATCACTGCGGTGATTTATTTCTAATGGCGTGTGCAAAAAGGCTCACCGACTTTTGTGGTAGTGATCACTTTGCTTTTCGTAACGGGGGAGACGAGTTCTCTGTTATTGTGACCAAAAACATCACCACAGAAACCTGTGACCACATTAAAGAAGCACTACAGCATTTATTTGATCCCCCTATTGTTGCAGGGGATATTACCATTGAAACCTCCATCAGCGTTGGTTACTGCACCTATCCTGCCGATGCGCAAACAACCGATCAAATTCTTCATATCGCCGACCAAAATATGTATATCATGAAGAAAGAATTTTACACTCAGGCGAAATAACCCTGTCTTTAGA
>JAVXTS010000027.1:0-4456 GCA_036642535.1 Eubacterium sp. | reverse complement strand
GAGGAAAAAATGTATAATTTACTAATTGTTGATGATGATACCGCTCTTTTAGAGGTGAATCGGATTTACTTTTCAAGCCTTGGCTTTAAAATATACACGGCAGAAACCGCCGAAGATGCGCTGATGATTGTGGATACAATGACACTTGATTGTATTATTCTTGATGTTTCCCTCCCGGATTTTGATGGTTTTGAAGTCTGCACCCGCATTAAATCAAAATCGACTGTTCCGATCATCTTTTTATCAAATTATACGAGAGAAGACCATCGGATCCATGGTTTTTTAGCCGGTGGGGATGATTACCTAACAAAGCCCTACAGTTTAAAGGAACTCGAACTTCGTATCTACGCACGTATCCAAAAACAAGCTACACCAAATACCGCCGTGGATTCGCTGCGTTTTGATGATTTAATCATAAACGCCACGTCCCACACTGTTTTCTATAAAGAATATCCCATTCTTTTAACCGTTGCTGAATTTGATATCTTTTGGTTTCTTGCCAAACATCAAAACACGGTTTTTTCACAACTTGAAATTTATGAAAAAGTCTGGGAAATGCCCGATCTCGGTGCCGCTCATACGGTGCAAGTTCACATTGCCCAGTTGCGTCGAAAAATAAATTCCGTTTCAAAAGACCATTGTTACATCCAAACCGTTTGGGGAAAGGGTTACAAATTTGTACCTTGAATCACCCGTTTACGACCGCTTTATAAAAAATGCCCCCAGAAAAACCAACCCAATCAACCCAAAACTCAGTAAGATCGTTCCGGTTTTAGAACCCTTTGATTGATTCTCATCGGTATCCGGTGAATGAGTGGTATCTGATGAATAACCGGTATCCGATGACTGACCGGCATCTCCTTTCTTCGTTTGATTCGGTTCCAAAGACACCGCATCTTGTCTGTTCCCATTGGTTTTGTGATCATTACCGCCAAAAGCATGAACGCTATTTCCATCAACCACATAATCATGCTTTAGGAGATGATCCAACACATTTAATGTTTGATCGTGCTGTGGTTTATCCCGTCCACCACCGGAACGATTCCCCTCCACATCCTCTTCTTCTATCGGGGGCTTTTCATACCTATAATCCACCCTATTGGAATAACCGGCGTATGAAGAACCGATCACCTTTAGGCGATAATAATAATGATTGGTCTCCTTAAAGACCGACTGATACGTCCCACGTTCGCCATCCTCGCTCTCTATTTGAAGTCTGATCGATTCATCTTTAAAGCTCTTACCACCATCTGTCGATGTCTGCAAAATAACATCATCTGCGCCTTTCGGTTTTTCGAATGACAAGGTAAAATAAGAGGGTTCCCCATTTTTATGAGGCATCAATTCTAAATCGGTAATGGGTTTCGATTCCCGAATGCTGACGTTTAAAACCGGGGAATTTGCCCCTTCAAAATTCATTGACGGACGCTTTTCTGCTACACCGTTTATCGTAAAATTCTGAGCCCCATTCAGTTGCGCATTAAACGCCTCAATATCCCATTCGACTGTGATTAATGCTTGTCGCACATCATATTTATCCTCCGGATTTTGTAGCATAACGGTAATATATTTCGGTGCACCGCTTTTTTCAAAAGGTGTAAACGGCGCAATCGACAAATCATTCGGTAGGATTTCGATCACCTGATAGTCAATAATTTCGGCACCACTCACCTCGGGCATCGTCAACGTGCAGTCTAACACAATCGTTCCGGTTTGTGAGAAAACAGCTTCACCCTGAGCCACCACATTACAATCCCGAAAGGTTATATTCTGAAGTGCCTTAATTCCGGTGCTCCCATTGCCATTCACCGTCACGTCGCAGTGAGAAACCGTAAGTGGCCAGTTAAATCTGCTATCAATACCACAGGCATTTTCACCATACGCCGTAATCGTTGTCGGTGCATCTGTATAATTTCCGCCAAGGTAAGTCTCCCATGGGCTATCTTCACCGTATCCAAAGACTAACGCCGTGCCATTTGTCGCCGTAATCCTTGGCCCATCAAGGATCACTACCGATGCCGCATCCGCATAAATTAAGCCCTCACTACCACCGGTACCTTCTAAGAAAAGATGTGACCCGTAAAGTTCCGCAAGCCCGGTGCGCCTCACATAAAGATGAAAATCACCCATTAAAAGGGTCATATCCGCCGTTGGCTGCAAACAAAGCGCATTGTTTACCACCACATCTTCCGTTAACGTGTAGGTGCCACCGGTATCCTTATGCGCCACATACCACTCTTCTAAAGCCTGACAGCTTGGTGAATTTTCTTCTTTCTGGGGAATGTCTCCCCCGGGATTAAAGATCATGGCGTTAACGTTCTCGGGCATGATGACACTTGTCAACACCACAATACTCAAAAAAACGCCTAAAAATCGATCGCTATATTGCTTGATAAATTTCATAAAACCTCCATGGTTTAAACTTTAGAAATGGAAATAATGCAATGAAAATTCATATCACACCGCAACTTTTAAAGGGCATTATCATTTTAATCGCTACCACATTATTGACTCTTTTGGGCATTCAATGGCTCTATTCTGTCGATAATAAATATAGTGCCGGATCCATCAAGCCTGAAAACGGTATCTTATCGATCAATGATGACACCTTTAAAAATCAACCGCTGGTATTTTTGATTGATCAATGGCAATTTTACGCTGACGTTCTCCTCACACCTGACGCTCTTAAGCAACATTCACCAACACCAAAAATGGTTTTCATCGGTGAATATCCGGATTTTTCACAGGGTGATCCCCATAAATCCCCTTATGGTTCCGGTACCTATGTCCTTAACATCGTCAATTCAGGAAGACCTGTTACCCTGAGTTTATCGCTACAAGAAATTTTCTCAAGTGCCACGATTTGGGTCGATGGGCAGATCGTCGAAAAACTGGGCGATCCCACCGCTCAGGATTATCATGCCTTTATTAAAAACAGTGTCCTCAGTTTTACCGCCGATGCAAACACCGAAATCCTTATTGAAACCAGCAATTTTACCCACTATTACAGCGGAATTTACTACCCGCCGGTTCTCGGTCTACCCCAAGATGTGGCGCATTTAAACAGCGTTAATCAATTTTTCTACGCCTTTTTATGCTTTACATCTTTCGCCATCGCCCTTTTTACCATTCTCGTTTGGTTTTCCCCAAAACGTGATCCACTATTCTTTTATTATGGCTTGATGACCCTCGCCTTTTCTCTGCATGTCGCCTATGTCCCCTTAAGATGGCTTGGCGTTCCCCTTGTTAGCGGACTCTATGCACTTGAAGATTTCAGCTACTTTTTAGTGATCTTTTGTGTGGTTAATATCAGTAGTATTATAGCACAATTTGATAAAAAAATCATTTATCGACATCTGCTCTTTCCTATTTCCGCCACAATGTGTGCCATTAGCGTCATTATTCCCATTGGCGTCTTGCCAAATGCGCCTTTTTTGATCACCGGTTACGGTGTTCTTTTAGATTTTTATCAATGCTTTATCTGCTTTTATCTCGTTAGCGCATCCTTCATCGCCCTGGGGACAAAAGATGTCCGTGCTTATTTATTAACCGCCGCCAACACCGTTTTGGGCATCAGTATTCTTTTAAAAGTCACCGGCAGCAATGAGTTTGAACCCATTTATACCGGCTGGCAATCCGAATACTGCACCTATATTATCGTCCTTATTTTCGGTATTCTGATCGCCCGTTATTACCAATCCCTTTTAAGGGAAAATCAAAAGCTGACCGAACATCTTGAAGATGAGGTGGCTCTCCGAACCCAAGAATTAACCACCCTCATCACCGAACGTAAACAGTTTCTGTCCGATGTTGCCCACGATTTAAAAGCCCCCATCTCCACCATACAAGCCTTTATTGACTTGATTCGAGTCGGTAATGTACAGATCGACGAAGAGTTAAGCGCTTACCTCTTAGCCATCGATCAAAAATCAAACGAAGTTCAGAACCGTGTCCGCAGTTTGCAGGAATTCACCACCCAGGATGAAACGACCTTAAAAAAAGAACGCCTTGATATAGGCGCTCTTTTACATGAAATTTATACCGATACCTCACCCGATACCGAAGCTAATGGACTCCACTTTAACTGCCATTTGCCACATCATCCTGTTTTTATAAATGGCGATAAAGAACGTCTCACCCGTGCTTTTGAAAATCTGCTCTACAACGCCATGAGTTTCACCCCCATAGACGGCACCATTACCATTACCCTCTCCCAGAAAAAAGGGATCGCTACGATTACGGTTTCCGATACCGGTTGTGGTATTTCAGCCGATGATCAAACCAAGATTTTTAGCCGGTTCTTTTCATCCCGTTCCGATAAAAACGGCGATTCCCATGGTTTGGGGCTTTATATCGTGCACTATATTATAAGAGCACACCACGGCACCATCAGCGTTTCTTCAGAAATCGGTCTTGGCACAACTTTTACGGTTAAGCTTGAAACGTGTCTTTAAAT